>CAZWRV010000004.1:0-125820 GCA_964636325.1 uncultured Victivallaceae bacterium | reverse complement strand
AGACGACAAAGATAACGACAAAGTTCGCGACAAAGATGGGCGAGTTTCAGAGGAGGCATGATGAGCTCAATCCTACGCATCGCAGGACTAACAGCCCTGCTCCTTGCACTGCCGACGCAGGCTGCGGCTGAGCCGGCGGCGGATACCTCTGCGGAATTCGCAGACCCGCCGTTGAAGGTCTTTCTCGGCGGGGCGTATGCGCAGAGCAAGAAGGAGGACCAGCGCGGCCTCCAAAGGTCGTCCATGGGCAAGGCCGCGAGAATACTTTCCGCGCGCATCCCGGACTCCACCGTTGACTTCGCCTGGTGGATCGAAGGCGACGAGTCGTTCATGTATACGGACTTCCTCAACGTCGGACAGCGCGACCAGTGCGGGACTTACTTCAAGGCATGGACCGGGCTGCACCGCGACCAGACCATCCCGTTCTTCAACCAGCGCTGGTTCGACAGCCTCAGGCGGCTCGACGGATATGATGTCCTTGTCCTCAAAGGCTTCCCGGCCTGGCGGCACTCCAAGGATCCGGAAGAGAACCGGGCAAGGACAAAGGAGCTTTACGACGGCATTTATTCGTTCATGGAGAACGGCGGCACGCTGGTGTTCTTCGGCAACTGGAACGACTCGCTGTGGAACTATGGCGCCCCTTCAGGCGCGAACAAGCTGGAGGAGGCCGAGCTGGAGGATCCTCCGCTGATCGCCGTCTTCAAGAACGACAGCGCGAAATCCCATGGGGGAAAAGAGTCGGCTCCCCATAAAAGTCCGGCCTTCTACGGCATCCCGCTGGATCTCATTTTCGGATTGAATCCAAGATCGCCTGCCGGCTTGACGCCTCCCCTGCCCCGGAACGCGAAGGCCCTTTACAGCAATAAAGCTTATGGTTCCGACAAGGAATCGATCCTGGTGGCTGAAGTCCCTGTCGGCAAGGGCAGATGCCTGCTTTTTCCAGAGGATTTCGTCGCGGAAGGCTATCTGACGATGTCCATGCTTCCGCCTTTCCTGAGCGACAAGATCGACTGCGAGGAGATCTACCTGCGGATGTGGGAGCAGCTTTTCTCATGGTACAAGTCCGGCGCCGCGGCGTATCCGGCCATGGTCGATCTGCAAACTCCGGCGGCGGAAGTCCCGGCGGGGTCGGATTTCACGTTGGACGCGATGATCCTCAACTCGGCTTGCAGCCCGAATCTGCTCATCGAAATCAATGTCCGCGCCCCTGGAACCGCAGGCGTGGACGAGCTAAGAGCCTCCAAGGAGATAAAGGCTGAGAAGGGCATGGAAACGAAAATCAGCCTGCCGATCAAGGCGGAAGCGCCCTGGCAGTCGGGCTATCACCAGATCGAGGCCGTCCTCCGCGACGCCGCAGGAAAGAAAATCCTCCACCGGGCAATGGGTGCCGTCAAGATCGGAAATCCGATGAGCGTCCGGATAGAATGCGACAAGGCCGGATATCCGCCCGGCGGAAAAGTCGCCGTGAAATGCACGGCAGGCAACCGGCAGGCTTCGGACTTCGCCGGGGATTTGAAAGTGATCGTCCATGACTTCCGCATGCGGATACTCATGCGGGCGGGCAAGCCCGTCAACATAAGCGCCGGCGCTTCAGGCAGCTATGATTTTGAATTTGAAATCCCGGAAAACGACGTCAGGGGTTATGCGTTCTACGCAATTGCATCTTTGTTAAAGGACGGCAAGGAATGGGCCTGCGGCAGGACTCAGTTCTACCGCTGGCAGCGATGGAATCCGCGGCAGACGTATCTGCTGGGGCACGGCATGGAATCGGCAGGCTTGAGGGGCGCGTTGGATCTGAGGATAGCCAGTGACATTGGGATGTCGGCCTCATGCTTCCAGCCGGACATAGCGAGCATAGAACAGGCCGGTTTTTTCGGCGACTACCAGGGCCTGCTGGGGATACCGAACTTTGAAATCCCATGGATGGAGCTCGGCGAAAACAATTCCAAGATGGAAAGCGAGATGGAAAAGATCGTCCTATCCACACAGGCGTTCAATCCGCTGACCGGGAAATACGAGAGGCGCAACGTCGTTGACTGCAAAGGCGAACCCGGCAATCCGTCGTCTCCCGCAATCGTAATCCGCAGCCTCGGCGAGGAAGGCGGCTACAAGGGTGGATGGGGCAAGCTCTGGTCGTGGAAGGAGGACGTCGCACCCGAGCTGCCCACCCGGCTATTCCATTCCTACCTCAAAACGATCTATCCTTCGCTCAAAGAGCTGAACGAATCCTGGGGCACGGCCTTTTCCTCATGGGATGAGGATCCGGAGGGAAAAACCAGGGGGAAGACCGAGCCCGGGGCGACGGACGCGGAACGGCTCGACGAACTGGTGTCAGGAAAAAGCGAAGACGGAGGCTCTGAGAAGCTTGCCGAGGAGCCGTCCGTCCCTGAAAAAGCCACAGGGAGCGTGACGCTCGAGAGGAAATTTGTCGGAGAGGCGGAACCGCTCGCCGCCTCCCAGGCGCGCTACGTGGACACGCGCGAATTCTTCAACTGGTACATGAACGTCTATCTTGGAACTGCCGCGAAGGTCGTCCGCAAATACTGCCCGGTGCCGCTCTTCACGTATTCATGCGGAAACCATTGGAAGGTTAAGGGCGAGGTCGAGGACTTCGAACTTGGCGGCTCCTGTGTCCTGCCCAGGCAGGAGATTCCTCCTGCGGAAACCGCATACGAGGTGAGCTGGATGTCCTGGCCGAAGCCGGCGATGGTCAGGAACATCATATGGGACGTCTATGCGAAACGCATCGCCTTTTTCTGGGGCTACGTCGGCGCATTCAACATCGCCAAGGACCAGAGCAATTCGGTTTCGTCCATCAACATCAAGAAGGTCTCCGAACGCGTCCGCCCCAAGGAATATGCCCTCCTGCAGTCGGAGCCGATAATCGATCCCGGCATCTGCCTCTACGAGTCCTCCCACAGCCGTCCAAGCCCGCTCACGCAATGGGCCAGGGCGCTCGACGCCAAAACCGCGCTGATGCGTTCCGGCTTCCGCTATCCGGTCGTCTTCACGAGCGGGAAGCTGCAGTGGTATGAGAGGAAACCGCTCGCGGAAGAATACTTGAAGCTCTGCAAGGCTATTGTCGCCCCGATGGCGATGCGGATGGATATCGAGACCGCCGCAAGAATTTCCGATTTCGTCAGGCAGGGCGGCACTTTGATCGCCATAGACAGCCTGGCCTTCGAGGACATCCACGGCAAAGCTTATGACGAATGCCCGGGCGCCGGAATGGATGAAGTCCTCGGATTGAAAATCAAATCTCCGTACAAATGGCGCTCGAACAAGGCCGCGCTGAACACGCAGTTCATAAGAACCGGCCCCGAGTCTGCACCGATCCCCGCAGGCCTGGTCCTCGACACTACCGTCGCGAACAAGGACATCGAGCTTTCCGGTTCCGCCAAGGTTCTCGCGAAATTCGCAGACGGAGCACCAGCCGTCACCGTCAATCCGTTCGGCAAGGGCAAGGCATACTTCCTGAACTTCACATCCGCAGGCTATTCGTATTGGATGACCGAAATGGATCCCGCGCTGAAGACTCTTCCCGCGGAATACCGTCTCTCGGCCGCGGAGACTTTCAGGCGCATTCTGGAATCGCTCGTTGCGGATTCGGGCGTCAAACCGCTCTTCGAACTGCGGAACTCGCAGGGGGCTGCCCCGCCGGAAATCCTGACCGCCATAAGCGAGACCCGGCCGGTCGGGGAAATCAAATACTTCTTCGCCTACGCGAACCACAGCGAGAAAGAGCTCAGCGTCTATCCGCAGCATGTCGAACCGGGGAACGACAACCCCGACTACACGCTGAAGTGGAATGATGACGCAGGAATCGCATACGATGCCCTTGAGGGGAAGAGATACGCTGGCGGAAAAGATTCGTCGGCAGTGAAACTGACGCTCCGCGAAGGCGACGGAACAGTCCTGGCGTTCATGCCTTATGAGGTGAAAAACCTTGAGGTGCATATCTCTCCGGAAAAAATCACCTGCGGCGATTTACTCAAGATATTTGTTGAGGCCGAGACATCCAATGCCTCGCCGGGCACACATTTTGCCAAGCTCAGGATTCGGAATACCGCGACAGGCGAAGAGATCCAAGGCTTGGAAAAAAATTTCACGCTGGAAGCCGGCAAAGGGGAAGCAATCCTGCAGACAGCCTTGAACGATCCACCGGGCGAATGGATCGTCGAAGTGGAAGACCTGAGCTCCGGAGTGAAGGGGACGGGCAAGCTGATGGCTGCTGCGCCCGCCGACATAGCATCACTCCCGAAGCCCGCCCCATTCAACTGGCCCAGCGCCGAGCCTCCGCAAAGAAAGATCTCCGAGGCAAAATTCATCGAGGAGCTTGAAAGCTTGACGAAACTCCATCTTGCCGACGACAGGAAAGACCGCTTCAACTTCAGCTTCTACATGATGGACGACGGACATTCGAGGCACTCGCTCAGCGTCGACTTGAACAGCGTCGACTGGCGCGGATTCCGCGAAGCCCTCTCCGCACATCTCGCGAAAGGCGCGAACATTCTTCTCATGGGCGAGGATCTCGGCTACGATCCCGGCAGTCGGATAAGCGTCTATCCGTATGCCAAGGCTCATCAGTTCGATGTGCTCCAGCAGATGATTGGCGAGAAGGAAGGCGGCGCGGCAGTTTACACTTCTCAAAAGCATCCGGACATCCTTCTTGTTTCGATCGGCAAAGGATCGCTTGCCATAGACCGATCGTCCCCCGACAGCCAGGTGTGGCGCATCAACGATTACGACAAGTGGCACAAGGAATGGCTTTCAAGACTGAAAAATGCTGGGATCGCCGACGGCACATGGAAGCAAAAAGGGCTTTTCAGCGAAGTCAAGAAGGACGGCTTCGACATTTCTGAATGGTTCTTTTCAGGATATCGCCATGCCGACGTAAAATAAAATGTGCAAATATCAGGGCGTCAGTATGAATGAAAGGGTGTTGCAATGTCTATGTGCGAAATCCGCAGGATTGTAAATGCAGGCTTCTCATGCATGGTCTTCATGGTTGCCATGTCCTTTGCCATGCAGAGCGCCTGGCCGCAGGAGTCCGGCAAGGGCCGTCATAAGCGGATGTTCGCCGTGCCGGCGCCCGGAAAGGTGACAGTCGATGGCAACCTCGACGACTGGGATCTTTCGGCGCAGATCGAATGCTACGTGCTTGCCGGCACAAGGGCCACTCAGAACGGTAAGATAGCGCTTATGTTCGACGACGAGGCCCTTTATGTCAGCGGCGACGTCCGCGACCCAAGCCCGATGATGAACAGGCACGCGCCAGAGGTCGAAGGCGATGTCGCCTGGGACGCGGATGCCTTCCAGTTCCGACTGGTAGTAGACCCTTCGCTGGGATACCCGATCAAGGATTCGGTCTGGTCGAAGGATCCGAGCGACCAGGTGATCCACCTGCTCATGTGGTATTTCACCGACCGGCAGGAGCCGAACCTGCAGATAAAGGTGAGCATGAAATACAAGGATCCGCCGGGCTGCGGGAAATTCGGCGTCATCCCGAAGGACAAGTTCCAGGCGGCATACAAAATGTCCGAAGACAGGAAAGGCTATGTGTTCGAATACAAGATACCGTGGGGCACCGTCGGGGCAAAACAGCCGCTGAAGGGCGGAGACGTCGTCGCCGCAACTTATCAGCTGCTGTGGGGCCGGGCCGACGGACTCAAGACCGCCCCCTTCAGCGGATGGGGCTACGACCTGATGAGCGGCGGAGGATTCGCCTATCAGGACTGCAGGTGCTGGGGCAAGCTGATCATTTCGAAAGAAGGACATGTCGCGAGGGAGCTTGTCGAAGACGGCACGCCGCCGGAAAAGCCGATGCCTCTCACATTCGAATACGAACTGCCGGAAGACGGAGAGACGACGATCGCCCTGATAAACGATATGGGCGAAGTCGTCAGGCTGCTTGCTGCCCAGGCGCCGCGCTTCGCAGGCCATCAGCAGGAGAAATGGGACGGAATGGACGACATGGGACGCCCGCTTCCTCCGGGGACGTATTCCTGGAAGGGGCTCTACCACCAGCCGATAGCGCTGAAGCACGTGCTCTCGGTGCACAATTCCGGGCAGCCGCCCTATATGACGGACGACAATGCCGGAAGCTGGGGCGGCGACCACGGCGCGCCGTCGGCCGTATGCACCGCTGGCGACGACCTCATCCTGGCGTGGAACGCCTCCGAGGCCGGATTCGGAATAATCAGGACCGACACGGAGGGGAAGAAGAAATGGGGAGGCCGGTCGCGCGTCGCAGATCATATCGCCTGCGACGGCGAACGCCTCTTCATCGTGCCTGGCGCCGAGCCCGGCGTCTACGCGTCCGATGCGCGGGACTGCAGAAACCTGGCGTTCGGCAACGGCATGGAACGGCTGGCCCCACCCCCTGGAGGCGACGAAAACTCAAACCGGATCAGCGGCCTGGCCTGCTGCGGCGGCACTGTCTTCGTCGCGTTCCAGGAACGCGGCATCGTGGCGCTATACGATTCCCGCGGCGGAGAACTGAAGAAAACATGGGAGATCACAGCCCCCGGCGCGATGGCCGCGCGGAAGGACGGCGCGCTGGCGATGATAAGCGCCGGCAGGCTTGTCTCGGTGAAGGACGGCCAGGTTTCGCCGATCGCGTCGGAACATCTCGACCATCCCGCGGGCGTCGCAGTCGCCCCCGACGGAAGCATCTTCGTCTCCAGCCAGGGGAAGCTCCAGAACGTCTCCGTGTTTTCCGCGGAGGGCAAATATCTGCGGAGCATCGGCAAGGAAGGCGGCCGCCCAGAAATTGGACTGTTTGATCCGGCAGGAATGCTTGATCCCAAGGGACTTGCGGTAGATGCGAAGGGGCGGCTCTGGGTGGCCGAAGCCATCGATTCGCCGAAGCGTTTCAGCGTCTGGGATCCGAAAACAGGCGCGCTTGCGAAGGAGTTCTTCGGCGGCGCGCACTATTCAGCGTTCATATGGATGGATCCCGGGCATCCCGACGAGATATTCTGCGACAGCGTGATCTGGAAAGTGGACTTGGACAAAAAGACATGGGCTCCTCACAGCACCTGCTGGCGCACGCGCTGGAGCAATGAAAACCAGCCGGACGCCATCGGCGGGATATCCACGCACGGCGACGGCCTCCGCGTCTTCACCGCGCGGAACGGCCGGCAGTACGGCTGGGCCCGGACGAGTGAAAATGTCCGTTACGGCAGCTCCGAGCACTCCACGGTCCTTTTCATGCGGGACGGGGACGTGTTCAGGCCGGTGCTCGCCGTATGCTCGCCGAAGATACCCGTCATAGGCAAGCTCCAGAAGTCCTTCGGAGGGCTTTCTGTCGGCGGCCAAGGGGCCAGCTATGCCTGGGCCGACTCCAACGGCGACATGATCATACAGGAGAACGAGCTGTCGCCCCCGATAGGGACGGCTTACGAAGAGGGGTTCAACTGGGTTGACCGCGACCTGAACCTATGGTTTGCATACGGGCTTTGCAAGGTCGCCAAGACTTCCGACGGGAAAGGATACACCATCGCCCGTCCCGCCGGCAAGGGCAGCAGCGTCTGCAGGCCCGTCAGGATTGAAGCTGACGGAAGGCCCGTCTATGACTTCGGCAAGGCGGAGGACATCCCGATAAGGGCAAGCTATATAGACGACCAGGACGATGCGCGGTACACGTGCCGCGGCGACAAGTCCCCAGGAGTGGAAGGGCGCTACTGCCGGTATTCCGCCGACGGCAAGCTCCAGTGGAGCTACCGAGGCGTCGTCGACTGGATAAGCTCGCTCACGCTTCCGCCCATGAAGCCTGGCCAGCTCTTCGCGCCGACATCCCCGCTAGGCACCGCAGGCGAGTTCACCGGCTGGAACACATACTACGGGATCGCCCATGTCTACACCAGGGACGGGCTCTACGTGGCCAGACTCTTCACCGACGTTAAGCTGGGCGGCAAGACAGGCCCGGAAGTGATCGCCTGCGAGAACATGAACGGCCAGCTTGTCAAGCCGAAAGGCATGGAACGCTACTTCTTCCTGGGCGGCGACGTGGACGGTCGCGTCACGGAAGTCCTCGGACTCGACAGCGTCAAGCACCTCGAGGGCGGGACTTACACCGTCACCGACGCCGACGCGCAGATGGCGGCCGAGGCGTTCTCGGCCTACCAGGCCCTGCTCGCCAAGGCGCAAAAGCTCGAAATCACGCACGGCCGCAAGACGCTGGAGAGCGCCGCTTCCGTCGGCAAGACCGTCGCGGAGGACAAGGCCTTCCAGGCGCGCCTCGCATACGACAGTGAAAACCTCTATGTCCAATACGAGGTGACAAGCCCGTCCGAACTCATTAACAGCGAGACGGATCCGCAGCTCATCTTCAAGGGCGGCAACCTGATTGACCTGCAGATCGCCGCCGATCCGTCCGCCGATCCGAAGCGGACCAGGCCGGCCCCTGGAGACATGCGCATACTCATCACTCGCCAGAAGGATCCGGGCGGGCGGCCAAGGCCGATTGCAGTGATATACCGTCCGAAGCTCAAGGACTTCAAAGGGGCCCAAATCCTTCTGCGCTCGCCGGGACAGCAGGAAACATTCGACTCCATCGAGGTCTCGGAGAAGATCGGGCTGGAATACGAAAAGGGCGGCGGCAGCTTCAAGGCGGTCGCGGCCGTCCCGCTTTCCCTGCTCGGACTTGAACTGAAGAGCGGAACTCCGCTGCGGATGGATGTGGGCTACATCTTCGGGAATCCGACCGGAACAAAGGCGGTCGCGCGCAGCTACTGGACAAACAACAGCTTCACGGCCAACATCCTGAACGACGTTCCTCACGAAAGCCGCCTCGAGCCCGACAAATGGGGCTCGGCCTTGGTCGAATGAGAATATCGGCATTCCAACTGCAGAACACAGGGGGCAAAATGAAAAAGCGCAAATCCGGCCTTCGCAGGCAATCCGGATCCGAAAGTTTCACCTTGATCGAACTGCTCGTGGTCATCGCGATCATAGCGATACTCATGGCGATACTCCTGCCCGCGCTGTCCAGGGCGAGGATGCAGACGCGCAGCACCTTGTGCGCCAACAACATGAAGCAGGTGCACATCTCCCTGACTAACTACCTCAACGACTGCGACGAATATTTCCCGCGCCCTACCAGCAGGGATGTGATAGGCGTCAACCCGGCATCATATACCCTCACGGTGGGGACCAAGCCCGCAGGGCTGGGCATCCTCTTCGTGCAGGGCGACTACATCGCGAAAGGGGATCTGCTCTACTGCCCTATCAGGAAAAAGATGTGCGAGCACTATCTTCAATTCATGAACGGGCCGTACTCCACATGCAAGGACTGGTATATTGGCAGCGCTCCGGGTTTCATGTATTCCTCGTACGCCTATTCCTACCATGAAACCAACAACAACTATCCGGGCACCGCAGTCTCGTATTGGGACACCATAAAGCTTGGCACGACATTGGAGCGCGGGTTCGTCTCCTTGATGGCAGACTGGACCGACAGTATTCATATAGCGGACGGGGAAAGCATGCACTTCCGCACCGGCTTCAATGTCGGCTACATCGACGGGCACGTCAGATCGTTCCCCAAGACCGCCTGGCCAAACTGCATGGCTTCCGGGATGGGTCAGGGTAACGACTACAGCGGCCACAACCCGCAAAGCTGGTGGGATTATGCAAATAAAAACCAATAAGAAAGGGGTTTATGAAAAAGAGAGTTCTTGCCGCCTGCATGGCGCTGCTGTCATGCGGATGCGCTCTTGCAGCCGGCGCGGCCGAACAGGCGAAGACATTCTACATCCATGACGGCGACCGCGTGGTCTTCTACGGGGACAGCATCACCTGCGGCGAATGGTATCCGACTCTTGTCGAGACCTTCGTCCTGACGCGCTTCCCGAAGTGGCGCAACGAATTCTTCAACCGGGGCGTCAGCGGCGACAACTCCGGCAACCTCAAGCGCTTCGAGAGGGATGTGGTCACCACCAAGCCGGACGTGCTCTTCTACATGATGGGCTACAACGACGGCGGAAGCGCCGACCTGACGGCCGCGGCGATAGAGAAGTTCTCCGCAAACGTCACTGAGTCCGTGAAGATGGCCCGGACCGCCCGTCCCGGCATGCGCATCATGCTGGTCTCGCCGACCGCGAACGAAACCCAGGTGTCGTCCTCCTATCCCCGCTGGGTGACAAGCGACGCGTATCCATATACCCTGCTGATGCTCGGGCGCGAGGAGCAGCGCATCGCAAGGCGCCTCGGCGCCGACTTCGCCGACATGACCACGCTCTACGGGCAGACGATGGGGCTGGGACAGGTAATGGCTGGCAAAACCTTCTCGCTGAGCCGCGACGGGGTCCACCCCCAGCAGGAAGGGCAGACATTCATCGCGTTCAACCTCCTCAAGTCAATGGGTGCGTCCAGCATCCTCGCCGAGACCGTCATCGACGCGGCGAAGGCCAAGGCCGAGAAATCGGCGTCATGCTCCGTGGAAGACCTAAAGGCCGAGGGCGGCATTATAAGCTTCAGCCGCACCTGCGAATCCCTGCCCTACCCCACGCCGGAAGTCGCAAGGCCCTTCAGTTTCATCGTGGACATCGACGGAGCCATAAATTCCGATATCCTTTGCGTCAAAGGCCTTGCAGCTCCGGCCTATTCAATCAAGATCGACGGCGCGAAGATCGCGGAAGTCGCCGCCTCCAGGCTGGAGGACGGAGTCAACCTCTCGGAATATTCCAGCACGCCGATGTATCAGCAGGCGGCAAAGGTGCTCGAGCTGGTGCGCAAGAAGGATATCATGGAGTGCGACTTCTGGTGGACATGGATCGTCACCAAGAAGGCGGACGGCAACGGCAAGCCCGCCGAAGACCTCGACAAGGAATCCCTCGCAAAGCTCGAAGCCGACAGGGCTGAAATCAAGGAGGCGCGCGAAAAATGCTACGAGGCATGCAGGCCGCAGAAGCATCTGATCGCGCTCGAACCGCTGGAAAGCAAAATGAGCTTCTTCAGCCAGGAGACGGAAAATGAATGGAACCGGAGCTTCCTGGTCTTCACATTGAAGGGCCCCTCCTTCGATTGGAACGCAATGAAGCTGATCGACAACAAGTTCGATGTTATTGTGAAGAATTCCGGCTCCTCCGCGCAGACCGGCGCAGTCTCCTGGACCTGCCCATCGGGATGGAAGATCACCCCGCCAGAAGCCGTGTTCACGGTTGACCCCGCTCAGACGAAGAACATCCCGTTCGAGATCAGCTTCGACGGAAAGTCGCCGACGCCTGTCCCGACCGCGCTTGCCAGATGGAACTGGACTTCGAAATGGCCGTATCCCAGGACGCGCGCCATTGAAATGGAGCTGCTCCCCAGGCTGACGATCCCCATGGCGAAAAAGCCCGTCACGCTCGACGGCAAGCTCGACGACTGGGACGACGCCGCGGAAGTCCGCCTTGACGACCTCTACTACGTCGACCCCGGCGTTCCTGGAAAACGCCTCCTTTGGAACGGCCCGGAAGATCTGAGCATGCGCCTGCTCTTCAAGTGGGACGAGAAGGCACTTTATCTTGCGGCCATTGTAAAAGACGATGTCCACATACAGGAAATGGCCAGCCCCGGCATGATGTGGTTCCAGGACATGATCCACGTCGGGGCGTTCATGTCGGAAAAGGGAAAGCCCGACGGCCGCTACGAATACGGCTTCGGCGTTTATCCCGACAAGGACGCCATAGTGCCGTTCATGAGCCCGGTGAAGGAGGACGCCCCCGTTCCGAAAATCCAGTTCAAAAGCGGCCAGGACCAGGCCGCGCACGAATGCATCTACGAGATCGCGATTCCCTGGGAGCGCCTGGCTCCGTTCCAGCCTGCGCAGGAAAAGTCGTTCAAGTTCACCGCACTGGCCGGCGAGGCCGATCCCACTCCCGGAAAAGGCTACAACTACATCGGCTGGACCAACGGTTTGTCATATGGAAAGAGTGTTGCCGACTTCGCGACAATCGTCCTCGGCCCGCAGAAGAAATGAGATTTCAGATTTCCTGACCCGCCCACTGTGAAGAGCTTAAAAATGGATGGGAAACGCTCATGTGGCTTTTCAGCGAGGGGCGCCGGAAATCCGAACTGAAATACCTTCCGGGGAGCGGTATTTCACCACATTTTCATTTTCCACGGATCAGGATGTCTGAACTTATCCCATAGATGTTTGGATGGTAGCGTTTGAAAGAAATAGAAACAACGTTGAGAATTGATGATTGTTCATTGGTAATTGACAACTATCTCGGCTTCAGGCCGCGAGTGGGCTGGGCTTCCATCGGGTTGTCGGGCCAGTAGTGCTTGGGGTAGCGGCCCTTGAGATCCTTCTTGACGAACTGGTATGAGCCGTTCCAGAAGCCGGGCAGGTCCGACGTGTTCTGCACGGGCCGCATCGAAGGCGAGAGTATTTTCACGAGCACCGGCACTTTCCCGCCGCCGACGCATGGATGCGTCTTGGTTCCGAAAAGCTCCTGCACCTTGACCGCCAGCGCGGGGGCATCGCCCTGGGTATAATCCAGCCGGATCGATGAACCGCTCGCGACTTTGAAATGGCTGGGCGCAAGCGTGTCGAGAACATCTTTCCTCTTCCAATCAAGCAGGGCGAGGAGAGCCGCCGAAAGGTTGATTTTATCGAAGTCGGAGGCCTTGCGAACTCCCCCGAGGAAAGGCGCGATCCATTCCTCAAGATTTTCCAAGAGGGCCTTGTCCGACAAATCCGGCCACGCGGTTCCGCCGTCGATCCTCGCGGCGAACTGGATCCTGCCTTTCAAATTTCCGGGTTCGCCGTCCCAGGGAAGAGCTGAAAGCCCGCGCCTTCTGATCCCGTCCAAGACTGCTGAAACGATCTTCTCCTTGCCTGGGTTCCTAAGGGGATATTCTTCAAGAGTTATCTGGCCGAACATTCGGCGTCCGGAAGCCGACACGGCCCCTTCGCGATCGTCCCATTCCACGGATTCGGCGACGCTGATTCCGGAGGAGAAATGCTCGTCGAGATCGCCGCGTTTGAGCGGAGCGGCCAGGAAAATCCGAGCGTCCCTGTCCTTGTCGTCGAGTTCGGCGACCGTCAAAAATTCCTCCCTTGAAAGCGGATCGACGCCTGCGAACTTCGCGGATCTACCGCATGCGAGGAGGTAAGTGGACGACCGCGCGTCGCGGCGCTTCGCGATCCTGTCGGGGTAGGCGAAGCCGAGCACCACGCCCGCCATTCCGGGATCGCACGGTTCCTGCCTTGCGCCGGCCCGCCTCCTGAAATCGTCGGCGAACTGCCTCACCCTTTTCATGGCGGAGCGGTCGACATCCTGGGACGGGGCATCCCTTCGCAGCACGTCCAGCCGGAGGCGGACGTCGGATTCGCGGAAGCCAGGGCCCTGCCTGAAGATGTCCCTTTCCTCGAGAAGTGCGGCAATGTCGCAGGCGAGGCTGGACGCGCCGATCTGCGAACTTCGCAGGATCATGCTTGCAAGGCGCGGATGCGTACCCATCAACAGCATCTTCCTGCCGTGGCCGGTGATCCGTCCCCTGGGATCGATCGCACCAAGCTCTCTGAGAAGCTCAACGGACTGCGCGAATTTCGCAGGAGGCGGGATGTCGAGCCATCTGAGGCGCTCCGGATCGGACACGCCCCATTCGGCCAGCGAAAGGGCGAGATCCGCAAGGTCGGACTCGTAAATTTCAGGGGTGTCGTAGTCCGGCATCAGGCTGCTTTCGGACTCATGCCAAAGCCTGTAGCAGACGCCGGGACGGGTGCGGCCGGCGCGGCCGCGCCTCTGCTCCGCCGACGCCTTGCTCTCCCTGACCGTCTCCAGATGCGACATCCCGGTGCCCGGATCGAAGACCGACTTTCTGGAAAGCCCGGAATCAATGACGGTACCGACGCCCTCGATGGTGATGCTGCTTTCGGCGATGGAGGTGGCCAGGACAATCTTGCGGAATCCGTCCGGAGCGGGCCTGATCGCGGCATCCTGCTTCTCCTTGCCGAGGTCGCCGTAGAGCGGGCATACGAGCGTATTTTGAGGCAGGTTCGGATTCGCCCTGAGGCGCTCCTCGGTCCGGCGGATCTCGCCGGAACCAGGAAGGAAGCAGAGAATTCCGCCGGTTTCACAGCTCAGCGCCGCAAGGACTGCGGCCGCTGCGGCATCCTCCAAGCGCCCCCTGGGATTTCTGCAAAAATGTTCGATCCTGACATCATGCGTCCGGCCTTCGCATGAGACGCTCGCAGGATCGCAGAAGAGGCAGCGGACTTTTTCCGGATCGAGTGTTGCCGACATTACAATCAGCCTGAGATCCCTGCGGAAGGCGGACTGGGCGTCGAGGGCGAGCGCGAGTCCGAGGTCGGCATGAATGCTCCGCTCATGGAATTCGTCGAATATGACGGCACCTACTCCGGCCAGCTCGGGATCCCGCAGGATCTGCCGGGTGAAAATCCCTTCGGTTACGATTTCGATCCTGCTGTCCTTCGAAATCCTGCTGTCCGTGCGGGTCCGGTAGCCGACTGTCCGGCCTACTGGCTCGCCAAGGATGTCGGAGATTCTGTTGGCGGCGGACCGCGCGGCGAGGCGGCGAGGCTCGAGCATCACAATTCTCCTGCCCTCCAGCCATGGCTCGCCGAGCAGAGCCGGCGGAACGGCGGTCGTCTTGCCCGCCCCCGGCGGTGCACTGATGACCAGCGAACTGTGTGCGGCCAGCGACGCCTTCAGCCGCGGAAGAACGTCGAAGATCGGAAGTTTTTCCGTGTCAATCCGTGTCAAGACGCAAATTCCAATCCCATTATTTAATTCTCAAAATTTAGCACCGGGGGTTTATTTTTCAGCAAGACGTGCTCTATTTGACTTACTTATAACGGCAAACAGCAAAATGGAGGAACTCAAAATGGCAGTCGCGAACGAAAAGATTACCGAGGCGCTGAAGCTCCTGGACGAAGCCGCAATGGAGAAGAAGGACGAGATCCAGCACATGCTTTCGGACAAGTTCAAGAACCTCAAGGACGCAGTCGTGGCATGCGAGACCAGCACGGCCGACAAGCTTGCCGCGCTCAAGCACAAGGTCGCCGACGCCGCAAAGAAGATATCGGAAGTCAGCGTCGAAAAGACAAAGGCCGCGGCAGCTACAGTGGACGAGAGCGTCCATAAGAATCCATGGTACTACATCGGCGGAGCGGCCATAGGCGGCCTCCTGCTCGGATACATCCTCGGCAAGAAGAGCTGAGATCTGCTTCAACAAGATTCCGGGACGAGGCTGAAAGCCCAGTCCCGGTTTTTTTTCCCATCCAGGAGGTACGAAGCCATGCTGAAGATACTGCAGAGCCTTTCGTTCATGTTCTCCGTATGGATATTCAGGAAGTACCAGCAGGCCGCGTTCGAGCTTGCGGAGATAGAGGCTGCGAAGAAAGTTCTTCTGCTGGCGGACCAGCTCCGCATAGTCCTGCGGAACCTCACATCTTTGCTGTTCATAATCGGTGTCATGAGCTGCGGCGCCGTCATGGCGCTGACAGGCATAATCATGCTCCTCATGCTCTTGTTGGTGCCCGAGAACTACGACGTCACCCCCCTGGCGCTATTGGTCGCATTTCCGATGATAATCAGCGGATTCCTCTGCTTCCTCCCGCTCTTCTTCATTTTCTTCTACGTCATCTTCTCCGAGGAGAAATGGCTGGCGATGGTGAAGGAGAACCGCCTCGTCGGCCCATTCCTCGGCAGAGTCCTCTTCAAGGCCGAAAGGCAGGTGGGGAAGGAGAAGGGGGATTAGTTATTCGTTATTGGTTGCTAGTTATAAGTTGTTAGTGATCAATGGTAAGTGGATGACGGATAGTGGATGCCGGATTCCAGACAAGCGGATGATAAATGGTTGCCGTACGCGGTTATTCTCAACCGCTTAACCGCGACCACCTGACGCCGGTTTTAGGAAGCCGGGCTTTACAGCTTCTTAATTTCTTTCGTCATTTCTTCCGTCTTAACGGCTTTGTGCCCAGAATCTGAGATGCCTCGATGGAACTGATCTCCCTAGGTTTTGACATATGGTTTGAAGGGCATGCCGGCAGTCTGCTTCAGCCGGGGCAGGAAATAGCACGCGTTACCGCCGTGGACAGGGACGCATTTCTTGTGCGCGATCCCGGCGCTGAGATTCCGGCGGAACTGGCGGGCAGGTTCCGTTTCGCGGCACAGGACGCCGCCGATCTGCCTTGTGTCGGGGACTGGGTCTGCATTCAACGGTCCTTGTCGGGAGGCCCGGCCATCATCCATGCGGTGCTGCCCCGGAAGAGCTTCCTGCGCCGCAAATCTCCCGGCAAGTCAATGGACTTCCAGATGATTGCCGCGAATATAGATGTCGCGTTCATCGTCCAAGGCTGCCAGTATGACTTCAACATGGCCAGGCTCGACCGATACCTGGTGATGACCAACGACGGCCGCATCGAGTCACGGATCATTTTAAGCAAGACGGATCTGATCTCTCCTGAAGAACTGGCCAGGCTGATAGACGAGATCGGCGTTTCCGGCATCTGTGCTCCAATCCACCCGCTGAGCAATTCTACCGGAGCCGGCCTGGAAGAGTTCCGGGCGCTCCTTGCTCCGGGCAAAACCTACTGTCTGCTCGGTTCGTCCGGCGTCGGAAAGACCACTCTCATCAACCGGCTGCTCGGGAAAGAGGCGTTCGAGACCAAGGCGGTAAGCGGAACCGGCGAGGGAGTGCACACCACGTCCCGCCGACATCTGCTCATCCTCGACTGCGGCGCCATGCTGATCGACACGCCCGGAATGCGCGAACTCGGATTTCTTGGCGCAAGCGACGGACTGGACGCGAGCTTCAAGGACATCGGCGGCTATTCGGCACAGTGCCGCTTCCCCGACTGCACACACACACACGAGCCCGGCTGCGCGGTCTTGAACGCGTTGAAGAACGGCGAATTGAGCGACGACCGCTATCAGAGCTACCTCAAGCTCAAAAAGGAGGCCGAGTTCCACAGCCTTTCATATCTCGAGAAGAGAAGGAAGGACAAGGCGTTCGGACGCTTCGTGAAATCGGCGAAGAAATATTTGCAGGATTCAAAATAGCGCAGGCGTCCAGGAAGAGGATCATTCCTTTGAGATGAGCTGCCCGTGGCGTTGCATGAACGCCTTCAGAAAGTCGTCGGGGGAGGTGAACTGGCGGCTGAACCAACCGCGGCTGAGACCTGCCTCTATGTTTGGAAGCTTGTCGTCGGTGTAGAATACCGGGATTCCATACTTTTTTTCGAAGGCCTCGTAGATTGCGCCGTCCGGCTTGGACGCTCCGACCTCGAAGCTGTAGATTCCGCCGGAAACCAGGACGGAGAGCCTGAGCACCCTGAAGATTCTTGCAAGATGCAGGAGCGAGGTGTCAGAGAAGAAGATGATCCTGTAGCCTAGCCCAGTTATCCTTTCGAGCGCCGGATACATTCCGTCGAACTCGTCGCCGAGGATCGAGTTCCAGGCTTCGACCAGCTGCGCATCAGTGAACCGGCGGCCGGTCCACGAGTGAAAGACATCCAGGAATGTGCGGTCGTCCAGCTTCCCCTTCTCCAATTCGGAGCATGCGGAGAGAATTTCCTTTGGAATATGGGCGTTCCTGTCCAAGCCCAGCATTTCTAGGCATTTCCAGGGATGGATTGCCATGCAGACGTTGCCGATGTCGAGGGCGACGAAGCCGCGGACAGGGTTGGTCGGATGGATGGGTGGATGGGTGGATGGCTTGGTAGTCATTGGTAATTATCAGAAGGCGGCGAACAATCGCCGCGCACAGTGACTTTTCTAAAATACGCGGTCCATCCGTTCATCCGTCTATCCATGCATCGCACGTCCTCACTGGAGCGGCTTGAGGGACGGGAAGAGGATGACGTCGCGGATTGACTCGGATGCGGTGAGGAGCATGACGAGCCTGTCGATGCCGATGCCCATGCCGCCGGCGGGTGGCATTCCGAATTCGAGCGCGTGGAGAAAATCCTCGTCGATCTTTCCGTCGGCGTCGCCGTGGGCGTGCGCGGCCGTCTGCTGTTCGAATCGTCGCCTCTGCTCGACAGGGTCGTTGAGTTCGGAGTATCCGGGAGCAAGCTCCTGTCCGTTGACCTCGAGTTCGAAGACGTCCACGCAAGACGGATCGTCGGCGCATCTCTTCGCCAGAGGGACGAGTTCTGCGGGAAGCCTTGTGACGAATGTCGGCTGTATGAGCGACGGCTCGATCCTCTTCTCGTACAGCTCGTGCGTCAGTTCGAAGTCGGCCATGGCTGCGGCGTCGAACTCGAGGCCCATGTCCTTGAGACGCCTGATCTTTTCCTCGCGGCCGGTCTCGTACCAGTCGGCGCCGCCGTACTCCCTTATGAGCTGGCTGTAGGGCTTCCTCGGCCACGGCGGGGCGAGGTTTATCTCGTTGCCGCCGGGCATCTTGACGACTTTGCCGCCGAGGACCTTTCCTGCGACTGTGGAAACGAGGCCCTCGACCAGGTCCATCATGGTCGAGCAGTCGCCGTAGGCCTGGTATATCTCCATCATTGTGAACTCGGGGTTGTGCTTCCTTGACATGCCCTCGTTCCTGAAGTTCCTGTTGAGTTCGAAGATTTTTTCATAGCCTCCGACGAGGAGGCGCTTGAGGTAGAGCTCGGGGGCGATGCGCATGAACATCTTGCAATGCAGCGCCTCGTAGAATGTGACGAAGGGCTTTGCGACGGCGCCGCCCGGGATGTACTGGAGCATGGGCGTCTCTACCTCCACGAAGTCCATGGCCTGCAGGTAACTGCGTATCTCCCTCACTATCATGGACCTGGCCATGAAGACGGCCCTGGACTTCTCGTTGGATATGAGGTCGAGGTAGCGCTGGCGGTAGATCTGCTCGAGGTCTGTGAGTCCGTGCCATTTTTCGGGCAATGGCCGGAGCGACTTGCTGAGGAGGACGAACTTTTCGACCTTGACGGTGATCTCGGAGGTCCTGGTCATGAAAAGGCCTCCCTCGACTCCGATGATGTCGCCGATGTCCAGCCTGCTGAAAAGCGCGAACTTCTCGTCGCCGAGCTGGTCCTTCTTGGCGTAGAGCTGTATTCTCCCGGACCAGTCGCGGATGTCGGCGAAGACGGACTTGCCCATGCTGCGGAAGGCGGTGATCCTTCCGGCGAGGCGGAATGTCGCGGACTCCTTGTCGGGCGAGAACGCCTTCCTTGCGTCCTCGATCCTGGTTCTGTCGGGGAAGGCGCCGCCGTAGGGGTCGATCCCCTTTGCCCTCCATTCCTCAGCGGTCTTCAGCCGCAGGGCGAATATTTCGTCGGCCGTAGGCTGCGGGGCGGCCTGCCCTTTAAAGCTGTTGTTCTCCGTGTCCATGTCTTATTTTGGCTCCTTGTCCTTTTCGAAGACGGGCGCTCCGTCGGTCTCCGTGTAGTCGACATCCTTGATCGCCTTTTTCCCGCCGACGACCTCGACGGTCCCGTCCTTCGCATTGAGCACCAGCGTCGGCCTGGAGTCGGTCTTGAGGTAGGCCTCCCTTTCCTGGAGGTTGCAGTTGATGTTGTGGCAGTAGTACGAGTAGAGGTTGGGGCTGACCGGGAGCAGTATGTGGGTTCTGCAGAGGCCGTCCACCTCGCATTCCGGCTTGTTCCCCCCGATGTCGTAGCCTATCCTCGCGACCCCGTAGACGTTGAACTTGTCCTCGATGACGAGGCAGTAGACCTTGCCCTTGCCGTCGTAGAAGGAGACCAGCTTGACGGTCCTGGGCTCGTCGCTGTCGCCCTTCTTCCTGAAAAGCTCCGGGACTCCGACCAGGCGCTCCCATTCCACCTTGCCGTTGGACACCGTGAACGATATGGAGTTCGAGTCGTATGTCGCGGAGAGCAGCTTGTGCTTGACCACGGCGCGGAGGTTGTAGGAGCCCACGCTGGAGATGTTGTAGAGGCGGGAGACGGGAATGAGGACGTCCTCGGATCCGCCCGGGGGCAGGACAACCCCTATCATAGGGTTGTATCTCTTCTTGCGCATCTCGGCGACGGTCCTGTTCGGAGTGTCTATGATGAAGTTGATTTCCCCCTTCATCTCCTCGGACTCTCCGAAGACCAGAGCCTTGCCGCTGTAGTTGCGCAGGGAGACCTTGACGAAAATCTCCTCGTATTGCAGATAGGTCGGCCTGTCTGTGGCCACCTTGACGCTGACCTGGGCGGACAGCTCGCTTGCGCATAGGAGCGCCGCCGCCAGGAAGAGCAGCATTGAAGTCTTAGCCATTGACAAACCTTTCAGAATATGCCGGACATTTCTAGCATGCACATTGTTTTTTCGCGCGCCCGGATCGTTGCAGCACCGGATTATCGGCCGTCCAGAAGGCGCGAGACATCCTCCGCGACCCGCCGGGGATCAAGGGACCGGTGGCACTGGCAATCGCGGCCGTAACAATATCTTCCGAAACATTTTATGCAATCAAGCGCAGGCTGATATACCAAATGATTTTCCCCGTACGGTCCGGTCTTGGCGGGATCCGTCGGGCCGAACATGGCCGCGGCAGGCACTCCGAGCGCGGCGGCGATGTGCATGGGGCCGCTGTCGTTGCAGGCGAGGCAGCGGCAGACCCTGATCGCCTCGACCAGCTCGCAGAGGGATGTCCTGCCGCACAGGTTGACCACTTCCAGCCCTCCGCATTTTTCAACAAGCTTTTCGCACAGGCGCTTTTCCGAAGACGAGCCGAGGACGACGAAACGGACGCCCGGATTCAGCGAGGCGACGGCCGCGGCGAAGTCCGCGAAGAATCCTGGCGGCCACTGCTTCGTCTCCCAGCGCGCCCCGGGGCATATGCCGACGATCGGTGCGGAATCCGCGGAGCCCCATTCCTCCTGCTCCAGTAGCCTAATGACGCGCTCCCGCGCCCCGCCGTCGACATGCAGGGGGAATCCGGCCTTTCTGAACTCGAAGCCGAACGCCTTGGAGACCATCCTTAGGTTCCTGTCCACCGCGTGGACATGCTCCGGCTCAACCGCGATCCTCCTGCCGTATAGGAGCGCGGCCATCTTTTCCCGGGGATCCGCGAATCCGCATACGTCGGCCGCCCTGGCGATCCGCGCGCAGAGAGCGCTCCTTATAAGTCCTTGGAAGTCAATGACATGGTCGTATCGCTCCCTGCGGACGCCGGACAGCAGCCGCACAAGCGCGCCCGGAAAGCCCAGGGGCGACGAGAGCTCCTTCCTAGGGAAGACAATGGTGCCGGAGACGTCGGGATGGTAGCGGAGGATTTCCGCGAACGGCGCGCCTACCAGCCAGTCGATGGATGAGCCGGGAAAAGTCTCCGCGAGAAGCCTGACCGCCGGAAACGCATGCAGCACGTCGCCCAGGCTGCTTATCTTGACGACCAGTATCCTTGTGCCGGCCATGGTGCCGGTCAGTTTCCGCGCTCTAGGCGGAGGGCGAGTCTTTCGGGGAGTCCGGCCTCTCTTATGCCCTTCTGGGCGCCTGGGATGTCGTATTCCAGCCGGTGTCGGGTAACGGTGGCCTTTTCCGAGTCGTATATGGCGAACGAGGCTCTTGGATCCCTGTTCCGCGGCTGGCCCACGCTGCCGATGTTTATGAGATACTTGCAGCCCTTTTCGAGCTTGATGACCGGATCCTGGTCGCCCTGGCCCTGTGCGGCAGCGGGAGCGGCAGTGACGGATGGCGGTTGCTGCGCTTCGGCGACCGCCTGGGGCTGCTTCTCCGCCTTCCAGAACAGGAGTTCCTCGACAGGTATGTCGCCGGCCGGCGACGAAAACGGAAGCTTCTTGAAGGCGATGGGGACATGGGAGTGTCCGCAGAAGCAGAGCTGTGTGAACTGGTATGTGAAGTTGTCCTTGGCCTGGTATATGTCGAAGATGTAGCCCCAGGACTCCGGCGAATCGAGCGTGGCGTGTACGATTGTTATGTTGGCGCCGCGGACGGTCTGCTTCATCGGCAGGGCGGCCAGCCACGCCCTCTGCTCCGTGTTGAGCTGGGCCTTTGTCCAGAGGACCGCGGCCTTGGCATGAGGGTTGAAGCCGACCATCTGTTCGTCGTTGTTCGAGACGTATTCGTCATGGTTGCCCTTGACGGCCCCGACGACGTTGAGCGCCCTTATCAGCTGGAGGCATTCGGAGGGGTTGGCGTTGTAGCCAACTACATCCCCCAGGCAGATGTAGCTCTCGACACCCTCCGCCTTGCACTTGTCGAGGACTATGGTGAGCGCCTGCAGGTTGGCGTGGATGTCCCCTATCACCGCATATTTCATAAGCCAGGATTTCCAGTTAGTGCTTCAAAAAGTCGAAAATGCCAATTCCGCAATTGAACCGGACAGGCAATTTAACATGAGATCCCGAAAAAACCATTCTCCGGCTTTTTTTTGGTAAAAATCATTTGACCTTCACCAGAGCCTCGACAGGATACTTCGGCAGCACCTTCCTCCCGCCAAGAAATTCAAGCTCTACGAGGAAAAGCAGACTGAGCGGGACGGCGCCGAAGCCCTCGACGAGCCTAAGCGCCGCGGCCGCGGTGCCGCCCGTGGCGAGAAGATCGTCGACAATGATCACTCGGTCGCCCTTCTTCAGGGCGTCCTCGTGCATCTCGATAGTGGCCGTGCCGTATTCCAGCTCGTAGCTGGTCTCCACGGTCCTGTAGGGGAGCTTGCCCTTCTTCCTCACCGGGACTATGCCGCAGCCGAGCCTCAGCGCGAGCGCCGATCCGAATATGAAGCCGCGTGACTCGATTACGACCACGTAGTCGGGCTTCAGCGATGCGGTCTTGGACTCGAAGATGCCGATCACCTCGGAAAAGAGCTCGGCCGAATGCAGCACGGGCGTGATGTCCTTGAAGACGATCCCCTTCTTCGGGAAATCCTTGACGTCCCTTATCGCCGCAGCTATCTTCTGGATGCTCATATTGCCTCCCGTTTGGCGTTGAAAGCAAAAAAGGGCAGCGGCATAAGCCGGATTCTGTGCCCCCCGGCCGCATGCGCGGACGGAGGCGGCGACCATCTGTCTATGCGGCCAGAACCCGGAATTCAAGCGCCGCGGGCCGCGGCATCATTCCCTATTTGGCCTTGCTCCGGAAGGGGTTTGCACTGCGGCAGGCCTTGCGGCGCTGCCCGGCGGGCTCTTACCCCGCCTTTTCACCCTTGCTCCGGGACACCTGCGCGCCCCGGAGCGGTATGTTTTCTGTTGCACTTTCCTTTCCGCAGAATATGGTCCGCGGCATCCCGGGGCGCTCGCGCGCCCGGGACTTCCCGCCCTGTGGAGTCCGGACTTTCCTCCCCCCGCCTCGAAGCGAAGAGCGGCCGCCCGCCACTGCCGGCTCAAACAATACATCGCCGCGCGCGATTGGCAAGCTCATCAATGGCGGAAGGCCGCCGAAAATCCATTTTTCGACATATTTGCATCTTTCTTCTTCTCTTGCCGGTTTTCCAAGATATATTATAAGCCCTGAATATTTGTTTACTTATTTTTAGAAAGGCATGCCAAATAATGTTCATCACAGGCTTAAACAGGCTTTTCGCCAAGCACGGGAAGATCGCCTTCACGGTCATCCTGGTGATCATCATCGTGACGTTCGTCTTCTACTTCTCCCCCGGCCACGACATCTTCGGCATAATCGCCGGCAGGAGCAGGACAGCCGACTTCCTGAAGGGCAAGGGCATCTCGGAGGCGGATCTGTCCAGGCAGGTCAACTACGTTCTGCTCCAGAACATGCTGATGTTCCCTCAGATATCCCTTAACAACGAAGGCTACCGCCAGTACGCTGCGCAGCAGGCCGTCGAGGACATCACCCTTCTCAGGATTGCCGCGAGGCGCGGGATAACCGCCGGCGACGACGCCGTGGTCAGGAAGCTGGAGGCGGCCAGGGCGCTTCAGAAGGACGGCAAGTTCAGCAAGGACGAATACGAGCGCTTTGTCAAGGAAAAGCTCCTCCCCTTCAACCTTTCCAAGGAGGATCTCGACGAGGCCGTCAGACAGCAGGCCGTGATCGAGTCGCTGGAGAAGGACATCAAGGCCGGCGTGATTTCATCGCAGGACGAGATCCGGGCCGCCTTCGACCTGGAGAACGAGAAGATCAAGGCCAGGAAGTTCAAATATTCCGCCAAGGACTTCCTCGCGGAAGTCAAGCCGGACGACGCCTCTGTGCAGTCCTACTTCAACGCCAACGCCGGCAATTACAAGATAAGCCCCAAGTTCAAGGCCGAGATAGTACGCTTCAACTACCTGGACTACGGCGAGAAGGCCGCCGCGGAGGTCAAGGAAGACGACGTGAAGGCCCATTACGAGAAGAACAAGAACAAATACAAGGAGAAGAACGAGATCCAGCCCCTCGAAAAGGTCGCGGAAAAGATAAAGGCGGAGCTGTCCGAGGCCAAGGCCAAGGACCTCGCCGTGAACGACGCCCACAGTTTCGCCGGAGAGGCGTACGATTTGACGGAGAAGCTCGACGACAGATCGAAGTGCGTCGACGAGTTCAGGAAGCTCGCCGAGACGAAGAAGATCAAGACCTATGAGCTCGACTGGATCTCCTCCGAGGACAAGGACATCAAGAGGGTCGGCGAGGAGCCCGAGCTGTCCGCCGAGATTTCAAAGCTCATCTCCGACTCCCCGGTCTCCAACGCCGTCCGCGGCGCCAAGGCCGCGTTCGTCGCATGCCTCATCGAATCCAAGCCCGAACGCAAGGCCGAGTTCGACGAGGTAAAGGAGAAGGTCGAGCAGGACTTCAAGGACGAAAAGGCCGCCATCCTCGCCAGGGAGAAGGCCAGGGACGCCCGCGTCGAGGTGGCCGCCGCCCTCGAAAAGGGCGGGAAGATGGAGGAGATCGAAAAGCAGTTCAAGTCCGAGGACATAAAGGAGTTCGTCGCGTCCATGAATCCGCCCGGGGATGACGGCGCCATTGTCAAGGAACTCGCCGGAAAGACCCGCCCGGAAAAGCTGTCCGAGGTCGTAGACACTCAGGACGGCGCGCTCTTCATCTATGTGGAGAAGAAGACCATGCCCACGAGCGAGGATTTCAAGAAGAAGGAGGAATCCTTCTCCAGGAGATACAAGATGCAGAAGGAAAACGCCGTCTGGACCGAGTTCATCAAGGCCCATATGAAACCCCTGGAGGACGCCGCGCCGAAGGATCACGGCCGGGGATGACCGATCCAATTTCCAACAGCAAACAACGAATAACAAATAACGGATAACTGTCCAATGGACAACCCCGATTTCAAGAAGTGCGGCGGCCTTGTGCCCGCAATCGCCCAGGACTGGAAGAGCGGAGAAGTTCTGATGCTTGCATACGTAAATGAGGAGGCCTGGGACGAGACGCTCAAGTCCGGCCGCGCCACATACTGGTCCCGTTCCAGGAACAAGCTCTGGAAGAAGGGCGAGTCCTCGGGCAACGTCCAGCTCGTGAAGGAAATCCGTCTCGACTGCGATTCGGACACCATACTGTTCAAGGTGGAGCAGATCGGCGGCGCAGCATGCCACGAGGGCTACCGTTCCTGCTTCTTCAGGAAGCTCGTCGACGGCAGGCTTGCCACTGACGGCGAAAGGATATTCAATCCTAAGGACGTCTACAAGTGAAACCGAGACCGGCTGGGCAAGAAGATACGGCGGAAAAGGACGCGGCTCTGTGAGCATTGCCAAGACCAGACGCATGAGCGCGAAGACACTTGCTTCAGAACTGAGGCTGCTCATCCCCGGCATCAAGCTCTTCGACGACGTCCCCTGGAGCAGGCTCACGACTCTCGGCGTCGGCGGTGCCTGCCCCGTCGTCGCGGAACCATGCGACGACATACAGCTTTCGAAACTCCTGAAGTTCTGCAGCGGCAGCGGAATCCGGACCTTAGCCCTCGGCGCAGGAAGCAACATCCTCGGCTCCGATACGGCGTCGGACTGCATCGCCATCAGGCTTGCCGGCGAATATTTCACCCATGCGAAGCTCAGCCGCCGCCATGCCAACGCCGGCGCGGGAATCAGGCTGCTCGACCTCCTCAGGCTCTGCGCGGAAAAAGGGCTCGGCGGAATGGCCGCCCTATCCGGAATCCCAGGCACGCTCGGAGGCGCGATCATGATGAACGCAGGCGCCCACGGATGCGAAATCGGCCGGTTCGTCCAGTCGATATGCGGTTACACGCCTGACGGAAAAATCTGGAACGCCTCAGGCAAGGACATGCTCAGATGGGAATACAGGAAACCGCCCGTCCCGCCCGGGATAATCGTCGTAGGCGTTATCTGCAAGTTCGACAAGGTGGTTCCCTCTGACGAGATCGGCAGGATCCGCTCGGAACTGCTCTGGCGCGCCAGGAACACGCCGCACGGGAGAAGCGCCGGCTGCGTCTTCCGCAATCCTTCTTCGGATCTTCCCGCCGGCAAGCTCATCGACACCGCAGGCTGCAAGAAGATGCGTTCCGGCGGTGCCGCCGTCAGCGGAAGGCATGCGAACTGGATCATCAACACCGGCGCCGCCACGGAAAAGGACGTCGTCGGCCTCATGGTAAAAGTCCGGCGCCAGGTCTTCAAGGCTTCGGGTGTCTATCTCCACCCCGAATTGAAATTCGCGAACCCCGCGTCCGAGGCTGCGGTTGCCGGTTCGCTTGTCCCGCTCAGGATCGCCGTCCTCAAGGGTGGCACAAGCTCCGAAAGGGAGATATCGCTCAAATCGGGCCGCTTCGTCGCAGAAGGCCTCCGCTGCGCAGGCTACCAGGTCAGCGAAATCGACGTCAGGAGTCCGCGCATCACATCAGAGATGAAGAGGTGCGACATGGTCTTCCCCATTCTCCACGGCGGATTCGGCGAGGACGGCACCATCCAGAGGAACCTTGAAAAGCACAGAATCCCATTCCTCGGCTGCTCCAGCAGGGCCTCAGCGCTATGCATGGACAAGATCGAAAGCAAGAAGATCATGATAAGGAAGGGGATACTCACGCCCGGCTACGCCATGCTCGCTTCGAAGCACAGAAACTTCCCCGAAAACCTCCGCCTCCCTGTGATCGTCAAGCCGGTCGCCGAAGGCTCCACCGTTGGGATCACCCTAGTCACTTCGATGTCCCAGTGGGAAAAGGCGCTGGACAAGGTCTTCGCCCTCAAGTCCCCCGCGCTGGTCGAGACCTATGTCAAAGGCCATGAGATAACCGTCGGGATAGTCGGCGGGAAGGCGCTGCCCGTCATCGAAATCAGGTTCCCCGGAGCGATGTACGACTACGACGCAAAATACGTCCACAAGAAGGGCGACACCCAGTATCTCTGCCCGCCGCCGCCTGACGCAGTCTCACCCGCAAGGCAGAGAATCGCGCAGAGGATCGCCTTGGAATACTACAAGGCCATCGGCGCGCGCGACCTCCTCCGGGTCGACATGATCCTGGACGACTCCGACAAGAAGTTCTACGTCCTCGAGGGGAACAACCTCCCGGGCTTCACCGAGAGCAGCCTCGTCCCCAAGGCCGCGAAGCAGGACGGCATCGCCTTCCCCGAGCTATGCGCGAAGCTCGCAGCGCTCGTCAGGGATCGAGCCGGACTCTGAAGACAGGCTAGTTTTCCTCGAAGATGGCCTTGGAGAACATTTCCGGGTCGAACGGCTGGAGGTCGTCCGGCTGTTCCCCGAAGCCCGCGAAAAAGACCGGCAGGGCGAGTTCATGGTGTATGGCGACGAGCATTCCGCCCTTGCCCGTTCCGTCGATCTTGGTGAGAACCAAGCCTGTGACTCCGGCGGACTGCGTGAATTCGCGGGCCTGGTTGAGCGCGTTGGCGCCGGTGGAGGCGTCTATGGTCAGCCAGGTCTCGTGGGGGGCGTCGGGCATCAGCTTGGCGATCACCCTGCGCATCTTGGCAAGCTCCTCCATGAGTCCCTTCTTGGTGTGCTGGCGGCCGGCGGTGTCTATGAGGAGATAGTTGAAGGACTTGGAAATCCCCGACTGCACGGCGTCGAAGGCGACCGCCGCGGGATCGGCGCCAGCCGTCGAGGAGACCACATGGCAGCCGGTCCTCTTGCCCCAGAGCTTTAGCTGTTCGACCGCGGCGGCCCGGAACGTGTCGCAGGCGGCCAGCATCACCTTGGCTCCGTCGTTCTTCCAGAGATGGGCGAGCTTCCCGGCCGTCGTCGTCTTACCGCTACCGTTCACGCCTACGAGCATGATGACTGTGAGACCGTCCGGCCTTAGGTTGATCGGGCGGTTGTTTTTCTTGAGTATCTCGACTATGTCGGCCCGGGTGACGTCGTAGATGTCGGCGGTGGTCTTGATGGCGCCGAGCTGGTAGCGCTCACGGATGTCGGAGACTATCCTGTTCGAGGTCGCAGCCCCGAAGTCCGCGGCGATCAGCGACCTGCTCAGCTTCTCGTATGTCTCGTCCGTCCATGCTTCATGGCCTGTGAAGATGCCGGCTATCGAGCGGGTCAGGCTCGTGGCCGTCTTCTGAAGGCCGCGCTGGAATACTGAGAATATAGATTTCATATGATCTCTGCTCCGCCGCCCGGCGGCAGTCATCATGCGGAATGAATTTTCACCGCCGACCTTTCTCGTTAGGGGATCTGCCCGTGGAATCCTTGATGCTGTTGAGGATTCCGTTGATGAAGGCGCCGGACTCATCTCCGCCGTAGAGCTTTATTATTTCGATCGCCTCGTTGATGCTCACCGCCGGCGGGACGTCGGTGAACATTATCTCGTATGCGGCGATGCGCATCATGTTCCTGTCGATGACGGCCATCCTGTCGAGAGTCCAGTTTCTGGAGAACTTCGCGATCGCTCCGTCGATCTCGGCTATGTGTTCGTGCGCACCGTGGATTATCCTCTCCGCGAACTCCGACGCCTTCCTGAAGTTCCTGTTAAAGGGGAAGCTGCCGGACTCCCTGAGCTGGTTCCAGAAGTTGGTCAGGTTTTCCGCGGCCGGAGCCTCCTTGGCCAGATCCGTCTGGAACATGAACTGAAGCGCGAACTCCCTTCCTGCCCTGCGGAAGTCGCAGATCGTCCTGGCCGCCTTTTCCTGCGGCTCCGCGCCTTCTTCCCGGGTGGTCATCTTACCGTCTGCTTCTTTTTGGAAGGTATGCCTTTCAGAAGGTTCGCCATCTCTATGGCGGTCCTTGCGGCCTCGGCGCCCTTGTTTCCGGCCTTGGTGCCGCTCCGCTCGATGGCCTGCTCGATGTCGTTCGCGGCGATTACGCCGTTGATCACAGGTAGCCCGGTCTTGAGGCTGATCTGGGCCATGCACTTGGCGACTTCCGCGTTGATGAGCCCGGCGTGCGGCGTGGCGCCCTGTATCACGACCCCCAGCGCCACAAGCGCGTCATATTCGCCGCTTTCGGCCAGCTTCTGCACCAGCACCGGAAGCTCGTAGGAGCCGGGAACCCACGCCACGGCGATGTCGTCGGCGCTGCCGCCGTGCCTCAGCACAGCGTCGACGGCGCCGTCCAGGAGCTTGCTCACGAAGAATTCGTTGAACCGGGAGCACGCTATGGCTATCTTCAGGCCTTTCGCGTCAAGCACGCCTTCAAAGACATTCTTGATTTCCTTCTTCATGGCTTCACCCCTTTGTTTGAAAATCTGAAATGGTAGGCTGGTCGGGATTTGAACCCGAGACCAACGCCTTAAAAGGGCGCTGCTCTACCACTGAGCTACCAGCCCGAAATAACTTATGTCGGCGGGAGAGGCATAACTTATCGGATGATTGTGTTTTATCAAGAAGGCCCTACGAAGTTTTGTAAAAAGTCCCCCTGGCCATCTCCTGCCTGCTTACCCGTCCTTCCCCAAGGAGCCGGGAGAGCGCCTTCTCCACGCAGCGGAGCTCCGCGCCGAAGGACGACGCGATGTCCTCGGCGGTGCAAGGCCTCCTGGACAGCATCTCGAGGATGTCATGCCGGAGCTGTTCAGGCGGAAGCGAGGCCGCGGCGGAAACTCCCTCCTTGAACCTGCCGACCACCTGCACGGGCGATATGCTCTCTAGCGCGGCCTTGAAACGCCCGACGGAGTCCGCTCCGGCCTTTTGCACCCATCCTTCCGTCCCTGGACGGTCAAGGGTGTTCAGCTCTATCTTGTCGGGCATTATCTGCGAGACCGCCTCCTTGAACGCCGCAATGGAATCCGGCGTATCGTTCAGTCCTGGCACGATGAATATCTCGAGCCACATTGTGACCCTGCAGGACTTCCTGAACTTGACGATCGCCGCGAGAACCTCCTTCTGCGACAGGCCCGGCGCAGGACGGTTTATTCTCCGGAAAGCCGCCTCGTCTGCGGCGTCGAGCGAGGGGATTATCAAGTCGAGCTGCCTCAGCTCTTCGATCAGCGCGTCGTCCCCCAGCAGGCATCCGTTGGTAAGCAGGCAGATATTGTAGCGCGGATATCCTTCCTTGATGTGCCGTATGATCCTGCCAATTCCGCTGTGAAGCGTCGGCTCGCCAGCCCCCGAGAAAGTGATGTAGTCCAGCGAGGGAGCCCCTGAAAGGAAGCCGTCCAGCTCGGCGATGACTTCGTCCGTCGGGACATATTCCCTCCGAAGGGCCGTTAGGGCCGTCGTACCGCCCGACTCGCAGTAGACGCAGTCCAGGCAGCAGGTCTTCGCAGGGACAAGATCAACCCCCAGCGAACGACCCAGCCTCCTCGAAGGGACAGGCCCGAACAGGTAACCGTACATAGTTTCTCCCCGAACTCCTCTGAAACTAGCCTTTAAGTGGCGCAGACATTCCTGTCTGCGGCATCGCAGGTAGGAATACCTGCGCTACTTTAAGTTTCACACCGACAAAACTGCGGTCACCGCAGACGGGCACTCCTCTGATACTCGCCCATCTTTGTCGCGAACTTTGTCGTTATCTTTGTCGTCTTCCGAAGGGTTGAGCCAAGCTCAACCGCGGCTCAGCACGGCTTCGCCCTCCATCGAGTTTCTGATCGATAAAACACCGAGCGCTTCGCCTCGGTGTTCGGCAGTAATCTGAAACTCAAGGTGGCCCACAACAAGAACTACGGACGCCCGCGTACAACATCTAATTCTAATCTAATGAAGGCCCGCCGCTTTGTAAAACCGCCTTTGAAAAGTAGATTAATTTTTTGTGATTGATATTGGATCCCGGACTGCAGATGCCGGATTTCGTACGCAAGGCTGTAAAGCCGCAGCATATATCCTCATTTTATCGGCCTTTGACAATTGTTCTTTGGTAATTGTTCATTGGTAATTGGACATTCAAATGGTCTGGTGGAACATTTACATCCTCTCCTTCGGATCGGCGCTGGTGCTGGCGCTGGTGCTGACGCCTTTTTTCCGGCAGGTGGCCATATGCCTCAACATCCTCGACCATCCCGTGGTGCAGGATCACAAGAAGCACAAGGCGGCGACCCCGCTGTTGGGAGGGATTGCGATATGCCTGGCCTGGCTGGCGACCATCGTGGCAGGGATAATAGCCAGCAGGACATCCTTCTTCGACCAGCATCTGGACAGGGCGGTGCTCACCGGACTGCCCGGCATAACGCATGTGTCCAGCGAACTGGTCTTCCTATGCGTCGGCGCGATCCTCATCACCGCCTTCGGGCTCTACGACGACCTTTACAACATGCCCGCCGTCACGAAGTTCGCGGGACAGCTTGTGGTGGCCGTCATTGCCGTGACCTGGGGCGGCGTCAAAATATCGATCTTCATCGACAATCCCGTGCTGGTATGGTGCGTTTCGGTGTTTTGGATGCTCCTGGTGATCAACGCGATGAACTTCTTCGACAACATGGACGGCCTGGCCATAGGCACGGGGGCGATCGCCTTCAGCCTCTTCGCTATTTCCGCGGCGATAAACATGCAGCACTTCGTGGCCGTCTTCGGCGCGGCGATGGCCGGAGCCGCCTTCGGCTTCTGGTTCTTCAACTTTCCCCCGGCCTCGATCTTCATGGGGGACTCCGGCAGCCACCTTGTCGGATACAACATGGCGGTGCTCGGCTCCCTCGTCACATACTACAACGGCGTGGAGTCCCAGAATCCGCTTTCAATCCTGATACCTCTCTTCATCCTCGCGATACCGCTCTTCGACCTCTTCGCGGTAGTAGTGATCAGGCTGAAGCTCGGCAAGCCGTTCTACATCGGCGACCACAACCACATCTCTCATCGCTTCGTGAAGATGGGCCTCAGCCGCAAGAACTCAGTCTTCGCAGTCCACCTGCTGGTCCTCTCCGTGGGCATGAGCGTCCTCCCGCTCCTGTGGGGCGGCGGAGCCACCACAGCCATATGCCTCCTCCAGGTCCTCACAATCCTCATCCTGGTCTCCCTGATCCAATACGGAGTCCTCGCGGAAAAGGACGACGCCGGCAAAACCTGAACGGAGCAACCATGAACCGCTCAGCCAATACCAAACCGTTCACATACGACGCCCGATGGCAACCTAGCCTCCGACGACCGCTTCGCCTACTTCTGGGATGCCGAGAACAGATTGATATCCGCCACCGCTGCAAACGACACTAAAGTCGTTGGCCTGAAGTTCCCTATTGTTCTCCTTCCGACCCCCAAAATCATTCCTCGCGGGCATGGCATCATGCCCCTTTTTCTCCGTCCGCCCCTGCCTCCGGTCTATATTAAGGCCCGCCTTATTCACTTCAACAGCTTGCCAAGGAGGGCCTTATGTCCGGGAAGAACGTCGGTAAGAGTGTGTCGAGGAGGCGCCGCCGGCACTGGGGGATGATGTTCGCGCTTTGCAAGTACAACTGCTGGCATCATCGGTACTGCACCGAACCTGAGTGCCGCATCGCGAGCCGCAGGGCGAGCCGGCTGAAGTGGATCAAGAAGAACCTGGACTACTTCCTCGGGGCGTGGAACGTCGAGCGGGTGCGGAACAACCGCCTGATCAGTTGGATCAGGGATCGCATCGCCCGTCCGTTACAGGATGTCGTTATTTCAAAAGCCCTTGAGGTCAGCGAGTTTATGCCCGATCTTGCGACGAGGGTCCAGCGCGGCCCGATTGAATCATTGCACGGCCCGTTCGATATTGGAGGCGAGGCGGCCCATGCGCATCCACCATGAGGGATGTCCCGGAGGCCGTGATCGCGCAGTCGGTGCAGGACGCCCTTGCGCTGGAGTCGGCGGGGCTCGACAACGCCGTCGGGCTCTGCGCCGGCGAGTTCATCGGCGGCGATTCGATCGGGCTCATGAAAGAATGCGGCGTGGAGCAGAGCCGAACCTGATACCGGTAGAACGCATTGAAAGAAATATCCTGCCCATCCGCGGCCACAGGGTCATGCTTGACGCGGATCTGGCCGATCTTTACAGCGTCGAGGTCAAACAGCTTGTCCGTTCCGTAAGGAGAAACCCCAAACGGTTCCCGCATGAATTCATGTTCCAGCTTGATAATGTGGAGTTTGCAGAATTGCGGCGCCATTTTGGCACCGCAAAATTCACGATGCGCCGCTTCGCCCCCCCCCCTGGTCTTCACCGAACAGGGCGTGGCCATGCTCTCGTCCGTGCTCCACAGCGAACGGGCGATCCAGATCAACATTGAAATCATGAAGACCTTTGTGCGCATGCGCAAGATGTTGATCGGCAACAAGTAACTTGCACGGAGGCTTGACTGAGGCAAGATACGACAAGCAATTTGCGGTAGTCTTCGACGCCATCCGCCAGCTCATGGCTCCGCCGCCCACGCCTCCGGTTCCGCAGAAGGAGCCGATCGGCTTCAAGCCCGTGCAAAAGTAACTCCTTCCCTTCCCCCGCATCCGCCGTACCTGGGCAGGAGTCGTCAAGCGCCTCAAGGCGGGGCTTCCGGCCCGGACGCCGGCCGCACCTTAAGGGCGGATTGTTGAAAAACACCTTTATCCCGGTATTGCACGGAAATCCGGGAACAGGAACGAACGGAGATGTGAGCCATGACCAAGCCGATGGTGATAAAGGTCCCTTCAAAGGATGCCTCCTATGCCGCCGTGGACTCGAAGACGAAGAAGGGGAGGCGCAAAGACGGCGCCGCAAGGGCCGGATTCTCGGCCGACTGGAAAGAGCCCAAGCTCGTAATGCCTCAGTCTTTGCTTTCGGGGTCGCTATCGGTATCGGAATCGGGATCGATTTCCAGTTCATATCTTCGACCCCGATAGCGATTCCGACCCCGACACCGATTGTCTCCGAGGAAAGACTGAGGGCATTATCCCTGGCTGAAAGATTTTCCGCATTTTTCCGCTTCCCGCCTTTGACAGGCCCTTGGACCGGTGATAAATTTAGGTTGATTTAGGTAAATTTAGCTTGGTTCAGCTTCAGGGAGCGGACGGAACATGATACGGAAGAAGGACACCCACGAATACGCCAGGGCCAAGCGGCTTATCGAGGAGCTCATCGTCAGGGACAATTACCGGATCGGCGATCTGCTTCCCTCGAGGAGCTGCCTCGCAAACGGCCTTAAGCTCGGCGCTCGACCCGTCCAGCGGGCGATGGAACTACTGCAAGACGAGGGAATAGTCGAGACCGTAAACGGCAGCGGGAGCTTTCTCAGGAGGATGCCTGGGATGGAAGTGCTGCCAGGGGCGACGGCGCATGTGGAAAGCGCTTCCATGCACGAGCTCCCCGCCGAAGCCCACGGGATATTCTCGATCGGCGCCGGCCCCATGAGAAGAGCCGTCAACATCGGCCTCTACAGCGGTGAGCTGAGGGATTTCGGCGGATGCTGGCGAAAGGCGCTGGAGGACTATGAGGCCGCCACCGGTGTGAAGGTCAACGTGGTCGACATCCCTGACGACGACATCCTCACGGCAAAGGCCGAGGCAGGAGAGCTTGATCTTTTCAATGTGAACTTCTTCAGGCTGCCCTTCCACATCGCCCGCGGCCATCTGCTCCGCCCTGGCGCAGCCGGAAGCCTGAACTTCTCCGAAAAGGATTTCCTCAGCCCCTTCTACGATGCATGCTTCCATGACGGCGTCTGCTGGGGAGTGCCGCTCGCAGTCGGCGGCAACTGCCTCTTCTACAACAAAAGCCGCGCGAAGGATGCCCGATCGCTGCTGCCTGTGGAAGGCTTTTGGAACTTCCTCGAACGGGCGGAAAATCTCGCCCACAAGCTCTCAGACACAGAAGAAGCGCTGATCGTCAACGACTACATGCTCCCCGACTTCTTCGCGAACTGCGTCTCCCGGACTGGCCCGGACGAGATATCCTCCGGGGAATTCGTCCACTCCTCCGAATTCAGGAATTTCGTTGGCAGCTTCGAAAGGTTCTTTTTCAACATGTCTCTTTTCGAGCCGAAGGTGGACGGCAGATGCTATGAGGCGTTTAATAACTTCAAAAAGGGCCGTCACACCTTTCTTTTCGGAAACAGCGTCATGATATATGGGTTCGAGAAGGCGGGGCATGGAAATTTCGGAATAATGCCGGCACCACTCGAGAGAAAGGGTTTCACCATATTCGGCGGCGTGGCCAACGTGATCTCGTCAAGCACATTGCATCCGTCGGAAAGCCTGGAGCTGCTGAACCATATCGCGTCTTACGAGGTGCAGAGGTCGTTCACGGGGCTGGGGCGCTGCGTCGCGCACCGCAGGGCTCTCGAGGAGATTGACTTCGAAGGGGCCGACGACAGCTCGCGGGCAAACCTGGTAGGCACGTTAGAGCGGGGAAAGGTGCTCATGGGTGAATCGATCGAACGTATCCGCCTAGTCAGGGAAATCCTTTTCTCGGAGTCTCTGAAATGGTATTCGCGAGCATCGACCTCAGAGGACTTTTTGATTGCGCTCAGGAGAAGGATGTCGCTGATGTCCAACGCCTTGAAGCTGCGCAGTCAGATTGCCGGGCGCAGGACAAGCGGGAGGAAAATCGCATGAGGCGCGGTTGAGCTTGGCTCAACCTTCCGGAAGACGAAAAAGTTCCAGACAAAGATGTTCGAGTTTCAGGAGCGGCCATCTGTCCGCCACGGCGGACAGTTTTGTCGGTCGGAAACTTAAGTAGCGCAGGTATTCCTACCTGCGATGCCGCAGACAGGGATGTCTGCGTTACTTCAGGTGAGTTTCAGAGGAGGATAAAAGGAGGCACAGATGAGAAAAGACGCAGTATCCAATTCCGGACGCTTCACATTGATAGAACTGCTTGTGGTGATCGCGATCATCGCCATACTGATGGCGTTGCTCCTGCCCGCTCTGAGGGAGGCCAGGAGCATGACCTACCGTGTCTCATGCTTAAGCAACATGAAGCAGCTCGGCGCGGCCACGCTGATGTATGCAAACGACTTCCAAGGGCAGATCCCCTACTCCAAGGCGATGTACCATGTCGGCAACTGGATACGCTACTCCGGCCACGCCGACGACCAGTATAACGCCTACCATCCGAACGGACTTCTCGGCCAGGGCCTCAGCTCCGGCCCGGCATACGCCAGCGCAGACCTTTTCTCATGCCCCGGGAAGCGGCCCGGCATGGGGGCCACCGCATTGATCTACAACGACCCCGTCTGGCTGCGGAGCAACTTTGACACAAGCAATGAAGGGCGCAGCAGCTATGCGGCAAACATCACCGGCTACGTGCATGCCCCGCGCCCGGACGGAAGCCGCTTGCAGCAGCCCTTCGGTGCCAAGCCATATGCGAACGGCGACATCGGCAAGGCTGCCGCCATAGGTTATATCTGGATGGTGGACTGCTGGTACGTGGAGGGGCCTACGTCATGTGCCGACTGGCGCCAGGGCAACCATGCCCGCTCCCTGATCGGCTTCCCTCCTAAGTTGAACGGATTCAACGCCCTCTTCTTCGACGGGAGCGCCCGCTGGTGCGCCTACACCGACAGGCTGATCTATTCCGACTGCGACAACCCCACCCAGAACTTCCGCAGCAACGAACCCAGGTGCAATGTCTGGAACTACACGCAGGGCACGCTGCCATAGCCGGGAGTCAGATAACTACAAAGACAATTTATAAAGGGAGAAAACGATGAAGCATGAGATCAGAAAAATCGCCATGGTGGCCTGCCTGCTTTCAGCCTTATCCGTCAAGGCTGAATCGGAAGATTCCGCCGTAATGACCTTCGACAAGCCCGAGACCGCAGGCATCAGCGGCTTCCGCGCCATGTGGGACACGCCCATAATCCTGGCCGAGTCCGGGATGATCGGGGAGGTCACAAACCAGGTGGGTGGAAATTTCATGTTACAGGGTCCGAGCGCGTTCTGGGCGCCGGACAAACGCCAGGGCGGAGCGGAGCCGGGTGCGCTGGTATTCGATGCCGTTCATCGCAGCCTGCTGCTGCGTTTCCCCGGAAGCGCCGAGGCCGTCGCGGCCAAGCTGGCTGAGGGTTTCCGCATAGAGAAGGCCGAGATCGAACTGCCGTTCATCAACACGGAACTCTGGCCTGAAGGCTACGATCATCCCTGCGGCATGTCATTTCTCCGCGACGAATGGGTGAAGATACCGCCGAACTGGCATGCGGTGGCCTGGGCCCTGCGCAAACCTTGGAAGGCAGATCCGCAGCTCGGTCCGACCTACAACTCCGCGATCAACGGGGCAGCATACTGGAAGCGCTTCGGCGCGCAGGACGAGGCCGCCGACCGCTTCCCGCAGCGATTCGGCCCGGTCGAAGTCTCTTACCGCCAGTCGGCCAACTACCAGGGCGACCAGCCGCCGGCACCAGTAGCGGGTCCGAAAAACAAGGCGCTCCGCACGCCAGACACGCCGCCCGGCGGCACGCCCGCGCGTCTGGATGTCACGGCGGCATTGAACGATGCCGCTTTTGGAAAAACGCCCGCTGAACGACTGCGCCAGTTCGAGGACTGCGGCCTGCTGGTCCGCAAAGAGGAGGTCTATGACGCACGCTACCACACCGGCACCTACGAATGGTCGACCGCCACCGGCCGGCGAGGCATTCTGATCCGCACGCCGAAGTTCGTGATCACGTTCGCCCCCGACGCCAAGGCCGAGAAGGCGGGCAAGCTCCCGCCTCCGGCAGACATCGCCGCGCTCGCTCAGAAACTCAAGGGCACCGAGGAGGGGGGAACTCCGACGGCCGTCATGCCGTCCTCCGAACAAATTGCCGAATGGGCCGGGCGTTTCGGGTTCCGCCGTCCGGAAGGCATGCCCGACTGGCAATGGACCCGGCTTGAAGAATTGAAGAAGATGGGAGGGGGCTGGGATTTCCCCGCAACGCCCGAGGCATACGGCAAATGGATCGACAGCCTGCTGGCCTGCCCTCCCCGCCAGTGGCTCGGTCACGTCACACCGCAGAAGGCGATCAACGCCCTGCGCTTCAGCGATGCTCTGCCGGAGGTCGTCCGAGAGAACGAGTTCCGCTACTTCGAGTCCTGGGCCATGCCCTGGATGCGGACTGACGAAATGGATCATCCTCAGGCCATCGCCATGTGGTACAACAAGGAGAACAGGCACTGGCAGACCACTCACGACTGGCGCGGCAACCAGAGCTACTACCGTGCAGGCTACACGCGCCGCATCACCACGATGAACATCAATCACCTCGGCGCTTCCGGAGCCCTTTTCGGCGGCCGCCTCGTGGGCTGCGAGGAGGCGATGGCCGACGGCCGCTACGGGCTCGAGCATTTTCCGCTGCGCCTCTGGGCCTGGAGCGACGGCACCACGCAGGAATCCATCGACCACTACTATCTGCCGCTGACCCTCTGGACGCAGAAGGAGTTCGCCGACTTCGGCCCCACCCACCTCGATCGCATGATGGGGCAGAGCATGCTCGCCAAGACCGTGGACGAGGTCGTATCCTGCTACCACCCCGGCCTCAGGCGCTTCATCGCCCCCAGCAACCGCACCGACTTGGCCGCGATACTGCTGACTCAGACCGGCCTTAAGTATCTGATGCACAGCATGTCGCGCAGCGGAGCGTTCACCGATCTCGACAACAAGGACACGTTCGGCATGCCGATTTATGATGACGCCAACGTCAAGCCTGGCTACGTGGCCGACGAATGGCTCATCGGGCCATGGGCGCCCGGCTGGACGCCCAACATGGTCGACGAGAAGCCGCTCCCCTATGAGATGACAGCGGTACAGCGCGAATACCCACATACCCAGGAAGCTGAATACCAGACTCTTAAATGCTCATACATGGGCAAGCATTATGGTCTCGCCAGCCGAACGCTCGAACGCGAAGGCGACTACCATGCCATGCAGGCAGGGGCGTGGTGGCGGCGCGCCGACAAGCAGGTAGCAAGGCTCGACGAGATCGTCACGATGCTCGTCCGGCCCGAGGCCGACGAACGCTGCCTCGACTGGTACGGCGCGCTCCAGTGGGCCGAGACTCCTCCAATCGGAGGCCTCAACGCCAACGTGCAATACAAGAACATCCTGCTGACCCTCACCAGCCCCCTCGACATGAGAAAGAAAGTTGCACCACGCAGCCTGCAGACCGTACTCGGCCTCTTCAACTTCCAGAATCCGCCCACCTGGGAAGTCTATGTCGACGGGCAGCCGGTCAAGGAACTGCCCTTGAAGGCTAAGGCCAATCAGCGCATCACCATCCACGACGGTGTCAGCTACGTCGGGCTTATCCCTGTGCCGGCCACCGATCTCGGGCGCGACGCGGAAATCGAAATCTCATCCGGAACCAAGGTCGAGCGCAAACCCGGTATCCTCCCCGGCCTGACCATCCGCAACTACATGCTCAAGGGCGACAAGCCCCTGGACAAGGACAAGACCGACTGGGACAAGGTCGACCGCGCCTACGCAGGCTTCGTCATCGAGATGGGCGACGCGGCCGAATTCGCGGATTTCGCAGCATTCCAGAAGCACATCGCCGCCGCAGTTCTGGAAATACGCGAGGATGCCGCCGCTGGAATCGTCCATTTCAAATACGATAACGGCAAGGACGTCATGGAAGTCGGGTATGTGCCGACATGGGCCGACGGCCCTACCGCCGCGCAGTTCCCCTACCGCCGCGTAAACGGCGGCTGGCCATGGCCCCCCGACGGGATCGACCGCAACACGACACTGACTCAGCAGGGCAGCAACGGAAAGCTGGAAAAGGGCGGCGCAATCCTGACATGCGAACCGGGCCGCATGGCCTATCTCCAGACCGAACCTATCAGCGGAACCTTCTGCGGATGGAATCCGCTTCCTGATCCGACCTTCTGGCAAATGGCCCTGCCCGGCGGCGTACGTGCCGAAGCCGACGGACGAGTCAGCATTCTCCGCGTCGAAATCCAGCCCGCGCAGAAATGCCTCAAAGTAGACTACGCCGTAAAGGAGGAACAGGTTTCCGAAGACATGGCCACCTCGCTGCTGGTTTTCGGAATGCCGGCCGACAGCTCCATAAGCTTCAACGGCGCACCGCTGGCGGCCAAGCCGGAAACGGCGGACTTCGGCGGAGAGAAAGCGCTCGTAATCCCGCTCCGGGAAAAGCCTCTGCCTGCTACGGATCTTGCCAAACGATATGCCGCCATAATACCGCAGCGCGACGAGGCCATGAAGCGCAGCGACCGCCAGATTGGCGTGATGAGGGTGGAGTCCGATTCCTATATATATACTGTGCCGCAAAGCGGCATGAGCCGCTTCCAGCGCCTCTGGCCGACCCAGAGCGTGGTCGATGCCAGTCTTCCTGACGGAGTCCGCCTCGCCACCGACGGCCGCGTCGCGCTGCTGCGCATGGACATCGACCGCACAGCCAACATGATCGACATCGTCCTGCCCATCTACGAGCAGGACATCAAGGAGCTGAAGGCTAAGGCGATGCTCGTCTTCGGCCTGGACAAGGCACCCTCGGCCGTCATCAACGGCAAACGCTTGGAGACGCCTGTGGATTCCACCAAGATCGGAGACCGGACTGCGTACGTCATTCCGCTCTTCGGAGAAACGTCCGAGACGGTGCAGGCCGGCCTCGCCGACCGCTTCGCCGCCGCCCAGGCAAAACTGTCCGTGTCGGAAGGAAAAAAGCAAAAGGAGTAAGAGTTACATTGAAAATGACTTCACTGGTATTGAGCGACGGTCGTCCGACGGTGAAATTTCATGGCCGTTCCCTGACCGCCTTCTACAGCGAAACATTCCCCGAAGGCATGCACAGGCGCAACCGCCAGATGGCGGAGGCAGGCGTGGAATGCTTCATGCTGATCGTGCGCGGCGGCTTCGAGAACGACTGGTCCACCTCCTGGTTCTGGCGCGATGACGGTGTTTATGGCGACGAGTCCGACCGACATGACGATATGACACTGGATATCCAGGCGGCTGAAATCCTCAAAGCGAAGCCTGACGCCGTATTCATGGTACGCTGGGGATCTGACGTCCCCAAGGCCTGGGCTGATAAACATCCCGGCGAACTGCAGTATTCACGGGTCAAAGGCCTGCGGCGTGAAGGTTCCTACGCCTCGCGCCTGGCCGCCGAAGGCCGTGCCTGTCAGGCGCGGGCGATTGTCCGATACGTCGAGTCGCGCCCATGGGCCGGCCGAGTCGTCGGCTACCTGCCGTTCGGCCAGGACGAGGGAGCTACCAATCTCTCGATCCAGGATTCCTTGTTCGACGAATCTCCCGCCGCAGTCCGCGAATTCCGCAGATTCCTGACGGCGCGCTACGGCACCGACTCCGCGCTGCAGGCCGCCTGGAATGATCCGTCGGCGACGTTGGCTGCGGCGCCAGCGCCTTGCGAGGAGGAGTGGAATGACGCCCGACACGCCTGGATGCACTGGCCGGAGCCGAACGCCACGCGCCGCTACCAGGATTATTTCCTGATGATGCGCGAGATGCTGATCTTTCAGCGCCAAACAGAGCTGGCGGCGGTCAAGGAGGCGTCTTCATTTGCGATTTTCGCAGGAACCGACGCCCTGAAGCAGCCCATGCACGGATGGCTCATCCGCGACGCCTTCGAGGCTGGCGGCACGGGCATGTCATACCGAAACTTCCTCCTCGGAAGCGGCTCTATAGGAGTCTCGGAACTGCTTGACGCCAAGGAGCTTGACGCCCTAGTCACTCCTGCCGACTATACCGCGCGGTCATGCGGATTCGGCTTCGAGCCGGAAGGCATCGGCGACTCGCTGGTCCTCCGCGGCAAGGCCATCTTCGTCGAGGACGACGCACGGAGCTGGGCGACAAACGAGCGCAACTCCCAAGGTGCCTGGCGCATGCCGGCCGAATGCCGCGCCGGCCTCTTGCGGAACCTCGCGGTCTGCGCCAGCCGCGGGTTCATTCCCTACTGGATGAACGTCGGGCAGGGTTTCTTCGATGATCCGGACGTGCTGAAGATCGTGGCGGAGCAGATCCCAGTACGTCGGTCCCTGCTCACGAGGCCCCACGTCCACACAGAACACTCCATCGCGATGATCATCGACGACGAGAGTCCGCTGGACGAGGATTTCACCAGCGGCTTCCAGAATCTGGCTGTTCTGCGGCAGCGCACCGACCATCTGGCCCTGACCGGCCTGCCATACCGCGTTTATCTGCTTAGCGATCTTGAACGCGAGGATTTCCCCGTCTTCCGCGCATATCTCCTTCCGAACCTTTTCCGTCTCACTTCGGCACGAATCAATCTGATCCGCAAAAAGCTGATGCGAAACGGAAGCGTCGTGATCTGCGGTCCGGGCACCGGAATCCAAGACGGAAAAAAGCGCAGCGCGGAAGCGGCATCGGAGCTGTTTGGTTTTCCGATGGAACTGGAGGAGAAGGAAGTAGCTCGCAGAGTCCTAACCTATGCCGGAAAGCATCCCGCCCTGGCCGGGCTTGCCTCCCCGGAGACATATGGAGACAGCTACGTCTATGGTCCAATCCTGCAGCCGCCGCTGCGTCTGGAAGATCCTGCCGCAGTGGAATTGGGCAAGGTCAGCGCATGGTGGATGTGCAACCGGGCGGGCTTGCTGCTCAAGGAGTTCGGCAAGGGCGCCGCAGGCAACGTCCGCAAAGGCGGACGAGGCGAAGGAGACTGCGCATTGGTCTTCTCGATGGCCGCGCCGATCTCCGCCGCCGTCCTGCGTTCGCTGGCAATATACGGCGGATGCGCGCCCTGGGCAGATCTGGGCGACGTCGTCGCCGCCAGCGGAAACATGGTCGCCGTCCACAGCGCCCGCCCCGGAAAACGCGAAATCCGCATCCCCGCCCCCGCCCGAGTCACTGATGCCGTGACCGGCAGGCTCTTGAGCAAACGCTGCAAGCATTTTTCAATGACTTTGAAATCGCCGGACACGAAAGTATTTTTGCTTGAATGACAACCACGCACAAAGACAAGATTAAGCAGGCAAGATAACAGGATGAAGTTGCAGGGAGAAATACAAATGGCACATCTAGCGCGGATCTGTACAACTGCGTTATTATCATGGACTTTCGCGGGTATTTTTACGGCATTTAGTCTTTCATCGTCGGCCGCCGAACCTCCCATCCACTCCGGGAAGGTAGAAGTTTCGCTAAAGAACTACAACGGTCGGCCAGCGGCCTTCGTCAACGGCAAGCCGGTTCCGCTGCCGACATACAGCCCGGTAGGCTGGTCGACCCCGCATTTCAACAAGCAGGTTCCCTGGTTTGCGCCGCACAAGATGGGCGCCTACTTCCTGATCCGGCCATCTGCCGGCGGCGAAGGCTGGGGCGCCTCCCAGTTCTGGCAGGGAGACAACATCAGCGACAAGCCGCTCATGGAAGTCACCAAGGGCGCGCCATCATTCGAGGAACAGATCGCCCTCTTCGACAAGCTTGATCCCGGCGCCTGGTTCTTCGTTCGGGAGATCCAGAACGAGCCGCCGAACTCCTGGAAGAAGCTGCATCCCGACCAGTTGTTCGTCGACGAAGACGGCAGGGCGACGGAGATCCCGTCGCTCGCCTCGGACCTCTACTGGGACAGCCTTGCCAAGGTCGCGGAAGCGCAGATCTCCTATATCGAAAGGCAGCCGTGGAGCAACCGTGTCATCGGCTACTGGTGCGGGATGTTCGGCGAAGGCACGTTCGCCGCTCTCGCCAACTGCCAGCTTTATGATCACGGTCCGGCCATGCAGGCGAAGTGGAGATCATTCCTGAAGGAAAAATATTCCACGGCCGAGGCTCTCCAATCGGCATATCGCGACAAGACGCTGACTTTTGAGACCGCAGCCGTCCCGAAGGATCCTCTGCTGGGCCCGCAGCGGCAGATGGCCGCGCTGACCTACTGGCAGTCGGCTGCCGACAACCAGCCGCGGCGCGACTACCTCGAGCTTAACGCAAAACTCGTCCATGACGGCTACCGGAAGATCATGGGGGCCTGCGCAACGGCGACCGGCGGAGGCAAGCTCTGCCTCTACGACGCATTCAAGATGCCGATGCAGGGCTGGAGCCTCTCAGGGTTCTTCGACAGGAACGCATCGTGGTGGCCCGCCTATCCCGATCTCCTCAGCGGCGGCGGATATCTCGGCGTCGCCCGGCTTTTTTCCACACCGGGCTTCGACGGACTGGTTACACCGCACGACTACCAGGCGCGCGGCATGGGCGGCGTCTACGAACCGGAAGGCATCGCCGACTCCATGGTCCTCCGCGGGAAGTTCTTCCTATGCGAGATGGATCTGCGCACCTACAGCAACGACACTGACAAAGGCGGCTTCGGCTGCGCAAGAGACGTGAAGGAGTATGCCGCAATCAGCTGGCGCAACTTCGCCACATCCTTCACGCGGGGCTTCCATTCTTATTGGATGGACCTCTGCGGCAAAAATGACGGATGGTTCGGCAGCGCCGAAATACAGCAGGTCATTGCCAGGCAGGTCGAGGTTCTCCGTGAATCCATTGAATGGCCCCACGAGGACGTCCCCGGCGTCGCGATGATCATCGACGACACGTCCGTCCTTGAGACCAACGGAAGCGGCAACTTCCTTAACGAGGCCGTGATGTGGGAGACGAAGATGGGCCTTGCCCGCTGCGGAGTGCCCTACCGGATCTATCTGCTTGACGATCTCAGGCTCCCGAACTTTCCAAAGCACAAGGTCTTCTACTTCCCGAATCTCTTCAAGGTGGACGACACGCGAATCTCGCTGCTGAAGGAGAAAGTCTTCCGGGACGGCAACGTCGTCCTTTGGGGGCCGGGTTCCGGCATTTCCGACGGAACAAAATTGTCCGCCGACTCAGCTGCGCGTCTCACCGGTTTCCAGTTCGAACCGCTGATTCCTTCCAACGTCCAACGGCGGACGCTCATCACAAACTTCACGCACCCAATCACCGCCGGACTGAATGCGGACACCGTCATCGGCGGACCGCTCGCTTATGGACCGGCGCTCTATCCGAAGGACGGTACTGCGCTAGGTGCGGCATGGACGAAGCTGGGATTCAACTACACCGGGCTCGCCGTCAAGGAATTCGGCAACGGCGCCGGCAAGGGCCGCGGCGAAGGCGACTGGGCTTCGGTGTTCACTACGGCTGTGCCGGTCCCGGCGGCAATATGGCGCAATTTGGCCCGCTACTCCGGCGAACATGTCTACTGTGAAACAGGCGACATACTGATGGCAGACAGCAGTATCGTCGCGCTGCACTCCGTGAGATCCGGCGAAAAGCGCATCGAACTGCCCTCCAATTGCCGCATCCATGATGTCGTTTCAGGAACCCTTGTATCCGATAACGCTTCTTCCATCGCATTCAAGATGGAAGAGCCTGGCACCCGCATCTTCCGCCTGGAGAATGCTCAGATTCGAAGATAGACTCTATAGCCAGATTTGCGGCGAAAACGGAATGTTCCAATACATCGCTTGTGAAACTCTCTTTCGCAGTAATATTATATCTTGGCGGCGACAATGTAATCGTAAGCGGAGGGACAAGCATGGCAAAGACAACAGGAAGGAAGAGTCTTGATGCGGCTGGTTTTTCGAGGCTGAACATATTCGGCAGGAACTCCTTCACTCTGATCGAACTCCTGGTAGTGATTGCGATCATCGCGATCCTGGCGGCGATGTTGCGCCCGGTCTTGCAAAGGCCCGGGAACAGGGACGCCGCGCCATCTGCCTGAGCAATCTCCGGCAGATATTCCTAGCCATGGCCGCCTATTCGGGCGACTTCAACAGCCGTCCTCCCGTCAGCCAAGGGAGCGACACCTATATGCAGTGCAAATACTGGGCCGGCAGCACGAACTGGGGTTATGGCTCGCCGCAGCCCACGGCGCTGGGCCTGATCGTCGACATGAATTATCTCAACAGCGACAAGGTGCTGGCCTGTCCCTCCCGCAATGCCGAAAACGTGACCAATCAGGCGTTCCAGGGTCGGAGCTACTTCAACTGGTCGGTGGGGCTGCAGGTCGGCGGACGGAAATTCGACTATGACTACAGATACAACCAGCCTTACCAGCACGACCTGTGCGGAAGCGCATGCTACGGCAACTGGGGCGACGCCGGTGCCGACAACCTCGGCCAGCCCGGGGGATATCCAGGCGGCCTGGGCTGGGGCTGGAGTTTCGTCAACAACCGCGACCCATTCACTGATTCCTCGCGCACCAACATAATGTTCCTCAGCGACTGCTGCGAGGGAGCGGACCGTTCCCCCAATCCCAACCCCGGAGTCTGGGCCCATGTCAGCGGCGGCCACATACTTACCCATAGCGGCGCCGCGAAGTTCTACCCGAACTGGCCGAACCCGAGCGGTCTCTCGTATGGCTACCCAGTAAACCGCCTGTCCTGGCCGTCTGACTGGATCATAAACCAGGCCCGCTACTACGAATTGTCCCTTGACGTCATGACAAAATCCCGCTAGGCCGGATTTTAATCAAAGGTTCCTTTCCATGCATAACTCCCTTCACCGCAACCTATTCGCATGTCTTGCCGTCATATTGTCATTGTCAGCCATGCTCCTGCCATGGCGGGCATGCGGCGGTGAAGCAGCCGCTCCGGATCTGCTCGAACAGCCGGATGCGAAAAAGGACATGGACGAATTCACATTGGACGCGCCGGCCCAGAAGCAGGAGAAGCCCAGGCCGGATGTCGTCGTGGAGCGCCTCTGGCCCGACAAGCTCGCTTACCGCTACCAAGCCCCGGTGTCCGTTGATCTCTCATTGAAAAACCTCCGCGACGCTAAGCAGGATGTGAAGTTGAAAGTGGAACTCTTCCACGGACTTGAAGCACCGCAGACACTCCTGGAAAAAAAGATTGGCCTAGCCCCTGGAGAGCTGCATAAAGTTCCATGCAATTATACGACTGCGTCAAAGGAACAGGGAGCCGAATACGGATACGAGCTGCGCGCGACAGCCACCGACGACAAGGGGCGAGAGGCGGTTGCCCGAGAATATTTCATGGTCAGCGACAACCCGCTGAAGATTGGACACCTCACTATTCCGTTCGGCCAGCTGGCGCCCGAGCACCCGAACGCCAGCTACAAGAGCACAGTCCCCGAGATACTCGCCATGGCAGGCATGCGCGCCATGTATTTCTGCATGGCCGAGGCGCCTTTCTGGGCACCGAGCGACTGGAACGAACTTACGACAGACCGCGACATCTGGTTCTCCGGCCAGGCTGCGCGTTACGTCAGCCAGACCGGCATCAAGGCCAATGTGAAGGGAGTGCACGACCTCGGCGGCTGGATGCTTTTCTATGCTGCGAAATGGGCCTGCGGCGCCTCGGGCTTCGAGTTCGCGCGTAAACATCCCGACTGGTTCAGCTGGGACTACGACTGGTATGGCTGCAAGTTCGACATCGCCGAACTCGAATGGAAGGCCGGTTCGCCTCACGTCGACGGCAAATGGGTCAAGACCGGCGGCGAAGGCACGTTGCCCGCCATACTGCCGCTGATCGGCAAGCCCGAAGTGGCTGATTACGGCATCCGTCAGATCGCAGATTCAGTCCGCCAGTTCGACTGGGACGGCATCCGCCTCGACAGCGCCGGCTGGTATGTGGAAGCCGACGTATGCGACCTCTCCGGTCAGCGCGCCCTTCCTCCAGGAACCGACACTGGCAGGCTTGAAGCGGAACTCGTGCGCAAGATCGTCGCCGCCGGAAGAGCGGTGAAACCGAACTTCGTATACGGCAACAATGTCGGATGGTGCACCGACATTTCCAAAGCCAATCCCAAATGGCTGGCCGAAGCGGCCTCGGGCGGCCTTCTGATGGACGAGGGCATGAACGGCCGGCTCATGAACACCGAAGGCAGGAAGAGCCAGCCTTGGAGCGAAGTCCGCGAATATCTGCGCGATGCCATCCCCTGCGCCTGCAAGGCCGGCGGCTATCCATACGGAATTGTGCCTATCGAGGGCGGCGGAACTCCGGAGAAGCCCGCGCCTCCGCCTCCTGACGGCTGCATCCTGCTTGGTGCGCTTATGGCGTCCGGAATGCATCTCTGCTACGGAGTCCCCGCGGCATACCGCCCATACATGCAGCTCTACGCCCGCCACTGCGACCTGCTCTACGGCGACGGCATGCAGTTCATAGGCGACCCGGCGCCGCTGATCAAGGTGGCCAGCGCAAATCCGGTATGGTGGCAGGAATATGTGCGCCGCCGCGACCTTCCTAATGGCAGGACACAATTTATTATCCACCTGATAAATCCTTCCAAGGGAGAACGTTATGATGCGAAAAGAAACGCCGCTCCTCTGCCGCAGAAGGGCATCAAAGTAGAACTGACTCCTCCCTCCGGTTCCAAAATCGATCGCGCATTCCGGATAACGGCCGACAACCTTGACGGCCCGGACATCCTCGAACTGCAGCCGATATCCGAAGGAGACAAGATTGCTGTGACCGTACCGGAGCTGCTCTACTGGGATATAGTTGTCTTGGAAGGGGGTGTTAAATGAATCTCAGTATTTTCAGGCGCGATATGACCAATCGCTTTTACGATGATTCAATAAGTAGTTTGCGAGCTCCGAGCGCAAGAAACAGACTAAGCGTCCTTCGCAAATCCGGAATTTACCATCTGCGTCTGGAAGCCGCAAGCTACTGCGCGGCCGCATCTTTCTTATTCTTCTCCATCGCCGCCGCATCAGCTGCGGAGGAACAGGACCAAATCGTCATCGAGGCGGCCTGGTCCCAGGATCCGGGCGCAAAATGCGTCGACGATCCCGACGCGCTCGACGGCAAGGCGCTCTATTTCCCCGTAAGCGACCAGGCCTATTTGCGATGGTACAGCGTCGGCTCCGATCCAGCTGTCACCGCCGGAGAATACGAAATCCGCTTCCGCCTGAAAGTCGCCGACAACAAGGACGGCAATGCGGTCTTCCACGCCTATGGGGGCGATACGCACTTCGAGATCAAGGGAACCGCGTTCAATGCGCCTAAATCCTACCAGGAGTTCACGATCCCCTTCGCCACTGCTCCCGGGAAATGGAAGACGGGCTTGCGCTGCAACCTCCGCAAACTCGCCGGACAGGAAGCCTGGGTCGACAGGATCACAGTCGTCTGCAAGCGCCGCCTAACCGAAGGCGAGGTGCTTGCGGCTGGAGGCTTCAAAAGGCCGTCCGAGCCGAAGCTGACTCCGCACGAAGGACTGCGCGTCTGGTTCGTGAAGGGGCTTTACTTCGAACATTACAGGATTCTCGAGGCTCTGAAGGCGATGGATGCCAAGATCGACTTCGCCTGGACGCCGCGCCCGCCGAGCGGCCTCGACGGGATGTCCATCGACGGCAGCATCAAGGCTCCCACAGGAGAAGCAGCCAAGGCCAAGGCGAAGGAGGATGCGAAAGCCGAGGCGAAGAAGGCCAAGGCTACCACTGACGATAAAATTGCCGATCTGCTGGACGGCGGGGAAAAGGAGGACAGCTTGGATATTGAGAGCGAAGAGGCAAAGGCCGCCAAGCAGGCGAACAGCGAACTTGAAAAGAATTATGCCCACGCAATGAGTTACGACCTGATCGCCCTCTGCAATGTCGAGGCTGACAACCTGAGCCTGCAGGCGCGCGCGATGATCCAGGACGCCGTGAAGGCCGGTGCCGGCCTGCTGCTAGTCGGCGGACCCTTCGCATTCGGACGCGGCAGATGGCAGGAGAGCGAAATGCTCTCCGAAATTCTACCGATAATTCCCAAGGGAGACCGCGACCTGCAGTCCCTCTCGAATTTTACCACTCTTTCCGTACGCAAGGATGGGCCGCTGGCGGATATCTTCAACGACGACAAGACACCGGCTGTCCGCTGGATCCATCTAGGACGTCCCAAACCTGGAACAACTGTCGAACTCAGCGCCGACAATGTGCCTGTACTTGTCACATTAAACTACGGCAAGGGAAAGATTGCGCTTCTGGCCGGCACCGTCCTGGGAGAACCGCGGGACGGACAGGTCGCATTCTGGGACTGGCCGCGCTGGCCGGAGCTGATGAACACGGTTGTACTCCAACTGCTTCCGGCCGGAAAACTTCAGTGAGATGGGTGCCCGTACGCGAATCTCGCAGTTTTGTCCGTCAGAAACTTAAGAACGACAAAGCTCGCGACAAAGTTTGCGACAAAGATTACGGAGAACGGGCAACGTAGAACGGATCACGGAGTAAATCTCGACGCCCCACTGGGGATGAATTCGACGTTCACGCCGCCCAGCGCTTTCGCCATCGCAGCTGCCTGGTTGCGTATACCGGGCATCTCGCTAACACTGTGCAGCGACTCGACCACCGGCAGCCCCATCTCCATGAAAGCGATGACTGTGAACTCGCTCATTTCACCGATGATGACTGCTTCGGCCCCCATGTCTCTTGCGGCCTGCGCGATATGCCATTGGTTCTCGCCGCCCCTCCCGATCAGCAAGGCGAAGCGCCGTATCTTCTTCGGACTTCCGAAAAGACGGCAGGACGCATACCCAAGCCCCTTCTCGACTTTTTTCAAAAGTTCCCCTGCAGAAACGGCTTTCCCGAACCCCTGGACGCTGAAGAACTTCTGCCTTCCAATTTCCCGCATCCCTTTGATACCGAGCGCCGCGACCGCACTGTCCGCTATCCCGATTTCCTTAAGGACATCCCAGTTCGAATGGCTCCGGTAGACAACAATCTTATGCTTGTCGAGAAGCTTCCGTTCTTGAGATGATTCCTTTTGTTTGTTGCGCGCGGCGCGCGCAAACTACTCATATTTCGATTATCTGAAATCCCTTCGCCTTTAGGCTCATGTTATATTTTGCTCCATTGTATTCAACTGCGAATTTCGTAGACTTGTATGAGTGGTTGACCGCGCCGATCGCCTGCCCGCCGCCTGCAGTATCCTCGAGGACGGCAATCTCGATGTCCGGATTGCCGCATTTAACCTTAGGTACGACTCCACATGGCGCCAGCAGATGGTCCATGGCCTTCTCGCAATTCATCTTGGCCTTATTCTCCGCAAGATAGTATTCCCACGGCGGAACCGCACACGTGATCGATCCTTTACCGACCTTGTTTCTCACAAGCAATGGAATTTTGCTCTTCGTATCGGAACAGAGAATCTTGCCGCCTATGCTCTCAAGGCGAGGGATGTAGTTGAAGGAGGCGTCCAAGGTCAAGTCCATGGACCATGAACCCACCTTGAATTTAATCTGTTCCTTGTGGATCAGCATGTCGACCGGCCGGACTCCGCAGAGCTTGTTCCAGCCGCGCGACCAGAAGCTCCAGTCAACTCCGCTGGCAATAATATTGCCACCCGCCTTCAGGAACTTCTCGCATTCCGAAATGCGCGGAAGTCTGAGCCCGGGTGCAGGAATTATGATGCACTTGTAGGAGTCGTCGAACTCCGTGCAGAACTCATGTTCCACATGGCAGCGCGTCAGCATGTAATGATAATAGAAATAGCTCATGTTGTACTTCATGGTGTCGTTGCCTCTGAAGTAGTCGTCAGCAATCAGAATCCCCACCTCGGGCTTCGAACGCTTCCAGGAGGAATATTTCTTCAATGCCGGCAGCGCATCAAGAAGCCCCCTCCCCGACTCCTTGACTTTCCCGTCGGAAGTGACGAATCCGAGCATCTGCTCGAACGGGTTCCTGTCATAAGGATAATTTTCAATTTCGAAGTCCTGCCAGGCCCACATCAGGCAGCCCATGCTACCGGCAAGCATCGATGAGGCCGCGGTCGCCCTGATATACGAAGCTGCAATTTTACCGTCCACAGGAAGTGCGAGCCCGAACTCCTGCAGAAAGACCGGCTTCTTCCACGCCTTCGCCATCTCGACGTAGAAGGATGTGACCATCGTCGCCTCAGGCTCGGTGAGCGAATTGAACTTGACATGGTTCCAAGAGGTCACCGGATATGCGTGCATCGAGAAGAAGTCGACCGGCTGACGGTCCAAGCGCCACGGGCAGTCGTTCATCACCGTGTCCATCTGCGTCCCGTTCACTATCAGGCAGCCCGGATGTTCCTTCCTCAAGGTGTCCGCAATCTGATTCTGCCAGTCAGCAAGCTGTCCGACGCTCGCCGGATATCTGTGCTGCCAGACGTTGATCTCGTTGCCGAAATCATAGGCTAGAAGGTTGTCGTATCTCTTGAAGACCGACGCAATCTTCTTGACCAAAAAGAGTTGTGCATCGATGACATCTGGATCCGTGAACACATTCCTGCCATTGTACCACTGTCCTCGCTCGAAATATCCTCCTACCCATTCCGGAACATAGAGCCCTCCGCTCATAAACCCGACGAAGAGTCCAGGATTGAGCATGATATTGTTCCTGCGGGCCTCCTCGATGAAGAAGACCAGCCTTTTAAGCGCCTTCTCGCAGACGAGGTCGGGCTTCGGTTGGAATTCCGGCCAGCGAAGGAAAAATCTAAGCGTGTTGAATCCGTGCGAGCTGATCGCCTTTAAATCGGACCGGATCTTCTCCGGATCCCATTTCTCATCTGTCCACATCTCCGTCCCCGAGTTCGACGGCCAGTAATTGAAGCCCACCGGCACAAACGGCTTCCCCCGATGATAAAAACATCCATTCCTGATTTCCATAGGTTTAACCTTTCCTGTATTCTTTCCTTCTAAAATATGAGATAGCTTGCGCGCGCCGCGCGCAAAGGCAAATTCCGCATAAGAGGAATGCCATGTTTTGCTTATTGCGCACGGCGTGCGCAAACTACTTTTCTCCCACCGACAAAGAGCGACTATTACCTATTTGAAACATATCTATGCTGAAATACCGACTCAAAGGCGGGATTTCAGATTCAGATTTCTGGCGCACCAATCCGAATCGGCATAAGAGTTTTTTACATGGCTTATGCATTTGCAGTGACGGATCAAGAAATCTGAAAATCATTGGTTTAGATACCTGAGGATGTTCTCGTTCAGCAGCATATAGTCCTTCCACTGCCAGTATGGGACGGAGCCTTCGGCGGCCTGCCCATAATGCGTCATCAGCATCACGACTGTCTTGCCTTTTGAATATTTACCTGCTATGATCAGCGGCTGCTTGTCGCACGTCGAATATATTTCTGCGCCGTCCTTCACCTTCAAAGCCATGTAGTAAGGACAGGCAACCTTGTCCTCAAGGTTTATTCCCTCGAAAACCGCGGACTTCTCAAATTTTGGATCGAAGACAATCAGCGGATCCGCAGCCTTACGGATCGAAAAAGGTTTACCGACTTCAACCGGCAGCATCTTTTCAAGATATGTTCCGGCATAATCTCCGCCGGCAAAACTATAAGGTCCGGCGAAGACGAGAAGACTTCCCCCTGCCTCGACAAAGTCCTTGATCTTCTCAAGGTCGGCTACGCCGATGGCCTCGGCCGACACGTCCATCAAGACTATCACATCGAAGCTCATAAGCTCTTCATAGTCAATCGGAAAGAAGCTGACATAAGGAGGGAATGAACCGCCGCCCTTGACTTCGGCCGATACAAGTTCGGCCTTCATGTCCCTCGCGGCCGGCGTTATGAAGTCAAAACCTGTTGGCCCCTTGATGAAAAGTATCTTAAGCTTCTTGTCGACAAGCTTCTGGAAGCTGTCCGGCTTGATTATTTTTTTCGTTTTTGCGGGCCCCTTCATCGAATAGATGGGCTGCCCTTCAAGCGTCCTGTTCTGTCCGGCGAACCCGAGATTGCCGCCGAAGAACGTCTCGAAGCTGTCGTTCGTAACTGCCTTACCGTCCTCGGACACTTTGGACTCCGTGGTTATCACGATCTGCTCGTCGAACTTTTCCGGTCTGGAGAAAGCAATTGTCTTCTGCTGGAGCGGCTCGACATCGATCTTCTGCGGCTCAGATTTATATTCGACCCCCGAAATGAGCTCCCTGGCCTTGAACGAGATCTCAACGCTCTTCTTTTTCCCGTCGTTGGACTGGAGGGCGTATGTGATCCCCAGCGAATCGGGCTTCTCATCGCATTTCACAGAATATGTCATGGCTCCGGATGCATATGAGACCCTCTCCGTATTGCGCAAGAAGACCGCCCTGATGTCGGTCGCCCAAACCTTGCCGGCGGGAAGCGCGACCTTGTCGAACTGGTATTCGGTCGTGTAGTAGTCGATGCAGTTGTAGAGCCACATCAGTTCGTTGTAGTCGACCAGGAAGACGAACCCTTTACCGCTCTTTTTGTCGACTGTCGCTGTGAAACCGGCAGTCGGACTCCTCTCCCATTCCATGTTGAGGTTGCCGAACTCGTCCGCTCGGTCGCCCTTAATAGCGGTGCCTATTCCGCGCGGGCCCGGCTTCATGTGGACATCATTCTCGCGGTCGCCGTCGGCGAAGAAGTTGTTCTGCATCCAATACCCGAAGAGCCGCCCCTTCTTCTCGGTATTGGTTACCCTTATCTTGACGTCAATCGCCGGACTTCCGGCGCAAACGGTGACAGTCTTTTCCAGCTCGAGCCCCTGTAACATCTGATTACCAGCCTGCTCGCCAAACCCCTTGTAGTCGCCGTGGCTGAGGGTTTTGAAGCTCACAACAGCCCGCCCAGGTCCGGGCTCCTTGATTTCAAAACTGTATTTTTTGTGGAAGAACTGACCGGGCCACTGCTCCTGCCAGAAATGATCGATGAAGAGGCCGCGCGTGCCGTCATCCTGGATCCAGTCCTTGCCGCTCTCCTTGTCGATGAATTTCACTCCCCTCGCACCGTCCTCCGGATTTATTAGCAGCGAGAACAGCGAATTCTCGATCCAGACACCTTCCTTTTCAGTACGGACTTTCACTTCGGCACTCAACGCCGACATCAAGTTCAGAACGGCAGCAAGCAATAATATTTTTTTCTTCATGGCGGCTCCTGTCATTTGTTCTTGAGGTTGATTACGGCGATGTTCCAGTATTTGAGCTCGGGGATGCGGAATTCGCAGATTCCGTCCTTGGCCGTGAACTCCTGTGTCCTCGACCAGGAATTTTCATCCGGCGTGAGCAGCGTGATCGATTCAACGGCGCAGCTGCCGGGAATATTCACCGAGCATACGAGATTCCCGATGGGTTTAGGGAGTTCGCCCTTCTTGTTCTCACCAACGCATTTGTCGACGGGCGGATTGATGAGATGGATTATATACTGCTTCCCGCCGGCAACATCTTTTTCGAAGAAATGCCTGCGGTCGAAAAGGGCATCGGCAGGAACAGTCCTGAACTTCCCTTCCGGATCCTCAACTGGTCTGATGTCGTCCGCCCATATGAGAGAACTGTATCTTGTGACGAAATGGCGGAAGTCGCCGACCGGTATCCTGAAGAACGCCTCCCATCCGTAGGCGTGCGTCCTGCCGGCGTATACGAAGATCATCTCATACATGTTCGTGGCGCCGTTGTTGAAGTAGTCGGACGGCATGCAGATGAGCGGGATGCCGCCGAACTTCACATACCTGTTCGCCTCCCTGAGTATAGAGTCGGAAAATTCCTTCCATTTGTAGTATATGGAGGCGGGGTTGTGGCTGTCCTTGAAGCATTCGTTCATCACCATGCTGCCCTTCCAGCAAGTCTTCTGGACTATCGGCGACTTGTCCGGATCCGTGGCATAGCAGGTGTAATTGAAGCCGAAGACCGTGTCGGGACGCTGTTTCCATACTTCCGTCTTTATGTATTCCAGGTTACGGGCGGTGATCTCCTCCCAGTCGAGCTTCGAGAGCGGACGGCCTTCGAAGTCGAAGCTGTTGCTGAGGTACATCGGTTCGATTGTCGGATGCCCATCGAAGCGGAATCCGTCCCATCCGAAGCTGTCCTTCGTCCTGATCATCTCCTGGACCTTCCGCTTCCAGATTTCAGGATTCGACGCGTTCGGCCACGCCGGCTGGCCCTTGGCATTCCATGAATACCATTCGGGATTCTGCCGCATGATCTCAGAATCCTTTCCGTTCATCCACATGCCGGTCGTATAAAGGAATATCCGGATTCCGTTCTCGTGAAGTCGCCTTACAATCTCTTTCGTCTTTGTCGTCGACTGCTTGTATGCGAGCTGTCCGGACTCCCATTCGTCCGGACAGTCGGGCGCCGGTGTGAGCGAAAGGTTGTCGCCGGGAGGCCAGGCGAAGACTTCAAGCTCGTTTCCTCCGAACTTCTTTCCACGGGCAATCATGCTGTCCAGCCTGTTCAAGTCCACAAGACGCGTCTGCGCGATGTCCGCCTGGTGCTGAATCCCGATCTTATAGACGTTGTCGGAAACTCCGAAATACGCCTTCTTCCCTTCGACAATTTTCCCGTCCATCTCGAGTTGCGCATCGAACGCGCATCCGTATTCGAATTCGGGATATATCCTCATTGACACCGCCCGAATCTCCTTCGGCTTGAGGTTCAGCACATCGTCGCTTAACTCCGTCCGGTCGTTCAACTCCTTTTCCAGAAACGTCCTCAGCCGGGCCGTCTGCGGCTTGTCCGAAAAGTTTGCGACTTCCGCAGTTAGCGTCTGCTCCTCCTTTATGCGGACATGGTTTTTCTTAGCGTCCATGTTGACTATCCCGCATGATAGGGGCGTTTTAAGCAGAGCAAGCTTCTTCAGCGTTATGAATCTTATGTCGCGCTCGGCCTGTCTGGGACACTGGAAGAGAACCCTGACCTTCACAAGGCCCGGCCTTGAGATCTCGAACTCGCTGGAGATTTTCTGGAAGCTGTCCGCCGCCTGGAAGGCGGATCCGCAGAATATCTTTTCGGAAATGATGTTTTCATCGGAATCCTGATATGCCTCAAGCCATATGGAGACATCGGTTCCGCCGACGGCGTCAACCTTCAACTCGGCCTCAATCGTAAACCGGGCCGGAGGCGAAATATCCATCCACCCGGTCGAGGCAAACGGCTCGCCCTTGAGCCAGGAGTGCGGCTTCTTTTTGAACGTGTCCGCCACGATCAACCCGTCCTTCAATTCGCAGAAAGTCTTGATCTCCACATTCTGGAAAAGCTTTTCAGTGGTGAATTCGAGAATCCCAGGCCGGCTTTCCGAACGGACTGAAACGGCAAGGAGTGCCATAGCAATAAACATCATCAGCAATTTCAGCTTCATGCTATTCCCTTTATGTGAATATGAATTTTAAAATATTTCAGAGGATTTGACTCCTCCTGAAATTCGCCCCAAGTACGACGGGTGCTGCGGAACCCGTCGATAAAAGCAACGCGTCCCGCAGTCCGCGTTGTACATGTTTCTCATCGGCAAAACTGCGGATATCGCAGAAACACTTCACTCCACTGCCGTGAGCCATTTCAGGATTGCCGCCATCGCGTTCGGCCATTCCTTGCTTTCCCAGATGCCGTTGCCCTTCGCAGCTTCGCCCATCGCCGTTCCGGCAAATGCGGCAGTCCTGCCCTGCCCTTTCTGGGTACAGATGAGTAAAGGCTTGCCGCCCGCGGTCATGAAAACCTGTGCGTCCTTCTTCAGTTCCAAATCATGGATGTAGCGAAGGACCGGCGCTTCTTTGAATTTCACCCCCTTGAGGATTTCCGGAGCTGTTTGACTCACCAGCACCGATGATTCGTCCGGGAGCTTGATCCAGTCGGATTTCCCTTTCGGAGAGACCGGGAGGATTGCGTCCATCGCAGTTCCCTTCATCGCGCAGCGGCCGTAAGTCCAAGGCCCGCCCAGAACAAGGAGGGCGCCGCCTTTTTCGACGAATTTTCTGATCACATATCGCCTTAGGACTCCGAGCCTCCTTATATCCACGTTGGCTAGGACAACGATGTTGTATTCGTTGAATAGCTCATCCGTACTCGGGAACTGCGGAGCAACATCGGCAGCCTGCATGTTGCTGGAGGTGGAACATCCTTCGATTACGGCGCCGGGGATCGATGCAATCGCCTCCTCCAGCCCGAACCTGTCATAATACATTCCTTCGACTACGAAGATCCTCGGCACATCGTGCTTGATCTGGACATCGGGTATATCTGGTGGAACCTTCACTCCCTTCGGAGGAAAATCGCCATAGAATTTCTGCTTCGGCGGATTCTTCCATATTTCCATCAGCTTGTCGTCGTCGTACGCTTCGCGGAGTTCGGTCTTGGCGCCGCCCCACCAGAGATCGATCTCGCCGAACCAACAGCCGCCGACGACCATGAATCCTGATTCCAGATACTCCCAGTCGTAGGAGAAGGATTCATATGTGCCGGGCTTCTTGAAGTCGCCGGCCTTCAGATAGATGTCGCCGTTGCTATCGGACTTCGGATCGTTGATTATGTTTCCGTGGACGAAATACGAGGCGACGCTTTTGCTGGAGCTGTTGTCGTCGACCTTCAGATAAAACGTGGTCCGGTATTTTCCTGGAACGTTCTCGTATGTGTAGCTGTCAGCCCATGCGCCGGCCTCCTTGACTCCCTTCTTCGCATATGCCGCCTGGCCTGTCGGAGCATCCTTGTCCGCGATGAGATCCATCACCCTCGGCCTGAGCGCCCCGCCGAAGAAATACAGCTTCGAAGGCATCCACGTGCTGTCGACAGTAGCATAGTCCTCGGCGTGGAGGGGCACAGAAACAATAAACATGAAAGCGAATATCGTGCCCAACGTTTCCCAACTGTATGGAACGACATAAGCGAGCTGCCGTTCTTTCCTGCTTTCGCGTGATAAATTCGGAGCTTGCCACGCAAGGCGTGGTGCGGTCGCCAGAGACCGCTTTGAATAAAACAGGCTTGACCGGCCATAAGGCGGGCGCCGAGTCGGCCGCCGCGCTCCAAAGATGCTTCGCATCAATGTCGACAATATGATGGCGTTGTATAAAGTTCGCATTGGCTTCAGCATATATATCAGGGACAGCCTGAAGGCCGTCCCTACTCAAGCTTCCCTTTGATTCTAATGACTGCTACGGACCATATCCTCAATTCCGGGACGACGATCTCGTTTCCTGCTATTGGGATCGGTTCGCATCTGATCTTCGGTTCCGCCGTCAGGAACCAGGCCTTCTCGATCTCCGGAATGTTCTCAAGCTTGATTTTGACATTCTTCTGGGCGGGGGGCATCGCGCCTTTTGCGTCGTTCGCAATCTCCTTGTTGACCGGTGCGTTGAGCAGATTTATTATGATGTCAGTTCCATCTCCGGCGGGACGCGTGTCAACATAGTCCTTCCACCAAATTTCAGACTTCGACTCCACGGAAATGAACTTGCCCGGATTCTTCACCGAACGGACATTGTCGCCCCACCATAACGCGGAATATCTCGCGATGAACCTGTTGTATTCGCCCATGGAGTCGAGGATGCCGGCGCTGTTTCCATAGTTGGTGCTGCCGCAGACGACCGGGATGACGGCCTTGTAAATCCTGTCATGCGCGGTGCCGACCCAGCCGTATCCTGCGGGGAACTGCATGAAGTAACCGCCGCGCTCACGGACGAAGTCCGCCATTTTCGCGGTATTCGCGCTGTATTCGGAGAAAGTATGGTTTGGGTTCATCTGTTCGTTGGCGCACCTCGGCGACTCCCACATTATGGAGCCGCCGCACTTCAGCTTGTAGTCGAGAAGCTTGGGGACCGAGTTCTTCCAGAGATCGAGGTTCATCTCGTTGTTGTAGCCCCAGACGAAATTAGGCCATTCTTTTTTGTAGCGTTCAATCACCTGCGAAAGAATCTGTAGATTGGCGTCGTCCAGGCTCTTATACTTCTCCCTTATGAGTTTTCCATTTATATCCATCATCTCCCAGAAGTATGTGACCTGGTATTCGCCGTCCCAGCGGACACCGTCCCAGCCGAATAGCTTTATTGATTCGCTCATGGAGTCCAAGCCGGCGTCGACGACCTTCGGATCGGTCCAGTTGGGTGATGCTCCGCCTCCGTTCTTCTGGAGGCCGATTCCTTCCTTGCCCGCCTTCACAAGCTCCTTGGCCTTTTTGTAGCTCTCGAGATCGCAGCCGCCGCCGCGGCCTGTGTCGGAGTCAAAGAGGAACCAGTCGGGATGCCTTCTGAATGTCTCGATGCCCGTCCCGCAGCTCCACCAGGCGGCATACATCACGGCCCATATTCCATGCTTGTGTAGCTCATCTATGATCCCTTTCAAATTGCTCCTGTTTTCGGGGTAGCCGTTTTGGCCGGCCCACCAGTTTTCGTTTTTCGGGACGAAGTCGAGTCCGTCGTCGGGCGGCCAGGCGAAGAACTCGTAGAAGTTGGCCGACTGAGCCCTCATCGACTCGACGACTTCAGGGACGAGCCTCATGTCGACTGCGCCGCTCCAGCAGAAGGCAGGCGGATTCGTCATACGGGTCACGCTGTTCATCTGTATCTTATAGACGTTATCCGCGACGCCAAAGTAGTCGACCGCACTGTCAATCAGCTTCCCGTCCCTGGAAATCTCGACGCGGATCTCATGCCCGAACTCGCCGGTTCCGGGAATCTCCGCAGCAAAATCCTTCTCCGTGCCAGGCGCAAGCTTCTCCTCCGATGAGTGAATTTCCTTTTCTTCGTCGATATCCGACACGAGAACAGCCCTGATGCTTATGGCTTTTTCCCCCTGATGGCTGTTTCTGATCTTGAAGGAGAAGGCTTTCTTGTCGGCTCGGCGATAGAAGCCTTTGTCACAGCGCAGATCGCTGATGAAGACATCGGGGGTAATGTCTTCGAATCTAATATTCTCAAGATAGATGTCGGCAATGTCTCCTCCACCGGTGCTCCTTCCGTCTTCGAGAGGGCCGATGTTGACGATCTTGACTTCAGGATGAAACTTGCTCGCCTTGCCCGTGCAGAACTCCAATGAGAGGTCCTGATAGCTGTTCATCTCTTTGAACTGGAAGGAAAAGAAGCTTCTGACATTGCGCCATGTGAGATTGCTGTATTCTGGACCGTCGGAGACATGGAAGACGATCATGGTTCCGGAACCGCCTACGGGGGAGACCTTCACCCTTGCGGTGGCCCTGTAGCGCCTGAATGGTTGAAGTTCCACGGCGCCCCTGGTGATCCTTCCTGCATCGGTCGGAGACCAATACGCCGCTCCTGTTTTCCTTCCTGCCTCACCCGCAAGGCTGAGATGGAGAGCTGCCGCTTCAAGATCGTCGTTCTTCACGTTGACAAATCCGGCCCAGCCCGGCTGCAGCTCGGTACCCGCATTCAGGATCAAAGGCTTTTCCTGGGAGATGAGAGGCCCGGCCGCGGACAAGACGGCAAAAACAATAAAAAGGCTGTATGTTCTTACCGGCATTCTGAAAAGGCCATGTTTAGGTTACATTATAAATCAGGATGGAAGTAGTAATCGGTTCCGTTGCGGAACAGCTCGATGCGGTCCATCATCGACGCATGTCCGTCGAGCCACGAGACCGAAGACTTGCGGTTGTGCAGTCCGATCCAGTCCTGGTAAAGCGACGGATTGTAGGGGCTCACATACGGACCGCTTCCCGCACTCGGAAGGTCGATGCAAAGCTGGTTGGCGACCGAGCTCATGCATAGAAATCCCACCTTCCTCTCCTTGGACTTGAATCGGTCGTATCTTTCCACTTCGTTGCCTGGCCATCTGAATGCGCTTGCATAACTGTTGTAGCCGACGGTCAGCCAGTTGTAGTCGCCATAATATCCGCGCTGGATCTGGCCGCATTGCCATATGCCGCGCTTGGGGGCGGGATTGGCGACCTGCCATGGATCAACCAGCCAGTAGCCACCGCAGACCGGCATCTGGTGCAAGTAATAATAGTCAAGCTGGCAGTACCAGGGCGCCTGGAGATCGGAATTCCACCATACTCCTCCGGCCGCGGACGAGCGGCCCCACGGAACGAGGAAACCTCCATAGTCCACCGAATACATGATGTTCGACAGCCCGACCTGCTTGATGTTGTTCATGCAGATCATATCCCGGGCCGTGTCCCGGGCTCTCTTAAGGGCCGGCAGAAGCATCGCCGCCAGTATCGCAATGATGGCGATGACCACCAGCAATTCGATGAGCGTAAAAATTTTCCTTGACGGAAAATTTTTACCGTATGTATAAGAAAAACGCCCGGACGATTGCCTCCGCATGCGGCATGTATACAAGTTTAATGGATTACTTTTCATGCTCAGTATTCCTTCTCTTGAATACATATCCCTCCGCCCGTCAGTTCATTTTTTGCATTTCATTCCGAATAGAAATTCATGTAGTAATGGATATTTACGCCGGGCTGGCCCGATACGAATGTCTGGCCGTTGATCCAGTCGGCGTGGCCATCGGCCCAGGATACGTTGAGCCCCCTGCTGTGGTCGACGGACAAGGCGCCTGGCCCCGGATAAACAAGGTCGCCGAAATTCTGATACGAATACCAGTTTACAACCTTCGCCGGATCATTCATCCTTGTGTCTGCGACAAAGAACTTGTGGGATGGATTCTTAATCTTTGCCTCAATAATGTTGGCGTCATTGTAGGATGCCGAAGGAACGATCTGGCCAAAATGGCAGTTGGCCGCGTAGCTGATCCAGGAGTTCGGCGCGTCGACGCTGGAGATCTTCGGGCAAATCCAGGTGGAATTGTAGCTTCCTGGAACCCCGTTGTTGTAATGGTAAGGATAGACCTTGATGTATCCGCTGCAGTAGTTCGTGCTTGCCGGAGTGATTGTCGGATCCCCTTCGGTTGTGGCAATATAGTTCCACCAGCGCTTTATGGGGATGTTACCCATGTCCAATTCCCTGTAGCCTGGGAAAAATCCCTGGTTGTCACCGGAATACATGATGAACGCCGAGCCGATCTGCTTCAGGTTGCCGACGCATAGGATGGACTTCGCGCTGTCCCTGGCCTTTCCGAGCGCAGGTAGAAGCATCGCCGACAGAATCGCGATTATCGCGATCACGACGAGAAGCTCAATAAGCGTAAAAATTTGCCGAGGCGCAGAATTTTTACCATCGGGCTGAGAAGAAGGATTAAGCATACGCATTTGCTTACGACCTGTGCGGAAGCTCGGGAAATGGTATCTCATGCCTATAGCCCTCCATTATCTGTAATACAATCCGTCATCTTGTTTCGAATTTCGAAATTCGGATTTGAATTTGGTTGCGGCGGAAGCTTCCCTGAGCTCTGTGTGGTTTACTTTCTGCTTTCATGCCATCTTCTGGCATTCGGATATGTTCCTCACGGATTCCCGTCTGATCAGGGAGACGGGGAAGAGCTCAGTTCCCCTGCAGGGCTCTCCTGCGCGCCCGGACTCTGCGAGCCGACGGACCGCGCTCTCGGCCATTTCTCTGAACGGCTGCGAAACGACCGTCAACGGCGGCCTGAGAAACTCCGCAAGTTCCGAATCGTCGAACGCCGCCATAGAAATATCTCCGGGAATTGAGATCGAACGCTCTCCGCATATCACATACAGCTCCTCCGCGAGTTCGAGGTCGATCGCGAAAACGGCGGTGATTGAATTTTCCTCCAGCCATCGGACGAACCTTTTGCGGTCTCCTTGATTGCAGTATATGGACTTTTCCGGCATGAAGACAAGCGCTTCCATCCCCGACCCCTTCTTCCTCATGAGGCCCCTGAACGCGGCGAGCCGGACCGAATGATCGAGCGAGGGCAGCCTTCCCTTTAAGACGATTCCTGCGGACCTGTGTCCGTTTTCGGCAAAGAGCGATGCGATCATTTCCGCGCCCGTCCTATTGTCGCCGTCGATAGCAGGAATGTCCATGTCGTCGAAAGACGCGGACAGGACAAGAAAGTTCACCCCGCCGTCCAGCATCCTGCAGCATTCGGCATAGTCGTTCTTCTCCGCCGGCCATACGATCATCGGGGATGAAGCCCTGTGGGAAAGGATGGACTTGCCTGTGTTCCTGGCGATGAACCTGAAGGACACCCCATATTTCCTGCTGCCTGCGACGAAGCCTGCAAGCATGCTCTTGTAGTAGTAGTTCTCGTGCTGGTACTCGTAAGGGGTCAGGATACTTATCTCGACCTTTTTCTCCGCCCTGCCCGACGCGTCCGATGTGACAATGACTCCTCTGTTCGGAATCCGCTCGCAGAGCTTTTCCTGTATGAGAAGCTCTATGCTCCTCCGGATCGTCTCCCTGCTGGCGCCGAACTCGGCGCATAGCGTCTGCTCCGTGGCGAGCATCCGGCTCCCGGAAAAACGCCCGGAAAGGATGTCCGACTTCAGCCTCTCCTTTATCCTGACGCTGAGAATGTTTCTGCCTTTTTTATTCATATTGTCTATATTACCATCATATGAAATGTCTGTCAAGGCCTATTTTAGACAATTTGTATGTATTTTGCGTCCGCAGTCCTTTTATCGGCTGCGCCTACCAGGAGGCGGGAAGGCGATAGAAACGCGGGCGCGGAAACGGTGGCCGATTGAAGGTCAGGCGCGAATACTCAGTTAACTGGGTAGTTTTCCTAGTATTTACAGTCATGCAAGCAGGCGGACGCTTGCGCCTTCGCGCAGGATGGGGTTGAATATCCTATCGGGGAGAACTGCCCCGCCGTTGATGCGCGCCATGAGGATTTCGGCCGCGGCGGCGCCGAGTTCCTTCTTGAACTGGTCGACCGTGCATGGGCGCGGAGAGAGCAGGCAAGTGAAATCCATGTTGTCATAGCCTGCCACGGAAATATCGCGCGGGATTTTCAACTTCATCGCCGCGGCCTCGTTGTAGAGTTCCAGGACAAGGTAGTCGCTGAAGCAGAAAGCTGCGGTGAATCTTTTGATCTCGCGCATGAAGGAGCGTACGTCCTTGAAGGATGCGGCGGGCAAGCCTTTCTCGCGCATCACGTCAAAGTATGCTTCCGCCCTCCTGAACAGGGTGTTTCCTATGAAGGCGATCCTCCGGTGCCCCAGCCTTATCAGGTGCTCGGTGGCGAGGCGCCCGCCCGCATAATTGTCGTTGTAGGCAGCCGACACTCCCTTGATCTTGGTGTTTATCGTTGCTATGGGAAGGGTCGTGTTCAATTTCCGGAAATATGGGAAGTTGTTCTGGCCGCCCTTGTTTGTCGGGGCGATTATAAGCCCGTCTATGCCTTTTGCGATCATAAACTCGACCGACTCAAGCTCCTTTTCCGAGGATGAGTGGGACGTCGAGAAGATCATGTGATACTTCTCCGGCTCCAGAACCTCTTCGATGCCGGATATGATCCTCAGCCAGAACGAGACGTCGGGGCTGTCGTATATCTGCACGCCGACCAGCATCGTCCGCTTGGACGCGATCGCCCTGGCGTGGAAGTTAGGGACGAAGTTGCAGTCCCTGATCGCCCTCTCGATCCGTTCGCAGGTGGCGTCGGCCAGCTTGTACTTCTTCGCCTTTCCGTTCAGATACATCGAGGCGGCGGTTAGGGACACACCCGCCCTCTCGGCGATGTTCTTGAGGGTCGGCTTCCCTTTTTTCACAGGATGTTTCATTCAGTTATTTGTTTTTACCCGACTTTACTTTGCGCCTCTGCGCCTTTGCGTTACTATTTTATGATTGTCGCAAGGCTTGGTTGCGGCGAAGCTGCTCTGCGCCTTTCCTATCCCGAGGCCGGAGCGACACGACCAGCGGACCCGAGACAACTGGTATCTTAAGAAGGGAACTGGCCCTGACCCAGGGGTGGAAGGACAATCGCAGCTTCGGCAAGAGGGGACGCGCTGCGGAGGAAAGGTTCCAGGCCGCGGATCGGATTTAAAATCTCCCCAATCCGCCCATATCTTTCCTTCTCCAACCTTCCACGCGGGGGTAGCTGGTCTCCGATTCCGACGCCGGCGCCGCCGGCAATAAACGTATACGCCTCGTGCTCAAGCTGCGCCTTCGACTTGAGGCCGCCAAAACCGCCCCAGCTGTTGTGGAATGCCACTGTCATGCCTGAAACGGGGAGTCCGAGAGTGCGTATGTAGCGGGCGCGCGGAGGGAAATAGAAGTATCCCCAGCCGCCGGTCGCCGGCGACTCGATGTCAAAGTATGAAGCATGTTCCATCCCGGCCGGCCGCTCATGGATCGACATTGTATTGTAGCTGATTTCCAGCCCCGGCCGGATACTCCGGATGAATTTCGCAGTCTTTTCAGCGAAGATTCCCACGGTGCGCCGCGTCAGCTCGCGGACATCCTGCGGGGACTTCCATGAAAGATCCCATCTTTCCATCAGCCTTTTGCAGCGGATGCAATGGCAGCCCTCGTCGAAAAAGTGCAGAAGGTCGTAGAAGATGCAGTCCACCGGATATTTCTCAACAACTTCAGCTGTTATTGGGAGGATGTTCTCCTCAATATGAGGGGAGTTGAGGCAGATCATCTGATACCCCCCCTGATCAACATGGCAGCGCGGCCGTCCCAGCGCATCAACCTGGCACCACGACCTTTCCACGTAATCGCTTGATCCGACGGCAATGTATGCGCCGACCAGAAGCCCTTCCCGGCGGCAAGCCTCGACAGCCTCCCCGAGGAAGTCGATCTTAAGATCGGGATGTCTGATCCCCGCGCGGGTCGGATAGTAGCAGTGTCCGTGCGAGTCCAGCGCGAACACGGTGACCGAATCGAAACCCGCGTCCCGGATCGTAACGGCGAATTCCCGCGCGTTGAAATCAGCGCACAGGCCGGGGATGCCCGCAGGATTATGGAAGTCCAAGTGCAGCCTGCGCAGGCTGCCTGACATCCTGCGCTGGAGCCCGGGCGTCCCTGCCCTCCGGGATTTTGCCGGATTAAACGGTTTCTCCGATTTTCTCATAAATTTTTTCCCAAGGAAAAATTACAAAGCGGCGTATGAACGCCGCATTCCAAAGATGCTTCGCATCACACTTATGATGCCCTTGGCGTCTTTGGAGTATGTGCGGCACTCCCGTGCCGCTTTCACTTTCTCTACAACGCCCCGACAGGCGCATTTTTCACGCGGGGGAAAAACTTAGTACCTTTATTTGAAACTTCTACGCTTTATACGTTTGTAGATGAATATCCAATTCGAACACGGAATCTCCAATATCCAAATATTCATTTCACTTCACCGTTTGGGCATTAAGTGTTGGATGTTCTATTTGTTTGCCGGCCCAGCCCGCCTTATGCTGAGCACCTTCACTCGGCTTTCCTGCCACCGTCCTGCCCCGTGCCGTCCTTCCTGTCCGCCGCGTTCACGACGATGTCGTCGTAGTCTACGCCGGAACCTGAGCCCATGAACCAGAGGGAACGGAAGACCGTACCCTCAAGTTCGACATTTTTCTGGACGACGGCCGGTTCCTCGGCATCGTCGACAAACAGGGCCAGCGTGGAGGCAGTGCGGTCGTAGATCAGGCGCCAGGAGTGCCAGCCTTTTTCGTCCGGAACAAACGGTTTTTTCTCCCCATATGCCACCGGATCTCCAGTGTCTTTATAGAAGTAAAGCTTGTTCGCCTCATTCGCGTGCTGGTAGCCTCCGGCGCCGAAACCCGATCCCTTGCCAGCGGAAAACTGAAATGGGAACGCGGGGGATTCCCGAGAGGAAAGATCCACGGACACCGGAGTGGCGTCGCCATTGCAGCGCACCCGCAGCCTTATTTCTATGGAGGCTGTTTCCCCGTTCACCTTGTAGGGCCGGCCCAATGCCGCGGACACTCCGAAGCTGTTGTTCAGCCCCCTGTAGAAATAATTGATCCTGTCGCCGACCACTTCGCTCGCTACGACCCCGAACGCGGTGTCAGGCGGAGTCACACCGGGGTCGATCGCGCTCACCCACCCTTTCAAAGAGCGGTCCTGCTCAAAGTCCGCGCCGAAAAGCGTCGTGGCGCCGACCGATACGCTCTTGCAGGAGAGCAGGGAAACCGCAAGAATGATCGGGCAGGGATTCATTTATTCCCCATGAATTTCCGCAGTTTAAGAATCAGCCCGGCCACCCCCGCCCTCCAGGCGAGCAGTTTTCCGGGGTCATGGCTCCAGACATAAGCGTCCGTCACCAGATCGTCCGGAACCTGCATATATTTGGCCGCCTCGTCGCGGAGCGTCTTGGCCTCCGGGGAGTCCACGGCTCTCAACTTCTCCATCATTTCCCGCAGCACAACCAGATATTCGTAGTCCTCCATCCCGTCGCGTTTCATCTCAAGCCTGAGTGACGGCAGCAGCTGGCAGAGCTCCGGCCCCGGCCAGACCAGGTTTCCGATTCCGAACTGGCATTCCGTCGGCGGCGCGTGGAGGATCGGGTACTGTCCCCATTGCTTCTCCACCCCCTTTTTAATCAGGTCGGGATTGGCGCCGAAGCTGTTGAAGGTGAATTGGAAAAGCCCCTGGATCTCGAGCTTCCAGCACATCAGCGGCACTATTCTCTTGTCGATTAGCGGTGTGTGGATGTATGTGTCCGGAGTATACCCCTTCATGTTCTTCCCGGAATCTCCGCAGGTGTAGACCCACACCCTTTCTCCGAACTTCCTCTGACGCTCGCGGTATGTGTCGGCGTCCTCCCCGTAGACGCGCAGTAACGGTGCCCACCAGTCGATCAGCCCGATGGAATCTTTGAAGCCGGAGGGCGTGGTGCCGAACGACAGGAGCGGAAGGCCGGGACAGTTCTTGCGGAAAAAGGCGTGGCTTTCCAGCAGGAATTTTTTGCGGTCCCCGCTTCCAGGTTCGTCGACATCCTCCACATACGCGACCTTGTCCCAGCCCTTTTCCTTCGCGTGCTTCCAGTATTGCTTCCAGAAGCTGATGAAATCAGGATCTTCAAACATGTTTTGCTTCGGCGGCCAATGGCACTCTGCGGGATACGGTGAGACCTTCCCGGTCTCCCGATCGGTGATCTTCAGATGCGCATAGCCCCAGCCCCCGGCGAACATCGTGTAAATTCCGCTGCTGCAAGAGAGATTGAGGTTGATGGAAGTCGCCCCATATTTGATCGCCATGTCGAAATATGGGTCAAAATCCGTGAAGTCGACCGTCAGAGAATTGTCCTTCTCCCGGAAAAGCCTGATTTTCGGACCTAGCGCGAAATAGTCAATCGGGTACATGGAGATACGGTAGCCCTGGAAATCCCGGAGGATGCGCTCGTACTGCTCCATTGTCACCTCCGGGGTCTTGTAGTAACTGCATATGTCCTTGAATGTGAACCAGCTGTCCGTCTGCAGCGAGGAATTCATTGGCAGGGCGAAATCCCAGACCTCCAGCTCTACAGGCAAGCTCTCGACAGTCGACTTCCCGCGGACGGTAAGAGTTCCGCGATATGTTCCGGCCGTCTGCCCTTCGGGGACGGTCACCCGGAGGAAAACCGGCTGCTGCCTGCCCGGCTCAACCTTGATCGGGCCAGCAGGCAATAAGACGTCAGGCCAGAACGCCCGGAAATCCTCTCCGCAGTTCGCCGGACGAGGGCGCTCGATGTAGCCCACCGCCCCGATCCACCATTGCTTCGAAGGCAGAACCGCGTCGCCGCCGTCCAGCTTCATGTCGGACATCCCGACGAGGACATCGGAAAGATCATCGTCCACCAGCGGGATCAGGACAACCTGCGCGTCTTCCATCTCGTTGCGGGCGGACTGGAGGCGAAGGCCCTGGTTGATTTTGCCGGAGAACAAATCCTCGCGGAAGATCTGTTCGAACGGGGTTGTGATCCCAATACAGAATTCGGCGTTGGGATAAACGGCGCTTATCTCCTCCATCCATGCCTGCTTCTGCAGCCGCCTTTCAAGCTTGTCTCCGGCTGCCACGGATTCCGAGGCCTTCCTCCGGAGTTCCGCCCAAATCTCCGCGGTCAGGGTTTTTTCGTCCGCGGCGCCTGCCTGTATCAGCTTAAGCCCCTTTTCCAAGCCCTCCAACGCATTTTCTCCTTCCTTGCGGACAGGGGAATCATTCAGTCCGGAGGCAAGGCGGCGGCAATGGCCGGCTATTTCAGACAGGCGAGCGAGAGGCCCGGCGAGATCCACCACCTCAAACGCGCTCGTCCACACATTCAGAGGGATCTGCACCTTCGGTGTTTTTGTCTCAAGTGAAAGACGGTATTCTCCGCCCCGGGTTATCTTATAAGGGATATTTAGCTTCAGGCTCTGGGCGTCCTGCTGGGGGCGCTGCAGGAAAATGATTTCCGACTTCCACCCTTCGGCGGTCTTCCGAGAAAGGCTGCAGGTGAACTCCACCGGCGACACCGTGATATTGCCCGCCTCGACCACGAGCTCGCTGCTTCCGATCGACATGAGCCCCTGGCCGGCGATTCTGACATCGATGTCGAACGGCTTGGGCCTCGGCCCGAAGACGACAGGACGGAAACAGCTGCGGTCAGCAAAACCGCCGTTCTTGGAGAACGACCACTGGGTCCACTCAGTTTTTTCCGCCGCGTTCCTCGCGAAATTCATCCACCATGTTGATCCGGCCGCGGGCGTCCCGCAGGGATTTCCCCGGGAGGGAAGCTCAAGAAAAGGAATTTTGAATTCCGCAATCCAGCAATCCTCGCCCCTTGAACAGGCCACCTCCCATCGTCCGTCCCACAGCTCGGGCTTGTCTTCAAGCGCGTCCCAGCGGACACAGCGCGAAGTGGCGGCAAGATGGTATGCCGGAGACTTCTCGCCGCCTGCGAAAAACAGCTCCACGCAGTCGTCCCCGAATACGGGGGCGTCCACGAACTCCTGGTTCACAATCGCCTTCAGCGCGCTCTGGGCCGGATGCGAACACTCAACCGCGATGTAGAGGTTCTGGGTGTCATACCCCAGCCGGACCTTCGTGTTCTTCTCCGGAACATCCCCTGATCCATATTTGCGGAACCCGGAGATCAATGCGGCCTTCGCCCAGGCGTCGTCGGACAATTTCCCGTCGAGCGCCGGTGCCTTTTCAAAGAAAGGAATTTCCAGAGGCTTGGCGGAGTCCGGGTTTTCGATCCCCAGTGCCGCAGCTGCGGTGCTTGCCGCCGCCAGCAAGCCAAATCCTAGCGTGCTTATGGTCGTAGCCATACCTTTCCTCCCGTTAATTTGTCTACAATCGAATTCTGCATCCCTGTCAACCGCCCAGATAATAAGGGCTCATTGCATGCTGCAGCAGATCCAGATCGTCTCGCTGCGGGTTCCATATGATCTGCGCGAATAATGAGGCGGATAGCTGGATTTTTTCTTCGAGGAGGCCGTCCTCCAGCAGGCCGGTGACGATCATTCCCGGCGGATTGCATCCGAGGATCCCCCTGTAGAATTTTGCCATGAGAGTATAATTCTTAAGCCATAACGAGTTCATCCTGTCCCATCGCGGTTGGCGTTCGGCTAGGCGTCTGCGGATGAAATTAGAATCCCTTTCCCCCAGTATGAATGGGCCATGATGTTCGAATTCGTCGCCCCATCTGAGGAAAATCAACCCTTTGGGAACCATTGCAAACCAGGCCCCTTTCCTGAAAGTCGCAAGCTTCTTCGCATATTCCAACGTCTTGGAAGGAGTGTCCAGTTCTTTGAGCCTGCCGGCGAGACGGGGACCTTCCGCGTCGTCGTAGAATGTGACAGGATCGTAGGAGAAGGGAAGAACTCCCGCATCTTCCCAGGTGATGACGACGCGAGGATCAAGAACTTTCAAATCCGCATAATTACCCCCAATGGAAGTGGCATGGAGGCCGAATTGCAGATGGAGATCCGGCTTTATCGCATAAAGCTTTTCAGCTATCTCGTTGACAAGCTCGCAGCACCAGGCGGCGACCGACCTCCCCCGGATATGGGTGTTCTTGTGCTCGGTCAGGGTTTGGAAGTAGATCCCGTCTATGTTCAAATGAGCGTAGTGATCCCGGTAGTCTTTCAGGACGGAGTCGAGAATTGCCCTACGGTCTTCGGCCTTGGCAAGATCGAGCCCTTCGTATCCCCATCCCCATGGAAATCCGAAGACCACTTTTATGTTTCTCGAATGCGCATATTCAATCACCTCCGGGGAATTCACAGGAGGAACATCGTTCCATATCGTGATCATGTTCATGCGCAGACGTGCCATGTTGTCGAAGAAGCGGCGGTAGTCGTAGATGACATAACCCCATGTCCAGATGCCGCGGTTTGCGATGAGGGGATGGCCGCATAACGAGAATTCCGGCATGCCGTCGAAATCTTCACGCAGCCTGTATGGTGCCTCGGTGGAGAGAATCCCACCTAATATCGTTGAGTTGTCCTGGAGCCTGCCGCAGAGATCCATGACGCCGTATAAGACTCCCGGCGCATCGCTGCCGGCGACGACGAGCATTTTTTTCCCGGAGCCCCACGGTGATGGCCGGCATGTGACAGCATATGCTTCCTTCTTCTTGGGGATATCTATGGATTTTATTTTGACCAATTCCTGGATGAGATGATTTCCCTCCGCCGTTCCAACTATGATGAGGTGATTGTCCTTGATGACGCTCTTGTCAGCGCTGACGTGAAGCGGCAGGACATACTGCAGTCGTTGCTGGACGATCCGCTGCAGCTCGATTACCGCGAATTTCCCCAGGCCGTCAGTCCAAGGGCTGATAATACACCACCGTGTCCCCGGATAACGCAGTTCATGCTTTGGCAACGGCATCTGATTTCCTCCAATGTTTCAGTCCGAATTAATAGTCTGCCCGCCAGTCCTTTTCCTCGACGCAATAATGCCCGTCATACGGCAGATTGTTCTTCCACCAGTTGACATGGCTGTCGAAATACAGGACGTTTACGCCTCTGTTATGCCTGTATCCCAGGTATTCCCCGTTCAAATAATATGGGTGATAACAACCCGCGCCTCCAGCAATATCGTTGAGAATATGGTTGTCTGTCAATAAAAACTTTGACGCGGGGCTCCTGGCCTCCTCATACCTTAGAACGCACTTCCAGTCGGTCCATATCTCGGGGGCGCGGGCGGCCTGACCGGGCGGAGTCTCCCTCCATACAGCCAGACCGTTCATCATGTACTGGTTGCCATACCACCATGTCGTCCACCCGTAGGCATCCCATTGCGTGTCCGTATAAATTCCAACAGTCGGGCATTCAAAGGTCTCTTGCTTCGTTATATATTGATTGTTCCACAGATCCAGTTTCCAGTACCCGAAACTGCCCGGCTGCCCGGTTCCGTCATCGCTCATCACTTTCGGGATGATGCCGCCGCTGTCCGACGAATAGTTTACGCAGCCGTAGCCTATCTGCTTCAGGTTGTTCACGCAAAGGGATGCCTTAGCGGAATCCCTCGCCTTCTTGAGCGACGGCATGAGAAGGCTTGCAAGGATTGCTATTATCGCAATCACCACCAGAAGCTCGATCAGTGTGAACAGTGCAGAGCGCTTCGCCCTTTGAACTTCCACCTTCGCAAAGAAGCCACGGCGCGACAAGACGTCCCGGAAAGCGAGCAGATAGATAGGGGTGGAAAACTTCGTCTTCCCCCGGCTCGCTGCGGGCAGCTCGGTCAGAGTGATAATACCGCTGCGAGACAGGCTGTTCCCACATCTCGTCTTCATGTTGAGACCCTCCGTGTTGAACATCCCTTCCTAATCGTATGACTAAATCGCTTTAGTAGAAGTATAAACTTCGATCTCCCGCCTGCAAGCGGCGGAATGAAGAATTTTGTATCTTTCTCTTATGGGATCTACCTCTGTCTTTTAAAGGATTAACCACAGACGGAGAAAAATCTAATTATTGCAGGAGTAAGTGAATACGTATCTATCCGCTCTGTGTACTCCAAAACAGTAATTTTTCAATCATCCTTGAAGCTGTCGAATATGAATGGACATTGACAATTGTCGGAAGACTAAGAGAAATCCTTTAACTATTAATGAATTACATCCCCCCGTCTTTATTATCTGCGGCCTCTGTGGATTTCAATTAGCCCGAGCCATTGCTTATGGGGCTTGTACCGCGCATGACAGCTTGTCCTTGACGTCCGAGCCCAGCCGGGCTGAAACCTTCCAGACCGTCTGGCCGCACGCGACTTCCACCACCGCCTGGCCGTCTTTCTCCGACACTCCGGCCAGCCGGTATCTGGCGGCGGCGCTTTTGGCCAGCGGCTCGAGAAGGGTGACATAGCAGGTGCTCGTGCACTTGCGCCGGGCCAGCAGCGTGGCGGCTGAGATGTTGCGCCCCCAGCCCCGGGTGGCCTTGACCGCGAAGATCGTCGTGCCGGGCGCGCCCGCCTGGGTCAGGCACAGGCCCGTTCCCTCCTCTTCCCCCGGCCCCTTGCCCTGGCGGAACTCCACCGACCACGTTTCGCCAAGCTGAGCCGAGACCGGATCCTTGAGGTAACGGTATATGCCGTCCGGGGCCAGCGGCGGCGCCGGCACCATTTTCGGCCCGGATGCGATGCTTCCGATGTTGTGATATGTCCAATCGTAGGTGTGTTCGTCATTGGACTGCAGACCGTCCACCAGTAGCACCGCGCCATCGAACAAGGCGATGTTCCGCTCCATCCAAACCCCGCCCGCCAGCTCACGGCTCCCCACCGACGCCAGCTTCACCGGCCCCGACGTATCCCAGAAAAGCTTCCGTCCGCTGCCTGGACGGTGGTTCCGCATGTCCACCAGCACCGTGTTGTGCGCCAGCGCGCTGACGTCGAAGACGTGATCCTTGTCATAGCCGCCGCCGTTGTCCACCGCCTGCAAGGCTCCCTGCCCAACAAGCTCGAACCCAAGGCGGTCGTAGTGGCCATGGCCCTGGTGGCGCCCGTAGGCCATGCCGAACCAGAGATCCTCCGCCGCGTTGCGCAGGAACAGGTAGCCGGCATCCGGAAAATCCGTGCAGCCAAGTTTTTCCTGCGGCTCCTTCCGGGCCGGCGGCGGCCCATCGTAGGCCAGCAGATAAAACATCTGCCGCCAGCGGACGAGCGGCTGTCCGCCGTACCTGGCCAGCACCGCGCCAATGGTAGCATCCTTCGTGTCCATCCACGGGAGCAGGGCATGACCGCCCCAGGCCTTCAGCGCCACGCCCGGGCCGTCCCCGAAGTTCGGCTGGAAGCCGAGGGGGCTGGCCATCTTGGGCGGATCGCTGAAGAAACGTCGGACCTCGGGAGTGTAGCCGTCCACGCCGGCCCGCTTCATGAGCGGAAGCGCGTCGACCAGCATGCCGATGACGAGGTTGTTGTAGTTCATCGACTCGGTCCACGTGCCGTCCGCCAGCAGATTCATCTTCAGGTTCGGCAGCAGCCCGCGCCGTTCGTGGATGCCGTAGTAGACAAGCGGCGGATACTCCAGGGCGTAGCCGGAGCAGATCTCCGCCTTGGAGATGAACATCTGCTGGTTGTTCAACCCGATCTCCATCTCGGTGATCTTCTGGGCCGAGGGCCAGAGCACCTGCTCGCGGAAGGCCGTCCGCTCCTCCTGCCTCAAGACCCTGTCGTCCTCGCAGACCAGATCATATGCCATGCTGAGATACTCGAGCCAGGTGTGCTCCAAAAAAGTGTATCCCATCCGCCGCGAGGATGGCGAAGGGCTTTCCAGTGGGACATAGTAGTCGTTAGGGAAAATCATCTCGTAGGTTGGATACTTCTCCGTGTACCCGCGCAGGATCGACGCCACCCGCTGCCCGAAACGCTCGGCGCCGGTAACGCGGTACGCGAACGCGCACTGGAGAACCTCCCAGCCCAGCTTCTGATGGATCCCCTCCCAGCCGCCGGCACCGGAAAACCCGCTGTCGAAGCGGGCGCCATGATAGACCCTGCCGCACTTGGTGCAGACATATTCCCGGAACGGTACGCCCTTCCGCTGAATAGGTGTCAGACGCTCCTGATCCACATAGCAGTTGGTCTGCCCCATCCCGTTGTAGTCGGGAACAGGGGTGCTCTGCTGGACGGCCGCCTCCGCGTTCTTCAGGATATCCTCCCAGACCGGCTTCAGCTCGGGAAAACGCTCCAACTTCTTCGCCAAACCCGTAATCTGCTCGCCCGTGCCGAGGAGGGACGGATGCTCGAAACGGGGTGGCGGAACGGTGGCGATGAGGCGCGTCGGCAGCCGCAGCCCGGGACAGTCGTCGGAATTCACCCATATAGTAAGCTCCTCCGACGTGAACGGTTCTGTCTGGGCCATGACACCGGCCGGGATTTCGATTGAAACAGTGAAGGACTGCGTCTCCCCGGGTCGTATGGTCAGGCGGTCCAGCCCCAGGCGGACCTTGTATTTTTGGATGCCCGAGGAGTCAGCTTCTATCCGCACGCGGATCGGCCGGCTTTCCCCGTTGGTGACGAGGATGCGGTACTGGTATGTGACACCTCCCTCGGTGTCGCGGAAGAAATCACCGAATGTGATTGGACGAACGCCCATCTGGTTTTTCATCACTCGAAGGTTGGCGATGCAGAGGCGGGTGGGCTCGGTGGAGGGATCGACCACCATCCGAAAATAGAACTCCCGCTTATTTACGTCGAACTCCTCCAGCTGCAAGCTGAGGTTTTCCGGACCTTCCAGCGGGACGAATTTCGTGGCCCATGCGCCGTGGGGATCCGCCTCGTCGATTGGGTAATAGTTGCCCCGCCGTCCGACGTTCAGCGGATACTGCCGGATCACCAGGTCAACGCAGCGCGTGTGCCCGGTCACCTTGTAGTCGAATGCTATCAGATCGTACTGTGACAGATCCACGCCGTTCTTCTCGAAAGCGTCCCAGCGCAGCTCCACATCCATCGGCTCCTTCACTTCGACCGCGACGCCTTGCCGACCGGATTCATGGTCCGCGAACTTCTCAACGGCCCCCTGCGCACAGGACCACTGCAGCTCACCCCCGCCGTCATCAAGCATTCGGAAGGACTCGCTCTCCCCGGCCATGCCGGTCGACGCCAGACACAAATCCGCCGCCGCGACGAAAGACATGGAAATCCTCCTGGAAATTACGGTTGTACAACGGCTGCATCCCATATTTCCCCTCCCGCCTCCTGCGTTTTTATCATATCTAACTAAATCGCTTTAGTTATATTTTACACGCCAAATTCCCCGCTGCAAGCCATGGAAGCCAATAATCTCGTTATTTAGCGGCACAGCATGATCGAGCGGATACCGGAACTGAAGATACGGCGGTTCCTCCTGAATTTCATGCAAGCAGGCGGACGCTTTCCCCCTCGCGCAGGACCGGCTTGAACACCCTGTCGGGAGGCGTCGTCCCGCCGTTGATGCGCGCCATGAGGATTTCGGCCGCGGCGGCGCCGAGTTCCTTCTTGAACTGGTCGACCGTGCAAGGGCGCGGGGAGAGCAGGGAGGCGAAGTCCATGTTGTCATAGCCAGCCACGGAAATATCGCGCGGGATTTTCAACTTCATCGCCGCCGCCTCGTTGTAGAGTTCCAGGACAAGGTAGTCGCTGAAGCAGAATACGGCGGTGAATCCTTTGATCTCCCGCATGAATGAATTGACGTCCTTGAAGGATCTGGGATCCAGGCTGTTTTCGCGCATCACGTCAAAGTATGCATCCGCCCTCCTGAACAGGGTGTTTCCTATGAAGGCGATCCTCCGGTGCCCCAGCCTTATCAGGTGCTCGGTGGCGAGGCGCCCGCCCGCATAATTGTCGTTGTAGGCAGCCGACACTCCCTTGATCTTGGTGTTTATCGTTGCTATGGGAAGGGTCGTGTTCAATTTCCGGAAATATGGGAAGTTGTTCTGGCCGCCCTTGTTTGTCGGGGCGATTATAAGCCCGTCTATGCCTTTTGCGATCATAAACTCGACCGACTCAAGCTCCTTTTCCGAGGATGAGTGGGACGTCGAGAAGATCATGTGATACTTCTCCGGCTCCAGAACCTCTTCGATGCCGGATATGATCCTCAGCCAGAACGAGACGTCGGGGCTGTCGTATATCTGCACGCCGACCAGCATCGTCCGCTTGGACGCGATCGCCCTGGCGTGGAAGTTAGGGACGAAGTTGCAGTCCCTGATCGCCCTCTCGATCCGTTCGCAGGTGGCGTCGGCCAGCTTGTACTTCTTCGCCTTTCCGTTCAGATACATCGAGGCGGCGGTTAGGGACACACCCGCCCTCTCGGCGATGTTCTTGAGGGTCATTCTTCTTTTATCGCGGATCGTGATCCTGCTCATGCGAGCGGCTCCATGTTGAAGTAGCTTCTGTATGCGTTCACCATGGCGAAATAATTTCCGATCGGAACGCTGTCCGTTATCGCATTGCTGGCCGTGAAGACGTGGCCGCCGTCTCCCATTCCCTCCTCGAGGCATCGGACGGCCGCCTCCCTTATCTGTTCCGGGGAGGCGAAGCTCAACGTGTTGCCGCAGTCCATGTTGCCCAGGAATGTGATCCTGGCGCCGTATCGGTCCTTCAGTCTTTTCAAGTCCATCCCCGCGTGCAGGTCGATCTCGAGATAGCCGTCGACGCCGGCCCCGACCAAAAAGTCGTCGATCACGCTCCAGAGGTTCCCGTCGCTGGCGTTGACCGCCAGCAAACCGGCCGAATGTATCATGTCCGAAAGCTTCCTGAGCTCGGGAACGATGAAAGCCCTGTAGCTTTCAGGGGAGATAAGGGGGGAGTTTCCTGCGAAATCGCCGCCGATTCCGATCATGTCGACGCCCAATGAGACATATTTGCCTATCGAGAGGCGGGCTCTATCCGTGGCGAGCGCAAAATGTTCGCGGGCCACGTCCGGTTCAAGAATCATCGTCTGCATCAGATCTATGTCTGTCCAGACCCCGTGCGAATATGCCGGCGCAAGAATTGGAAGACCCATGCCTCTTTTCCCCATCTCCTCCCTAAGGCAGTCATAGATGAGCAGGGAGTCGTCGGACGGAGGATGGAGTTCGCGCCTTCCAGCCTCGTTTCTTATCCTGACGTTCTCCACAGGATCGTCGGAGGCGCCTTGTTGCTCGTGCCTGCCCCCCGGAACCTTCCCCGTGTTCGGAACCCGGTTCGGGCACTGGTAAATCATGTCGTGCCCGAAGAATCCGGCTATGTCAAGGACGTCGGCAGCCCATTGCCTGACGGTGTTCGCCCATCCCCTTTCCCTGACGAAGCCATCCCAGTGGAGAAGTGAATACGGCCTTTTCAGGACATGCCTTGTTATCTCATCGGACATGAGGACATATTCGAAGCACGGCGTCCTGTCGGCAGCCCTGTGGTCGAAAACCGACTTAATCCTTTGCCTTGAGTCCATTTCAGCCTCCTCGCGCCTTCGCATATGGCGCATTTCCGGGCAACATAAGCGATTCGGGTTAAGCCCGCATCTAGAATTCTAACCTTGATAATCGAAATCTCAAATGATTTCCGATTGACGAATTCAGGCATCGGGCCTTATCCTTACGGAACCGGACATTCCGGACTTCCTGCGGGTTCTGTCCCATAGGTTGGACAAGGTGTTGGCGACGCGGATCTCGATCCGGTTCATGCCGCGGCGCCATGGTGCCCGAACTTTGATCCGGTATGGAGGCCAGGCGCGGGTCACGGCGATTTCGCCGTTTATTATGATCTTCGCCGATTCGCGGACGTCGCCGAGGTCGAGCCATAGCTCCTTGCACGCGCCGGCGAGCAGGATGTCGAAGAAATAGCTTCCGACCCCGGAATAATACGGCGAACCGCATTTGTCCCAATATGTTATGGCTGAAGGATTGTCCGCGATCAATTCGTCGTCCGCCCCCAGGGCGAAATTCCCGCAGAGCATCATCGGATACTGCAGCGCCGGCATGGGAGGCCGCTCGTTCGACTGCGCGATATAAAGGGAAATACTGTTCTCCCCTTTCTTCAAAAGGGCGGAGATGTCCGTCCCCGTGAAGTAGCGGTCTGGCCAGTCCACGCGCCTGCAAGGCGCTGCGATTTTTCCGTTGACGACTATTTCGGCGTTGCGGTATCCGCAGAGGACGCCGTAGTGCGGCGGCAGTTCCTGTTCGATGTCGTCGAGAATGAGCGCGGCACGCCTGGGAATATCGCGGACAACAAGCGACGCGCTGTGGCAGATCGCCGTGGAATGTCCGAGCGAATGCAGAACCGGAAGAAATTCTTCCGGCGGCACACTGAGCCGCGTCGTCCATCGGTCGAGGGGCAGCAGATTGTCGTTCGCACGTTCGAAGCCGGACGCGCGGAACGCGACCCATCCCCTGGCAGGCGCCTTCCCGCAGGGCTCCCGCATCCGTCCGCTGAAGACGCCCCGCCGGATCAGAAAGCAGCTCAGCTCGGACGGCGCGATGTCAAATCTTTCATCGCAATTAGTTATATTTCCGGTTTCCGGATCCATTTTCTCGATGGACCATTTCCCTGCGCCGAGCACTACTTCGGCATGGGCCGCCCGTGTTTCCGACGGGTTGAATACCATGAGCAGATACGACGACTCTAATTTTTTGGTGAGTGAAAGCAGTTCATCTCCCTTCCTGCAACGGATATTGATCGGAAGAGCGAGCCAATCGTCCAGCATGGCTGCCAGCCGCCCGATGTCGTAGCTTTCGAGAAGGATGCTGCCTGCCTGCGAAAAAATCCATTCGGGAATCACCTTCCCCCCGCAGGTCACGGAGGGGATACCGCCAATCCATATGATTCTTCCTCCCGCCCGCAGGAATGTCCGCAGAAATTTCACGGTCGAGCCGAGAAGGACGGTCGCGCCGGGGACGATCAGCACTGGAACCTTGCCGATATAATCATTCATGCGTATTGAGCCATCTTCGATCTTCGCTCGGGCAAGGTGCTCCTCGTCGATGTAGATGTGGCTGCGCTGCCTGGACATCAGATCGTAGCTGAGCCGGGAAAAAAGTGCGTCGGCCTCGACGCTGTTCTTGAGCCGTCCGTCCTCGGCGATCTGCCGGTAGGCGGTCCGTATCGGGGAGAGGACCATGACCGGCGATACCGGCCTGCCGGCATGGGCGAGCATGCTTATGCGCCCGAGGTAGCCTGAGAAATAACCGTAATGCTCCCAGAACGGCGCATGGTAGAATTCGCACGGCGGGAAGTCCGCCTTGCGCTCCCCGGCATAGGACATGTAGAACGCATGTGGGACGAAGAGGGAAGTGCCCATGAGCGCCATCATGTTCGCGTGACGGCGGCGCTCCGCCAGGGTCGCCCCGTTGCCGGAACCGCCGAACGCCTCGACCATTATGCGCTCGCCGCCCTTGAGCGCCGCGACCGAATACGCGCATTGGGCCGCAAGGAGCCGTGACGGATTCCTGGCGGTCGCTATTCCTCCGCCCATGAACAGATAGTCGTATCCGGGAATGTCGTACTGCGCCAGAACTTTGTGCTGGTTGCCCTGCGAACGGACCTGCGCCCAGATCGGCTCCTCAAGCGTGTGCCCTATGAGCTTCAGGCCGTGCGCCTGAGTGAACTTGCGGATCGCTCCGTAGTAATGCCTCACATAGGCGTCGGTGGCCGTCTGATAGTAGTCCTGCCGCACCTTCAAATCCTCCGGCGATCTTTCATATACCAGCGAGAGCAGATGCGGAAGAATATCGTAGCCGCGCCATTCCTTGAACATCCCCTCGAAACGCCGGCTCCAGGGCATCACGTAGCCCGGGAGGCGCCGCTTCGGATCCTCCAGCGTCGGACGGAAGGACTGCGCCCCGTAGAATCCGTCATGGATCATAAGCCCTGGCTCGTCGGTGAAAACACCCCTGACCGTTTTCCCGAGATAAGGTTCCACCGCCTTTATGTTCGGCTCGTAGCAGCATCTTACAAACTCCATGCACGCCTCGCGGTCGAGCGTGTCAAGATAGGAACCGTTGCGGAATGTCACTCCCTGCGGCACGGGACATATGAAGAAGAAGGACAGCAGATGCTTTCCAAAGGGAATCCTCACCCTTACGCTTCCGCTGGCGGCGTCAAATGATTTGGTCAAATCCTCCGACGCCCCGCATCTTGGCTCAAGCCGGCCGCACTTTTCCACAAGAGGAGTCAGCAGAACCTGGAATATCTCGTTGTCGTCCATCTCCGGAGAGACCGCGGTTTCGCAGGGCCCGTCAATCCTCTGCTCCCAGTAGCGCAGGTAGCGCATCCTGAATTCCGGATGCGCGGCGGTGAGGCGGCCGCCCATCGTCCCGCTCGGCCAGTTGTCCTCGTCGTAGAGCCAGGCCACCATGCCGAGCTTTTCCGCCTCGCGGCATGCGGCGGCAAGCGCTTCAAGCCACCGCGGGGTCATGAACGCGTCGCCGAGCCCGTGCCTCGCGTGGAAGACGAAGCCTCCGACCCCCTTCTCATGCATCATCCTCACTTCTCGGACAATCTCGTCCGTGTCCAGTTCATGGTTTATGAACCAGAACGGCTGGGGCCGGTATTCGGACGCAGGATCTGCAAACTCATCAAGAAGCCTCTTTTCTGAAAGCATCTTCGACTCCTTTAATCAGAATATTGTATGCAAAGCTCAATGCTCGACTTTCAAGATAACGAGCCTCTTGGGATTTGAATTTTGCAGGTTGGTTGTCGGACAATCATTCATGTGGCTTTTCCAATACGGGCAAACCTCGGCTCGAGCAGCAGCCGAGGGCCCTCCTTCCTGTTCCGATCTGTAATATATTCAATCGCCGTGCGGGCGCGCCCCTCCCATGAAAATACGAAAGCCGCAGTGGCGGGCGGCGGATCGAATCCCTCGTCATATTCATGGACTCCGACAACCCTCCTCGCAGCCGCCGGAGCGCCGCCTGTCCGCATTAGCCCCTCGACCAGCATAGCCGCGGCTTCGCGGTGCGTCGCTATGATTCCGGTGTTTACTGGCAGCGCCGCAAGCGCCTTTTTCAAGCGGGCGCTGCTCCTGTCTCCGCTCACGCAATTGATTCCGAGATCGAGCATCTTTACGCCGAGCACGTCGGCTGTTGAAGCAATCCCTTCCAGGATTCTACCAGCGGCGGGAGAATCACCGCCGGGATTTGCAACGGCCAGATTGATCGCGCCTCTCATGCGCAGAAAGGCCGCCGCGCGCGTCCCTGCAAGGCGCCAGTCCGGCATAACAAACGGCTCTGCGGGAAGTTCAGCGCGGTAATGATCGAGGTGAACCACTTTTATCCCCGCCGCGGACAGCTCGGAGAGCAAAGCCGCGTTGGTCCCCCCTTTGGGCGTTGCGATGATCACAAGCCCTGCAGGCCTGACCTTGAAAAGCGACCTCAGATACCTCCATTCCTTCTCCGGATCCTGAAAATCCCGAGAGGAAAGATATGCGTTCAGGACGAATCCGCTCTTGATCAACTCGTCCTGCAGGAAACGCTGCCTTCCGGAATATTCCGCATCGCCCGACATTGGGCCGACAAATGAGACGACCTGCGCCGAGGGCCCCTCCCCAAGAAGCGCCGGATCCAATTCTTCAAGGACAAACGTCCCTCCGCGGCGGCGGCGGGAAAGCGCCCCGCGCTGCTCGAAGCGACCCAGTATCTTCCTGAGCGTCGGACGCGATGTCCCCAGCATTTCCGAAAGCTCGCGCTCCCCAGGAAGACGAGTGCCGGCGCGCCACCTGCCGTCGCGCGCCATCGCGCACAGAGCCTCCAATGCTTCGCCATATGTTTTCATGCTTTCCTAAATTTCCCCGTCTTTGTCGCAAACTTTGTCGTCATCTTTGTCGTCTTCCGGAGGGTTGAGCCAGGCTCAACCGCGGCTCAGCACGGCTTCGCCCTCCATCGAGTTTCTGATCGACAGAACTGCTAGGTTCGCAGGTACTCCTCTGAAACTCAATGAGTAGCTTGCACGTGCCGCGCGCAAAGAGCAAACTCCGCAAACGAGGAATGCCGTGTTACGTCTATTGCGCGCGGCGCGCGCAAACTACCTGTTTCTGATCGACAATACTTCGATATCCGCAATCTAGGCGGAAGCCCTCCATCGAGGATGTCGCACGATTAGAATGAGACCTTAATGCCGAGCTGGTGCTCGGCGCTCCCAGGCTTGGACGCATCAGATATATTAATGGTCAATTTACCTATAATATCTCTGCATTTCAATAGAATAAATAAATTATTTATCAATTTTCTTGACATATGGTCTTAACCATTTAAACTAAGGGGAACGAATCAAAATATTCCAGCTTATCCAACCGCATAAATCCAGGAGCGATCCATGAAGACGGAACTGTTCAAGGTCGGCAAGGACGTTGAAATCCAGAATCTGCTCGGCGGAGAGGGCGAATGGCTAGGGCTCGGCGGCGTCAAGCTTTCGGGGACGGCGCTGAGGAATCCGTCCAGGCCGGTGACCTTGCGGATCGACACGCCGGAAGGCTATCTTTACCATTCATATAAGTATAAAGGGACGGAGGCCCTCCCCGGCGGCGCTGCGAAGATCTCCCTTGCGGCCGTCGGGAAACACATGGACGCAGGCGAATATTTCGACGACTACGGCCAGGCTGTGGTATGGCTGGAACCCTACAGCGAAAAGATCGAGGACGAATTAACGATCGAACTGCGGCCCACGACTTTAGAATTTGGCGGCCGCTCCTGGAACGGATTCTCCTACCGGTTCATCTTCAAGAGCTCGGAGCGCAGCATCCACCGGATCCTCTCACATGCGACCTGGGAGATCGGCGGACGCATCACAGGCAACACCGTGCTGCACCAGGGCCAGTGCAACATGCCCGTCTATCGTGGCTCGAAAGGATCGCTTTTCACAACGGCCTGCCTGCGCACGCTCGACCAGTATGGGAAGCCGCAGGGCAACTCCTTCCAGCTAGGTCCGAGGGCGGGCCTTCTCCAGGGCTTCGACTTCCAGTTCTCAAAGGACGGCGCTCTGTTCCAGTATTGGCCGAAATATGACAGCGTCTCAAGCCTGCTGGAGTCGAAGAAGGGCGAGGACATCCTGCACCTGATCGACGAAATACGCTTCCCTCTGACCCGCAACGCCGCGACAATAGAGAAGCACGTCCTTTTCACTGAAGGTCCGCTCGCGGACCACGAGGGCCGCGACCTCTGGTGGGAGGCGCGCCGGATGGTCTACGGATCGCTGCAGCGGCGCTTCGGCGTCAAGGAGACCGCCGTAGTTCCTGAGATCGCAATGATCTACCGGACCGAACTCAGCCCCAAGCCGCTGAAATCAATGTCGAAGCCCGGGGAGACACGCCTGCGGATGAACATCGGCGGCGAATTCGTAGATCACGCCGAAGTCCCCTACGCCATCGCCGAAAGGATACTCCCGGCATATGCGGCGCAGGGCGTCAAGAGATTCTTCCCCGAAGTGATGAGCGAAAGCGATGTGACTCAGCTCGGCATGAGACGCAAGCTCGACGCCGGCATCCACGGCGACCTGCATTGCTCCAGCGTCTGCGCGACGCACCGGTTCTTCCCCTCGGAATTCTGGGGCGGCGTCAAGGCCTGGCGCCACATGGCCGACAAGGCGCACAAGCTCGGCATGGAGGTCGGCGCCTGGTTCGCGCCGCACCTGTCGCCGCGATCGCCGATCTTCCAGGAGCATCCGGAATACCGCATGATCGACGTGTGCGGCCTTCCCGCAGGCGGCGGCTACGGCTTCCAGACGATCACCGTCGCCGACTGGAACACCGGGATACGCAAATGGGTGCTGGACGACATACGCCGCTGGCACGACGAGGGAGGTCTAGACTACCTTTTCGTCGATTCATATTCGAACATGGGCATGCTCCAGGTAAACTATGCGGAGAAGTTCCGCACAAACTTCAAGGCGTTCGCCGAAACTCTCTCCGACATCCAGAAGATCGGAATACGCTCGTTCTCGTTCGAGAGCGTCTCCGCGTTCGGCGCGTCGCGCTTCGGCGTGGCCGACCTCCGCGGCGATCTTATGGAGCAGAACAGGGCGGTCGCCGGCCAGAACGACTTCGGATGGTGGGTCGGCGAGGAGGACATGATGTTCGACGTCTGGCAGCACGTCGTCCCGAGGAGACGCAAGGAGGCGGAGCTGGAGAAAATCCTGTTCAGGGCGATGGCGGCCGGCGGCTACATCTGCTTCTCAAACTACGGGCTCGATCACAAGCTCCCGGCATGGAACACGCGTCTCAATATGATCTTCAACCAGGCCGCGCCGTTCATGAAAGGCGCGGCCCGCAAGCTGCTTCCCGGCAACGCCGGCATCACCTGGAACTCGGCCAAAGGCTCGCTCATCTGGACTTTCAAGGATTACGCCCTGCCTCAAAAGCCGCGGCAGATACTGGAGCTCGACGGATCGAAGGAGAACATAGTCAGCGCCGCCAAGCTGCCCGCATGGGGCACTTATCTGGCAACCTGATGCGATGGAACGAGGCGCCGCTTCCAAATCTTGCTCGTCAAAATGCCAGTTTGCAGGCCTGAATGAGTATAAATATTCATCGAAAGTGAGCATTTCACCGGATATTTGCGGAGGCATCATGCTTATAGACGTGCACGGCCATATCGGACGCGTCTCGCCTGACAGGCGGGAGTTCATAGACGCGACCAACCTAATCGCGAAGATGGACGCCTGGGGTGTCGACATCACCTGCGTCCTTGCGCTCAGCGAACATCCCGAGGGGGCGTATCTCGAATGCGACACTGAGGACGTCATCGCATGCTGCGCAAGGTATCCGGACAGGCTTGTCCCGTTCTGCCTGATCGATCCGCGCTACGGCAACCGGGCGGACATGGACTTCGGCCATCTCTTCGAGGAATACAGGGCGCGCGGCTGCAAGGGCCTTGGGGAACTTCTGCCCAAGCTTGACTTCGACGATCCGCGCTGCATGAACCTCTACCGGCAGTCGGGCAAGTTCGGTATGCCCGTCCTCTTCGACATGCAGGACAGGCCCGACGGCTACGGCCTGCTCGACCAGTTCGGTCTGCCGAGGCTGGAGCGGGCGCTGCGGGAAAATCCGGAAACCATATTTATCGGGCACGGCCCGACATTCTGGGCCGAGATATCGGGAGAGGTTCCTCCTGAGAACCGCTGCTGGCCTCTTGCCGGCGGTCCGGTGAAGCCCGGCGGCGCCGTCCCGCGCCTGATGCGCCAATACGCCAACCTCTGGGCGGACATCTCGGCAGGCAGCGGATACAACGCACTCACGCGCGATCCCGCCTTCGGCGTGGAATTCCTCGACGAGTTCCAGGACAAGCTCATGTTCGGCACGGACTCCTGCGACCGCCGCGACGTCAACACCGTATGGAGGACCGTCGCCCTCGTCCGCGAACTTCGCAGCGCGAACAGGCTCTCCGTAGAGGCGCTGGACAAGATCGAGTGGAAGAACAGCGCCCGCCTTCTGAAGCTGAACCTGCCGTCTCGCAGCCCGGCCTGACGCGCCCCGACCGGAACTGCGAAATCCGCAGCTTTGCCGATGAAAACTTGATGGAGTGTGTCCGCCTAGATGATATTCCGCCGCACGGCGGAAGTTCCCGCCGCGAAGAAGACGGTTGAATAGAATTCAACCCTCCATCCCGCGGTCGCTGGGAAGAAGGATGATCGAAGCCGGATGAGTCATCGTCTTATTTCTTTGTCGCCTGCGCCAAATTCAAAATTTTGCGCGGCAAAATTTTGAAACTCACTTCTTGATCCTGCCCCACTTGAGCCGCTCGGGGTCGTCCTTGCCGGACAGGAAGTTGAGCCAGACGAAACCGAGGGCGTACGCTACAGGCGCCGCCGCGGAGTGTATCGAGCCCGACGATGAGACAGTGGCGTCGAACGGCATGAGGCCGACCTTTTCCGCTCCGCCGTCCACAAAGGCCTTGAGCGCCAGCAGCGAATTCTGGTAGGGCACGAGATCGTCGCGTATGTGGTGGAACATCATGACGGGCATCTGCGGAACCCAGTTGTAGTAAGAATTGTTCTGCTGGAGTGTCTGGACGACCTTGCTGCCGTCGTCGAGAAGGTAGGAGATGAATGTTTCAGTCATTATCGACTTCGGGCCGGCATAGGGCTGCGCCAGCTTCATGAATTCGTTGATCTCCTCCCCGGTCTTGCTTCCGTCGAGCATCGCCTTGAGCGCAGCCGCGTAGTTGCCGGTGTAGCCGTCCACCTGCTGCTTCACCGCGCCCATGAAGTCGAACTCCGGAACATTTCCGACTCCGTTGTTGTATACGTAGTCGTAGCCCTGCAGGACGTAAGGAAGAAAATACGGCGACTGGTAGCCGCTGTCGGCGGTAAGCATTACATTCCTCATCGTCACTGACAGCGAATGCGGGCCGTCGAGAGGGACGACGCCCTTGACGTCATACTTCTCCGGGTATTCGATCTGCATCTTCTTCGCGGTTGCGAGAGTCGCATATCCGCCCTCGGAATATCCCATCAGATAGACCATTTTGTTCCATTTTACCAGTCCCTTGAAATAGGTTCTCAAGATCGATGAGTCCCCGACGTCCTCGATCGCGACGTCCGTCAGATCGATCACCGAGTCCGCCAGGTTATATGTGCAGTAGTTCTGAGGATGCGTCGTATCGGATCCGAGGCCGGGGTAGTCGGCGATAACCACCACATATCCGCATGCCGACATGAGGCATCCGAGCAGAACGTTATACATCGGATCATCCAGCATCGTCGTCAGCCCCGCGCAATTCGAGGGAGAATATTTCCTTTCCACCTGGGTCGGATGCTGGAAGCATAGGATCGGGACCGATCGTGGATTTTTCCATTGAGCCGTGTCCAACGGAAGTATCACCACCCCGGAGACTTCGATTGTCTTGCCCGGATCGGCGGGATCCGGCGTCGTATATTTGTGGACGATCGGCAGAACGACCGGAAATACGCCGAGCTGATCGGAAAGCATCCTGAGGTCGTTCCAGTTCATCGCGTCTTCGATGCCGGCAAGATGCTTCCCTTCCTTCTTGGCTGAGATCACCTCGCCAAGCTTCTTACGGAACTGGGAGCTTATCTTACCGACCTTCAGCTTCTTCGCATACTTGGCCTCGGTCGAGACACCTCTTTTATTCAGGATCACACCAGAGCCGCCCGCCGCCACGTCCAGCCCCGTAAAGATGGACGTGAAAACCATGATCGACAACAATGCTCGAACTATCATCCCTCTTTTTTCCATCTGCGCCACCCCTTCCCTTAATTTAACTATTCACCATTATAATATATGTTAATAAGCGGAGATTCAAATCGTTACGGCTTTTCGCTTCAGCAGTCCTCGAGCCTGGAAATACGGACATCGGCAAGAACGGTATTTTCCGTTCGGAAGAGTATTTTCCCGACGTAAAGGTCCGGTCGGTACGATATCATCGTCCGGGAGCCTGCGATTTCCGCGTCAATGAGCGTTCCTCCGAGCTTTGCGCAGCCCTTGACGATCACACGCACCTCGAAGGGGCCGTCGACGTTGATGAGATTTTCGATCGCGTAGTCGCCTGCATGGTGGGGCATACCACCCTCCCTCAGGGACTTCTGAGCATCTGCGAATTTCGCATCCGATCCGGGCGCGAACTGGGCGCGCCTCTCCTGCAAATTAATCTGGAATTCGCAAGGTATTCCTTCTCCGCCTCCAGGCAGGAACACAATACCTAGACGGCCCTTATTCTTCCCGGGATGAACCTTTAAAGTCAAAATGAAAGGCTCAGTGCCCGCAGGGAATGAAAGCGTTCCATCTATGCGCCCGCCAATAAGACTTTGCGCACCGGTGCCGGGAACCAGCTCCTTCATCCACTTCGAGCCGATTCTTCCATCCGGGAATTGAACCAGCTCCCGCATTATCAGTGGCCCGCCCCAGCCGCGGATAGGAATCCAGGAGGCCATGAGGAAGCGCCCGCCGCCTATCTCTGTGATTGCAGGAACGTTCGAGCCGTCGTAGAAGTCGAGACCTTTCTTAACGACATCTTCATAAGCGGAATCAGGAGCTCCTGCGGGTTTAGACCAGAGCCCCGTGACCCCGCCGATGATGTAGTCGTATTCCCCCCACCTGAAAAAGAACGTGCAGTCGCCGCCGGGAGGAAATTCAGGGTTTATGCAGCGCCAACCTCCGTCAGGCGACTCCGACTCCCAGATGCCCTTCGCTCCATAGCTCGCCATCATTTTCAGCCTGCCGTCAGAATCGGTGAACACGCCTGGGTTCTCGCAAGGATGGAACATAATCCACGTCCTCTTGAACTTGGAGACGCCGTCCTCGCTGACTGAATAGGTCGCTCCGGCCGGGAATCCGGGAATCGAACCGCGCTTGAAGCCTTTTGTGCGGCTGTTCCTCCGGAGATATTCCCACTGAGCTGGGAGCATCGTTTTTTCCGCCGCTTGCATGCGGGTCGTGTGCAGCCCGTAGGAAAGGCAGAATTTGCCGTTGAAGACGAAAGGCGTGCCCGTGCCAATGCTCTCCGACTGATCTTCGAGCGGCACTGCCGCCTCGTGTTCCGTCCAAGTCTTGAAATCGGCGGTGGAGATGTGGGCGAAGAAGTGCCCGCCCTTGCCGAACTTGCTCTGGTGGTGGCGCCGGTCGTAGAGGTAGAAAAGATGGTATCGCCCAAAATGGAAGAATGTTACGACATCCCCGACCCAGTTGTTATGGCCCGGCGGCGTCCAATACTGGATGTCGGACAAGCAAGAAGTCGACTTCGAGGAATCTGCTCCCGATTCAAGTCCCGGAAAATAGATTGCGGCCTTCTTCACAAATTGCGGATCCATCGACCAGGCGCATCGTTCGGGCCAAGGCGGATATCCGAACGGGAAATCGGCGTCCAGCTCCTCGCCGTCGACCGAGAGTGAAAATTTCACGCCCGAGAAGTGCAGGGCGACATTATGGCATTCCTCCTGCTTGCCGAGCATGGCCATAGGAAATCCGAGAATCATTTCATTCCAATCAGGATGCTCCTCGGATTGAAGCGACAGCACGGCCTCAAGGACTGGAACGCTTCCGTCCGGCATCTTGAAAGCCGGATAGTTCTGCCGGTTGCGTTCTACAGGATCATGCTGCCTCAGCCGCACGAGCAGAACTTCTGGGATTTCGAGAATCTTATGTTCCGCGCCGAACGCCTTCACTTCAAGTGCGAACAAGACTGAAAAAGTTCTCGTGAGTTCATTGTCCGAAACAAATTCACCCTTCGGATTTCCGGTTGACAACGTTCCCTTCGCCGCTCGGAGATCGCTGTGCGACCTCTTCGAAGATAATATTTCATGCATATTTGATGCCTCCTAAACTATGTTTTAATATTGTGTAATATATCACGGCTCTTCTGTTTTTTTGAAGTTATGGACAGTCGCCTTGGAATTGACATATATTTCTTTCAGCTTAGAATAGGATGAGCATGTTCACATTCCGTTCAAATTGAAAAGGAGCGGGTCATGGACTTCGGTATCTCATCTGGCGAAAGCATATGTCTGCGTAATCTTGCCAAGCGGGTCGCCGAGATAGCCGCGCAGCCCGAGCAGGCGGAGAAACGGCAGGCGGTCATCGCACTGAACCGACTCGAAGCGGTGCCGCCGCGCATCTACTGCTTTCCCGAAGGGGCATGGCTGGAGTGCATTCCGCCGGACACATTGGAGTGCGAAGATCCGCTGCTGCGCGGCTGGGAGACCCGCCTGCGCATGGCCGTATATACCCACGAGTTCCTGAGCGACGACCAGCCGATCGACGCAGTATTCAACGTGCCTTGGGACGGATACGTCGGAGACTACGGGCTGGCCCCGAAGGTGACCGGCACGGCTGATGACACGGCCGCGCGCCAAACCTATTATCTTCACCCGTTCTCGAACTTGAGTCTGAGCAGCCATTCCGCCTTGGGCGCTGTCCATTACGAGCCGCCGATGACGGACCGCAAGGACATTGAAAAGCTGCAAACTCCGCAGCTTCACGTGGATATTGAGAGCTCGAACCGCATCCTGGAACTGGCGCACGAAATCTTCGACGGCATTCTCAATGTGCGCCGCCGCTGCCATTGGTGGCAGGCCCTAGGCGGCATCGCGCAGTCAGCCATCTTCCTGCGCGGCATGGATACGCTCTTCCTCGACATGGCCGAGGATCCGGAGTGGGCAAGCGAGTTCTTCGCGCGCCTGGCCGACGGGCATATGCGCGCACTCGACGCCCTTGAGAACGGCGGCTTCCTCGGGCTGAACAACGGCTGCGAATGGATCCACACCGGGGGAATCGGCTACACCGACGAACTGCCCGCACCTGGATTCGATCCGGGGCACGTCCGCTGCCGGGATCTCTGGGGCGGCACGCAGACGCAGGACCTTGTCGGCATTTCGCCCACGATGTTCGAGACGCTGGTACTGCCGCATTTACGTCCGATCGTCGAGCGCTTCGGACTCGGCTGCTATGGCTGCTGCGAACCGCTGCACGACTGGATTCCTGCCCTCAAGACAATCTGCAACCTGCGCCGGATTTCGATTTCCCCATGGGCGGACATGCGCCTCAGCGCCGAGCGGCTTGGCAATCTCTATGTGCTGTCGCGCAAGCCGTTACCTACGCCGCTTTCCACGGAACATTTCGACGAGGCGGCGATCCTCGACAGCCTGCGGACGGACTTCCGCATCATGCGCGAGCATGATTGCCGGGCGGAAGTCATGGCCAAGGATCTGCATACCGTGCGGCACGAGCCCCGGCGCCTGCGCCGCTGGGTCGAACTGGCACGCCAGGCCCGGGATGAGATTTATGAATGAAGACAATAATATTTGACAGGATAACAGGATTAATAAGATTAAGCATCAACAAAAACGGACGACAGCAACCAGCTCGAATAACTGATAACGAATAACCAATAACGGAAACATGGTAAGCATTTCAGAAAAACCGATCTCAAGCCGAACCTGCACAGGCCTAGCCGTCCAGGCCGACTGCTACATCTACGACGATGTGAACAAGCAGTTCGGCGTGGACGACGCCGACTATGTCCGCTGGGAGAGGCGGCTCAAGGCGCTGCGCCCTGGAATGGCCCGCATCTTCCTGCCGCTCAACGAGTTCAACCCGTCCGGCGACGGCATGGCCTATGACTGGAACACGGTCGAGATGCAGCGGCAGTACCGCAACCTGGCGGTGCTGAAGGAGGCCGGCGCACAAGTCAATCTGTGCATGGGGCCATGGACCAACAAGGAGATGACCGCAAAAGGCTCCGAACGCCTGGCCGTGGACCTTGCCGCACACCTGATTAGCGAAAAGGGTTTCGACAATATCCGATGGCTGTCACTGTTCAACGAGCCTGACGCGATCTATGCGCCGGACACCGCGTTGAATGCGGATTTGAAGGCCCGCGGTTTCGGCGGCGGACTGCCATTCGCGGACTATGTCGAAAAGCACCGGGCCGCGCTGTCTCTCCTGAAGGAGCGCGGCCTGGAAAGGCAGATCCGCCTGGTCGTCGGCGACATGGCCTGGCCGCCAAGCAGGCGGCAGGAATGGCTTGAGCTGCTGGCGCCTGAGTTCGGAACGGCGGTCAGCTATTCGTTCCACCACTACGCCCCGGACGAGGACGACTTTGACTGCTACTTCTGCCACCCGGACTCCGAGAAATTCCGCCCTCCGCCCTTGGCTGATGAGGTCGGTGCCTACCGAAAGACAGTCGGTTCTTCAGCGGAACTGATCTGCTGGGAGTTCAACCAGCCCGGATGGAGCAGCGGAAACTTCTCGCACTTTCCGGGAGTCGGCCTCCGCGGGGAGGATCACATCGGCAGTTTCCGCGCCGCCGCCGGACACGCCCGCAAAGTCCTTTGCATGCTGGCGAACGGTGTCGACGGCATGTCCCACTGGTGCGTGGGCGACATGTTCTACCGTTCGGGCGTCAGGAACGGCGTAATGCGATTCGGCCTCTGGCGCTACAAGTGGGAAGGCTGGGTGCCGCGCCCGGTCTACTTCTACTACGCCGCATTGATTGAAGCATTCAGGCCCGGGAACTCCCTGCATCCGCTTACGGGCCTGCCGGCGAAAACAGCCGGACTCGCATCAAGAAACAGAGACGGCTCGACGACCATCGCTTTGCTCAACCACGGCACGGAGAACGTCTCAGTTTCCGTTGCATCTTCCAAACCGATGCGCCGCCTGCGGATCAGCCCTGATCGCCTGCCCCTCCGTCCGGACGTCCTGGACCGCGAGAAAATCACCGACGAGATGCCGTTGGCCGACTGGCAGATCGTCGAAGCCGATATTTCTAAGAGTCCAATATGGATCGCCCCGCAGGAACTCACGCTCCTAAGAGATAGGGAGTGAACCATGAATAAGGAATTAAAAAACTATGCCTGACCAAAAGAAGAAAAATGTAACTGTAAGACTCATGCACTGCGATCTCAATTGGACCATTAACGGCCCGGCTGCGCCGCACGAATGGGCGTTCATCGATCCGCAGGAATACTTCAGCTGGCACATGGAGATCGGCACCAACGTCATGTACTGCCAGGCCTACATCTTCGGCGGAACGGCGTTCTATCCGACCAGGCTCGGACCGGTGGCGCCGGGGCCGGGAAGCCAGCTTTTCCCCAGCCTCTACAAGCTTGCCCGTAACTGCGGCGTGCCGGTATGGTCATACTTCTGCGTCGGCGCGGATCTGGTCATGAGCAATCACTGCCAGCACTGGGTCGTGCCCGGCAGCCGGGCCGAGTGCGCGCACGGATTCCTCGCCCCCGAGTCGGGGTGGACTGATCTTCTCTGCGCCAGGGTGCGCGAGTTCCTCGGAATGTTCCCTGTTGACTGGCTACTCTTCGACTGGTTCGTCTATGGTGGCCTAAAGCCCAACGAAACCGCAGTCGTGCCCGCCGAGTACGCCAAGGGGCCTTTCCGCCGCATCATCGGGAGGGACATGCCTTCGAGAGCGGAGGACATCACGCCGGACGAGCGGATGGCATACAAGCGCGCCGTGCTGGCCGAGCAGTTCCATCGTCTCCGCGACGCGGTGAAGGAGACCTCTCCGACGACGAAGATTCTCTTCAACGTGCCCTACTGGGCGCCTGCCGAGACTGTCTGGGTGAACCATCCCATGCTGAATGAAAGCGACGGCCTCTTCGCCGAATGCTCGCGCCGGGACGTGGTCGACTGGCTGATCTCGATCCGCCGCCCCGGACAACGCGTCATGACCACCATCACCGGCCGACAGGAAGGGGGCGAATGCGATCCGAACAGCTGGCGCGAGTGGCACGGCAAGGGCTGCGACTTCTTCGGCTACGCCTGGGGCACCCCGCCCGACTTCCGTCCGCACCCGCGATATGCCGCCGACCTTGCCATCGTCCGAAACGCGTTCCGGGAGATCGCGGCTACGGAGTCTTCTCCCGCTATTGACGCATGACAGGATATCAGGCGACGACAGGCAAGTAGAAGTGATGCTCGGATTAGGTAAGGAGATGAGATAAGGGCAACATCCATCTCTTTACATAATCAATATACATTATATCTTTGTCTCTTTTTGATTGCGGAGATTGCGGGAATTGCTCCGTATTCTGGGAAGCCGCCGATACCGGGGTATCGAAGGCTCTCGAAGGGTGCGGAGCAAAACCGAAAGGTATGAATTCAGCAAACTACGCCCTTTTGCTGAATTCATACTTAGCGAAAAATGCAAAATCGTTTGTTTTAAGTCTTATAAATGAGACTTGTCATGGTTCAACGCCTGTATTTGTCAGGAAAATCTGGATTTTGCATTTTTCCAATGTAAATATTCAGTGAAAGTGCGTAGTTCACTGAATATTTACACCGAAAGACTGCAATCCGCCAGGGCGGACGGGCATCTTTTGGCCGTATTTTTCCGTTCCTTCCTCGGACGACATTCACGTCCCCACAAGGGACGGTTGCTTGACTCATGAACCTAGTTGGAAATAAAACAAGAATAGCTGCTGCAGCTTTGCTATGCGGAACTGCCATCGCTGTCTCCTCCTGGCTGGCCTACTCGTGGGCGAGTTCGAAGATGAGGAACGCCGAGGCGATCCGTAAGGCGATAGCGAACCCGCAGCATATCGAAGCAGGGCCGCTGCTGGACCAGATTGACGCATCCTTCAGGGACATGCCTGAAGCGGAGAAGAAGAAGCTGCTCGAGGATCCGGCCGCGACGGAAAAGCAGATAGCCGAGGCGACCTCCAGGGAGCTGGAGAAGTCCTTCAAGCTTCTTTTCCTGCTCCCTTCCTCCATCCGGGAAAAGGTCATCAGGGAGTCCGCCGACGATCTCCGCAGGAAGGCGTTGGAGAATCCAGACAAGGTCTCTGACTTCTTTGACAGTCCGGCCGGCGGCGGCGCGCTGAAAGGGGCGTCAAAATTCTTCACGCTGCAGCTCAGCGGCAGGCAGAAAGTGGAGTCGGCCCCGCTGACTCAAGTCATGCATGAGATAATCAGGGAGCAGGCTGCAAGGAGGAAGGTCAAATGAGAAAAGGCAAGATACTCGCAACAAGCTCATCTGGGAGCCTTTCCAGATTCACCCTCGTGGAGCTCCTTGTGGTCATAGCGATACTCGGCATACTGATGTCGCTTTCATTTCCGGCGCTTTCCAGGATGAAGAAGTCCGGGAAAAGGATAGGCTGCATCTCCAATCTGAAGCAGCTCGGCTTGGCCATACAGGCATACGAGCAGGGCAACGGCGGATATTATCCATACAACTGCACTTCTCAGAGGAATGCAAATCCGGACAGGATCCATCTTTCCGCCATGCTCAACATCCAGGAGGGCAGCAAGGTTTTTCAATGTCCCGACGAACATGAGGGGCTTTATGGGTCCGAAGGCAGCAGCTACATATGGAACTGGATGCAGATTGAGCTTCCCGGCAATGAGAAGGTCGGAGCCGCAAGATATGACACTGCGCCGTATGGAGGGCTGGTTTCACCCGACAGGTTTGCAATCATGATAGATGCGGGCGCATACCATGGGAAGCCAGGAATTCAAAGCTCCCTGAACGCGCTTTATGCAGACGGTTCCGCCGACGACGCCTCAAGGATCAATTTTTAGAAGACGGACAGCCCATTTCACAATGTGGTCGAGCACCAGTCTTGGTTGGACTACGGCGCGGCACGCGGCTCAGCCCCGGCCATACTTCAACCCAAAATGATTTTCTAAAAACATTTTTGTGGACGGGCTCTATTTACCTCGGAGCGCTGCCCTTCACTTCTTCGGTCGGACATCGAGCGTTGGAATTTGGATGTTCAAATGTCTTCCACTGGGCGGATGTATCTGTCCTCTAGGGTGTCGAGCTCCTTGAGGTGGGATGCGAGCCTGAAGTGCTTCGAGTGGATGCATTCCCTGGGCGAGCATTCGCATTTCCCGTCGGTCTTGCTTCCTCCGCAGGGGCCGTTTGAGAGGCCTTTCGGGCAGGTTTCAGGGCAGATGTGGTGCATGAGCGGGAGGCGGCAGCAGCTGCATCCCGGGCAGCCGACAAGAATCTTCTTGGTGAGGTAGAGCTCGTCCGCGTACCTCATGTTGGAGCGCGAGAATATGATCCTGCAGAGCGCATGGTTGAGCTTCTCCAGCCCGGAGACGCGGATACTGCCGGTGGGGGCCATGATCTTGACTTCGGGGTGCTGCCTCGTGAAAAGGTTCTTGAAGATGTAGAAGCGGTCGGGATAGGGTGCCATGTCGGCCCTGGAAAGGTATTCCAGGTATGCCTCCTTCCAGTCGTCGAACGTCTTCATTTCCGCAAAGGAGTCCGCGACCTTGGAGCATACGGTCTGGACATGCTCCGGGCGCTCGAGGCCTTCTACGACGACGCCGCTGTATCCGAGCAGCCTTGCGCCGGCGGCCTGGATCTGTATCCTGCGCCACTGCGCGGCTGTGAACTGCGACAGGCCGTACTGGGATTCCTTCCTCAGTATATGCGCCAGGTCGTTGGAGATGAAGACGCCGGGGCGCCTGCCCTTGCCTATGTCGTCCGCGCTTTCGGGGGTCAGGAGTGTGATCCTGGAGAGCAGCGATATGTGCTGCTCGCGCATTTCAAGGTACCACCTGAGCTCCTGCAGCTTGATCATGTCCCAGCCGCTCTGGCATATTAGGAAGCTTGTGCCGCGCCGGATCTTCTTCATTATCTTGCAGTATTGGGGGAAGATGGAGGCCGGAGTGTATTTGAACGGATTGGCGGCCGCGCCGGCGAAGAAGAAGCCGTCGCCCCTGGACTGCAGCTGGTTGAGGATGTGGATGCTGTCAGTGTGGTGCAGCCTTTTCTTCTCCCTCGGGGGCGGCTGCATCCCTCCGTCGCCGGTGACCGCCGCGACGTTGGCGAACCCGGACGACCTGCATCGCTCGGCGCTGTCCGCGACATCCTTCAGGTATGCGTGCCTCCCGCTGATGAAGACGACGTGCCTGTTCTTGTGCGCCGGATCGAGGTCGTTCGCGAAGTCCGCGGGATTCCAGGATTCGGCCGCCCTCTTCTTGTCGGTTATGGCGAGCCCGCACTCCGCCCCTTTCGCCTGAAGGACGGCCTGCTCCATGGACTTCAGGTAGAGCCCGGCCGCGGAGATGTCCTCGTGCTTGGGCGGTGTGTCGACCTCGAAGAGTATCATGAAGACGCCGTTCTCCATGTTGTTCCTGAACTGGTTCGGCGCCTGCTCGAACGTCATCTTGAGCTGTATGTTCCTGTCCATGGCATGATTTGAGGGATTTTTGCCGATAGGATTGGCAATGGCCGATTCCCATTGCATATTAACGCTTTTCCCAAGGTATAAACAAATAAACGCAAAATGCGCAAGTGCAAATGAAAAGCCATCCGAAATACGCATATCCCGGGGCTGTCGCCTTGAAGGCGAGAAGCTGGCCCGACAAAGCGATCGACAAGGCGCCCGTCTGGTGCTCGGTGGATCTCCGCGACGGCAACCAGGCCCTCCCCGTGCCGATGAACCCCCAGCGGAAGCTCGCCTATTTCGAGATGCTTTGCAGGATAGGATTCAAGGAGATAGAGGCGGGCTTCCCGTCGGCCTCGAAGGACGACTTCGACTTCATCAGGGAGCTGGTGGAGAAGAAGCATGTGCCGTCCGGCGTGAGAATTTCGGTTCTTACCCAGGCCCGCAGGCACCTCATAGAAAGGACAGTCGAGTCCTTGAAGGGAGTCGAAAAGGCCATACTGCATCTTTATGTGGCGACCTCCGACCTACACGGCCGCTTCGTCTTCAACAAGGAGCGCGCCGACGTCGCGAAGATGGCGGTAGAAGGCACTGAAATCGTGATCGAGGCCCTGGAGAAGGCGGGGCTCCGCGGCAAGGTCGCATACGAGTTCTCCCCCGAGGAGTTCACCGACAGCGACCCGGACTTCGTGGCCGGGCTCTGCGAGCAGATCAAGGAGAAATGGGGGCCCTGCCGCAAGGAGGACTTCATCCTCAACCTCCCCGCGACCGTCGAAAGGCGCCCGCCATACCAGTATGCAGACATGATCGAATACTTCTGCGGGAAATACAGGCATCTGGGCGAGACCACGATAAGCCTGCACGCCCACAACGACCAGGGCTGCGCCGTGGCTGCGACAGAAATGGCCCTGCTCGCCGGCGGGGAACGCGTCGAAGGGACGCTCTTCGGGCACGGCGAGAGAACCGGCAACGTGGACATAGTCACGCTGGCGCTGAACCTGCATTCGCGCGGAATCTGCACCGGCCTTGACTTTTCAGACCTGATGTCCGTCGTCAAGCTGGTCGAGGCCGCCTCGGGAATCCCCGTGCACCAGCGCCAGCCCTACGCGGGCGAGCTCGTCTTCACCGCGTTCTCCGGCTCGCACCAGGACGCCATACGCAAGGGCCTCAAGGCTCGCAAGAAGGCCGAGGACTTCTTCCGCGTCGGATGGAAGGTCCCGTATCTGCACATAGACCCGTCCGACGTCGGCAGGAAATATGAGCGCCTCATAAGAATCAACAGCCAGTCCGGAAAGGGCGGCGCCGCATACGTCCTCGAGAACGAGTTCGGCTATGTCGTCCCGAAGAGCATGCATCCGGAGATAGGGGATTTGGTCCAGGCCCTCGCCGACAGCAAGCAGGGCGAGATCGTCGCAGACGAACTCCTCAAGGTGTTCAGGGACAACTTCCTGGACGTGAAGGGGCCCTTCGTCCTAGAAAAGATGAGGGTTCTGCCCAGCGTCGAGGGTTCCGACAACGTCAGGGCCGGCCTCACCGTCGTTATAAACGGCAGGAGGACCGAGCTGGAGGGGGAGGGCAACGGGCCCGTCTCCGCCGCAGTCCATGCCTTGAACAGCCACGGCGCCGTCTTCGACTTCGTCCTCGAGGAGTTCTCGGAGCAGGCCCTCGGAACGACCGCCGACGCCACGGCCGTGGCTTATGTCGGCGTCAGGACCGCCAAGTCCAACAGGATTTACTACGGCGCCGGCCAGGATCCGAACATCGACCATGCCGCGGTGCTCGCGGTTTTCGCAGCGTTGAACAAAGCCTCAAGGGATATTGGAAAATGAGAAAAGTCCTGATCACCGTAGCCATCATCGGAATAGTCGCCGGCGCACACTTCGTCATCATCAAGACGTTCATGAAGGACAAGAAGAAGGATGCGAAGGGCGTCGGAACAGAAAAAACCGTGGTCCCCCCCCCGGGGTCCGAGCCGGGCAAGGAGCTGGGCCTTCCGCCCGGGCAGAGCGCAGAGAAGCCCAAGACCGCTCCGGCCCCCGGCAGGGCGTTCACATACAAATACGCGGTCATGGGCAACATAAAAGACCTGCCCGACAGCAAGAACGCGACATCGGGGCTGCTGGTTGATCTTGACACCAGGGCGGCGCTGTGGGCGAAGGAGCCCAGGAAGGGCGTCCCTATCGCATCAATGACGAAGATGATGACGGCGCTTCTCGCCTTCGAGGACATAACGGCCGGCAGGAACGGGCTAAGCATGGACACCGCGGTCCAGGTCACTCCCGGCGCGGTCAAGATCGGCGGCAGCCAGGTCTACCTCGACACGAAGGAAAAGATGACAATGGCCGACCTGCTCAAGACCGTGATGATAGTCAGCGCGAACGACTCCGCCGAACTTATCGCAGAGCATCTCGGGGGCGGCGACGTAGTCAAATTCGTCGACAGGATGAACGCAAGGGCCTCGGAACTGAGGCTGCCCGCCACCAAGTTTTACAACCCCACAGGCCTCCCAGGAAAAAGCTCCAAGGAGGACAACGTCAGCAGTCCCGAAGGCATGGTATTCCTCGCCGAGCAGCTTCTCCAGTATCCCAAGGCTGTAGAATGGGCGTCCACCTGGATAGACTACATCCGCAAGGATACTGAAAAACCCTTCATGCTCAAGAACCACAACCACCTCATCAAGATGAGCCAGGGATGCAACGGCATGAAGACAGGGTTCATCGACCGGTCGGGATTCTGCGTCACATTCACGGTCGAACGCGGCGGAAGGCATATCGCAGGGGTCGTCACCGGATTCAAGTCCCGGAAGGAACGGGACTTATTCGCGGCAAAGCTCATAGACTGGGGATACAGGCGGAACCCGGTTCCGCCCCCGGACGCCTCGGCAAGCTCGAACCAGACCGTCGGCGGAGCGGTGCCGAAGTGATTGGAGTGTAAGCAGTTATCCGTTATCTGTTATCCGGCATCTGTCATCAAGACTCTTGGGGTTATGCTTATGAAAGTCCTCATCACAGGCGGGGCGGGATTCATCGGCAGCCACATCGCCGAATACTACAGCGGCAGGGCGCAGGTGGTGGTGCTCGACAACCTCCGCACCGGACACATCCGCAACCTCGAAGGCTTCAAGGTCGAATTCGTCGACGGCAGCATCCTCGACAGGGAGCTCCTGCGCGGACTGATGCAGGGCGTCGACTACGTCTTCCATCTCGCTGCGATGATCAGCGTCCCGGAGTCCATGCAGAAGCCGGTGGAATGCGTCCGCATCAACACGGAAGGCACCTTGAACGTCCTCGAGGCCGCGGCCGCGGCAGGCGTCAAAAAGCTCTGCTTCAGCACATCCGCCGCCGTCTACGGGGACAATCCGGAATGCCCGAAGAGGGAGACGATGTTCCCCGAGCCGAAGAGCCCGTACGCCGTCACCAAGCTCGACGGCGAATACTACTGCGCCATGTTCAGCCGCGAAAAAAGGCTGCAGACCGCATGCATGAGATATTTCAACGTCTTCGGCCCGCGCCAGGATCCGGGCAGCGCATACGCCGCAGCCGTCCCCATATTCATACACAGGGCCGTCCGGAACGAGACCATATCCGTCTTCGGCGACGGCGAGCAGACGCGCGACTTCATCTACGTAAAGGACGTAGTCGCGGCGAACGTGTTCATGGCCGAGTCCGCATGCACCGGCGTCTTCAACGTCGCATACGGTCGTCGGATGACGATCAACGAGCTTGCAAACACGATACTCCAGATCACCGGCTCCAGCTCCAAAATCGAACACCTTCCGCCGAGACCCGGCGACGTGAAGCATTCGATGGCTTCAATCGACAGGCTTGCAGAGGCAGGATTCACTCCCAGCGGCGAATTCAGGCGCGGCCTCGAAAGAACCGTGAAATATTTCAAGGAGCGGGCGGGCAGCGCCAGCTCGCTGCACCTTTAGTCGCTTACGTCGTAACTTGAAAAACGTTTTTGTCAAAGTATGCCGCTTTCGCCGAAAGCGGCACTGGCGACTTCGGCGAAGTCGCCATGCTCAGGCTCAAACGTGCCGTAAGGGGTGCCTTTTTCCCAGCCGTGAAAAACCTAGAGTCTTTGAACTTTGACAGCTCCGGACATCGACATGAACAGCCGCAACAACTTGATCCTCAACATCCTAATGGGTGCAATCCTGCTCGTGATGGTCGTCGTTGGAATTGCAGTGACCAAGTCCGTCGATCTTCTCAGGATGCGCTTTGAAAAGCTTTCCGAACAGGTCTCCGAGGTCCAGGGCAGGATCGCCGTCATAGAGAAGGCCGTCTCTTCGATATCGTCCGGCGCCGTCGCGCGCCCCTCCGGGCCCGCTCAGCCCGAGGGCGCCCCGGCCGTCGCGAACAGCCAGTATTACGATCCCGAAGCCCAGCCCGGCGGAAGGCTCATCCTCGCCACCGCCGCCGACACCAAGAACATGAACTACATCATAAACAACGAGTCATTCATCGCCGACATCTGGGAATACTGCAACGACACTCTAGGCGAACGCGACCTGGAGCGGCCCGAGGCCTTCGCGCCGAAGCTGGCCGAGTCCTGGAAACTCTCCGACGACAAGATGACATATCGCATGAAGCTCCGCAAGGGAATCCTATGGCACGACTTCACCGACCCGGTGTCAGGGAGGAAATGGGAGGACGTCGAAGTCACCGCAAAAGACTTCAAGTTCTATCTGGAGGTTGTCAAGAACGAGGATGTCGACTGCGCCCCGCTCCGTTCGTATCTCATCGACCTCGACAGGATCGACGTCGTCTCGGACCATGAGTTCGACGTGGTGTGGAAGAGACCGTATTTCCTCTCGGAGCCGTTCACGCTCGGGCTCTCCCCCCTGCCGCGCCATCTCTACCACGCCTACGACGGCCCGTTCGACGGGAAGAAGTTCAACGACGACCACGAGCGCAACAGGATCATAGTGGGATGCGGCCCCTACCGGTTCGTCCGCTGGGACAAGGACCAGCGGATCATCCTGAAGAAGTGGGACCGCTACTACGGCGGCAGGCTGGGCGTGATGCCGCCTATAGACAACCTCATCTTCGAGATAATCAAGAACCCAAACACCAGGTTCCAGGCCCTGCTCTCCAAGAAGATCGACAGGCTCGGCCTGATCCCGGAGCAGTGGCAGACCAGGACGTCCGTCCCCGAATTCGACACAGACAAGGGCATACTCTTGAAATACAAATATCCCGGAAGGGCTTACTATTACATCGGCTACAACCTTGCCTTCCCGCTTTTCCAGGACAGGCGCGTCCGCCTCGCACTAACGCACCTGGTCGACAGGGAACGCATCCTGAAGGAGGTCTATTTCGGCCTCGGACGCATCACATCAGGCCCATTCTTCATGGACACGCCATACTACGACAAGAGCATCCAGCCCTGGCCTTTTTCGATTGAAAAGGCCAAGGAGCTCCTCGCGGAGGCCGGATGGTCCGACAAGGACGGCGACGGAATCATCGACAAGGACGGGAAAAAGTTCGAGTTCACCGTCCTCTCCGTATCCGACAACCCCATCCAGCAGAGGATGCTGCCTATCATCAAGGAGGACATGGCCAAGGCCGGAGTGGTCATGAACATCTCAACAGTGGAATGGTCGGTATACACGCAGCGCCTCGAAAAGAAGAGCTTCGAGGTCTGCACGCTCGGATGGAGGATGGGCTTCGAGGACGACCCCTACCAGCTATGGCATTCCAGCGAGGCCGACAAGCCCGCCTCGAGCAACCATATATCCTTCAGGAACAAGCAGGCCGACGAGCTCATAGAGCAGATTCGGGTCTGCTTCGACATGAAGAAGAGGATCGAGCTCTGCCATCAGTTCCACAAGCTCCTCCACGACGAGCAGCCATACACCTTCCTAGTCTCTCCGGACAGCCTCATAGCCCAGCACAGACGCTACAAGAACGTCCGCGTCTTCCCGGCAGGCATCGACACCAAGATCATGTGGGATCCCGTCGAAGGCCGCCTCCCCATCCCCGGAGAGTAAAGAACATCCAACTCCAGACAAGTCCGCTTGCCTCCTGAAGAGGCAGGAACTATCTTACTAATCGTCTCTAAATTGTATAGAGGCACCGCCGACGCAAGATCGGCGGCGTCCATATTATTTATGAGACGATTAGTATCTCTTGTACAGCCAAGTAACAACTAACGAAGGATTTATGATGAAGCCGGTGTTTGTCTTTTCAGGTCAGGGGGCGCAGGCGGTCGGCATGGGCAAGGATCTGTTTTCGTCGAGCCAGGCCGCGGCCGCGGTCTTCAAGGAGGCCGACGTGGTTCTCGGATGGTCGGTCAGCGATGTCTGCTTCAACGGGCCTGATGAGAAGCTTACGGAAAGCAGGATCTGCCAGCCTGCCATCTTCACGATGAGCTGCGCCTGCCTGGCGGCCTTCAGGGAGAAGTTCCCGTCCGTGGCGCCCTTAGGCGCGGCGGGGCTCAGCCTCGGCGAGTTCGCGGCGCTCTATTGCGCCGGAGTCTTCGCGTTCGCGGACGGCCTGAAGCTGGTCGCCAGGCGCGGCGAGCTGATGGACGAGGCGTGCAAAAAGAACAGCGGCGCCATGGCCAGCGTGCTCGGGGCCGATCCGGCTGCAATAAAACAGATCTGCGCCGAGACCGGCATCGACGTCGCGAACTTCAACTGCCCGGGCCAGATCGTCGTCAGCGGCGAGTCCGCGAAGGTCGCGAACACCATCAACGTCCTCAAGGAAAAGGGCTTCAGGAAGGTGATCCCGCTCAAGGTCGCCGGCGCATACCATTCCCGTTTAATGAAGGAGGCAGGCGAACAGCTCGCCGCAGTGCTCGCCGACGTTCCGATGAAAGATCCCTCCATCCCCGTCGCGCAGAACTTCACCGGCGGCATCGTCAGATCCGCCTGCGAAATCCGCAGGAACCTCGTATCGCAGGTCGCAGGAAGCGTCCTCTGGGAGGACTGCGTAAAGGAGATCGTCGCGGCGGGCGCGGACTCGATGGTCGAATTCGGCCCCGGCAACGTCCTCGCAGGCCTCGCAAAAAGAATCTGCCCGGAAGTCAAGGCGTTCAACATCAACAGCTCCGAGTCACTCGCAGGATTCCAAGGACTCCTTTAGGCTAGCCTAAAGGAGTATATATATCATCCAGAATACAGATCTCATATGGATTACCCATCCATTGACGCATTTGCTGCATGCCATGCTTGAACTCAAGAACATATCGAAGTCGTTCAGTCGGCCGGAGGGGGAAATAAAGGTTCTCGGGGGGGATTTCGCTTTCCGCAAGGCCGGGGGACTTCACCGCGGTCATGGGGCCGAGCGGCTCCGGCAAGACGACGCTGCTGCTGATTGCGGGCGCTCTGCTTTCGCCGGACGGCGGCGAGGTGCTGTTCGAGGGGAAGGACTTATACGCGATGGGCATCGAGGAGCGCGCGTCCTTCCGATCGAAGAACATCGGCTTCGTCTTCCAGCAGTTCCACCTTATGCCCTACTTGAGCGTCCTGGACAACATCCTGATCCCGGCTGTGGCCTCCGGCGCAGCGGGCCTGAAGCCTAGGGCCGAAACCCTGGCCGGAAAGTTCGGACTGGCGCACCGGCTCAGGCATCTCCCCTCGGAGCTGAGCGTCGGAGAGAAGGTATGAATTCAGCAAACTACGCCCCTTTGCGGAATTCATACTTAAAGAGAGCTGCGATACGGGAGCTGTCGGCTGCGATGTCCGCTGTTTTCAGCGGCGGACGCGCGCGTTGCCCTTCCATACGCTCCAGACCTGCTCCTCGTCGGCGGGCTGCGCGTAGTCGGCGAGCATGGTGACGGCGAGCGCGCCGCAGGCCCAGCCGAACTGTATCCATTTTTCGGGCTCCCATCCTTTGAGGACGGCGTATAGCATTCCGCCGACGAAGCCGTCGCCGCCGCCGATGCGGTCGAGCACGCTGATTTCGCGGGGCTCGACGACGTGCCAGTTCTTCCCCTCCGCCATGATTGCGCCCCAGAGATGACGGTTGACGTTGATGACCTCGCGGAGGGTCGTCGCGAAGACTTGCGTGTCCGGGAATGCCTTCTTGGCCCGGTTGATCATCACCTTGAAGCTGTCGATCTGGGAACCGAGGCCCTTGCCGCCGGCCTCAGGCCCTTCGATGCCGAGGCAGAGCTGGAAGTCCTCCTCGTTGCCGACGAGGATGTCGGAGGAACGGGCGATCTCGAGGAACATCTCGCGCAGCTCCTTGTCCCTGCCCTTCCAGAAGGAGGCGCGGTAGTTGAGGTCGAAGGTGATCCTGGTGCCGTGCTTCTTCGCCGCCCTGGCGAGCTCCAGGCAGAACCTGCTGGTGTCCTCGGACAGCGCGGCGATAAGGCCGGAAAGGTGGACGATCTTCACGCCCTCCTCGGCGAAGATGCGGTCCAGGTCGAAGTCCTTGACGTTCAGGGTTCTGCCGACCTCGCCGGCGCGGTCGTTGTGGACGCGCGGGCCGCGCGTGCCGTAGCCGCTGTCGGCGATGTTGAACTGGTGGCGGAAGCCCCATGGGCCTCCCTGTTCGACCTCCTGCCCCTCGTAGCTCATGTGGCGGCTCAGAAGGTCGTTCCTGATGAAGGCGGCGATCGGGCTGCCCTTCACGAACTTCGTCAAAACCTTCACCTTGAGGCCAAGGTAGGACGATACGCTCGCCACGTTCGTCTCGGCGCTTGTCGCCTGCATCATGAACGTGTTGCTTGTGTGGACGGGCTGGCCGTTCAACGGGGTGATCCTGACACCCATGCTGGTAGGGACCAGGAGGTCCCACTGACAGTCATTTCGGAACTCGATCATTTCTGCTCCTTCTTGTGATAGTGCGTATGAAGCAGCTCATGCGACTTGTGGCCGAGGGGCTTCTCGAGGAACTCCTTGTATATCTGCGTCACGGCCGGATTGTCGTGCGACTTGCGGATCGGCCGCCCCTCGTCCTCCTTGTAGATCGCTTTTATCCTGGCCTTCCTGACCTCGTCGGTGGTGAAGAGGGGCTGTCCGCCGCCGCCGATGCACCCTCCGGGGCAGCACATGACCTCGATGAAATGATAGCCGTCGGGGTTGCCCTGGGAGACGATGTCGCATATCTTCCTGGCGTTCGAGAGGCCGTGCGCCACTGCGACCTTCGCAGTCACTCCTTCGAGGAAGCTCCACTCTGGCTTGCATGCTGTCAGCGTGAGGGACGCCTCCTTGAGGCCCTTGAGCCCCTGGATCGGCTTGACGTGCAGCTTGTCGGCGGGGAGTTCGCGGCCGGTGACGACCTCGTAGACGGTCCTCAGCGCGGCCTCCATGACTCCGCCGGTGTTCGCGAAGATGTCGGCGGCGCCGGAGGACATACCCATCGGCGAGTCCTGTTCGCCGTCGGGCAGGCTCATGAAGTCTATACCAGCCTCGGCGATCATCCTCCCTAGCTCTCGGGTCGTGAGGACGTAGTCCACGTCCTTGAATCCCGACGACGTCATCTCATCCCTCTCGCACTCGAACTTCTTCGCGGTGCACGGCATGACGGATACAACGACGATGTCCTTCGGGTCGATCCCTTCCTTCTGCGCATAATAGGTCTTGGCCAGCGCGCCGAACATCTGCTGCGGCGACTTGCACGTGGAGATGTTGGGAATTAGCTGCGGGTAGAAGTATTCCATGAAGTTGATCCAGCCGGGCGAGCAGCTCGTGAACATCGGAAGGGCGACCTGCCCCTTGTCGACGAGCGCGGTCTTCAGCCTCGAGAGAAACTCGTTGCCCTCCTCGATGATGGTCAGGTCGGCCGTGAAGTTCGTGTCGAAGACCTTGGCGAAACCGAGGCGTCTCAGGGCCGTGACCATCTTTCCCGTGACGCAGGTGCCGGGCTTGAGGCCGAAGCATTCGCCGAGGGCGGCGCGGATCGCAGGAGCCGTCTGTACGACCACGTGCTTCTTCGGATCGTCGAGCGCGGCCCATACGTTTTCAATCGCGTCCTTCTCGTAGATCGCTCCGACGGGGCAGACCGTCGAACACTGCCCGCACTGCACGCAGACCGCTCCTGAGAGATCGTCGGCGCAGCCGGCCCCGACGACCGTGTCGAAGCCGCGGAGGCGCGGCGCAAGGGAGCCGACTCCCTGGACGTCCTGGCAGACCGTGATGCATCTGCGGCATAGCACGCACTTGTTCATGTCCCTGACAAGAGCCGGTGTGGACTTGTCTATGGGCATCTCCTCTTTCACATACGGAAAACGCACCTCCATGATGCCCATCTCCTTGGCGAGCGCCTGCAGTTCGCAGTTGTTGTTTCTTATGCAGGCGTTGCAGTCCCAGGGATGGTTCGCAAGTAGTAGCTCGACCGAGAGCCTTCGCGCGTCGCGGGCCGTCTTGGAATTCGTGTGGACCTTCATGTTCTGCGCTACCTTCGTGACGCAGGCGGGTTGCAACGTCCTGGCGCCTTCCACTTCGACGAGGCATACCCTGCACGAGCCCGGGCTTCCGACCCCCTGCAGATGGCAGAGCGTCGGTATCTTTATGCCCGCCTCGCGCGCGGCGTCAAGCACCGTTGTCCCTTCCGGAACGGTCACCGGAACTTTGTTGATTGTAAGATTCACAGGCATAGCAATAACTCCTTATGATTAATTGCTTATGACCAAAATTAATATCAATGCGAATTCAACCATGAAGCTTAGATTGCCTGGCACCGACAAGATTCAACTTCGCTGTTTCCTTCGTCTTCTGATTCAACATCGGGGATCAAATCAATCTGCCCATTATCAGAGCATTCTCCGAAATTTACGCCTTTAAGAGGACGGAGGTCAATCACCGCGCCAAACTTCTTGAAAATGTCATAGAACCGCTTAAAATCAACACCCCAGTAAATCATAGCACAGGACATTGGCGCTCCCTTTCCACCATTTTTGCCGTTGACCAAAAACTTGAGTCGCGTATCGTATAAGAAACATATACCGGCTGCTTTGCCAAATACATGTTTTTTCCAATGGCCAGTGTTGGTGGCAACAGGCACAAGGGCCAATATCTCTGAATTAAACTCCCTATTTGCATCTGCGCATCGAAATAACCATTTCCTAATTGAAGTACCTCTCACCTTATCTATTCCATATGGGGGATTCACATAAATGGTCGGGAAGTTCCACGACTCTATAAGTCCATCATGTGACGGCAACTTATATTCATTTTCAGCATGAACAATCGAATATTCGTTGGAACATGGATCAAGGGCAATCCTCCCGCCGAACATCTCGCGGACTGCATTCACATATTTCTCAGGAGTTCCCCATTCCTGGCTCAAAGTATTTAAAGATCGACCAGCAGTCATGCGTGAATCTCCGCCCAGTTCTTGGATTTGAGGTTGTTGAGTTCATTTTTCAGCAGGATAATGCTTTTACCAGCCGGGGCAATTATGTTGAACCATCCTTCAATCACTTTCATCCGGGATCTGAAATAGCGTTGAAGGGCGGCATCGGCATCAAGAGCAATCTGCACTTTTGTGAACTGACTAGTTCCCTTTTTGCCAGTATAGCTGACCAAGAAAGCCTTTCTCGCAGCCGATAGTTCCTTGGCGGGATGAAGTAGCAGTTCGTCGATGAACTGTGCTATGCCTTCATCGGTGAGAAACAGCAGCCAGTCGTAGGATTGGGCAAGAACCTTCAGTTCCTTATTGTGATTTTCCGAGGTAAACCAGTTACCATGGTTGCTTACAACGCCAACCGTCAATATGAACCGCGAAAGCAGTTCTGAATCGGCAGAATTGATGATTTCGGACATAAGCCTATAATAGTCACCGTGCAGGAACGAACCATCAAGTTTCTGTATGAGGCCGCCCATGCCCCCATCTGTCAATCTGATCTTCTGTAACGCTGACACAGTCCGTGCGACGTAGGCACCCTGTTTGGCCTTTTCAATGGTCTGTGGGCCTTTACGCATTCCTTCTTCCACGCCAACCCGTTTGCATTCAAAAATGGCAAATGGACGACGGTCAAGAGAAACTACTGAATATTGTCCTCCATGCTTGCCAAAACTGTCGAGATATGCAATAATAAATGCGCTGCCGGAGTCACAGACTGTGCAGGAATTCCGCAGAATCATATCCTTGCTAAGGAGAGCATGCCCTTTGATAAATTCTGAAGGGATAGCCTTTTTAGCAATTACAGAAGTTTTGGAAATCTTTTTTGCTGTTATGGGAAGATCATCCCTCTTGAATCCTACAACCCCAAGAAAGCTTGATGGATGCAGGCTGTATTCGACATTGTGAGTAATGTCGTCGTTTCCAAATTCAGGCAACGGTCTTTCTATTGCTATGTTCTTCTCAAATCCCCAGCTTTTAAGAGAGTAGAAAGTTATGATCTCAACAAGTGTGCCCAATGCACGTCCTGCGGCCTTCTTTGAGTCGTTTGCATAGTGGAAGACTTCTTTTGTAAGCAATTTCTGCAACTGATCAACAGAAGGGTATGCCATTCTTTTTACCTTAAAATGTACGCATTTCAATTGCTTTTCCACAGAGTAGTCCTGAGATGGGATCGTCCCGATTCAATCATCCTGCTTTCAGAGTGATCAACTCTCGTCCGTTGTGCCGGACGATCTTCTTCGCGGCGGGATCCACGCCCTCCTCGATCCTCGGTCTGAGGTATCTGAGGGCGGACATGATCGGGCCTGCGGGCGACTGGCCGAGGGGGCAGAACGCGGCGGCCCTGAGCATCATGGACACTTCCTCCATGGCGTTGATGTCGTCGGCGTAGGCGGAGCGGTTCTTGAGCCTTCCTGTTATGTCGTAGAGCACCTTGAGGCCGTTGCGGCATGGGTTGCATTTGCCGCAGGTCTCGTGGAGGAAGAACTTCATGCACGAATGCAGGAAGGCCTTGATGTCTATGCTTTCGTTCATGACGAGTATTGCGCCTGAGCCGAGGACGTGCCCGACCTTCTGCATGGCGTCGTAGTCGAGGGGGACGTCCAGCATTTCCGTGCCGAGGATGTCGCCCGCGGTCCCGCCGAGCTGGGCCATCTGGAATTCGCCGCCCTTCATTCCGCCGCCGTATTCGTTGATGATTTCGCGGAGGGTTACGCCCGTCGGGACTTCGATGAGTCCTGGGCGGTTGATGTGGCCGAGGATGGTGTAGACCTTGGTGCCTGGGGTGCCGGGCGTCCCGAACTTCTTGAACCAGGCGGAACCGTTGCGTAAGATTGCCGGTACGTTCGCGAATGTCTCGACGTTGTTGACGTTTGTGGGCATGCCCTTGAATCCGCACTGGGCGGGAAATGGAGGCTTGAGGCGCGGCGCCCCGCGCTTGCCTTCCATGGACTCTATGAGGGCGGTCTCCTCGCCGCAGACGTAGGCGCCGGCGCCGATCTTTATCTCTATGTCGAATCCGAACTTGCTCTTGAATACCTTCTTCCCCAGCAGCCCGTATTCGCGGGCTGCCGCGATCGCCTTCTGCAGGCGTTCGATTGAGAGCTTGTATTCGCCGCGGATGTAGACATAGCCCTTGGTCGCTCCGATCGCGTATCCGCATATCGCCATTCCTTCGATGACCTTGTGCGGATCGCCCTCCATGATGAGGCGGTCCTTGAAGGTGCCTGGCTCGCCCTCATCGGCGTTGCATATGACGTATTTCTGCTTCGCCTTCTGCGGAGCGCAGAAGCTCCACTTGAGGCCGGTGGGGAACCCCGCGCCGCCGCGGCCGCGCAGGCCCGAGTCCTTGACCTCCCTGATGACGTCCTCGGCGGACATTTCCGTAAGCGCCTTGCCCAGGGCGAGATAGCCGTCGTTGGCGATGTATTCGTCGATGCTTTCGGGGTCGATCCTGCCGCAGTTGTCGAGGACTATTCGGCCCTGCGCCTGGAGCTGGTGCGAGCTGATATCCTCCGCGGAGGGAATATCGACTTTCTTTTCAGGGGGCAGGAGGAATCTCTTGCAGTGCCGGCCCTTGACGAGGTGTTCCTCTACGATGTGCGGAACGTCCTTCACCGTCACGTTCCCGTAGACGACTCCGTCGGGCTGCACCGCGACCAGGACTCCGCAGTCGGTCGGGCCGAAGGGGCCGGTCTCCATCACCTTGACCTCGTCGCCGAGGCCGCGGCGGCCGATCTCCGCCGAAAAGCAGTTCTTCACTTCGCGGGCGCCGCTGATGACGCTGTTCGCGTCTATCGCAAACATCAGGTATGTCCTCGGTTTTGCCATGGCTGCTCCATTCTGCGAAATTCGCAAATTAGAAAAATTTTGACAGGACAACAGGATTGACCGGATGTGAAAATAGAAAATCCGAACACCCAGCCTAATCAGTTTATCAGTTTATCTGCCGTTCCTTATTCCGTCTATTATCTCGCCGACCTTCTTTTCGGTGAGGTTTCCGTAGACTTCGTCGCCGATCATCATCGCGGGGGCGACTCCGCATACTCCGAGACAGCTTGTCTCCTCGAGGGTGAAGAGTCTGTCGGGGGTCGTCTCTCCCATCTTGACGCCGAGCTTGTTTTCGAGGGCCACGAGGATGTTCTCCGAGCCCATTATGTAGCAGGGCGGGCTGATGCAGATCCTTATGATGTGCTTTCCGCGCGGAGTCAGGCTGAACATCGTGTAGAATGACGCCGTTCCGACGATGTCGGCGACGGTGAGATTCATCTCCTTCGCGAGCTCCTCGAGGCTTTCCCTGTGAAGGGAGTTGTCCCCGGACACGTCCTGGATGTCGTGGAGTATCTGGATCAGGTTTTCGCGGTCGTTCCCGCGCTTCCGGACTATTTCAGAGACTGTCATGCGATCACCGAATTTATGTTATAGCTACAATTCAAGCTTCAATGGCAACCTCACTTTTCCTACAAGCAAGTCAAAATGCTTGTCGAGATGGAACAGCGGCAAACCGTTCCTTATGGCCACTGCGCCGACAAAAATGTCGTCCGCCGGTATGGTCACTCCTTTTGCCCTGCACTTCCCGCATATTTCCGCTGCGAACTCCCAGTCTTCCTTTTTGAATTCTATCCTTTTGCAGAAGCTGAAGACATCCCGCAGATCCTTTTCCTCGCCGCCCTGGCTCCCTGCAAGCAGCTCATAGAAGATCGGACATGTGAACGCGGCCTTCTCCAGTTCGATGTATGCTGCGACGCGATCCTTTACCTCTTTCCTCCCGCTGCTGCGGAAAAACTCTATCCACGCCGAAGAATCAATTAGAATCATACGGTGTCATCGCTTCAAGTTCATCGTTGCTCAGCTTGTAGTCGGTCTTGCCGGAAAGAACTTTTTCCAGCATTTTTTTCCTCTTTACCTCCCTGCAGTAGCAGGCGAGGGCTTCAGCGACCGCCGGGGATTTCTTTTCAATTCCCGTATATTTGATAATGTCCTTCAGCCTTTCATCATCAATATCAATTGTCATTCTCATCTTTTCACCTTTTTATTTGATGACAATCAATATATCATTTATCATCATGAGTTTCAAGGCCTGCCGCTATTGCTCCTTGTAGTCGCAGCGGAGGCATCTTCCGGCCTCGCGGCAGGCGTCGTCGGCGGTGATGGTCTTCTCGACCTCGACGCTTATGAGGCGCTCCTCGGGGTTGAGGAGCGGGTAGTCGACGGGCGCCTGCTCGGCGACTTCCTGGTCGAGGTCGACTTTTACCTTCGGAAGATCGAATTCCTCCCAGAAATATCTGCGGGGCGCGCCGCCGTTGAGCCTGCGGTCGATCTTCTTGGCCGCGAGCTGTCCGGATGCTATTGCCTCGATCACAGTGGAGGGTCCGCTGGTGAAGTCTCCTCCGGCGAAGAGGTCGTCGACGGGGGTTTCGGTCTTTTCGGACTGCACCCATCCGTCCTTGAGCGCCTTCGAGTCGTTTCCAATGAAGATGGCGCCCGGGTCGGGGCTGCTGCCGATGGCGAGGATGATGGTGTCTACCTCGCGGTCCTCGTCGGAGGAGTTGATTTCGACGGGGCGCCTGCGGCCGGTCTTGTCGAATTCGCCGAGGCGCATTTTGCGCATGGTGGCAAGGAGGCGGCCGTTGGGGGCCTTCTTGACTCCGACGATGTTGATTAGGAATTCTACGTTGACGCCTTCGACCTCGGCCTCGCGGATTTCGATGGGGTTGGTGGGCATTTCGCTTCTTGTGCGGCGGTATGCGATGGTGACGTTTTCCGCGCCAAACCTCTGCGCGATGCGGGAGCAGTCGATGGCGGCGTCTCCGCCGCCGATGATGAGGACGTCCTTGCCGACATTGACTCTCTCCCCTTTTGCGGCGCGCTCGAGGAAGCCTGTGCCTGACTCGACCCCGGGCAGTTCGACGCCGGGTATCATGGGCATCGTCTCCTTTGTGGTGCCGATGGACACGAAGATGGCGTTGAAGCCCTGTTCGCGGAGGCCTGCGAGGGTGACGTCCTTGCCGACTGCGACACCGGTCTTGATCTTCACCCCGAGTTTTTCTATGCCCTGTATTTCCTTCCTGAGGATCGCCCTGGGGAGGCGGTAGTCCGGGATGGCGTATCTCATTAGGCCGCCCGGCTCGGGCTGCTTTTCGAAGACTGTGACGTCATAGCCCAGGAGGCAGAGGTAGTATGCGCAACTCAGCCCCGCAGGTCCGGAGCCGACGATAGCGACCTTCCTGCCGTTGGACGGCGCCTTCTGCGGATAGAGGTCCGAATAGTCCTGGCGCGTGTCTGCGATGAAGCGCTTGACGGCGCGGACGGCGAGCGGGCCTTCGAGGTCGTTGCGGCGGCATTTGTCGATGCACCACTGCGGGCATACCCTTCCGCAGACCGAGGGGAAGGGGTTGTTGCGGAGGTGGACCCTGAGCGCCTCGTCGAACTTCTTCTCCTTGGTGTATGCAAGGTAGGACGGGACGTTGACGTTGGCGGGGCAGGCGTTGGTGCAGGGCGCCCACATCATCGCGCCGCAGACGCCCGCCCTGCAGCGCCTGTCCTTGATGTGCTCGATGTATTCGTGGCGGAAGTAGCGAAGCGTCGAGAGGACCGGATTTGGCGCGGTCTGGCCGAGTCCGCATAGAGATGTCTTGCCGATCGTATTGGCCAGATCTTCGAGCCTTGCGAGATCCTCCATGGTTCCGCGGCCTTCGCATATCCTGGTGACGAGGTTGAGCATGATCTTTGTTCCGACGCGGCAGGGCGTGCACTTGCCGCAGGACTCGTCGGCGATGAAGTCGAGGAAGTAGCGCGCCAGGTCGACCATGCATGTGTCCTCGTTCATGACGATGAGTCCTCCGGAGCCCATAATCGCGCCAAGCGCGGGGAGGGACTCGTAGGTGATGGATGTGTTGAGGTGTTCCTTGGGTATGCATCCGCCGGACGGCCCGCCGATCTGGACGGCCTTGAAATCCTTGTCGCCGGGTATGCCGCCGCCGAGGTCGTAGACGATGCTTCCGAGTGAGATGCCCATGGGGACTTCGACGAGGCCGGTGTTATTCACTTCTCCGGCCAGGGCGAAGACCTTTGTGCCCTTGCTCTTGTCGGTGCCGAGCTTGGCAAATTCCGCGCCGCCGTTGATGATTATATATGGGATGTTGGCGAAGGTTTCGACGTTGTTGAGGACGGTGGGTTTGCCGAAGAGTCCCTGCTGGACGGGGAACGGCGGCTTCGGGCGTGGCTCGCCGCGCTTGCCCTCGATGGAATGCATGAGGGCTGTCTCCTCGCCGCAGACGAATGCGCCGGCGCCCATCCTTATCTCCAGGTCGAAGCTGAATTTGCTGCCGAAGATGTTCCGTCCGAGGAGGCCGTGCTCCCGCGCCTCGTCGATCGCCTTCTGGAGTCGTTTGATGGCGAGGGGGTATTCGGCTCGGACGTACGCATAGCCCTGGCTCGCGCCGATTGCGTATCCGCAGATCGCCATCGCCTCGATGATGCTGTGCGGGTCGCCCTCCAGGAGGCTGCGGTCCATGAACGCGCCGGGGTCGCCCTCGTCGCCGTTGCAGACGACGTATTTCTCCCTGGACTTCTCCTTCGCGGCGCACTCCCACTTGATGCCGGTCGGGAACCCCGCGCCGCCGCGGCCCCTGAGGCCGGAGATCTTGACCTCCTCGACAACCTGGGCGGGAGTCATGGACGAAAGCGCCTTGCCGAGGGCCTCGTAGCCGTCCGCGGCGATGTATTCGAGGATGTCCTCGGGGTTGATTATTCCGCAGTTGCGCAGGGCGATCTTCTTCTGCAGCTTGAAGAAGTCAATGTCGCTGATCGTCTGGATGAGCTCATGGGTGGCGGGCTTCTTGTAGAAGAGACGCTGGACTACGCGTCCCTTGAGGAGGTGCTCGTTGACGATCTCGGGGACGTCCGACGGCTTCACCTTCTGGTAGAAGACACCTTCGGGATAGATTATGACAATGGGGCCGACCTCGCACATGCCGACGCAGCCCGTTGAGACGATGCCGATTTCCTCTGAGAGGCCGCTTTTATCGAGCTCGGCCTGGAAGGCGTCTCGCACCTTCTCGCATCCGGAGGATATGCATGCTCCGCCGGCGCAGACGAGCACCTGTGACCTTTGATTTTTCATTTCTGAACCCTTATTCATATTGTGCAAGGATGGCCGGAAGCTTTTTCGCGGAAAGGCGTCCGTGCACGTCTTCGTTCACCATTATCACCGGAGCCAGCCCGCACGCGCCGAAGCAGCGCTGGGCCGTCAGGGAAAAGCGCCTGTCGGGGGTGGTGCCGCCGATCTTTATTCCGAGCTCCTTCGTCAGGGCTTCGAGCACCTTGTTCGCGCCGCGGACGTAGCATGCGGTGCCCAGGCATACGTTGATGGTGTGGCGTCCGCGCGGCTGCATTGTGAAGAAATGGTAGAATGTCACGACTCCGAGCACCTCGCCCTCAGTAAGGTTGAGCGCCTTCGCCACGTGCTTCTGGACTTCGACGGGCAGGTATCCGAAGATTTCCTGGGCCTTGTGGAGGACGGGGATCAGCGCGTCGCGCCCCTTGTCCTGGGTGGCCACGAAATCGTCGAGCTTCTTGAAAAGCTGGCTGTTCTCCTCGAAGAATCGGTTCTTGCTTTCAGTCTTCTCCATGGGGGATCCTTATGGTTTCGTCCTTGCCGGCACCGTGAGCGGAAACGCGGCTCGCGGATTCACGCCGGCCGGAGCTTGTCCGTGGACGTGGCCGGAATTCAGGCGAACACGAGGTCGGAGACGATTTTGCCGCCCTGCAGGTGCTCCTTGACGATCCTTTCGACGGCGGCCCTGTCGACCTTGCCGTAACGGACGGGCTTCTGCCCCTGTATTTCGACGTCCACGAGCGGCTCCTGCTCGCAGAATCCCGCGCAGCCCGTCGCTGTGACGGCGGCATCGGTTATTCCCGCCTTTTCCAGCGCCTCCATGAAGGCCTTCATGGTGTCGCGGGCGCCGGCGGCGATCCCGCAGGTGCCCATGCCGACCACGATCTTGATCTTCTGGCCGCCTTCGCGCATCTGCATGGACTTCTTGACCTGCTCCTTGATCTTGCGCAGTTCCTCAAGGCTTTTCATAAACAGAATTCTCCTGTGGTGTGGATTTTCAAGTGCGGAGATGGTTCCTTTATTCATCCCAATTAATAAGGGCATGTAATTTATGTCCCCATGCGGAAGATTAAAACATGATTTCGCGAAAAAATTGAGGAAAATATTGCACTGCACGGAAAACGAGTTCTCTCAGCCGCCGAGGTAGGCTTCGATTATCCTCGGATCGCTACGCAGGGCCGAGGCGTCGCCGCTGAGCGCGTGGTTGACGGCGCCGTTTTCGAGGACATAGGCGCGGGAGGAATGCAGCAGCGCCTCGTTGGCGTTCTGTTCGATCAGGAAGATCGTGACGTTCCACTCCCTGTTTATCCGGGTGATGATGCTGAATATCTGTTCTATGATCTTCGGGGCGAGCCCCAGGCTCGGCTCGTCCAGCATAAGCAGTCGAGGACGGCTCATGAGCGCCCGGGCGAGCGCCAGCATCTGCTGCTCTCCGCCGGAAAGCGTGCCGGCCTTCTGGCCCCTTCGCGCTGAAAGCACCGGGAAAAGAGAGAAGGCGTGATCAAGGTTTGAGGCGATCTGCGCCCTGTCCCGGATCACATATGCGCCCAGACGGAGGTTCTCCAGCACCGTGAGGTCCGGAAATATCCGCCTGCCCTCGGGGCAATGCGCTATCCCCATGCGGACAACCTCGTCCGGCCTTGCTCCGGATATGTTCCGCCCGCCGTAAAGGATATCCCCCGACTTCAGGGGGACCATACGGCTCACCGCGTCGAGCATGGTCGTCTTGCCCGCGCCGTTGGCGCCAAGAAGCGCCAGGATCTCTCCTTCCTCCACGTGGAGGGACACGTCCCTCAGCGCCTTCACGGCCCCGTATGAGATTGAAACATTCTTAAGCTCCAGCAGAGTTCCCATATGCTTCCCGCCCAGGTTAAACCTTATGGCCGCGGCTGAAAATATGCTATGTCATTTAACATTTTTATAATAAGGCGGTTAGGTTAAAATTTCACGGAAAGATCCGCGCAAAACGCGGAATCGGGATTATTATAGCCCGGAAATGGAAACATGGAAGCTCAGCATGCCTGTTACACGCAGGCAAGATATTGCCATTTTTTTTCAACTTCCCCCTTGAAAAAAAGTTTTTATCTGTTAGAATGTCGTTTCAAAACGCGTTATCCTTTTTGAATCAAGCATGCTCGAGGACAACATTTCGCACGGTCTTCCATATTCCGAACTCACCGGATCCAGGACCTCCAACGATCTCTGAATGCATCTTTATGAACGGATACCTTATTCACTTGTCGTCATGCCCTACGCAGAGATAATCGAGGTTTCCGCCTTTTAAGGCACCATAGGCTTTATGAGTAATCCGGGTTGAGTGTGGAACCGTAAGACGTTTTCGCGGCTCCAGCCTGGTTTTGAACATTAAATAACGGGGAGGGGACAGAGAATATCTAGGCATATATAGCTGAGAACAGCGATTTCAACAGACCAGACAACAACAAGAAAACAAAAAACTGAGGAAAATGTAAATGAATATCTATGTTGGTAATCTATCCCACAAGGCCGTCGACGAGGACGTAAAGAACCTTTTCAGCGAGCACGGCCAGGTCGACTCCGCCAAGGTCATCAAGGACAAATATACTGGCAACTCCAGGGGCTTCGCGTTCGTCGAGATGCCCGTCAGGGAGCAGGCCCTCGCCGCGATCGAAAAGCTGAACGGCAAGGAGTTCATGACCCGCCCGCTTACAGTCAACGAAGCGCGTCCCCGTCCGGAAAGACCCCGCGACGGCGGAGGCAGGGGCGGCGACAGGGGCGGCTTCGGCAGAAGGTAATCGCTGAAGCTTCAAGCATTTCAACGGACTCGGCATCAGTAGAAAAACCATCCGGCACCCCCTCGTCGCAGAGGGCGGTGCCGTTTTTTTTTAAACCTCCGACTGCAATCGGTCGCAGCCAGCTGGGTCCGGCCGCAGTCGAAATTCCGGAGCCCGACATTATGACCAGTCTTGAAAGATGCATGGAGGCCTTGCAGGGCCGCAAGCCCGATAGGACTCCGGTTTTCCCCCTGCTAATGTTCTTCTCCCAGCACAGGCTCGGGGTCAGCTACAGGCAGTTCGCCAGCGACGGCCATGTGACCGCCGACGCACAGCTCAACATAAGGCGGAAGTTCCCGATAGACGCAATCACAGCCTGCACCGACGCGTTCAGGATCTCCGCCGACCTGGGCGGAGAAATGGTATTCCCGGAGGACAAGCCGCCGTTCCTTGCGAAGCCCCTGGTCGGCTCCGAAAGCGATCTACGGAGGCTTGGAAGGCCCGATCCCTCAAGGACAGGCTCACGCATGGACGACCGCGCGACCGCAGTGAGGGAGATGGCGAAGGCCGCCGGCAAGGAATGCCTCGTCCTCGGATGGGTCGACATGCCGTTCGCGGAATCATGCTCCATCTGCGGCGTCAGCGAGATGATGATCATGCTCTACGACAACCCCCCGCTCGCCCACAGGACGCTTGAATTCCTCACGGACATAGTCATAGACTTCGCGCTCCACCAGCTCAAGGCCGGCGCGCACATGATCGGCGCCGGGGACGCTGCAGCCTCGCTGATCTCCGACGAACTGTACCGAGAGTTCGCCCTGCCCTACGAAAAAAGGGTCTGCGATGCCGTCCACAAGGCGGGCGGCCTCGTCAAGCTCCACATCTGCGGCAACACCAGCCATCTCATGAAGGACATGGCCAGATCCGGCGCCGACCTCTTCAACGTCGATCACCTTGTCGACTTCGACGACGCGAAAAGGGTCTACGACGCCGCGGAGCTCTGCTTCAAAGGCAACCTCGATCCGGTCGCGGAAATGATGCAGTCCACGCCGGAAAAATGCCGGGACAAGTGCCTCGCATGCCTCAAGGCCGCAGGAAACTCCCGCTACATGCTCAGCGCCGGCTGCGAAATCCCCGCCGACACACCAGACGAAGTCTTCATGGCCTTCTGCCGGTCGGTCAGTTCAAAGACAGAATGAGTTGCCTCGTCGCCGCTGGGGATGACATCTTAAGGCGGGCTGCGCCCGCAACCCAAATTGAATGTCCAACAACCAACTCTCAAGCCCGCTTGACGGCGGAACAAGTATCCAATTCAGATTTCCTGCCCCGGCCATTAGGAAAAGCTTGAAAACGGTTGGGAAATACCCATGTTGCTTTTCAGGTCGTGGCGCCGGAATCCTCAACGATTACGTCTATTATCTTCCTTGCCATCAGCTTCTTGCTCTGAAGCGGAAGCTCGACAACTTTCCCGTCCTTTGAAATCATCGTCGCCTGGTTGCTGTCGGACTCGAATCCGCGGTCCTTCCCGGCTCCGACCTCGTTGGCGATGATCCAGTCGGCCTTCTTCCTTTTCAGCTTTGAAAGTGCGTTCGGAATGATATTGTCGGTTTCGGCGGAGAATCCCACGATGGCCTGCCCCTTCCTGCGGTTTTTCCCGAGCCAAGAGAGGATGTCCTCGGTACGTTTCAGCCTGAGAGTCATCCCGGCGGAGGTCTTCTTGATCTTTTTCGCGGCCGTCCGGACCGGCGTGTAGTCGGCCACCGCCGCCGCCATGATGACGATGTCGGCCTTTTTCGCCCACCTGCGGATTTCGCAGGCCATCTCCGCGGCGGTTTCGACGGGAACAAGCGTCACGCCGGCCGGTGCCTTTATAGAGACCGGCCCGCTCACCAAGACCGTCTTGTGGCCGAGCCTCGCGGCCGCCTCCGCAAGCGCGTAGCCCATCTTCCCGCTCGAACGGTTCGAAATGTAGCGGACCGGATCTATCGTCTCCCTCGTGGGGCCGGCGCTGATAAGAATGTTCAAAGTAGGGTGCATACCTTCAGCTGTGCGGAACGTTTAGGCTCAGCTGCAGTTTCCATCAAGAGTCTCGTGGTTATAGGGTCAAGTCATTTTTTTCACAATAAGAATCAGAATAAACATCCCCTTATTTCAGATTCTGGCTTTTCGCTTGTTTCTTTCATTATTCACCTATTAAGCGTGATTGGATCATTTCATGTATTTTACGAAACAATATTGCCAAATCGCCGGCGAATCAAGGAAGCCAGGTTTTGCATCAAGCTTTCACTTGGCCGACGAGGTCGGCTACGGAGGCGATCTTGTGCTTGTCGAGGTATTTGATAATGCCGTCGAGGACTTTGACTGGGGCCATTGGATCGGCGAAGATGGCTGTGCCGACTGCGACGGCGGAGGCGCCGGCGAGGAGGAATTCTATCGCATCCTCGGCGGTGGCGATGCCGCCCATTCCAATTATGGGTATTTTCACCCTCCTGTGGACTTCGTGGACCATGCGGACGGCGACGGGCTTGACGGCGGGACCGCTGAGGCCGCCGGTGACCCGGGCGATTTTGGGTCTGCGGGTCTCGATGTCGATCGCCATGCCGAGGAGGGTGTTTATGAGGGAGACGATGTCCGAGCCGGAGTCGGCCGCGGCCTGTGCGAAGTCCGCTATATCCGTGACGTTCGGGCTCAGCTTGGTTATCAGTGGGAGCTTCGTCGCCTTCCTGACCGCGGCCACCACCTCGGAGGCGCTCTTCAGGTTTGTTCCGAACGCGATTCCGCCCTCCTTGATGTTCGGGCAGGAGATGTTGATTTCGAGGGCGGCAATCCGGCCGGCCTCGGCATCGAGGCGGGCGGCGACGTCGGCGTATTCGGCGACGGTCCGGCCCCAGATGTTCACGATGACCGCCGTCCCGCAGCTGTCCAGCGCGGGCAGGTATTCGGCGCCCTTGACGAACTTTTCGACGCCGGGGTTCTGGAGGCCGATCGAGTTCAGCATCCCGCTCGTCACCTCGGCCACGCGCGGCGTGGGATTGCCGTCCCAGGGAAAGGAGGAAATCCCCTTGACGACGACCGCCCCGAGCCTGTCCAGGGGGAAGAACTCCGCATATTCCGCTCCGTAGCCGAAGGTTCCGGACGCGGTCATCACCGGGTTCTTCAGCTTCAGCGGGCCTAATGTTGTTTCGAGGTTCGGAGCCATGATTTTATTCGGTGAGCGGATCCCATACTTTGTTGAATCCATAGGATTCAAAGTCCTTCACGTTCCTGGTTGCGAAATCCTTCACTCCATGGTTCATAAGCGTGAGAGCAAGTCTCGCATCGAAAATGGATCTGTATGAAAAATCTTTCTTTTCGGCATGCTTCCATATCTCGTTCATCAGCCCTCCTGGATAGTCAATAACCCGCCAGCATGGATTGGATCTGAACTGTCTGACGACGGACACTGCCTGTTCTGCCGTCGCCGGACTCTTGTTCATCTTGGGATTGCGCAAAAGCACATAGAGTTCGACTAGCACAAGTTCGCAGACGGCGAAATTCCCGTCTTCCGAATGGGCCTTTAAAAAACTTCTAGCACCCGGGTATTCAGCGCATTCGCTGTTCAGGGAATAGAACAATATGTTGGTGTCGCACGAGATCATTTCCGTTTCCCTTTGCCGGTCTTCGGCAGAGGGATTGTGAAAGACTCATTGGCCAGCTCCCTCCATTGGCTCTCGGGCGCCAGGGGCCTTCCCCCCAGGTCGATGGGCTCGGGCAGTCTCCAGGCCCCGTTCTTCCGCTCTACGACCGGAAGATAAACGCACACTATATATTCCAGTCCGCGCCTGGTAAGTTCTGCAAGGCTCAACTCGCGCTCTGCGGCAATCCTCTTGACTTCCTTATACAGGTGCTCCGGTATTTGAATCTGCGTCCTTACCATGATGCGAATCCTCCATCCAGAAGAGATGTAAATATTACGTCATATCTATTATACATCACATTGACATTCTTGCAAGAAGTGTTGCTGAAATCGGAAATGGAAGGCTAAATTAGACAAATTTCAGCCTTTCAAGCGTCTTTTAAACTATGAAAAGAAGAGCCGGATGCCCGAAGAGACAGAAAAGAGGATAAGGAAGCTGTTGGAGGAAGACGATCCCGGCGCTCTCGACCTCATCTACGAGCATCTGGGCGCCAGGCTTTTCGGCTATGCGGCCGCGATGCTTTCGTCGAGGAGCGACGCGGAGGACGTGATGCAGGAGCTCTTCGTGAGGCTGGCGGACAAGAAGGAGAGGCTGAAGAGGGCGGCAAACCTGGACGGATATGTGTTCATGATGCTGAAGAACCTCCTGATCGAGCAGATAAGGAGACGGCAGAGGGACCGGGCCAGGCTGGCATCGTTTTCCGACCATCTGATTGTGAGGCCGGAGGGCGAGGGCATAGGCAAGGACGAGATCGAGAGGCTGAATGCGATTCTCGACGCGCTCCCGTCCGAGCAGAAGGAAGTGATCGTGATGAAGTTCTTCCAGGACATGACGTTCGAGGAGATAGGGCGGAGCTTAGGCGAGTCAATCAACACGGTCGCCAGCCGCTACAGGTATGCTATGGAAAAATTAAGGCGGGCTTTGCCCGCAACGACAAATTCCAAGCTCCAAAATCCCGACCACAAATAAAATCCAAATGAACAGATTTCAAAAGACGCGGTTCAGAGTTTGGAATTTGAAGTTTGAAATTTGATATTTATTTGGGATTTGGGACTTGTGTGATTGGAATTTATAAACGCTCAAAAATAGAAGTCTAAAACAGAGACACTAAAGAAGATGCAGCGATGCACGACGAAAAGGACATCGAAAAATTCCTTGCGAATTTCGCGGCCGCGGTGCCGGACGAGGCGCTGAGGGGGAAGGTTCTGCAGGTTTCGCGCGCCGCATGGGAGAGGCGCAGTAGGGAGACAGTCCTGTTCAGGCGGATGCTGAAGATCGCCGCCGCGGCGATAATCGCGCTAAACCTGGTTTCGGCCGCGCTGCTTTTCTACGAGGGGCGCCTGACCGACGAATTCATGTCGAAGTGCCGGACTAGCCCGCGGAGCACAGATGCGATGAAGGACTTCGTGGTCGGACTAGGGCTTGACTCCGGTTATGCGGAAGGCCTGGTCGGAACAGTCCGGGATGTGGAGGACGGCGTTGCCGGCGCGGGCTTTGAAGAGCAAGGGGCGGAAGTCGAGAAACTTCTGAAGATGGGCGGGAGGCAATGAAGAGCAAGTTCTTCATCTGGTCGGCCGTGATCTGTGTGGCGGCGCTGCTTACGCTGCTCCTCATTTCCGAGGCGATACTCAACATGCTCTACGGGGCCAAGCTGAGGAGCACGTTCGCCGAGTTGAAGGCCAGGGGCGAGCCGCTGAGCGTTTCCGAGATCAGGCTGTCAATCCCCGAGGGGGGGAACGCGGCAGGCATCCTCCAGGACATCTTCATAAAAATGACCGCCGGCGATGGCGGCTTGCCGTTCGACGGCAGGGATTCTGCGCAACTTGCAAAGAAGGTCGCAGAAATCGCGGCCGCCGGGGATGGCAAGTCGTTCGATTCGCTGGACAAGGATCAGAAGGAGAAGATAAGGAGGACGCTGTCGGAGAAGGATATCGCGGAGATCTTCAGGCTCGCCGGCGACGCCTCGCGGAAGCTTGACGCCGACTTCCGCGTAAACTATTCGCGTGGGCCAGGCCAGCTCCTTCCGTATCTTGCCATGGAGAGCGATCTTGCGAGGCTGATCTGTGCGAAGGCATATTCGGACGCCGACGCCGGAAATCTCGAGGACGCCTACGAGGGCCTCCTTGCCGGACTCAGGATATCAAACCAGCTCAGACATGAGCCGGTGGTCGTAGCCCATCTTGTGAGGATAGCCTGCGACTCGACGCTGATAAGCTGCCTACTCGACATAGCCGGCCGCAAAGGCATCGATGCCGCCGCCGCCAAGGCGTTCATCGCCGAGCTCGGTTGCAGGAGCTACTACCAGTCGCTGCCGTCGGTGCTCGACGGGGAGCGCGTGTCGTTCGGCTCGGGGTTCTACCAGGCGATAATCGACGGCAGGCGGGGCAGAGGCGGCGCGTTCTCGAAATCTATCATGATGAAGAACGACTATGCCGTATACCTCAAGCTTATCAACGATCTCAAGGCCCTCTCCCGGCAGCCCTTCTGCGACCTCGACAAGTCCGGCAGGCTTACAAGCTTCGAAGGCGAGGTCAAGGCGCTGCCCTCCTACGCCAGATCCATAAGGATTTCCCTTCCCAGTATTCTGCCGATATTCAGGCGGACCGCCGGCGCCGAGACCCTCGGTGCATACTGCACCGCATATCTCGGGGTGCTCGCATTCAAGGGCAAGCATGGGAGGTTTCCAGCCAGCCTGGACGAGCTGAAGCCGGGGATATTGGGCAATATCCCCATTGACTGCCTTACAGGCAAGCCCTTCGCATACAAGGACATGGGAGGCTCTTTCATCCTGAAGTCCGAGGACGCGGAGTTCCAGAAGAGGCTGGACAGGACCAGCCGCGGGGACGGCGCCTCCGCAAATGATCTGGCCGCATACCTCCTCTGAAACTCGATGAGCTTGCGCGCGCCGCGCGCAAAGTGCAAACTCTGCAAACGAGGAATGCCGTGTTATGTCTATTGCGCGCGGCGCGCGCAAACTACATCTTCCTGAACGACAAAACCCCGAGCGCTTCGCCTCGGGGAGCGCCACTCCTCTGAAACTCGATTCAAGTAACGCAGACATTCCTGTCTGCGGCTCGCAGGT
>CAZWRV010000003.1:0-131095 GCA_964636325.1 uncultured Victivallaceae bacterium | reverse complement strand
CTACCTGCGGATTGCGCAGACAGGAATGTCTACGCCACTTCGAGGCGAGTTTCAGAGGAGGGAATTCCGAAGCCGGAGGAATCCCAAGTTCAGATTTCCGGCACCGAGCATTCACAATACTGGAACTTATATGCTTCCTCCTTAGTTTTATATGGCAAGGGAGAGGAAATCTGAAATAAAAATAAAGGAGCCCGATGAAGCTGGCAAAGAAATTCGAGGACGAAGTCGCACTCTTCGTGAAAGTGTGCAAGCGGCTGGCCGACAACATGTTCACTACAAGCCACGGCGGCAACCTGGCATGGAAGCTCGAGAACGATCTCATACTTATAACGCCCACCAAGGTGAACAAGGGCGACATCACCCCCGGGGATCTGGTCTTCATCGACCGCGCCGGAAACACCGTGGAGGGCAAGCGAAGCCCCACTGGCGAGAAGCCGATGTATCTGAAGTTCTTCGAGGACCGGCCTGATGTCGTGTCGGTGCTCCACTGCCATCCGCCGTGCGTCTGCGCCTTCGCGATCATGAAGGGTGAAAACCTTCTCATGAGGCCGTTCTTCCCCGAGACGGTTTCCGAGATCGGGCCGGTGCCGGTGGTGCCCTATGGAGAACCGCTTACCGTCGAACTTGCCAACAACTTCGCGCCGTTCCTGAAAAAATACAACAGCTTCATAATGGAGAACCACGGTCTCGTCACGATGTCGCGCGGCGACATCTACTGGACGCTGCTGAACGTCGAGCTCCTGGAAGCCACCGCGGACTCCATACTGAGGGCGAAGTCTTCCGGCGGGAAGCTCAAGGAGATGACCCGCGAGGCGGTCAGGAACATCGGGAACGTCATGCGGACCAGGAATCTTCCGCTCTTCGGAGTGCCCGGCGCGAACAAGTCGCTCGAGGACCTGTATTTTCAGGTTTCCCATCCTGCCGTAAAATGACTTGCCTGGGCTGGGAACGGCCGACGATATGCTTCAGAGAAACGCGCCTGAAACCTGAACCTGAAATGCGGAGGGTTTTGCTTGTCAAAACCGCGATCGGTTCCGACGAGCGTCAAGATCCATGGTCGTTCTGGCGTGAAACGCAGGACCGACCATAAAAATATATAAAGATGCCGTATGCAAAGGGGTCGGACCTTGCGCAAGGACATGGCCAGAAATATCGTCGGGCTGCTTGTGCTCCTGGTGGCCTCCTGCCTGATTGTCCTGCCGTATTGCATGGAATACTGGCCCGGTTCGCATGACAGCCTGCGATACGCCTGCCTCTTCAGCATGTTCAAGGACTCCTTCCTGGCGGGGAACATCTATCCGCGCTGGCTACCCGACGAATACGGTGGCTACGGTTATCCGACCTTCGTCTTCTACCAGCCCGGAATATTCTATCTGATGCTCCCGTTCTTCCTAGTATGCCGGGACATCCTCTGCTCGTTCGTCGCCACGGCCGCAGTCGTCGTATTCGCCGGAGGCGCCGGCGCATTTTTCCTGGTCGAGAAAATTATGGGGGACTTCAAGGCGGCATTGTTTTCCGCACTGCTCTTCCTGCTGACCCCGTATCTTTTCGTGGATCTCTACGTGCGGGGTGACATGAGCGAACTTTCGGCGATGATGTTTGCGCCATGGGTGCTGCTGGCGGCCGTTTCGCTCAACCGCAGATTCAAGGAAGGCGGAAGCGGCGGCGGCCCGCTGGTACTGGTTTCAATATCCTTGGCGGCGATCGTCTATCTGCATCCTTTTGTGGCGATGTTCATGTATCTGCTTGTCATCGCGATTATCCCGCCCATGATGGCGGACACGCCAAAACCGGCCAGGGGCAGATACGGGATTGCCTGCCTGATTGCTTTCGCCTGCGGAGCGATGCTGAGTTCGCCCTACTGGCTTCCGGCCTTCATGATGAGGGGCGAGGTCGACTATTCCTCGGCGCTCAAAGGCGCATACGTCGCATCGGACAATCTTGTATATCCGTCCCAGTTCTTCTCGCGCTTCTGGGGATACGGGCACAGCCGGCCCGGCTTCGATTCCGACGGCCTGTCGTTCCAGCTGGGGCTGCCACATTTCATACTGTCCGTGCTCGGATTCGCGGTCTGCCGCAGCAGGAAGCTCATCTTCGGCGTCTTCATCTCCTATCTCGCCTGCATCTTCCTTATGAGCACATTGTCAGGATTTCTTTGGAAAAACATCCCTGGCATGGGGATAATACAGTTCCCCTGGCGGCTCCTTTCGGCGGCCGCGCTGGTGCAGGCCGTGTGCGTGTCGGGGCTCGCCCTGCATTTCCCCGATGGAAGAAAGGCCTATGTGGCAGGCGGGGCGGTCCTGTTCCTGTCCGCCCTCTGGTATCTTCCGATGTTCGCGGTCGAGAAGTATCCCGACAAAACCTCCGACCTCCTCGACAAGTTCATCCGCACGAAATACGAAGGCTTCTATGTTTTCGCCGCCGGCAACGAATTCCTGCCCCGGACGGCACTCAGGCATCCACCCTTTCCAAGGCTATCAAGGCCGATGCTTGAAGTCAGCGACCCAAAGACCAGGGCGGGCGAATTCGAAGACTCGTCGCAGCACCATCCGCACTTCGCGCTTTCATGCGCCGAGGCTCAGACAATCACACTCAACCAGTTCTACTTTCCCGGGTGGGCGGTGTCCGTGGCAGGGAAACGCGTCGAAGACTCGACGCTCCGCCGGAGCATATCCCCCGACGGAAGGATACAAGTGCAGTTCCCAGCGGGTGAGAATATCGAGCTCGAAGCGTATTATGATAGGGTTCCATATTCCAGGCCGGCAAATTATGCCGCCCTTTTCGGCCTTTGCCTCCTGGCTGCGGTGCTGGCAATCGAGAGAAGAAAGAAGAAAATATTAGGAGGGCGGTGATTCCGGCCGCGGTCTATTGCAATCGGTTGCGGCCGACCGCAGCCGAGCGCGGTCGAACTCAGTCGATCGACGACGATCTTTCAAAGCCGAGCTGGTGCTCGGCGTTCCCAGGATGGTCGGTGTCAGCGGTGCCTGGCCAGTATCTGCTTGGCCTTTACCAAGTCTTCCGGCGTGTCTATCCCGATGCTGTCCTTGAAGTCCGAAATCACAACATATATTCTGATGCCGTTCTCCATGGCGCGGAGCTGCTCGAGCTTCTCGCATTTCTCGAGCGCGGATTCGGGGAGGGAGACGAATCTCTCAAGGATGTCCTTGCGGAAAGCGTATATGCCCCAGTGCTTGTAAAGCCGCATGTCCTCGCCGCCCTGCCTGAGGAAAGGTATTGCGCTCCGGCTGAAGTAGAGGGCGAACGACGACTTGTCCATGACGATCTTTACGATGTTGGGGTTGTCCGCCACCTCGCGCCTTTCCACCGGGACGCCGACGGTGGCCATCTCGATTTCCGGACAGGCTTTCATCTTCGCCAGAAGATCGTCTATCACTGCCGGCGGGATCAATGGCTCGTCGCCCTGGACGTTGATGATTATTTCACAGTCCGGCGCGGCCTTCAGCACCGCCTCGCGGACGCGGTCCGTGCCGGAGGGGTGCGACGGTGAGGTCATGACCGGCCTCCCGCCGAATTTCCTTACCGCAGCCATAACCTTCTCGTCGTCAGTGGCGACCAGGACCTCGTCGGCCTTGGACTTGCAGACCCGCTCATAGACCCATTGTATCAAGGGCTTGCCGCAAAGATCGCAAAGGACTTTTCCAGGAAACCTCGTGCTGGCGAATCTCGCCGGTATTACTGCTGCAGATTTCATGATTGCATAAATTCAGCTGTTGAATTGTCATCTTTTGTCAATAATGGCAATGATATATGCCATATTCAACTTATTGCCAATGGATGGACTTATCCAGTCATATGATGCAGAAAGCCGCACCGCAAACCAATATTTGCTATTTCAGGGCCTATTTACCGCTGTTTAGCGATTCTTTTACTCATCTATATGCTATTGTCCATTGCATTATAAATAGTTATGCGGGAACGGCAACGGATCGATTACAAGCGACGGCAAATCATCTATTTTCAGACCTTTTCAGCGGGTCATGGCAGCGCAAACCGGGGAAACGGGAGAAATCACTGTCGTTCGAATGAAGCTCAGCCCTTAACTCGATGGCCAGGGCCGCCAAATGCGCGTCCGTTGTCAATGAGCTGCTCAACAACTGCCGTTTGGCAAAGCCGTCAAGAATCTCCAAGTGACGCGGTCCAGGCGTTATGACGTGAGCCTGGGGTCGTTCCAGCCATGTCCTTATGTGGGCCAGAGCATCTGTGGCCGTCAATGGCCGCTCCAAGACTTTGCCATTTGTCATGAGGCGTAAAAATCCAATCGGCACCACCCAGGGAATTCCGACATCTTCATTTCCGTTCATCAATCCGCTCCACCATTCCTTCGCGAGCAAATGATATGGAGCGTCAGTGTTATACGCGTAAACCAGAAGATTGACGTCCGGTATCACCATATGTACTACCCGCCTTTCTTATGATGCTCGATGAAATCCTGTGTTTCCGCATCATCAAGCATCTGGTTTAGCTTCAAATAATCGATGCCGGGCAGAAATCCGCAGGAGCTAGCCTTGACAACAAATTGGTCTGGTTTTGCCAATGGCTTGTCTCCGGCGGCAAGTCCACGGCGCAAAGTCTCGTTGACAACCCGCTTGAATCCGCCGCGCTGTCCGCGGGAACGTTTAAGCAGATGCCTGGCCACATCATCATCCAAAGTCAATGTCGTTCTCACTTTTACACCTTGATGACTATCACTGTTGATGCTATGATGATAATATTGCAGATCAAAGGCATAAAATCAAACGCAGGTTAGAACACAAACGTAACTTACGGGGGCTGTATAAGCCCGTCAAGTGCTGAATCGATGTAAAACGTCTCAAGGGGGTGTTTTTTTCGGGGTCGGGTTTGTTGTCGGGATCGGAATCGTAAATTGAATTCAGAGAACCCCGATTCCGATACCGATTCCGACACCGCTGAGAATATTTTGGACACTGATGTTGCCAAGAAGTTGACTTCACCGATGCCAGACCGCATATTTTAAGACTGCAACCGGAAAGTTACTGAGTTCCTGAGCCGTTGACGCTTTCATGCACGAAGTTGCCTGGAAAGCACCCAAAACATGGGGTTCTTTTTCAATAGTCCTTGAAGTTCAACCATGCAAGCATTCTTTCATCCAGTCATCCGAATGATGAAGGTAATAGTGAGCCCGACAACCCGGAGGAATATTAATGAAAGCCTTGTTGATCCGCATATCCCTGCTCGTGACCGTTCTGGCGTTTTCGCAGTCTAACTTCTCGCAGGATCTCGACAAGGTCAAGGGTGCGGCGGCAGAGAAGTTCAAGGAGGAGGCGGTCCAGAAGATCGGCGACTGCCTGAAGGACAAGAACTGGATCGCCGAGCAGAAGGCGGCAATCAAGAAGAAAAACGCCGACAACGAGGGCAGCAAGGCGTTTTTCACCGACAGCCTCATCCTCTTCGCAAACGGCGACTGGCTCGCCTATGCGGCCAACTCGGAGAGCGACGACATGGTCGTCGGCGACGTCCTCGTCGGGAAAGGTTCCGACGGCAAGACCTATTTTTCAAGCTACCAGTTCAAAAAGGGCCTCTCGGTCCTCGTCTTCATGGGCCAGCCCGCAAGCCTCAAGACCTTCGTCAAAGACTATGAGCTCAAGCCGCTGAAAGCCGCCGCCCCGGCGACGAAAAAATAATGCCAAAAACAACACCTCACACACGAAGGGAGGAAACTGGTACAGCAATGAATCTTTTAAAAAAATGACGGAGCCTCTGGAATTGCTCAACGCCACTTTTTTATCGGCGCTGATAAGAGCGTTGTTCATTTTGCCGACACCTGAACCGAATCGCCCTCCCGACACCCGATGGCTCTACCATGAGAGCAGCAGGCGGTCTACAATCGGGATTCTGAGCGTGGTTCTTCCGTTGACTGTCTTGGTTCCGAAGAGGGGGGTGTAGGAGCGGGTTAGTGTGTCGTTTGAGGAGTTGTATCGGCTTTCATATATGAATGATGATAGGAGCGAGGTCTTTTCGACGTCGCCGGCGCTGGCTGAGTGTGAGAATAGGATGCCGAGTGGGCCGAGTTCGAGTTCGTCCACACCGGGACCGTCCTCGGATCGGAAGATCATGTCCCACAGCGCCGAATGCTTCCTTGTCCCCTCCTTTGCCGTCGATGAATAAAGGATACCGAACGGGCCGACTTTCCGCTTGTCCATCACGCCGTCGAAATCCGACGAATAGAGCGCGCCCTTGACGACCGAGGTTTCCTCGGTCTTCAATCCTTTTTCGTATTCGAAGACGAGTCCGAAGAGTGTGCTGGCCTTCTCGGTCTCCTTGTCGGAGATGCAGTATGTCATCAGCGGAACCGACGCGAACACGTTGGAGTCGGCGGTGGCGGCGTTTATCGTGAGCAGGGGAAGGGCCGCGAAGACGCTGTAGCGCTGCTCCTCGCCTTCGACCAGGAAATGGAAGCTGAGGAGGACGGGGCAGGAGCGAAGGGCGAAGCGCGCGTTGTTGTCCTCGGGGTTTTCGTCGAAGACGGCAACCATGTCGGTCTCGCCCTCCTTGGATCTGTCGACCTTCAGGAAAAAATCCTTCTTGATGCATTCATAGAGCGGGGATGAAAATGCATAAGATCCCGTCCTGTTGTTGAAGCTTCCGGAGCACAGCAGGGGAAAGACGAACCACTGGTGGTGGAACTCGCCTTTCCTGTGCCCTCCGAGGAAGGGTATCCAGAAGCCCTTGCTGGGCAGCTTGCTCAGATCCTCGGGCTCGGCTGTGACCCTGAGTCTCTGCTTCTGGCCGTCGATCTCGAACGGGAACGTCAATTCCACATTCTGATGATTGGAGGACTTCGCCTCATCCTTTTTCGCGGCGTCTTCGGCTTGAAGGCCTAATGCTTGGAGAGAAAGGACGGCCAACGCAAAGAAATATAGGGTTTTCATGTGTGTATTGCTCCTCTGAAACTCGCCTTTAAGTGGCGCAGACATTCCTGTCTGCGGTTCCGCTGTCAAATGCCCCTCTTCGCGGCCTGCTTATCATAGCGGGAGTAAGCGGGAATGCAAGGGTCAAGGCTTTGCAGTCTTTTCCGCCGGCAGCTTCGCCTTCTTCTTCTCGATGACCTTGATATGGGCGTTGTTCTTCCCGTCTATTGCGACGTTCTGCTCCGACATCACGGAGAAAGAGACATATCCGTCCTTGGACTCCTCGGCGACGATCTTGTCCTGCTGCCTCCACTGAAGGTATTCGGAATATGCGACTTCCTCCACGTCCTTCTTCACGGCCGGAAGCTTGATTATCTGCGGTTTTTCATCCTTGGACGGCTTTTCTCCCGGACGCGCCGCCGGGTTTTGGCCCGGCATCAGCCTGACCCCTCCGCCGGAGGACGAACAGGAGGCGACAAGAAGGCAGATGAGCATTGAAACACTTGTGCGAATCATTTTATTTACAAGATGCCCTCCCTTCTGCCCGGCTTATTCGGGCAGAAGTATTCAATTCATAGGCGTGTTCCGCCTATGAATTGAAATGCGCCTTGATTTCTGCGGCTACGGCCTCGGGGGTGAATCCAAACTTTTCGGCGAGCACCTTGTATGGGGCGGAGGCGCCAAAGTGGTCGAGGCCTATGCAGAGGCCCTTGTCGCCGGCGAACTCCCTCCATCCGTAGGTTGTGAGCCCTTCGACTGTGACGCGTTTCATGCAGGCGGGAGGCAGGACTTCGTCCTTGTATGCCTGGGACTGCTTTCTGAAGAGCTCCTGGCATGGCATGGATACTACCCTTACCTTGATCCCGTCCTTGCGCAGCAGTTCCGCGGCCTTGAGCGCGATTCCGACTTCCGAGCCGGTTGCGATAATGATTGTGTCGAAGCCCTGCTGATCGTCCAACACATAGGCGCCCTTTTCGACATTTATCTTCGCGGCCTGCTCGGGCGTCAGGGGCGCAAGATCCTGGCGGGTCAGGGCGAGTGCGACCGGCCCCTTGCACTTGAGTGCGGCGAACCAGGCGTGGGCGGCCTCGTTGGCGTCAGCAGGCCTGATGACAGTCATGCCGGGGATGCTTCTGAGCATGGCGAGCTGTTCGATCGGCTCATGTGTGGGACCATCCTCGCCGACATAGAACGAGTCGTGCGTGAAGACGTAGACGAGGTGGAGGTTCTGTATTGCCGCGAGCCTGATCGCCGGCTTCATGTAGTCGGAGAATACGAAGAAGGTCGCAGCGAATGGTATTGAAGTTCCGTAGAGCGCCATGCCGTTGGCGAAGAAGCCCATTCCAAGCTCCCTGACGCCGAAATGGAAGTTGCGGCCCGACCTGTCGGCGGGGCCGAAGCTGCCGAGCGCGCTCACGAGAGTCTTTGTGGAGGGGGCGAGGTCGGCGGAGCCGCCGATGAGGGCGGGGACCTTCTCCATCGCCTTCGCCAGGATAGCTCCTCCGGACACCCTTGTGGCCACGGGCTTGTCCTTGGGGGCGGCGGCTATGAGATCCTTGAGGAGATCCTGAGGAAGCTCCTTGTGCAGGAGCGCCGACACCAGCTTCGCCGCGTCGGGATTCTTTTCGAGGTGGGCCTGCATCTTTTTGTCCCAGGCGGCCGCCTCCTTGGCAAGCTCGCCGCAGCGGGCCTTGATCTTCTCCCTGACCTCGTCAGGCACGAAAAACGGGGGCTTGCCATCGAAGCCGAGGGCCTTCTTCGTGGCCGCAAGCTCCTCGTCGCCGAGCGGTTCGCCGTGGCAGTGGGAAGTCCCGGCCTTTTTGGGCGAGCCGAAGCCGATTTTGGTTCTCCCGTCTATGAGGGTCGGACGGCCGTCGCCTTTCACCGCCTCCGCGAGAGCCTTGTCTAGCTTGGCGGGATCGTTGGCGTCGTCGACACGGATGACGCGCCAGCCGTAGGCCTCGAAGCGCTTTCCGACATTCTCGGAGAACGCAAGGGAGGTCGAGCCCTCGATTGTGATCGAGTTGTCGTCGTAGAAGCAGACGATGTTGTCGAGCTTCTGGTGGCCGGCGAACGAGGCGGCCTCATGAGTCGTGCCTTCCATCATGCATCCGTCGCTGGAGAGGATGAATATCTTCTGGTCGCAGAGCCCCGCCTTGTCAAGGCCGGTGCGGGCCGCGAAGTTTTTTGCCGCGGCGGCCATGCCCACGCCGGTGGCGAATCCGCTGCCCAGCGGGCCGGTGGTCACTTCGACGCCGTCGGTGTGCCCGAACTCGGGATGGCCGGGCGTGAGGCTCCCCCACTGGCGGAACCTCTGCAGCTCCTCCATAGGCAGCTTGAATCCGAAGAGGTGGAGCAGGGAATACAGCAGCATCGAACCGTGGCCCGCGGAGAGGATGAAGCGATCCCTGCCGAGCCAGCAGGGGTTCTCAGGATGGAACTTCATGTATTTGTACCACAGCATGAACGCGAAGTCCGCGCATCCCATCGGCATTCCGGGATGCCCCGACTTCGCCTTCTGCACGCCCTCGGCGGAGAGAAGCCTTATTGTGTCTGCGGCAAGTTTCTCGAAGCGGTAGTCCGACATATCGATCATCCTTTCATTGAAGTGATTTTAAAAATATTGAACAAATAATATATGGTGCATAGATTTTTTTTGCAAAATACTTAAATTGGTTTGCTGCCCCAATTTGACGAGGAGCAAGATGGCCGAGCGGTTTCTGACATCCACGTTGAACAAGAAGGACTTGGAGTTCGACAATACTCTGAGGCCCAAGACCTTCGACTACTTTCCAGGCCAGACGAAGGTGAAGGAGCGCCTTCAGCTCATGATCCGCGCGGCCAAGGAGAGGGGAGAACCGTTAAGCCACATGCTCCTCAGCGGCCCGCCCGGCCTGGGCAAGACGACAATCGCCTACATAATCGCCAATGAAATGGGTTATCCGATAAAGGTCTCCAGCGGCCCGGTGATCGAGAAGCCGGGTGATCTCGCCGGCCTGCTGACCTCGCTGCAGAAGGGCGAAGTGCTGTTCATAGACGAGATACACCGCCTCAACAGCACCGTCGAGGAATATCTCTACAGCGCGATGGAGGACTTCGTGATAGACATAATGATAGACCAGGGGCCGCACGCCCGGTCCGTGAGGCTCAACCTCCAGCATTTCACGCTTGTCGGCGCGACGACGCGCGAAGGCCTCCTGTCCGCCCCGCTGAGAAGCAGGTTTTCGGGAACTCCCTGCCGGCTCGACTACTACAATCCGGAGGACCTCCAGAAGATAATCAGGCGTTCCGCGAAGATACTTGACGTCTCCATCGACGACGGAGGCGCTCTCGAGATCGCCAGGCGCAGCAGGGGCACGCCGCGCGTCGCGAACAATCTGCTCAAGTGGTCAAGGGACTACGCCCAGGTCAAGGCCGACAACCACATAACCGAGGACATAGCGTCCGCCGCGCTGGAGATGCTTGACATTGACAAGAACGGCCTCAACGAAATGGACAAGCGCATACTCGAAGCCATGATACACAAGTTCAACTGCAAGGCCGTCGGCGTAAAGAACCTAGCGGTCGCCGTCGGCGAGGAGGAAGGCACCATCGAGGAAGTGTACGAGCCCTACCTCATCCAGGAAGGCTTTATGAGGCGGACACCGCAGGGCCGCGTCGTGTCCGAGAAGGCCGTGAAGATGTTCGGCCTCTCCCGGAAGCCCCGCCACGGCGGATCCGACGACGACGGGGCGGGCAGCGGCACGCAGCCGGATTTGTTCTGACGAAGCGGGCTTTCAAGGCCCGTTTTTTTTTGCATGTCAATCATAAAACGGCAGGCTGGATTGAGCGGATAAATCATCCCGTCAATCCCATTCCCTGTCCCCAAATTAAGGAATGATAAATGAAGAAGTGGATTGATGATCTGATCGCGCTGCAGGACGTGGATGTCCGCATCAGGAGCCTGAAGAAGAAGCTGGACATGATACCCGTGGAGCTGGCCAGGCTCGACAAGGAGCTGGAGGAGCAGAAGACCAAGTCGCATTCCTCGAAGGAGAACATGCTCAAGGTTGAAATGGACATAAAGAAGGTCGAGGCCGCGATCGCGGACCGCAACAGCGACATGAAGAAGATACTCTCGCAGTCGGCGATGGTGAAGAAGAACGACGAATACAGGGCGCTGATGAACGAGATAAACACCATAAAGCAGAAGATCGGCGACCTGGAGACGCAGGAGCTGGTCCTCATGGACAAGATCCAGTCCGAAAAAAAGGCCCTCAAGGAGGCCGAGAACATTTACAGGGAGCGCGAGAAGAATGTCGCCGAGGAGAAGAAGGAGCTCGACGAGCTCGCGGCCAGGCTCAAAGATGAAATAGCGAAGCTGCAGGCGGCCAGGGCAGAGAAGGCGGCGCCCGTCGCCAAGGATCTGCTCTCGATCTACAACAGGCTGCTGACCAAGGCCGACACGGTGCCGTTCGTCCCGGTCACGCAGGGCAGCTGCGGCAACTGCCATCTCAAGATGACCCCGCAGACCGTCAACAGGGCGCGCAAGGGGGAGCTGGCATTCTGCGACAACTGCGGATATTTGGTCTATTTCAAGGAGTGACCGTCATTCAGGGTTCATGACCTGCCGGCTATGAAGAGCTGATAAATGGACGGGAGATGCCCATGTGGCTTTTCAGAGCGGGGCACCGGAAATCTGACATTTTTTTGTCATCGCTCTCGAGATAATGGGGGCACATTGAGCAAGGACAGAAATACATTCACCGCCGCCGGTGTCCGGCACGTCGCCGTCGTGTCTTTTGCATTCAAGCCGGAGGCGAAGAAGGTCGCTCGTTTCGCGGCCTGGCTCGGCAAGGCCGGAATAAGGTGCACCGTAATGCCCGGGGTCTTCATGAAGACCGACTTCAAGATGCCGTCGGACGCCGGATTGCGGCTCGCCGATCTGCACGGCGCGCTCAATGACCGGAGCGTGGACGTAATCGTATCGTCGCGCGGCGGCTACGGCTCGGCCCATCTACTCGAAAAGATCGACTGGAAGCTGATGAGGGAAAGAAATATCCCTGTCCTCGGATACAGCGACATCACCGCGCTCCACCTTGCGATGTTCGCAAAGAAGGCTGGCGTCCCGGTGTCAACGCCTGTCGCGGTCGAAATGCCCGGCGCCTTGCGCTTCAAGGCGGCCGCGGATTCGCTGACCAAGGCGCTTGATCCGTCGCAGCCGCCGCAGGAAATATCGCCGCCCAGACCGGAAGTCCTGAAACGCGGAAGGGCATCGGGCGGCATAATCCCGGCGAACCTCGCAACCTTGTGTTCCGTGGTCGGCACCGAATTCATGCCGGACATGCGCGGCAAGATACTGCTGATCGAGGAGGTCAATGAGAAGCCTTACCAGATCGACCGGATGCTCACACAGCTAAGGCTGGCCGGAATACTCAAGGACATCTCCGGCCTACTCCTCGGAAAGTTCATAGCATGCGGCAGCAGAAGGATACTGCGGAAGATTTTTGCGGACTTCGCGAATTGCGTCAACGGGCCGGTCGTCGCCGGCATCCGCTTCGGCCACCGCGCCCCGAGCCTCTGCGTACGACTCGGCGCGGAAACGGGAGTGTCCGCCGAAGGACGGATCACTGTTATATGACATAATCATAAAGCTCTGCCTGGAGGGAATCAAGATGTGCGCTGGCAAGGGGAAAGACAAGAATCCCAATAGGTTCATACATGGATTCGTTTATCCGAGAAGGTCACTCGATAATTTTGCGGAACTCGCAGAACTGTGACTTGAGAGTTTCCAGTTCCTGGCGGAGGGCCGCTATCTCAGACTCCAGCCTGGAGAGCCTTTCGTCCTCGGCCTGCACGATCATGCGCGATTTTTCGGGCTGAGGAAGAACGGCGGCGGACTCGTCCATCTTGATTTCCCCGGAGAGCAGATGCGCGTAGCGCGGCTCCTTGCGGCCGGCCTGGCGCGGCATCAGAACCGCGAGCGGCTCGGGCTGGCGCTCGGAGAGCCCCTTCATCGCCTCCTCCACGGCGGAGATGCTTTCGAAGGGATGCATGCGGGCCGTATGGCCGCGGAGTTCGCCCGCCGTCTGCGGGCCTCGGACAAGAAGCTCGCAGAGCAATGCTAGCGCAGGCCGATCCAGCCCTAGCGCACGGTCGGCCTGGTGCTCGTATTTCATGACGCGGCTGCCCGCCATGCTGACCATGTTGGCAAGCCCCTTGTCCCTCAGATGATCCAGCTCGCGCACCACCGTCTTCTCGTCAAGCTCCATCAAGGGATCGCGGTTCGACTTCTGGTTGCACGCCAGAGTGAGCGAGTTCAGCGTGAGCGGATATGCGTCGGGAGTCGTGAACTCCTTCTCGATCAGGCAGCCCAGTATCCGGGACTCGATTGCATTAAGCTCGATCGGCATGGCTGGAATCCTAAATACCTTATCCGTATAAGCTAGTCCGCATAATCCGCAAATTCAAAGTCCGGATTATTTTAACATTATTTCCAGAGGTCTGTTGACAAGCTGGTTTGTTGTGTTAAACTAACTGTGCGCACAGTTGTTTCCAGGCTAATTTTTCCAAGGGGTGGCAAAATGCTTCGATTCGGGCTTGTGGGATGCGGAACTCATGCCAACTGGGCGGTGATACCCGCCATGCAGGGGGCGGCGGACAGATGCAGTCTTGCCGCAGTTGCTGACAAGAATCAGGCCAACATGGACAAGATTGAGATGCCTGGGCTGCTTCGGTTCACAGATCATCGCAAGATGTTCTCCGAGGCGAAACTTGATGCCGTCTATGTCGCTACGCTCCCGGACTCCCACGCGCAGATCGCTATCGACGCATTGGACGCCGGACTGCATGTCGTCTGTGAGAAGCCGATGGCGACAAGCGTAGAGGACTGCCGCAGGATCATAAAGGCGGCGGAGAGCGGCCGCCGGATCCTGACAGTCAATTTTGAGCTTCGTTATCATCCCGAGATGCGGCAGGTGCGGGAGTGGATCAGGGCGGGGTATCTGGGGCGGATCGAGGCCATCCACATCCAGGAATTCTGGGACGGCCACAAGATATTCGGGGAAATCGGAGCTAGGCGCAAGCGGCTGGTCGAGCTTTCGGGCGGGCTCGACTGCGGTATCCACATGTCGGATCTTGCCCGCTACTTCTGCGGCGGGAAATGGAGGGAGATCATCGCGCGCGGACGCTGGCTGGGCGAAGATGTCGGCAAACCGCCGCACATCGCGGTCATGGCGACCCTTGACAACGGCATTCTTGCGACGATCAACGTCAGCCTTGGCTACGGCGCTCAGATGAAACCAGTCGCCAGCAGCGAGGTCATGACAATCGTTGGGGACAAGGGCGTCATCAACTTATTCAATGACCGCATCGGGGCGTCCCCTGTCGTCCGGCTGCACAGCGACACCCTGGAAGCAGACTGCCCCCTTGAGAGTCCAGAACACTCGAAGGTCATGGTGCAGATGCTCCGGGATTTCGCGGATGCGGCAGGAGGCGGTTCTTTGAAACCCGAGCTGGCCGCCGGCGAGGATGGCTTGCAGGCGCAGATATTCGTTGACGAGGCGAACCGTCAGGCGGTTGAAAAAAGGGATGATCTGAAATGAAGACCTTGCTTGGCCTGCCAATCTTAATGCTGTTCGCATGCGTCTCGGCTGTCCGTGCCGCAGACGATCTCAATCCGGTCAGGTTCAAGGCGGCGCCGTCGCATCCGCCGGTCGTCCTGGCGCAGGGCGGCCAAGCCATGGCAGTGATTGCCTGTGGCGACAAGGATCTCTCCGAGCAGGTGAAGCAGCTCCAGTCCATGATCGAGAAGGCGACCGGCGCCAAGCTTCCAATAGTCGAGAAGGCGGGCAAGGAGGCGGCGATTATCGTCGGCGACTGCGAGGAGGCCGCCGGCGCCGGCCTCGAAGGCGCTAAGATGCCCGTGGAGGGGTTCGCCATAAAGACTGCGCCCGGAAGGGCTTACATAGTTGGAAATGCATCAGGCCGCAAGTGGGGAGTCTACGAGTTTCTGGAGCGTTTCGTGGGAGTCCGCTGGTACTTCCCGCCGGCCGACATCGGCCTTTCCATCCCGTCCGCAAAGACTCTGGCGCTTGACCCTGTGTGGCTTGAGGACGCGCCCGTGTTCCGCAACCGCTACGAATATCCGCCCTACATGAAGCCTATCCAGCAGTTCCTGCGCAGCGAGAACTCCTGGCCGGTGAAGATCGCCGTGCACCAGCCGGCCGGCCTGGGGGAATCCCCGCTCAAGGACAAGTGCCCGGAGATATTCCAGCAACAGTCGGACGGAACCCGCAATTTCGGCGTGCTGTGCTACTCCAACCCCAGGACGCTTGAGGTCTTCCTGGAGCATATTCAATGCTATGTGGACGGCAAGCTTCCGGACTACGCGAAAGGCAAGGCCTACAATCTCGGCATAGTAGACAAGGCTGTAACGGTTTCGCCCGCCGACATCGATCTGGCCTGCTACTGTCCGGAATGCCGGAGGCTCTGGGACGACAAGGGCGGGCAGAGCGGCTCCGCATCCAGGGTGATGGCAACCTTCGTGGACAGGCTCGCGCGGGAGATCGAAAAGCGCTGGCCGGACCAGGGCTTCACCGTCATCTTTTTGCCTTACAAGAATTACCAGGCGGCGCCGGAAGGATTCAAGTTTCCAGGAAATGTCGAGGTGCAAATCTGCGGCATGCCGGGAATGGCATGCTACAAGGAGCCGGCGATACGCGACAGGGAGCAGGCCAACATCGACAGGTGGGTCGAAATCTCCGGGCGGAAGATCCAGGGATGGGACTATTCATGCTGGCCTGCGGACAAGACCTATGCGGCATATCAGTATCCCCACGTCGTCAAGGACTTCTACGTCCGTAACAGGGACAAGACCGTCGGCTCGTTCATCAACGGCACGGCCGACCACTGGCCGCGCCAGCACATCAGCCTCTACTGCTGGCTCAAGTGCCAGTGGAACCCCGACTTCAACGTGGACGCGGCCGTCGACACGTTCTGCGAGCGCATGTTCGGCTCCGCCGCGAAGAGCATGCGTGAACTTGTGGGCATGCAGATCGACTGCTGGGAAAAAAGTACCTGGCCGGGCGGAAGGTTCTCCGCAAAGGGCGTCTATGAGTCTAGCTTCCCGCGCGAGACCGTCAAGAAGATGGAGGAGATATTTCAGAGGGCGAGGGAGGAGGCCAAGGACGATACGCTGGTGATGAAGCGCCTAGACTACTGCGCTCCCGCTCTGAACGACTTCTTCAAGGAGTCGAAGGACTTGGGCGAAGGCACCGGGCTCAAGCCGCTCAAGGCCGTCAAGGTCGGCGAGGATCCAACGATAGACGGCAGGCTTGACGACAAGGCATGGGAGCTGGCCGAGGCCGTGCCATTCGTCAAGGCAGATGGTAAGGATTTCGGCAAAGCCCCAGACTATCCAACGGAGCTTAAGGCTGTATGGACCCTCACCGGAATAACTTTCGGCTTCCGCATGAGCGAGCCAGAGCCGGACAAACTCGTCACCAAGAACGGCGGCCATGACAACGGGGCGCTGTGGTGGGACGACAACGTGGAGATATTCCTGGACGTCACGGGCAGGAAGGAGGGCGAATTCTACCAGTTCATCATCAACGCCAACTGCGACATTTGGGATTCGAAGCAGAAGGACAACACCTGGGAATGCAACGGGGTAAAATGCAAGAGCTTCCGCGGAAAAGACTTCTGGAGCCTCGAAGTCTTTCTACCATATTCCGCCTTCCCCGAGACAACGGTGAAGACCAACGGCCCCCCCGTCCCGTGGGCGGGCAATTTCACCCGGCACCGCATTTCCTCCGGGCCGAGGGAATACCAGCGCATGAACACGCTCGGCTCCAAAGTCAGCGCAAACCTCGCGGATTTCGCACCGATAAGCTTCATAGAATAGGGAGGGCATATGAAAAGAAAATCCGGGACGGCTTTTACTCTTATCGAGCTTCTGGTGGTCATCGCCATAATCGCAATCCTGGCGGCGATGCTGCTTCCCGCGCTGAAGCAGGCGAGGGAACAGGCCAAAATAGCGACCTGCCTTAACAACCACAAGCAAATATTCCTCGGGATGCAGCAATATTATAATGACTACGGGAGCCTTTTGACGCTCAACTCCGATGTCCCTTATGCTGCGACATTCGGGTTCTCATGGGGCGTATATCTCCGGGACTGGAAAAGCCAATACGAGCCGATGCATCTGGGGAAGCTTCTTGACGGGAACTATATCGGGCAAGGCCAGGTATTGTACTGCACGGCCAACAACTTCAGCGTGTCTTATGGAACGGCCAACTCCGCAAGCGAGTTTTTCACAATACCGAACGGACAGCAAAGAATGTCCATGTATTACCGCATAGTGGGTAATTGCGCCACATACCACCACGGCAGTTTCCAGTATGACACAACCGCTTTGAATCTTAAGTATCACAGAGCCATCATGACCTGCCTCTCGACAAACTATTGGGGTGGGGTATTTGCCCACAGCAAACTCGGTGTCAATGCGACATATCAGGACGGACGCTCATTTTTTGTGCGAGGAGGCGTTTCCGCGAACCTGGACATCAACTGGCCGGTTCTTGACAATGCCGCGCTGAACAAGTGACAGGAGGGAAACATAGATTCCTTAAAGGAGGCAGACATGGGTGCAGGATTCGACGGCAGGGATGTGAAAGCCGGTCAATATATTCTCTACTTGGACAATGACAGTGCAAAAGCTCGAATCGCGAAGGCGAGCTTAAGAGCGTTCATCGAGCTGCTCGTGGTCATCGCCATAATTTCCATCCTTATGGCAATTCTCCTGCCGGCATTGAAGAAGGCGAGGGAGCAGGCGAAGCTTGCAGTTTGCATCGGGAACCTTAAGCAGGTAGGCGTCGGCTGTACGAACTATGCCAACGACTTCGGCTACATAGCGATGGGGGCGCACAACAACATGCAGGCCAAATCACCCAAGCTGTGGATACTGAGCACGGAACCGATCATGGGCGCCGAATTCTACAATATGGCCAAGGACTATCTGCAATGCAGGAATCCCGCGGCCGAAAGGGACTGCCTGGACTTCGGAGTCCTGAACTGTCCGGGCCGCGTCATAAGCAAGAGCGCCGCACATAACACCATCGGCTGGAACACCTTGAGGAACGTCTCGTATGTGAACGGCGACATGGTCGCATCCTATTACGCCAAATATACCGCGCCGGACGTCAACGCCTATCCATGGCAGATGTCCGGGCTGGGCAAGGAGCTTGTCGACGTGTATGGTACGCCCGCCGACTACTGGATTCACCCGATGCAGCCGCTCCGGGCCAGGAATCCGTCGGCTCTCCCGCTTCTTTTCGACGAGGCGCTTGTATATGGGATTGTGACGGCGGTTTCGGTGAACGGCTCGGACTCGGTTACAAATCACGGCACGTTTACCGCCCCGAGGATGAACGCCTTATATCTGGACGGGTCGGTCGGCTCCCAGCGCGGCGACATGTATTGGATCGGCGACTGCTACGGGCTGAGCACCAGGGGTTCCGACACCACCTTCGCCTCCTGGTATATGCCGTATATCCGCTGCGCACCGTTTCCCAGCAATTAACTTTGGAGGAGCCATGACCTTGACACAGCAGAAGGAGATTGTCCATAAAGTCGCGTCGAAGCTCGAACAGCTTATGCCGCCTCAGCCGGCCAGCGAAGACGATATGGAGCAAGCCGGGGAGATCGTCGCAGGCAAGCCGCAGATCATTAGTCCGGGAATGTCTTCAACGGGGAATAGACCTGTCTCTAATGTCCAAAAGTCTCAAGACCAGACCAAGGCAAGGGGCAGGACTCCTCTGCGGGGAATGCATATCGGGGATAATTTTGGGCGGAAACGCCTGGAGCCAATATCCCATAAGGAAATCCCGGACGGAAAGCCGCGTGAGGAAAAACTTCACGCACGGTTTGGTCTATGGGGTAGAGGATTCCCGATTCATCGGGCGGCCTTTACTCTAATAGAACTCCTAGTCGTGATCGCCGTAATCGCCATGCTTGCAGCACTGCTTCTTCCCGCCCTGAACAAGGCCAAGTCAAAGGCTCGCCAGGCGTTGTGCACGGCCAACCTCAAGCAGATGGGCGTGGCTCTGCTCGGCTACCAGGGCGATTTCCGCGGGTGGGTGCCGCCGCCGCAATACCATCCCCTCTGGGATCCGCCGACCAACCGGGCGGCATTCAACCAGGGCGGCCCCGCTCCGGGCGGCAACATATTGCTCGAAGGCGTGGGCTACCTGCTTGCCTACGACTACCTGCCGGCGTCGACCCCCGAGGTCGTCTTCTGCCCCAGCGACCGCAACCACGACACCTACCTGAGCAACTTCAAACGCTGGTGGATAGTGCCCTACATTGGCGATCCGGCCACTGGAGTTCACATATACACCAGCTACATGTACGGGCCCCCCTTCAACGCCGAAAAATCCGGTATGCGAAGCTGGGCCACAGACTGCGAGGCCACCTACACGACACCGCAGACATCGAGCACCTGGCCGCGTCAGCACTATGAAGGACTGAACGCCCTCTTTTCCGACGGGCACGTCAAATTCTATGCCGACCCCCACCGCACTGTGCTGTTTGTGCGGATGAACGGCCTCTACTGGCAACCATATGCTTCCGCCACTATGCTGCCGTATTATGACTCCAACCCGTAGTATACATAAGAAAGTTGAGGACGTATCAATTGCTAATCGTCTCGAAATTGAATAGAGGCACCGGCGGGTTCATCCCGGCGGTGAACATAATTGGGAATTGGATTTTTTCGTTCCGATTATTTACCGCTGATCAACTTGAAATTCTTCTAGATTAAAATCAGACACCCTTATACGTGGAAAAAAGAGATGTGGTGAAATGCCGCCCCCGGGAAGGGATTTCAGTTAAGATTTCCGGCACCCCGCGCTGAAACGCCACAGGTGTATTTTCCACTGTTTTTCGCCACTTCATTGAAGCGGGTGAGAAAATCTGAAATTATGGAGTAGCCATGACCTTGACACAGCAGAAGGAAATTTTCCGTGAAGTCGCGTCGAAGCTCGAACAGCTTATACCGCCTCAGCCAGCCAGCGAAGACGATATGGAGCAAGCCGGGGAGATCGTCGAAGGCAGGCTGCGCTTCAACGGGCTCCAGCCACCGCACATACCGCGCACCTTGATCACGGTCGGGCGGCAATCCATAGACTGGAGCGGTGGCCACCTGAAGCATCAGGAATGGCCGACGCAGATGAGCCGCTTCTTCATGCTGATACCGCTTATGAGGGCATTCCAAAAGACCGGCGATGAGCGTTTCGCAGAAGCCGCCCGGGACTATATACAAGACTGGATGAGCCGCTTCGACATGGAGGATATCGCGCTTCGCGGCAACACCTGCATGGACATCGGCATCCGCCTCGGCACGCACGGCCGCGGCGGATGGGCGGCGGCGTTGGCTATGTTCATGGACAGTCCGTCCTGGAACGATGCCTTCATCGAGCGGATGCTGACCTCCATGGAGCGGCAGGCCGTCATACTCTGGAAACGAGGCATCCCCTCGTGCGGCGGCAACCACCGCATCTTCGGCTTGGACGGGCTGCTCCACACGGCCCTGCGCCTGCCGTTCATGCGCGACGCCGACGAGATGCGGCGGGATGCGGTCGAAGGGCTTAGACAGGCATTCAGGCAACAGTTCCTGGCGGACGGCGCCCACTTCGAGCGCACGCTCCAATATCATTGGCACATGACCGGAACGTTCGTTTACCTGGCACAGCTGGGTCGCCTCTTTCCAGAGGCGGCGTTTGACTTACCGGCCGACCGCCTGCTGGCCGCGCTCGACTATCTGGCGCACAACCTGGGCTGCGGCATCAACGACGACTCCGCCGAAGCGGCCGATTCCGACCATGCCGACGCATGGGGCCAGATGCGACAGTGGCGCGCGCAGCTCACGGGGCGTGACGAGTCGGCCTGGGCGCCGTCCCGCGACACCGTGTTTCCCGATGCGGGACAGGCGTTCGCCCGTTCGTCCTGGCGGACGGGCGCCGATCTTCTGGCCTTCGATGCCGCGCCCTACGGAGGCGGACACGCACATCTGGCGCGGCTCGGGCTGGTGTTCCGCTCGGGGAGGCGCCTATGGCTGGCAGACCCGGGGATGTTCGACTATGAGATGTCCAATCCCTTCGCCGTATACGGCCGCTCTACACCCGCCCACAGCACGCTCAACCTAGACGGATTGAACCAGGGGATCGGCGACGCGCGGCTGCTCTCTTCCGTCATCGCCGACGACATCGTCTTTCTGCGCGGGCGCTATGACGGCGGCTATTGGCCCGGCACCTACACATGGTGGTTCGCCAAAGGTTTCGGCCTTGGGCGCTTCGGCCGCCACGAGCGCATGCTGCTGTGGATACGTGGAGAATATCTCCTGATTTTCGATGCCATGAGCTGCGATCCAGGGCATACTATTGAAAACGTCTGGCAGATGGCGCCGGTGAAAGCATGGGAGCACGATCCCAAACAGCTTGCATGGCGGTCGAAGGAGGAAAGGCCGGGATTCCATCTGCAGATGGTCATGCCTCCGGCGGACGTGCAGATGAAGGTGCATGAAGGACAGCGGGATCCGCTGCGGGGGTGGTTCTGCGAAACCTATTCGACCGGCTTTGTGCCGGCGCCGCAGATTGTCTTCCGATATCCCGCGCAATCCGCATTCCATGCCGTGCTGGCCATGCCGGTTACGGAAGGCAAATCGCCGCCCGCCGTCCAGTGCAGGGCCGCCAGGGCAGGACGCATTCTTGAAATGACCTGGCCGGACGCTTCCGTGGACTGCATCGCCCTTTCCTCCTCGCTCGCGGCTCCCTTCGAGGAGGACGGTGCTTTCCGGACGGACAGTCCGCTCGTATGGCTCAGGCTTGCGCCCGACGGCTCGCCGCAGAGGCATTTCATCTACGACGGCACATATCTCGCCTATCGCGGCAAGACACTGCAATGAGGGAAAATGACGGAGAACATTTCAAATAGTCAGACTTCAACCTAATCGTCTCGAAATTGAATAGAGGCGCCGGCGGGTTCATCCCGGCGGTGAATATGATGTGGGATTCAGTAGGGGAATAATTATGTTGCGGCAATGGGCGGCGATAACAGCGATAGGATTGGCACATCTCCTCGGTGTCTCTGATACGATTGCCAATGATGCCCTCGCTTATTCGTTTAATCCCTCCAATGCGGATTCGCTGTTTTCAGTGGAGAATGGCAAGACCGAGGCGGCGGAAGCGGATGGCGGTAAAATTATCCGCTGGCATATCACTGCCGGGCAAACTTCTCGTCTGGCCATCCGCAGCGATAATCCGATTTTTCAAAGGCTCCGCTATTATGACAGATTTGATTTCGAATTCAGGATTACAGGCGGCGAAATCAGCAGCCTTGACATGCAGGCGCTGGGACACGTGTCGGGGCCTTATCAGTGCAAGGTGCATGAATGGCATCTCTCCGTGCACACTTCCACCGAGCCGGAGTGGAAGCGGCGTCAGATAGACTTGACAAGGCCTGCATGGTATCCCTGGGACAACCCTGACGGCGAAGGCGGAGATTTTTTCCGATTGAGCTGTCTTGCTCTTATGCCGGACACGGTCGTCGAACTTCGAAATCTCCGCCTGTCTCGCGCGATACTTAACCTGAAACCGGATTTCGAACAGCCGATAACCTGGCCAGTATTGACCCGCAACAAGGATGGGAGCATTCTCTACACCGCAAGATATATGATACGCAACAGCGCAGGCCGCCCCGTGGAGGTCGAAAGTTCAGTTGCCTCCAAGCACCGGCGTTTCGCAGTCACCCTCAGAAATGCCGACGTTTCAGACGGGGAAGAGGAGGGAGCGAAAGTTCGGCTGAAGAACGGAAAGGTGGCGACCTACGAATTGACTGCCGCAATGACGGCGGATGACGTCAAGGCGACTGAAGAGCTTTACAGCGAGCCATTGAAAGTGACCTTCGCGATTGCCGGAGAACCGGAATCGGCATGCGTCTGGCAGGGCTTCCTTGTCCGGCCGCTTTCCCCGGAATTGAAACGGCAGGTTATAATTCCACAACAGAATCTGGAGCTAATACGCAAAAGACTTTCTGCTGGAGATGCTGATATCCGCAAACTGCTTGTTCTAGATAATGTCCTCAAGGCGGCGGATGAATTGGTCACAAAGAAGTTTCTTCACATCCCGACCGACCATATGAACTGCATGAACAAGTGGATTGGGGACTGGCGTCCCGAAGATTCCATGCCGGAGATCGTCAACACAAAGACCGGCGAACGTGAGTTTGGAACAGACCGCGCCGGATATACATGGAAAGTATATTTCGGCTATCCGGGATTCGCACTTGAGAATCTGGGCAAGGCATACCTTTATACGGGCGACGAGAAATACGCGGAGAAAGCCGTCGAGCTTTTCGGACTCTACGCGTCTCAATATCCCGAACTCCTGTGGATGCCCAGGTCGGCTCAGACTCTGCCCTGGGACAGATCCCCGGTGGTCTTGTGCGAATCGCGCGTCGCCATGTCAAGCTCATACGGCTCAAACATGTTTTTCAAATGGCACTGCAAGCTGCTTTCGATGACCGCGGACTCACCTGCGTGGACCGAAGAGAAACGGCGTGACGTGTATATGGGATTTGTGCTGCCCTACGCAACCGAGCTCATGAAGTTCCCGGGCGGCATCAACAACATGACCGATGTCACGAACCACAACCTGCTTCTGATGGGGATCGTTTTCGACGACGCGACCATGGTCCGCCATGCCACGATGACAGACTCAGGGATCATATCAAGGCTTGGAGATATTGATGAAGACGGGTTTTCATCCGAAGGCCGTCCGTTGAACTACCATTACGCTGGAATGACCGAGTATCTTCCGGCCCTATCGTATCTGGCAAATTCGGGGCTTGCGCTCAAATATCCTAAAGACAATCTGCTCGCCGCATTCCGCATGCCCTTCAAGCGTGCGGCGCTGAATGGCCTCGTCCCAAACAGTGGCGACTGCGGGCTTGGGCAACGTGTGGGGCCGAAGGGGCTGGCGGATGACTTCATTTCAATTTTTCCAGATGAAGACTGGCTCTACGATGCGGGCGCATCGCCGTTCACGGCATCACTTGCAGGGAAAAAACTGGGAAGTGATGGCTGGATGAAACTTCTGAGCACGGAGCCTGTTCTTTTTCGTCATGCCGGTCTGGCCGTCCTGCGCTCGGGCAGCACTGTCGACACGCAAGTCATGGCGACTCTTGACTATGGACGGAACGTCATGCACGCCGCCCTGGACAGGAACCATATCACGCTGACAGCTTTCGGGAAGATATTCGCCCATGGAACAGGCTCCTTGTACAATCTTGGCAGCTCAGGGATAAAATCCGACGACCCGCGCCTCAACGCCTTCATAAGTGTTCATTCGATCGCGCAGAATCTTGTCGTTGTTGATCAAAAGGATCAGCTTCCGGCGGTAGGTCGGCTTCTTGCCTATAGTCCGGGCCCAGACCTCCAAGTTGTCGCGAGCCGCGTTGACGGCATCGCGCCTGGCGTCGGCCACGTCCGGGCGCTGGCCCTGGTGAAGGGTGTTGCCGTCGTTCTTGACAGGCTGGAGTCGGAGCAGGATCACGTCTATGATTTTGCATATCACAATTTCGGCGAACTCGGGCTGGGCGATGGATGGAACTCGACTCCTTCTGCGACGCCACTAGGCACCGCAGCCAACTACGACAACATTATAGACCTGAAGAAACTCCAGGGAAGCGGGAACATCCGTCTCGAATGGGATCTCACTGGGCAGACAGCGCCGCAAAAGGGAAAAGACGCATCATCCGAGGAAAAACTCCCTCCTGTAAAGCTCTCGCTATGGCAGAATAACTCGGCTGCTGGAGAGCTATACACCGGCATCACCGGCTTGAACAATCCCAACACCGGATTCACTCCGGACAAGGTGCCGAGCCTATTCCATCGGATACGCGGTAAAACTGCGGAATTCGCAACAGTGCTCGAACCCCACAAGGGAAAAACCTTGATTCAGTCAGTGCAGTTCCCTTCTCAATCATCTGTCAAGATAGCCTGGGCGGATGGTTCACAAACCGAAATGGCTCTTGATGCACTGCTGAAGGAGTACAGCTGTGAGAGGAAAGAGGAATAATATGCCGAGGCAACCTAATATCCTGGTTTTCATGACGGATCACCAGCGCGGCGACACGGTCCTCCCTGAACATCCGGTGAAAACTCCGAATCTTGAAAGGCTCGCCTCGGAAGGGCTGACCTTCACGAACGCGTTCTGCCCGACGGCACACTGCTGTCCGTCAAGGGCGACATTCCATACGGGGTTGTATCCATCAAGGCATGGAGTATGGAACAACGTATGCAACGGGCAGGCGATAAGCAGGGGGCTCAGGCGGGGAGTCAGGCTCTGGAGCGAAGACCTGGCGGATGCCGGCTACAGCCTTGATTTCTGCGGGAAATGGCATGTGAGTTCAGAGGAAAGCCCCAAGGACAGGGGATGGAACGAGCATTTCGTTTCCGGCACTGCCGCCGAACATCATGGGAAAAGGTGGGATGATTTCAAGTCGCTTGCCGCTGTCCCTGAACAGGCAGTCCGGGGAGAGGGTGAGATCCTCCGCCCCGGCTATTCCACATACACCCTCTACAGGACGCTTGAATCCGTCAACAGCAGCAGCCATGACGAGAAGGTGGTCGCGGAATCACTTTCCGTATTGGACAATCTTTCAAAATCCTCAAATCCATGGTGCCTCTTCGCCGGACTTATCGGTCCGCATGATCCATATTGCGTCCCTAAAAAATATCTCGACGACATGTTCGGGAAAATCATGCGGAAGCTCGATGATTCCGGACGGAGGGACGACACGCTCGTCCTCTACGTGTCGGACCACGGCGATTATTGCGGCGATCACGGGCTTTTTGCAAAGGGAGTCCCATCTTTCCGGGGAGCATACAATGTCCCGGCCGTAATACGCTGGCCCAACGGCATCAAGTCATCTGGAAGGCGCATCGGAAAATTCGTTTCCCTTGCGGATTTCGCGCCTTTCGGACCGGCCGAGGCTTTCAGGGAGGCTTCACATGAAACATGAGATAACTTGTTTGACCGCATATTATTTCCGGGCGCATACATGCGCCAAGATGAAACACTAAATATGGAGCCCCATTATATGTTTGACAGAAATCTAAGGCTTGGCTTTCCTAAGGAAAATTCGAGGTTTTGCCTTGACGGCGAATGGCAGTTCGCCTACCGGGCAAGCGCTGATCCGGTCGACCTCGCCCTTCCGGAGGAGCGCGAATTCAGCGCTTCCATGATTGTCCCGGGCTACTGGGACGACCATTGGGATCTTCTGAAGGAAATGGAGCGCGTCGACTTCTGGTCCGAGCCGAAGTTCAATCCGAATTACCGGCCGCCGGACTTTCCGCTGGGCAATAATCCCCCTGACGCATCGCTTCAGTATCTTCTTGGATTCGGATGGTACAGGAGGAGGATTGCTGTCCCTTCTGAATGGTCGTCAAAGTTTGTCACGTTGCATGTCGGCGGCGTGATAATGGACGCCTGGGTGTGGGTCAACCGAAAACTTCTCAAGCACCACGCAAGCCATTCGACGCCATTTTCAGTGCCATTGGAAAAATCACTGACTTATGGCTCCGAGAACGAGTTGGTGATTGCGGTGTCGAACGTCCGAGCCGACCGGCTGGGATGCTCGATACGCGGCTACTCCGGCCGCAGCGCCGGAATAAGGGCTTCGGTCGTCTTGAATGCTTCAAATGTCTGCAGGACGCCTGACCTGCACGTGTGGCCGTCCGATGATCTTTCCCGGCTCAACTGGAGGCTGCAGATTCCCCCTGGACGCATGCCCGGCGCACTGAGGATCAACTATGCTGTCGTTGATCCGGCTACAGGAGAACATGTCATTTCCGGAAAAATGGAATGTGCTGGAGATTCGGCCGAATGGACAAGCTCCTCAGAGGGCCTTGCGGCATGGTCGGACGACGCTCCGCGCCTCTACCGCGCGGAGCTGGAGATTTCGAACGGAGACGGTGCAAGGGACATCTTCTCACAGCCTTTCGGCATGAGGCACATAAACCGTGAAGGATTCTCAATCCGGCTCAACGGGACAAGGAAATATCTCCGCGGCGCCACGGAGCATGCGTATTTCGCAAAGACATGCACTCCCCCGATCTCCACAAGCTACTACCTGCATACGATCGGGAAGCTCAAGTCCCTAGGCTTCAACTGGCTGAGGTTTCACACATGGGTTCCGCCGGAAGAATATCTTGACGCCGCGGACCAACTGGGAATGCTCATACAGATCGAAGCCCCGAGATATTCGTCGCTGGAAGAATGGGCTGACATCGTGCGGTTCTGCCGGAAGCATCCGTCCGTCGTGATCTATTGCGCAGGAAACGAGGAAATCCTCGACGACGCTAAAATCGCCGAATTGCGCGCGTTGTCTGAGCTTATAAGGAAGGAGGCGCCTGACGCGCTGTTCAATCCGCAGGAGGCGATGCGTGGTGTCGAGTATTACTGGACTCCAGAGAATATGGGTGCCGATGCGGTCATGGAGCCATACCCTCATAACCCTCGGCGCCTTGAGGAACTGAAAAGCTTCTCGGATGTCTTCGGAAGCTACTCCTGGGGAATGCTGAGCTACAGTTCCGCTGCCGGAGACCCGAGGATCATTGATGATCGCCTCGTTCCATACGAACGGCCATGCCTGTCGCACGAGATATGCATACATGGCAGCTTTATAAATCTGGATCTGGAGCATCGCTACGAAGGCACGCGGATAGGTCCGGGAATCTTCGCGGCGGCCAGAAAGAACCTGCGGGAAGCGGGACTTCTCGGGAACGCCGCGCTGTACTTTGCCAACTCCTGCGCCTGGATGCGGGATCTGCGGAAGCACGCATTTGAGAACGCAAGGAAATGCAGCCGCCTCGCCGGATACGACATGCTTGCCGCCATAGACCACCACTGGCACAGGACAGGCTACGACTGCGGGATCATGAACGAGTTCTACGAGATGAAGCCAGGCGAGCTGCCGGAGGACGTTCTTCGATACAACGGGGAAACAGTCTTGCTCCTCGATCATGGCAACATGCGCAACTACTGGGAAGGGGCAAAATTCCGTTCACAACTGCGATGTTCGCATTTTGGCCCCGAGGAAATGCGGAACTGCCGCCTTATGTGGAGGCTGTCGAAGGGCGATGGAAATATTTTCGCGTCAGGCGAATGGGCCGTGCCTCTTATTCCTGCCGGAGAGATTCAGGACATCGGCGAATTGTCGTTCAATATTTCTGGAAACAGACATCCTGTAAAGGCTACCCTCTCGGTAAGCCTGCAAGGCTCTGGCAAATTTGTCGATAACAAATGGGATTTCTGGATTTTCCCCCAGCCTTCTCCCGTTGCTGCGGAAGCCGACGGGCCGGCCATTGCCCGCTTCTCCGGTCTTTTCCAAGGTCTGTCACCTGTTGCCGCCTCTGCGAAAGCTTGCGCAGTTCGCCTGCTTTCGGGACTTGACAGAAGCTCTCTGGACTGGATCAGGAAGGGGGGATCGGCAGTCGTTCTCGGTGCTGGCGCCATGCCGTCCTCTCCGGCCAATTTCCAGATATGCGTTGCCGGGCGCCCGAAAGGGCACGCCGCAACAGTGATCTGGGATCATCCGGTGATGCGGGAGTTCCCCCACGACGGCTACTGCGGATGGCAGTTCCACGACATGCTCACCGGATCATCGGTCGTGTCGATGGACTATGGAGGGACGGAATTCGATCCGATAATTGAATTGATGAGTTCCTACAAGAGAGTCCGCAGGCATTCCGCCCTCTTTGAAGGGATCCTCGGGAAAGGCCGCGTAATGGTCTGCACCCTCAACATGTCCGCCGAGGATCCTGCGTCGATGTATCTGCTGTATCTTTTGCTCCGCCACGCGCAGGACAGGGAATTCCGTCCGCAGAGCAGGCTGCCAGCCGACTTCCTTCTCGGAGCTGGCAGCGGCGAAGTCAAGCCTGAAGACATGTCCACGGATCAGGCATTGGATCCAAACGCGAGACTTGTATAATATAAATTTATATATCAGGTAAACAAAAAAACAGGGGTGCAATCGTGAAATTGTCGTTCGCTACGCTAGGATGTCCAAACTGGAGACTTGAAGAGATCGCGGCAAATGCTAGGAGCATGGGCTACGACGGAGTTGAACTGCGCGGGGTTAAGGGTGAGCACATTGGACCGGGCGAGACGCAAGAGGAGCTGAAAAGGATCAAAGGGCTTTTCGCCGACAATAAAGTCGAGATAGCCTGCATCATGGGATATTCCCGCTTTACTATGCTTGATCGGAAGCAGAGAGAAGAACAGATCAGCTATACGATAAAGATGCTGGAACTGGCACGCGACGTCTCATGCCCTGTGCTCCGCATCTTCGGTGGAAACATGGAAGGCGAGGACAGGGCGGCCAACATCGCTCGCGTAGTGGACTGCCTCAAGACCGTTTCCGCGAAAGCTGAGAAGCTGGGCGTTAAAATGGCCCTTGAAACGCATGACGACTGGTGCAAAGGCGAAAATCTGGTCGCCGTCCTAAAAGGTGTTGGCAGCCCTGCGCTAGGAGTATGCTGGGATGTCGGGAATTCGTTCTTCTCCGAGCCGCTCGAAAAAACCTGCGACAGCATCAAGGGGCAGATATACCATGTGCATTTCAAGGATGCCGCGCGCGAAGCCGACGGCAAGGTGAAATCCAGGCTTCCCGGCACAGGCGAAGTGGATTTGAAATCGGCATTGAGGCTCATAAAAGAAACCGGATATAAGGGCTACCTGTCCTTCGAATGGGAAAAGAAGTGGGAGCCAGGCCTTGCCGAGCCGGAAATCGCATTTCCACATTTCGTCGCCTTCACGAAGAAGCTTATGGCGGTGTAAACATGGAAAAACAAGTGTCAGGAAGAGGCGGCGTTGTCACGCAGGAGATTCTTTTCGAATCCGGCAAGGGGGGCTACACGGCATACAGAATCCCCTCCTTGGTGGTCAGCGCCAGGGGCACAGTTCTCGCCTTCTGCGAAGGGCGGCGGGACTCTCTGCGCGACTATGGACAGATTGACATCATGATGCGGCGCAGTTCGGACAATGGCCGGACATGGGAAAATCCGCGGGTGATACTCACCCAAGGTGGCATGACGTGCGGCAACCCTGCCCCCGTCGTTGATGCGCAAAGCGGCATGATCTGCCTCCTGTTCTGCAAAAACAACGCAGACGGGGGGGAAGATTCGATACTGAAAGGCAAGGCGCCGCGTTCGGTTTGGATCACGCGCAGCACCGACGACGGAGAAACATGGTCGGAGCCGGAGGATCTCACAGGCAAGCTTAAGCGGAAGAACTGGACATGGTATGCCACTGGCCCGGGACACGGAGTCCAACTCAAATCCGGCAGGCTGCTGGTCTCGTGCAATCATATCGTAGGAGTCAATTACAATGCGGAGGATCCTAATCATTCCCACCTTGTCTACAGCGATGACCGCGGGGTCACCTGGAGTCTTGGCGGCATCTGCGAGAAAGGCTCGAACGAAAGCGCCGTCGTTGAGACCATGGATGGCTCTGTATACGTCAACAGCCGCAATCCGCAGGAGTGCGGCCGGCGTACTTTCTCATGGAGCCGTGACGGCGGGCTCAGCTTTGGCCCCCGGCAGGTGGATGACACACTGATCGAACCGCCTCTGTGGAGAGGCTGCCAGGCGAGCATGGCGCGCTACGCTGTCGCCGATGGCAGAACTCCAAGCGTTATTCTCTTCGCGAATCCGGCATGCCGCGAGGAAGTCCGCCAGAACCTCACAGTCCGCGCCAGCTACGACGAGTGCAAGACCTGGAGCCCGGGTATAGTTCTTCACCCGGGACCATCCGCCTATTCGGATCTCGCCGTCGCAAAGGATAAGACTATCTTATGCCTGTATGAGCGCGGAGAAAAACATCCGTATGAGACGCTTGCATTGGCGCGATTCGATATTGACTGCTTGAAGGAGCCGCCGCTCCGCTCAAGCTTTCCACAGCCGAGGTCGCGGGCTCCTTCCGTATAGGCGGGGATCATGCCAAAGTGCTTTAAGTGACGAATTATAAAATCTGAATACGTGCATTTACAATAAAGTGATACCATCCTTCACTGTCATGGAATTCTTCGAAGACAAAGAAAAGATGGCGCTCCAACAATTGAAGGCCTGCTACGACGCGCTTGTATCAGCTTGAAGTCAAACGCTCACTCGAGAGGATAACATGAAAACTAATCTGCACAGCCTTTATCTGCGCCGCCTTGAGCGCTGGCCGTCGGCGATCCGACGGTACCTTTATCAATTGCCGGGAGACGCTTCGCAGGGCTGCTTCGGGCCCGGAGACCACGGCCACTGGTCCATGCAGGCAAACAACACGGCCGCCGCGGCCTTCGCCGTGCTCGGAACCGATCCCGGCACGGATGCAACCTCCGCAGGCATGAGCAAGGATGAAATGATTTCCTGGGCGTTGCGCATGATCCGTTTCAACCTCAGCAGCCATCTGGCCGGCGGAGGAACCGCGACCGACCTGCAGCCGTGGGGCAACTCATGGATCAGCGCCCTTTGCCTGGAGCGCCTGAGCCACGGCATTGAAGCGCTCGGCACAATTCTTCCAGCCCAGGATCATGAGCTTCTGAGAAAGGTGCTTATCTCGGAAAGCGACTGGCTGCTCGACAAATACGAGATCGTCGCAGGATTGGTAAAAGACAACAGGCCCGAAAGCAACATCTGGAACGGCTGTATTCTCCACCGGACGGCGCTGCTGTTCCCGGACGCTCCGCGCCGCGGCGAATACATCGAGAAAGGGACGCGCTTCCTTGTCAACGGCATTTCAACACCCTCGGACGCTGCGAGCACACGCCCGATCTCCGGCCGGCCTGTGGCGGAATGGCACTTGGGCGCCAATATGTTCGACAGCATGGCCTGCAACCATCACGGCTACCTGAATGTCGGATACATGGTGATCTGCCTGTCCAACATAGCCATGCTGCATTTCTCATGCCGTTCCAGAGGCTGGGCAGTTCCCGAAGGGCTCTATCATCATGCGCTTGATCTTTGGCGGCTGGTGAAGACCTGCACGTTCCCCGACGGACGCCTGTGGCGGATCGGGGGCGACACGCGAGTCCGATATTGCTACTGCCAGGACTACGCCATTCCGGTCTGGCTGCTGGCCCGCGACCTCTTCGGCGACGAAGACGCCAGTTCGCTTGAGCTCGGCTGGCTGGGAATTCTTGCCGCCGAAGCGGAATCCAATCCAGACAACGCATTCTTGTCGGCGCGGCTATCGCGGCTGGAATCGGTCTCGCCGCAGTATTACGTCCGCCTGGAGGGCGACCGCGCCTGCACCTTGTCGATGGGCGCCTACTGGCACCGGCTTTTTGATCGGGCGGATGCCGTGAAACCCGCACAAGACCGAGGCGAAAATAAAATCCAGTTGCTTTCGGAATGGTCGGACGAATACCATGGCAGCATGCTCACCAGAGACGATCGCAGGATGGCTTCGTGGACTTGGCGGGCGGCAAGTTCACCGCAAGGCCTGTGCATCCCGCCGAAGGCGAGTTCGATGGCAGAATGGCAGTGGAACCTGGCTGGACGAGTTCTCGGGATGGGCGCATTCAACGATCCCGATTGCAGGCCGGGCCAATCCGATATCTTCCAAGGCGGATTCGCGACCTGCGGACAGACAACGGTGCGCACCCATGAGTATGTGTCCGAGGGAGAGCTTCCAAGGGATGCCGCAACAATAGATCTGGCATGCGTCGCCCTTCCGGACGGACGCACGATGGTCGTCCTGCAGCGAGCCCATACCCTTGGACGCATTTGGCTGCGGGAGGTGAAAGGCCTTTTCCTGCAAATTCCGAACGACATTTTCAACGGCATGCGGCGCAACTACCGCTTCGACGGAGGGGTGCTAGATCTTGGCGGCTGTCCGGCGCAGGCAGAAACCCGTAACATTCCCGGCAACTGGCTCTGCATCGACTCATGCCTTTCCGTCCTTCGCGTTTACGGGCCCGAACTGATCATCAACCGTCCTGCGGAGCGGCAGATCCTAATCAAGCCGCACATCCACCATCAGAGCACTGTGCGGGCCGGCGGAAATCTTTATGCCGACGAGATCTGCCTCGGCTCTTCGAATGCTGTCCGGGATTATGACGCACACACGACTTTGTTCGACCTGGGCGCAGTCATCCTGTCTGGCGTGAACGCAAAGGAGACTGAAGATTATTTTCGCTCTACCCCTCCCGAGGTTCTTGAAGGCGACGGGGCGGATGTCTACAGGGTCAGAGTGGCCGGCGCCGACAAGCGCAACTACATGATCATTGCGAACTTCGCAGAAAATGAAATCGTCGAAAAGGCGCCTGGCGCCGCCTTGCCCCGCATTGTCGCCGGAGCATCAGTAAAACCGGACATGGACGGAAACTTAAGGATCGCTGTTGCACCAATGCATGCGGCCGTCCTTGCCGGCGATTGATTGCAGGGCCGATAGAGGGCTTGAGATTGCCGCCCCGCAACAATCGCAGGAAAAGTTCAAATGAGAGATGAAATGTAAAAAACCCGAAAGTTAAATACTCATGGATGACAGTAAAGACATCCCCAAAGGGCTCCCGCGTCGTTCATTCGGATGGGACATGCGCCCCTGCTCTGAGTGCCTGCACCGCCCGGCCGCTTTGTCGGAATCGGCCATCGGGCACTCCGGCTGGACCGGACAGTCGCTCTGGATTGACCCGGAACTCGGCGTGTTTACAATCGTTCTTAGCAACCGGACTCACGCTATCGACAAGAACGCCTCGGACAACTATGAAGCATCCATGCGCTTCCGGGCGCGCATCGCCGATTTGGCTGCCGCCTCATCGTTGCACAAGGCGGCGACAAGGAAAGATGACCGGCGCATAATTTAAAATCGACAATATGGGAGGCAATGCCGCAATGAAAATGAAGTCGCTCGCCTTTACGCTCATCGAACTCTTGGTAGTGATTGCAATCATCGCAATTCTGATGGCGATATTGCTGCCCTCATTGAAGAAGGCCAGGGAGCAGGCCAAGCGGACCGCCTGCGCCAACAACCTTCATCATTTAGGCACCGCCAGCCTGGTATATTATGCCGATTTCAATTGGAACGCATACTTCCATCGCCCTGTCGGATCCTCAAATTGGGCGCATATAAACGGGCTGTTTTGGGGGAGCGACACATGCGCGGTCGGGCCTGCCGGGGATGGAGACAACCCGCATCCCGCAATGCGTTATCTTGCCGAGACGGAATATGCTGGCGTCGAGAAGCGGAAAAGCATGTTCTGCACAGAATATAAATCGACCTGGGCCAACTTGTACAAGGACGCATATGGGCCTATGGGATATATACCCCTTCCGAGCGGGGGCAATTATCTGACTGACCCGGCTACGGCCAGTTACGGTATTAAGCTCTATTACCGGCGCGACGCGGACCGCCCGCTAAATGTGGTCATGTGGTGTCCCAGATATGTGCCGATCCCACCTATGTTGATCTGGAACGAGGAAATCGGGCTCGGGCATCCATCCTCGGCCAACAAGCTGCACTTCGACGGCCATGTGGAGTCATGGACCTATAAAGGTGTCAGCGTATACTACCACACGATTCAAAGCGACCTGACCAAGCAGTATTATGCGCCGGAGGATGCGAAATGAAAAGACGATCGAATGTGTTTATGTCATTTTATCATGTTTTGAACAAAGAACTTATGATGTCGGTTATCGCGTCCGTACTTATGCTTGCCTTGTACCCGTCCGCCAGGGGGGAGGATGGAATGCCCTACGAGCCTGAAGCGCCGCCGGCACAGGGCGTTGAGGATACGCTGGAAGAAGCGCCACCGCCTCCTCCGCCGCGCCCGATCCAGACTCTGCTGTCGCACCTCAAGGCGTTCAAGCCGCCGGTCTTCCGTTCCGGCCACACATTGCCGCCGCTGACACGATGGGGATGGTCGATGCCTTACGATGTCCGGGTAGAGCTCGTGGAGAAATGGGGCTATGCCCTGGAAATCGGGGGTTATCTGACACACGAAGTCGTTGACGAGATCGAGAAGAACCCGTCGGGAGTGAACGCCCGTATAGTGGCGCTGGCGGCATCAGATCCGAAAAAATATCCGTTATTCGTCCTCACTCACCGCCCCTTGCTGAAGGGGATTGAAGGACTGCCCGAGGATTTTCGGGAAGGATACTATCTCAAGGACGGCAACGGACAGCTCATAGCTGATCCGAAGACCGGCAAACCGAGCTGGCGCACATTGTCTCCGCTGGCGCCAGATGCCATCTTCGAATGGGCGGCGAAGGAGACTCTCGCTCCCTTGCTCCGCCTGCGCGCCAAAACTCCGGTCGCAGTCATCCTCAACGGAGGCGAATATGGCCTTTCGGTCGCCGGCCACGGGCAAAGTTTCTGGGAGCAGTCGCCGGCGGTCGTCGCAGCCAGAGGCCAGCAGAGCTGGCTGGATTTCATCTCGGCCCAGAAGGCCCGCCAGGAGCTGCCAATAGCAAAAGCCGTCCGCGAGGCCTTTCCTGACCGCAGCTTGTATCTCTGGTACCATTTCGGAGGGATTCCTTCATGGGACTCTGCGTCATGGAGCTACGGTCCGGCGCTGCTGGCGGTTTCAGACTATCCCGATCAGAGCCTCTATTACAAGCACTTCAACACCGGATGGGACGGCAAGCAGGATCTGCTCACAAATTTCACACACTCCCTAGCCCAGGCCATCCCGCTTGGAAAGCCACTGTCCTACAACTGGGTCTGCGGCGGATGGAAGAAAAAAACAATTTCGGACGACGACCGGTACATGGGATTCCTGAAATGCCTTTACGCCGCGGGCCAGATCGGAGCGGTGGCAGGATATTTCAGCCTCCCGGAAGGCTGCGACGGGAAGGACGCCGGAGCGTCCGCCCCGCCGCACTTGAAACAGATGACGGCGCTGGGCCATGCGCACGCCCTCTTCTCGCACCTCGAAGAGTTCCTGCGCGACGGCGACCTGCTCCCGGGGCCGCTCCAGCACTCGCGCGATCCGAAGCTTCCGGCATACGAGTTCTCAGACCCGACGAAAGGTGTCCGCGTATTCGTGCGCCGTCTCCGCAAACAAGATAAGTGGCTGATCGCCGCATGGGCGGCCAACGGAGAAGCAAGAGACATCGTGGTAAGCATACCGGAACTGGGGCAGATGACTGTCAACGCCAGGCCGGCGGGCAGCGTCTATCTGGCCTCCATGAAGGCTCAGGCCGGAAACACCCCGCCCGAAACCGCAATCGAACTTCTTGACGCAGATCCGATGAATCCCTCCGCAAAGTGGCGAACTTACGGAAAATAGAAATTCACAGGCGTATGCCTGAAGGCGTATAAAAGTCTCGGGCACAAACGATAACAGCAGGATATTATGGACGAGCAACAAGGAATATATAAGGATCTTAGGGATCGCATCATGGCCGATGAGTTCCCAGTGGGCTCGGCCCTGCCGGGGCTCAGGATGCTTGCGGCGGAATACGGGCGGACGACCATCTCGATCCGGCATGCCGTAGACCTCCTTAAGATGGAAGGAATCATACTCTCTCATCACGGCAAAGGAAACTTCATAGCGAAAAAGCCTCTTGACACTAGGAATGTCGTTCTGATCAGCTATCTGGAAGGGCACATGTTCTCCGACTTCGTCGAGAAGTTCGTTGAAATCTTCAGCGCACAGCCGGGCTACAACCTGATTCTTGAGAAGCTGCCGGATGAACCGGGCTCCGGAAAGCATGACAAGGCCGCCGTCGAATTAGAGAGATTGTTCCAAAAGCTTGACGCTGGCATAAAAGGCCGGACGCTCGACGCCATTTTCTTCCACGCTCTGAGAACTCCGCTGGCAAAATACCTGAAGACGGTTTCGGACAGTGTCAACATCTATTGCTTCCTGGGCACCGGCAAGCTTGAAGGAATCAACTGCCCCGGAGTCATGAGCGACTATTTCGAAGGCGGCAGGGCGGGAGTAAGGCATCTGCATGACTCGGGCTGCCGCAAGCTGCTACTCGTCACACACCGCACAGACATTTATGAGTCAAGCGATCCTGTGCACCGATTCCTGGAGGGATGCCGCGCAGGTGCCATGGAGCTCAAGCTGCAGACCGTCGAGATGGCACACCAGGCGGAGCGCCCCGACTATGCACCCCGCTTCCTGGATATAATGCGGAACCATCCGGACATAGACGGTATCTACGCGTGCGCAGACTACAGGCTGGAAGCGTTCTATCCAGCCTTGAAGGAGCTGGGCCGCACCGTCGGCAAGGACATTGCGCTGCTCGGCTATTACGACACCCCTTGGGCGAAAATGCTCAATCCGCAGCTCAGCTCGGTGAACGTCAGGCATGACGTCATAACGAAGGAGGTATGCAGAATGTATTTCGAACGTGAAAACCACGCAACTCAAGCCCGGATCAATATCACCCCTCAAATCATAGCCAGGGCTTCAAGCATATTAAGCTGAGGAGTATAGAACCTGTAATTTTGGAATTTATTTGGGACTTGATTGTTTGTACTTGGAATTTTGGATTGCGGGCGTAGCCCGCTTTAATAGGAACTGCATCTATGTCCGGCACACTGAAAAAGATGTTCAGCTGGTCCTGTTCAAGGCATGCGTTGTTCCGCAGATGCCGTCTTGCATATTTCCTCAGATACCACACGTCATGGGAGGGATGGGATATCTATTCGGGTGATGAGACGAAGAAGATATACCGGATGAAGAAGGCAATGAGGTCGCGGACATGGCTCCTGGACATCCTGCGCCGCGCGCTGGTATCGGTGCTCGATGCCGCTCATGCATCAGGCCGCAGGCCGCAGAAGTCCTCTTTAATGGACGAGGCGATCAGGCTGTTCTTCAAGGACAAAGGCCGCATATCCTGCCGCGGCAGGAAGTCCGGTGACGCCTTGGATCTCTTCGAGATTTCATTCCCCGGACAGGAAAGCAATCCTCAGGCATTGCTCGCAAGGCTCGAGAAGGAGCTTATGGCTCTCAGCGCGGAATTCGCAGATTCGGCGGCCTTCGACGAAATTTCACGCTCTTCGCCGGCAAGCTTCAGGGACTTCAGGCGCCCCGCTCAGTTTCACGTGGGCGCCATAACAGCGTGGGCCTCGCCGGATCTGATATGGCAGGATGGAGGCGGAAAGATGAAAATCCTCAAGATCCATGCCGGACCTCCCGAGGAGAACTCCGGATGGGAGATGCAGATGTCGGCATGCGCGCTCTTCGCGGCTGAAAGCTTCAAGGTGCCGGAGGAACGGATCGAGCCATGCAATCTCTTCCTCCAAGCCGGAGACGCAACCCGGATCATGGGAGGGATGAAGGATCTCGATGAAATCCGGGGCTTGATACTTGACGACGCATCTCATATGCTAGAGGCCGAACGAGATCCGGTTCCGGACAAGTTCCGGGCGACGGAAGACAAGGGCAAGTGCGCCTCATGTGAATTTGCGGGGGCATGCATTGCCGCAGTTCATTGAACCGGAGAAGCTAAGCTACGGATTCGCCAGGCTCGTAGATGAAAACCTCGATGGAGGGCGAAGCCATGCCGAGCCGCGGTTGAGTTTGCCTCAACCCTCCAGAAGACGACAAAGCTACAGCCAAGGATTGTCGAGTTTCAGAGGAGTGCCGCCCTGGCGGGGAAATCCGCCAGTTCTGCCGGGAAGAAACTTGAAGTAACGCAGGTATTCTTACCTGCGGAATCGCAGACAGGAATGTCTGCGCCACTTTGAGGCGAGTTTCAGAGGAGTGATGACTATTAAAGCCGTAGAAATCTGCAGGTGCTACAAGGACAGGAAGTTGGTCAGGCTGGCGCTGAGCATTCTCAGGATCTGCCTGGCGCTGTATCTGTTCCTGCTCCTATACGCCATTTTCTTCTCGGAACGCCAGATATTCCTGCCGCCGCGGCCGCCGTCCTGGAGCGTCGGAAACCTGCCCGACCTGATCAGGATCGAAGTGGAGGACGGGGAGAATGTCTGCGCCCTTCACCGTCCGGCCGCCGGCTCGAAGTTCGCATTCCTTTACAGCCACGGCAACGCCGAGGACATCGGGGATGTCGCCCCATTCCTCGACGAAATGAACCGGCACGGATATTCGGTCTTCGCATACGACTACCGCGGCTACGGACTATGCGACGGCAGCCCCTCCGAGAAAAACGCATACAAGGATGCCGAGGCCGCATACCGATACATGACGGAAACGTTGAAAATCCCGCCGGAAAGGATAATCGCCCACGGCCGATCCCTCGGCGGCGCCCTGGCGGTGGAAGTCGCGTCGAAGAACAAAGTGGCGGGCCTGATCATGGAAAGCTCCTTCGAAACCGCATTCCATGTGGCGATCCCCTTCACGATACTCCCGTTCGACAGGATGAGGAACATCGACAAGATACGCAAGGTCAACGTACCGGTCCTGGTGATACACGGGACCAAGGAGGAAGTCATCCCGTTGAACCACGGGCTCAGGCTTTTCGCCGCCGCCAACGAACCAAAGACCTTCTACAAGGTCGACGGCGCCGGCCACAACAACCTGCATGACGTCGCAGGTGAAAGATACTGGGAGGAGATCAGGAAATTCACGGAGTCGATTAAGTCGGTTGAATAGAATTCAACCCGCCTGTCATAACTAATAACGAATAGCTGATAACGAGTAACCATTAACGGAACGAAGTTTCAGGAGGATTTCAATGCAGTCAGCGAAACGATTGCACCGGACCATGCGTCGGAATATGACGGAATCTTGTTATTGCTTGATGCTCTGCGGGCTTGTCGCCGCGGCTTGCGGCTGCAACTCGGAGGGGCGCTTCCTCATAGACGCCGACGACGGCCCACACAATACCGACAACAGATTCATATCATATGTCCACAGCCTCAACCCCAAGCCGGTCTACGCCGTCCATGCAATTAGGCAGTTCGCGGTCAAGCACCTTGTCGATCTTACCGACGACGAGACAGACATAATCCTCAACAAGATGCCGGTCATAGACTTCGAGGAGGACGACATGATCTACTCGTTCACATGGAAGATAAAGCCGCACGCATACATCGAAGTTACGGCCACCCCGCCGCCGTGCAGGCCGATCTCCGCGTTCCGGACGACAAGGGTGCTGTATCCTTGAGGGGTTATCCGTTATTGGTTATTGTCCCGCAACTGCTAATCGTCTCATAATAATATGGACGCCACCGACCTTGCGTCGGCGGTGAACATGACGGGGGATCAGGTTGGCATTTTCTCCGCTGAAATCCAGTCATGTTCACCGCCGGGATGAACCCGCCGGTGCCTCTATACAAATTCGAGACGATTAGTAGCTAGCAACTAATAACGATTAACTATTCCCTGGGCGGCGCCTTCCTCATCTTCTCGAGGATGCCGGAATATTCGGCGTTGGGGAAGAGCCTTGCGGCCTTCTCGACGTTCCGGAGGGCATCGTCCATCTTGCCGAGCCTTGCCTGGCAAAGTCCGAGCCTGTAATAGTAGCTGGAGCGTTCGGGAGAGCGCTCGAGGGCCTTCGCGTAGCAGACCTCTCCGAGCGGCCATACCCCTTTCCGTTCCGCATATGCCCCCACGGTAGCCCAGGGGAACGGGGAATACGGCATGAGCGCCGTGGTCCTTGCCAGCCAGAACTTTATCTGTTCGACTCTCACAGACTCGTCCATGGATTTCTCGTCCTTGCCAAGATACGGTTCGCACAGCGAATGCAGTTCGTTGAAGGCGTATTCCCCTTTGAGGCGCCAGCCGCTGACGCCGAGACATATGACCAAAACCACGAGTGCCGCCGCATACCATGCGGCCTTGTATGCGCCTGGATATCTTGCGACATCAAGCTTCTCAAGGAGCGCAGGGAGCCGGCCGTTGAACTTCAGGAACATCAGCATCAGGACGGCTGTCCCCGCCGTTCCAGGGATGTCGATGTTGATATCAAAGAGGGAGTGGATGCCCCACGCGATCCAGCCGGTGATGATGGCAAGGTTCATCGCGTCTAAATTCCTGTATCTGAACATTTCACGGAAGACCAGGATCACGGGGAGCAGCAGGACGAGCGACGACACTATGAGGCCGAGTATCCCGCATTCGCAGGCGAACGCAAGGACGAAGTTATGGGGCGTGTGCGGCGCCTCGGTTCCGGGAAAGCTCTTCATTGTCGGATACATGTGGAAGAAGTCGCCCCAGCCGGTTCCGAGCAAGGGTTCGGCCAGGAAAATCTTGAGCGCCACGCGGTCGTAGTCGAGGCGGACCGAAAGCGAAGGCAGGCCCAGCCCTCCGTCCCTGCCCCTGCTAGTAAGCACATAAAGGCTGGCCATGCAGATGCAGAGGACCAGGAGTCCGGCCATAATCTTCGCCAGCCCGGCGCCTCTGAACTTCACGGCTGCCACGGCCAGTGCCATTATGACAAGTGAAAGCCCGAAGGCCGCAACCGCCGCCCTGCTCGAGGTTCCCTTCAGCATGCAGATGAAGCCCAGTCCGACCAGGATGGCCGCCCCCCAGGAATAATATCTTGCATGCGCCTCCGGAAACTTGAAGAGGACTATTACCACGCACGTGGAATAGGCGAAGGCGACGAAGAAGAACGCGGTCTGCGAGCACGACGGGAAGACGAAGAAGACCATGGCCGTAGCAAGAACGATGATAGCGGTCTTGACCGCCTTCAACTCCCTGACAATCATGACAATGCACGCCGGCATCGTGAGGACGAGGTGCGCGGCGAAGCTGTTGCAGAGGGAGAAGGTGGAGAAGATTCTTGTCTGCTCCATGCGGCCGCGCAGGTTCCCGGTTATCTTCATGCCTGTCTCAAGCTCGCGCTCGTAGATGTAGTCCAGGTTCTGCTGGAACCCCCACAGCATCTGGTGGAACCCCATGACTACCGCGATGAGCGCCGAGAGGAACACCGCATAGAGGAGCATCCTGCCGGCTTCCGGCCGATCCTCAAGCACGCACCATGCGCACAGCGAGAACGCGGCCAGGCCGAAGAAGTGGCAGACATGGAGTATCGCGAAGTCGAAGACGCTCGCACGCACCGCTCCGATCATCGAGACGAAGGCCAGCGCGAGAAAGGCTGCCGCAATCACACCCTTGACGTCGAATGCCGACGGCCGGCGGAAAAGCAGAAGCGCAATCAGCAGAAGCGCTCCCGCCCCCACGGGGAACATCGCCGAACAGAACGTGAAGAATATCCAGGTCGCGAAGTCCGTCGGCAGATACGGCAGCTCGGGAACGCCTGTTATCGTGCCGTATTTGATCGGGAAAAGGAAGACGAAGGCGGCGAGAAGAAGCACAAAGAGGGATTTCAAGTCCATGCGGCGCTGAGTCGGCTTCGCCTTTTTAAGCTGGGTGGAAGATCGCGGGCACATTAGTCCCTTAAAAAAACTTGGAAAACGTTTTTACCAAAAGTAGTTTGCGCGCGCCGCGCGCAAGCAACATAACACAGCATTACTCGTATGCAGAGTTTGCCCTTTGCGCGCGGTGCGCGCAAGCTACCTGCGCGCCGCAAGGGCGCCTTTTTCCCGCAGGGAAAAACCTAGTCCCTTCCGGAGCGGCATGGCAAATTCATGCGTTCTCGTCGCTTAGTTCTTTCAGCAGCTTCTTGTCCTCGGCGGTGAGGCCTTCGAAGAGGTCGTCGGATTCGGCGGCGGGAGCCTGGATCTTGTATTTCTCCGGATAAACGACCCGCATCTCCTCCTTGGGGAGCGTGATGTTCTTCTGGGTTTCCTCTAGCTGGAGAGTCACCTTCTGGGTGAGGAGGTTCCTGTCTATGACGCGCCCACGGCCCTCGCCGCACTCGCAGAGCGCGCCGCGCCTGGGCATGCCCTTGTCGAGGATGAGATAGCCTTCGTGCTCGTATTTCAGGCAGCACTTGAGCCTTCCGCAGATGCCGGAGATGTTGTTGGGGTTGAGCGAGAGGTCCTGCTCCTTCGCCATCTTGACGTTTATGGAGTCGAACTTGCGGAGAAATCGGTTGCAGCAGATGTGCATCCCGCAGACGCCAAGTCCTCCGATTATAGCGGTCTCGTCGCGGACGCCTATCTGCCTCAGGTCGATCCTGGTGTTGAGGCTGTGCGAGAGCTGCTTGACCAGCTCCCTGAAGTCGACCCGCCCCGGCGCCGTGAACTGGAAGGTCACCAGCTTCATGTCGAAGGAGTAGTGGCTGTTGAGGAGCTTCATCGGCAGCTTGAGGTTCTGGATATACTGGACCGCCGTCCGGAACGCGGACTTCGCCCTCATCAGGTTCTCGTTGGCCTTGCTCTGGTCGAGGACGGTGGCCTTGCGCTCCACGACCGGCATCTCCGGCGCGAGCGGCTCCTCCGGCTTCTTGTTCTCGAAGATGTTGACGATCTGGCCGTAGTCGACGACCCTGTCCTTGCGCACGACGCACCAGTCCTTGACCTTCAGGTTCAAGGACTTCTGCGCTCCGGCAAGATACTTTGCGCCGGTCTCAATCCGTATGTCGCACCAAAAGTCCATATGAGTCCGAACTGTGAGCGGCCATTATCGGCTGCGATTAAGATTAATATTTGATTTGAACGGACTTGTAATCTAGCGTCCGATATGCGCTTATGCAAACCGCCGCTGTAAGTATCTGCCGGCTTCAGCCGGCTTCCGGCATTGCCAGCCTGCCTATGAAGAGTATCTCGCCGGTCGTCTCATGGACGATGAGGAAAATGAACGGATGGTCGGCCTTGAAGACAATCTTCTGCGACGGCGCAGCCGACTTTTCCCGCATGACGACAGCCGTTGCGGCCGCGGCCTCGGTTCCCTCCTCGTTCACGTCCGCGAAAGTCTTGTGCAGCACTGCCGAGATGTAAAGGTCTTTTAACCCGTCGATGCCGGAGAAGTCTGCCGTGGGGGCGAATGCGTCCTCCATGCCCATCGCCTTGAGATATTCGTTGAGCTTGTACTTGTCGTCGATCTTGAACTTGGGCAGCATTAGCTGGACATTTTTGGTTGCGAGCGCCTTCCTCCATTCCGCGAACTTCGCGGCCGTGATGTTCTTTTCCAGATCGGCGATTCCGTTCATCTCCCTGGGGAGGATCACATACATGGCCGCTTGGCCCTTGTATGGCAGCGCCAGCATCTGGACTTTGTCGTCCTCGCAATACTGGCAGCCCAGCTCCTGCCGCATCATCTGGGCGGGGACAATCCTCCCCTCGGAGACATTGAACGGCATTTCCTTGTTGAACTCCTTGTTGAACCTGCTCTTCCATTCGCCCTTGAAATATACTGCGTTGGTTATGACCAGCCTCGTCATCGGATCGAGAATCTTAGGTGGAATTAGGTCCTTTATCTTCCGCTCGGTCTTCTCCTCGGCCCATGAGTTGATCGCCTTCCGGGCGCCCCCGCAGTCGGCGCGGAAGTCGGCCTCCTTAAGGGCGCCGTCGAAAAAGCCATTCATGGTCTTGAGATAGGCGTCGAGGAACTTATGCCCTTTCTGGAGCCAGAGCGCGTTCGCGGCGCGGAGCTGAATCCCCTTGCCGTCGTCCGCGTTTATCTTCTTCTGCAAAACAGAGCAGTCTTGGAATATCCTGCTCTTCTCCCCGCTTAAGCGGAGGGCCTTCGCCATCTGCTTCTCGGTTTCGCCCGCGGCGCCGGCATAGGCCATGGTGAGCGCGGTCGACACGCTGTATGGCGACAGGAACACATTGCCCACCTTCCCTGAAGCCACCTTGGAATAGAGGGTGAAAGCGAATTCGCCGCCGCCGGCTTCCGAAGCAGTGCCGCCTCCGGGCGCCTCGGCCCCGCAAACAAGATTGCCGCATGAGAGCGCCGCAATGATACCGAGCACCGGCATCTTCATGTCAGACCTCCTATTCAAGCATAAGACTTTTCCGAAAACGGAATAAGTTAGCATCGCGAATTCAGATTTTCCGGCCCGCGCCACGTGAAGAGGCTAAAAACAGTGGGAAATACTCCAAGGTATGCTCCTTTAGGCTGAAAATTGCGCATGGGGATGACCCGCAACCCCGGTCAGTTTGTACGCCAGCGGCAACACCGGCCGCCCATGGGGTCATTTTATGCTTACGCTCTTTTCAACATTGATATTTGTCGGGGAAATGTGACAAATTTTTCACAGACGGCATGCAGGATGGGACAGATTGGCGCTTGCCATAAAATTCAGCCAGGAAAATTAATGCAATCATATCTCTCTCATAATCAACATGATGCGTATTATATAAAAATATCTGGCAAGATTTTTGCTCTTTCAAAATTTATACGATGGGAATTATCGGAGCAAAATCAAGGATGATGTTTTAGCCTGCTGCGATCAAGGCATTGCTATTGAATGGCATATGGATTTACGGTTTTGCGGATAATGGAAGCGTTGGGGAGGTGATGCGCCATGACCTGATGTTGATCGGGCTGATGATAATGTGGATTTTCATCGCAGAAAAGAACAAAATCAAGACCAATCGGCAGGAGGTTTAAAATGGACATCAAAAAATGGATTCCTTGGAATTGGTTCAAGAAAGAGGAGGAGGAGGATGCCGGCAAGACGTCGCCTGTTAAGCGTGAAGATGCAAAGGGGCAGATTAGTGCGCCCGTCCATCCGCTTCTTCATTTCCACCAGGAGATTGATCGGCTATTTGACCAAGCGTTTCGTAGTTTCGGGCTGGCTCCATTGGCCTTCGACCGGTCTTTGTTTTCCTCGCCTCAGGCTGAAGGCATGCTCAAGCCCACGCTTGACCTAGGGGCCAGCGAAAATGAATATACAATCACAGTGGAGATTCCAGGCGTTGACGAAAATGATGTCAATGTGGAAATTGCCAACGACATCCTGACCATCAGCGGGGAAAAAAAGCAGGAAAAGGAGGAAAAGGAAAGGAATTACTACCGGATGGAGCGCACTTATGGCTCATTCAAGAGGGTGCTGCACCTTCCTGAAGATGCAGATCAGGAGAATGTGAAGGCGACATTTAAAAAGGGCGTATTGACCGTGACCATGCCGAGGAAGGCATTGCCCAAATCGGAAGTGAAAAAAATCGAAGTCAAAAGCGTCTGATGGAGGTTTTCCATGGCCAAAAGTTATTATGCTATTTTAGGCATTGCTTCCGATGCCAGCCAGGAGGACATAAAAGCAGCGTACCGACGGCTTGCAAAGGAAACGCATCCCGACCGTTACGGCGGTGGAACGAGGCAGTTTCAGGATATACAGGAGGCGTATTCGGTCCTCGGCAACGAGAATCGGCGGCGGCAGTACGACGAGCGCCTCTCTGAACTTCGCGGGCTTGATCCAGTGATCCTGGATCATTGCCCGGGCGCCGACGTGGCGGAGCCGCTGGTTCCAGAAGATTTAATGTCGCGCCCGCATGCTATTTCGCCAATAAGATCGTTTCAATCTTTTTCTCCGTCGTTCGACGAGGTTTTCGATTGGCTTTGGGATAATTTCTCCAATATTGAACGGCCTAAATCCAAGCCTGTGAAGAATCTGACGCTGGAGGTTCCTATAAGCATGGAACAGGCGCGCCATGGCGGGCATGCCCGCGTCATGGTTCCCGTCCGTGCCGTTTGTCCGACATGCCGCGGACACGGCGGCATCGGCCCTTACGAATGCTACAGGTGCGGAGGGGAGGGGGCCATTACTGGAGAGGTTCCTGTCTCGATCGCATTTCCTGCCGGGCTCAAAGAGGATCATGCAGTTCTGATCCCGCTGGACAGGTACGGTATCCGCAACCTCTATCTTACGGTTGTATTCCGGCCGCATTCTTAACTGAATATAGCAACGGGGGTAAATGAAAAAGGCAGAGGCATCAGATCGTTTATTTCGAGCTCATGATCAGCCCTTCGACTGCGGCGGCATCCAGGGCCTTGTTGAAGATTCTGACGTTGTCGACTGCGCCGTCGAAGTTGGCGAAGAGGGTCATCTCCTTGAGCCTTATGCTACGGCCCTTTGATGGCTTGGGGGCAGACCCGCGCGGCTCGCCGTTGATAAAGATTTCAAGCTTGTCGCCGAAAGAGAGTGCGATGTTGAACCAGTCTCCGGCCTTTATGCCGAGATCGGAGAGGTCGCAGCTTACCTCGGATTCGGAGCCGTCGAAAAATTCGGCGTTAAGTTTGAACTTCCTCATTGAGGCGTGCGGCTTGGAGGGGCCGGCGGCGATGACGGCCGATTCCTTCGGCCTGTCAATCCTGCACCAGTAGAACAGGGAGAGCTCGTTTTCCGGCATCGCGAGGTTTGAAAGGGTCATCCTCGACCGCCAGGCCTTCATCTTGAAGCATTTGCCGACCTTGCCGTCCTGTGTCTCGCCTCCGTGGACGGCCGCCGTCGCCCCCGAGGTGCTGACGATGTCAGTCTTCTCGCCTTCGAGCCGTTCGCAGTCGATGGAGGCGATCAGGCGTCCGTCGTCGAAGAACTCGGTGTCCGCGGGACGCGCGAAGATTCCGGACGGGAGAGTTTCGAAGGTGTTTCCGCCGGGGAGCCTGACCTCGCAGATCGGAAGGCTCTTGGACATTCGGAGCGAGAAGCTGTGGAGGCCGGGCTCGAGGTTTATCTGCCTGGACGGCGATGATTTATTCAGGCGGTTGGACGCGATCTCGATGCCGTCTACGACAAGCATGTTTGCGCCCTTTCCGTCGAGGCGGAACTCATATGTCCCGCCCTCGTTGATGAGCAGGAATCCTTCACAGACCATGAGTCGTCCGGCGAAGTTGTTCTCCTCTAAGTCGAGGATCGGCCGGACAGAATACGGCTTTTCACCCTCCTCGGGTGTCAGCATTTCAAGCGGGAGGCCGTCCGGCGGAATGTCGGACAGCCTTAGGCTGCGGTCGTAGCATTTCATTACGAGCCCGGGCAGGAGCTTGCCGGCGGTAACGGTTTTTCCGGCAGGAATCTTCGGCGGTTCGGGCGGCTTCAGATCGGTCTCCGAGGTGAATATCTGCGAATTCCGCAGCGGAAGGTATTCTTTTTCGTCTGGCGGCATGACGGCGACTTCGATCCTGTATGGCTCCTCCCGCCTGCCTTTCCAGAAGATGGGATCGCAGACGACGAGTTCGATTTCCTGCAACCCCGCCTTGAGGACGGCCTGGCCGAAGCGGTCCTTCTGCGAGAGGCCATACAGCCCGTCGGCGGATATGACGCCCTGTCCGCCGATTTTCAGGACGACGGGGCCGCAGGAATTCACGCGGAGGCTGTAGACTCCCTCCTGCGGCGCCTGAAAGAGCCCACGGAACCTGTAGACGCCCGTGGCCATTTCCGCAGCAGGCATCTTCGGCTCCACCGATGGAACGGAGAAGTTGTCCATCCTGCAGCGCAGGAGCGGCCTGCGGTCCAGGTTGGGGAGCATGCTCTTCACTCCAGTGAAGAAACCGCTTGTCTCGTCGAAGATGGTTTTCCTGGCTTCGTACATCTCGCACGCGACGCCGGGCCGGAGCTGAGCGGGGGCGGCAGCCGGATCTGCTGGGAGCATCTTTTCAAAGCTTACGGCCGTTGTCTCGCTGGAGTTTCCGTTTTGGAACGGCCAGTGGTATGCGAACGTCTTTGCCTTGAGGACGCATGTGCGGCCGACGACGAAGGGCTGGGCGTAGGCGGTGGAAGATTCCGACGGCTCGGAGTTGTCGAGTGTGTAACGGATGACGGTGCCTATGGGCGGCGGCCTGAATCCCACCTGCGTGTCGCCCGAGATGAGGATGCGGCGCAGCTCGCTTTCCCTGCCTGGCTCGGGGGCCCAGCCGACGGCGGTGTCGAGGACGGGCTGCGGCGGTCCTGCCGGGGTCGAGCAGAGCGGCTTGCCGCCCCTTCCCATCGCAAGGAGCGTGCGGCCTCCCTCGCCCTTTGCAAACGTGTAACTGTCTGTCACGTCGTCTATTGTGACGTTGAGTTTGGAGCGATCCGCGCTCCATTCCGTCCGGGGAAGGGCATCTCCGAAGAGGAACGGAAAGATGAGAATCTTATAAGAGGGATCGGCCGAGAAGGCCGTGACCCTTATGCGTTTCGCGACCGCCCCCTCCATGTCCGTCTCCTCGTAGCAGGGCAGGGGGTATGGCGAACTGCTGTTACAATTCAGGACGCGGACGAGCAGCATGGGCGCGCCTTTGCGGGGTTCGCGCGAATATGTTGCCCCGTATGTGCCGCGGAAGCCGCCGCCGGCGGCGAAGCGCTCCGGCGCCAGGTCCGCCACTGAAAGGATGATGTCGGTGCCTTCCGGCTCCAGTGCTCCGCCGGATTTGCCGGAGCCGGGCGCTGCGCTGTCGGCCTTGCAGAGGACGATGTCTGGGCCGGTGTTGAAAAGCCAGTCGAAGCGGTGCGGCCTGCCGTCTTTGGCGATGTCGTCGAGGATCAGGAGATATGGTTTTGCCCCTCTGGCAAGATGCAGCGTGCGGAACACATGCACGAGGTCGTTCCTGCGCACGAGGAAGTTTGGGCCGCGTGTCTCTCCGAGGCAGGCCCCCCAGTCGAGATGGGCGAAGCCCTGGAAGAAAGCCCGCGAAGCCTTCTGGAACGGCAGTTCCCAGCTCCTGGCCGTTTCATACGGCGCAAGCGTCCAGCTGTCGCCGCGGACATGCAGTCCGCCGTCCTTGAGGAGCCCGTGCCAGAGGTAGAAGTTTCCCCTTGCAAGGCTCCAGTTGTACTGGTCCGCGGCGTCGGAGACGAAGGTTGAGGCGTACTGGCTGTTAATGGCGTCGATCAGGCGGCCGCTGACCGGCGGAGAGGAGCCGGCAAGTCCGTCCACAAGGACCATGTTGCGGAAATAGCTGCTCTTGTCGGGGCCGAGCCAGGGACTCCACGACACTCCGTGCGAAAAGAGCTGGAAGTCGCCGCAGTCGGGCGAGTCCGCACCGTCGAAATATGTTTCGTTCCGCGCCTCGAAGCGGACGATTGCGGAGTCCTGGTCCCAGCCGCATCGGCTGACGGCCACGCCGCGCTGAATATCCTTGAAGTCGAGCTGGACTGTAGAGCGCATCGGTTCGGGGATTGCGTCCGCCCCGTCGTAGTCGATCAATGCGCCGTCGCCGCCGCGTATGCCGTCGCAGGCGGCCGCAAGGATCAGGTCCATGTCCCTGCGGTTGTTGAACTGCCATGCGCCCCTGAACACTCCTTCCGGGCCGGGCATGAGGCCGTTGTCCTTCAGGCGGGACTTGTAGAGGAAGTCTATGACCTGGTCGCCGGGATATAGCGGCTTCAGGATCCAGAGGCATGCGAGGATGTTGTCGTGGCTTGTGGCGCCGCCGCCTCCGCAGCGCCAACTCCTGGCGACCTGGAGTTCCTGGTTTCCCCTTTTTGCGTGCTGCGGCTTCCCTGAAAAGTAAGGCTTCCGGGCGTCCTGAGCGCAGGCGTAGAGGTAGGCGCGCAGGCGCTTGTGGGCGAGGATTTCCGGATCGCGTCGGCCGGCGGCCATTACAGCGAGGTGGGGCACGAAGCCGCGCGCCCGCTCATAGAGGATTCCGTCGGGTGAAATGTCGTAGGCCAGCTTGTCGCGGAGGCGGGCCGAATATACCTGCAATATCCGCGGGTCATAACCTTCTTCACCCTCTATGGCGAGCGCCAGCAGTAGGAAGTCCTGTCCTTCGCCTGTCTCGAAGTTGACGGCCATGTGTCCTGGAAGCGCCATGAGCGGGGCATATCGGTTTCCTATGAGCTTTCCGATGACGCGTCTGACGAGCGCCTTTTGCTCGTCGGACATGAACATGAAGGCGTAGTCGTATGCATGCAGGAATGACGGATCCCACGGATCGTCGGAGAAGTCGACGCCTTTTGCGGCGAGTTCCTTGACCTGCCCCTTTTCAAATGCGTCCTTGTAGGGTGTGCCGCCGACCGCCCTTACGGTGGTGCGGGTGTAATACCACCAGTTGTCGCGGAAACCTTTGGTGCCCTCGTGCGAGTTGAGGATGTCGAGTGCGGGCTCGAGGTAGGCCGCCCGCCCGGCCAGCTCCGCCGCCGCCTCCCTCCCGAGGGCCTCGTCATTGGTGACCAGCGCTAAAAAGGCCTTGGAGCGCATGGGGTCGTGCATTCCGCTTTTGCCGGCGGCCTGCAGCTTCAGCTCCTCAAAGGCCCTGCGGAAGACGGAGTCCGCCTTGTCGCCGAGGGCGATCTTTTTCCTTATCGCGTCGACGTCCTCGGGGCTCAACAGGACGCGGGGATGCGTACCCGGCGGCGGAACTTTCGAGATCATTTCCGGACGAAACCCTTCCGCGCCGGGGACTTCGCGGTCAGGCATGGGCGGAAGCTGAGGCAGCCTCTCCTCGAAGCCTCCGCTAAGGACATATTCGGCGTCCGGGGTGAAGCGGCCGCGGTATTCGGGCTGCGCCGTTCCGGACAGGTTCTCCTGGGCGGCGATCGGCGCCGAGAGGAGGAGCAGTAGCGGCAGCATTCCGAAAAATTTCAGATTTCCTGACCCGCCCGCTATGCAAAGCTTAAAAACGGCTGGGAAATGCCAATGTGGCTTTTCAGAGCGGGGCGTCGGAAATCTGAACTGAAATACCTTCCGTGGGGCGGTATTTCCCCAAGCCTCTTTTTTCCACGGACCAGGAAGTCTGTATTTGTGGCTGGCAGACATTACTCCTCCTCTGAAACTCGCCTGAAGTAACGCAGACATTCCTGTCTGCGATTCAGCAGGTAGGAATACCTGCGCTACTTAAGTTTCACACCGGCAAAACTGCGAGGTTCGCAGATGGACGCTCCTGAAGCTCGTCCCTACTTCACGTTCTGCGAAATGAAGTCGGCGGTCTCGCCGGCCATTCCAACCGGATAATATTCTATCACGGACTTGTCGTCCGGCTTCTCATAGTGCATGCTCTTCCAGTCGGCCCTTTTTCTGACGAAACTGTTGACGTCGATGAATTCGGTCCCGAATTCCCTGGCGATTTTCTTTGTCGCGTTTGCGATTTCCTCCTCCGAGGGGCTGGCGAAGAACGATGGGAATGGGCTGCAGAGGGAAACGGTCCTGAAGTTCTTGTTCTCATGGATCAGCATGACAGCCGCCGCGAGCACCCTTTCCTGGGTTCTGATCGGATATCCCCTCCAGAGGTCGACCGACGGGGGGACGATGACGGCCCTGTCGGCGTCGGAGGCCCGGATCTTGTCCATGAAGGACGCCAGGCTCTCCCTGAAAGGCTGGCCTTCCGAATCCCTCTTCCACGGCAGGAACTCCACCATGATGCCGCGGTCCGCGAACTTCGCGGCGAGCCGCTTCCAGAAGGTGTTCCTGTCGGCTCCGAAGTCCTCGCATATTACAAGGACCTTCCTGATCCACGAGAACTTGTCGACCGCTGAATCCACGATGGACCAGCTCCTGAGCTCGGCCAGGTCGGGCCTGTGTAGTACGATGGCCACCCTCCTGCCATCGGTATCTTGGAAGCCGGTGCGCGACTCCCTGACGCCGTGGCACTTCTGCAAAGGCATGAACCTGAACGATGCCTTCTCGAAATTCATCGGCGGGAGGTTGAAGTTGAAGATTACGTCCAGCCCGTCCTTCAGCTCGGCGCCCGCGAGCCTGAAGCTTTTCTTGACGACCTCGGGCATGTCGTACTTGTGCTTTTCGAACGGATTCTTCGGCGGGAGGATCAGGCTTTCGATGCCGTTCCTGAACATACCGTTATCCCTGGAGGCGGATATCTTCATGGCAAGCGATATTTCGTCGGGCAGCTCGGAGAAGGCGTCGACAGACATCTCGAGGGTCTCGTCGTCGAAGATCATGTCCGGCGTCCTGAAGCTTATGGTGACGAGGGGATCCAGCTCCTGAGAGGCCTTGAATGGCCTGGGCAGGGAAAGCGGAAATTCGGAGAAGCCGCCGTCCTCCGACTTTGCCGTTATGCGCGGGACTTCATGCTCGGCAAACATCGTGTCCACGCGGCGCCCCCTGGCGACGGGGACGCCGTTCATGGTCCATACCAATTTTTCTGCTCCGCCGGGGACGAACGATGAGTCCAGGCTCTCCCACTGGCGTCTGCCTCCTTCGTGCAGGAGGTAGCCGACCGCGGAATACATCACCGCCGGATAAGCCGCGCCCCTCCTGTCGACGAATTCAGTCACCCTGGCCAGCATCCCGTGCGGCGCAAAGTCCTCGGCCGAGATAATCCTGAACTCGCCGGCCCCTTCGGGCTTCCATGCGGCCGCGGCGAAGGGCTTGCCGTCGTTGTGCTGGAAGAAGAACTCGAGCTGGTGGAGCCCCCTGGAGAGGGATACGTCCGCAGTCTTTTCCCAGCCCGCGGTCTTCTCGTGGACGTCGTCCCAGCCCAGGACAAAGGAGTCCCCGATCTTCAGGAGGGTGCTGCTGGTCGAATTGACGGCAAAAGTGTAGCTGCCGGGCGAGCTGACGTAGAGCAGTCCCTTGAACCTGACGGCGAAGTTGACGGCCATGTCGCCCGGAGGCCGTCTTTCGAAGAGCAGCTCGTCAGCCTTCTCCCTGGAAAAAACTTCAACATCCTTGCGGAAGAACTTTTCGAGCTGCTGGAGCCTCTCGATCTTCTCATTCTCCTCCTTTTCGTTCAGTTCGGCGGCCGCCTTCTCCTTCTGTGCGCACAAACTGTTGACCTTCTCCTCCTCCTGCTTGATCTGCTGCTCCGCGGTCATTACTCCGGTGCCCTGTAGCTGCTTGAGCGAATCGGCCACCTTCAACGCCTTCTCCCTCTGCTCGGCGATGTCCTTGTCGAACTTGTCCAGCAGCAGCTTCCTGCGTTCGGCGTTCTGCTTCTCCCTCTCGGCGACAGAGGTCGAGGCCGTGTGTGCCTTGACTATGGTCAGATCCAGGCCGCGGGTCTGCCCGAGCCTCCCGTGCAGCGCCCGCGGCCAGAACGGCGCCCGCCGCTTCGTCGCGTAACCGAAATAGACATGTATCTTCGCGTTGTCCTTCCCCGGGGGGATGAACATCAGCAGGTCTTCGTCGCTGCGGGGCGGGAAACTGCGCGGCGGCCTGGGCTCGAGGAACTGGAAGGCCACAGGCAGAGTGCAGGAATATTGCTCGAACTGCGGCGGAAGCGGGGCAGTCCCCCAGAAAAGGCGGTCCGGCCTCAGCCTGGTCCCTTCTCCAAGATAGAAGCATATCTTCCTGCCCTGCGAATCGTAGACTCTGGCGCCGTTCGCCCAGCCGCAGGGGACGAGCAGGTCGGCCAGATAGAAGCACGAAATCCTGTCCGGCTCAGCAACCTCAAGGGTGATCCTGTAGAACGCGCCCGGCTCAGCCCACCCGGAGACATAGGGCGGCCCCGCAGGCGGGCTGAAAAATCCGGAAGCGTCCTTCGCCGGAGGAACGGCGTCCGCGGAAAAAGCCCGGACCGCCGCAATGGACGAAAGAATGGAAGCGGCAATGGCGCCTGCCGCGCCGTTCAGGCGCAGCCAGCAAGCCGCTGGAAATGGAAATTCCCGCATGCCTATATTCCGAGAATGATCATAATAAGCAAATTTGCGATGACCGAACAGCCGCTTCTAACAATAGCCGGACTTCCCGTTTCTTCCAATATAAAAACGCGCATCTTTCCGTATCAAATCGGCATGGCGCCTTCCCTACGGAAAACCGTTGCCTATGTCTATTGTCTTCGTCTGCATTCTTCGTCCTTTTCAAAGAGACAAAGACACGGGACGGAGATGTACGTCAAAGAGTCCTTCTGCGGCGGGAACACCCGACGCCCGGCGGAATATCCGCCTTCCCCGGGAGGCGACGGGGCGCGACACGGAATTCCGCCCTCCGGCGAGTTTCTCTCCGACAGAACTGCGAGCTTCGCAGAGCGGCAATCCTTTGAAATCGGCCCGGAGATTCTTGCCGGTGCGGCTTGACATTCCGCTCCGAGGCGCTATTTTCCCGGCAACGTTACCGATAAATGAGGCTATTTATATGAAATTAATTGACTTCGAGATGAAAAGCCTGCCGGAGCTGTGCAGGTTCGACAGGGGGAGGATAGCGCTCGCCAAGGAGCGGCAGACGGCGGTATGGGCTCACCGCAGGCCGGACAAGTGGCCGGCCTTCTTCGGTGGAAGGCTGGAGGCGGATCAGGAAAAGATTCCCGCGCCCAACCTGAAGGAGGCGTTCTACGATTCCGACCTCATGCTGTGCTCGCAGATCCGCGGCGCGATCGCGCTGGCCAACGGGAGGAGCGACGCGGTTCCTTCGATACGGGCCAACATGGGCACAGGGACGCTGCTGTCATGCCTGGGGCTGGAGCAGGAGATATTCGAGGACAAGATGCCTTGGCTGGCAGCGCACCTTACAAAGGGGCAGGCGTCGAAGCTCACGCCCGACGACATCAGGATACGAGGGACTTTCGAGCGCGGCCTCGGGCATATGCGCCGCTACAAGGAGGTCATGGGCGACTCGATAGGGATATTCTGCATGGACACGCAGGGGCCATTCGACCTTGCGCACCTCCTAGTGGGCGACGACATCTTCTACCAGGTTTATGATGATCCGCCATACGTCCACCACCTTATGGAGATATGCCTGGAGCTCGGGATTCGGGCCCACACCTGGATGAAGGAGCTTTCCGGCGAGCGCATGGACCACTGCTACCACAGCGACATCTATTCGGAAAGCTTCGGCATCAGGATCTGCGAGGATACCACGGCCATCGTCGGCGACGAGACGATCAGGGAGTTCGCAATGCCCTACACGAAGCGGCTGGCGGCGCATTTCGGCGGGGCCTGGGTGCACTACTGCGGAAGGAGCGACCTCCTGACCCGGGCGCTCTGCGAGATACCGGAGATAGTGGGCGTCAACTTCGGACTGATGCCCGGAGGGAAGCAGGCGCATGACTTCGAGCAGGACATGGCGCTCTTCCAGAAATTCGACAAGGTCTACGTCGGCGCCTGGCCCAAGCTTGAAAAGGAGAGCGGCAAAGAGTACCTCGCGAGGATGCATTCGATGGCCTCCCGCGGGATACTGATCCCGCACCTGCAGGAGGCGCTCTACGGGCACGAGCCGTTCAAGGACGTAGGCGAGATGGCCGAGTTCTGGTACGGCCTATGAGCGGGACGGTCAATGTGGTCGAAGTGGCCAGGGCCTGCGGAGTTTCGCCCTCGACCGTGTGCAGGGCGCTCAACGGGCGCGCCGACATAAGCAGGAAGACCCGCGGCCTGATATTAAGATACTGTGCCAAGGCTGGCTACTCTAAGAACCTGAGCGCCAGCCTCCTGCGATCAAGGACCTCAGACGCGTTCGTCGCTATAATGCCCGACTTCAGCAACGAGCTTTTCATAGACAAGCTCTACGCGCTGAAGCGGCAGGTCATCAGCAGCGGCCGCGCCTGGCAGCTCCGCAGCTTCGGCAGCGCCGGGGAGGCCGAAAAGCTCTTCCTGGAGACGGCCGGGGCGAGGCCCGCGGGGATAATCTCGGCGTTCCAGCCGGGAAGCGAGACAAGGAAAATCATCCGCAGGAACAGGATAGCGGCCGTGTTCTTCGACTGCGACGCGAGAGGCTTCGACTCGGTAGTCCTCGACAGGAGGAAAGGCGTATTCGACGCGGTCCGCCACATGATCCGCAAGGGCAGGAAAAGGATACTGCTTCTTGGTTCGGGCCTCGAAGGGGAGCGCGGCCTGGCATACTCGGACGCGCACGCCGCGTCGGGAATCAGGATCGACCGTTCCCTCATAATCTCCAAGCCGTTCGGCCACAACCTGTTCGAATACGGATACGACGAGACGAAGGCCGTCCTCGGCAAAATACCCTTCGACGGTATAATGGCCGTCAACGACGCGTGCGCAATCGGCGCGATGCGCGCCCTGTCCGAACACGGCCTGCGGATTCCGCAGGACGCCTCGGTATGCGGCTTCGACGACATAATGGTCTCGCGCTACACCGTGCCTTCGCTGACCACCGTATCACAGCCCACGGACAAGATGGCGGAGGCTGCAGTCGGACTCCTGCTCAGACGGATAAGCAGCCCCGAAAGCAGGCGGCGCACGGCGAGTCTCGCGACATGCCTCATCGTCAGGGAAAGCTGAAAGGAATTCGGATTTCCGGCGCCTCGCTCTGAAAAGCCACATGGGCATTTCCCAGCCGTTTTTAAGCTTTTCATAGCGGGAGAGTAAGGAAATCTGAAATTTACTGAAACCTGACACCCGACACCTGGGATGCAAAACTTAGTTTTGCAACCAGCTCCCCCGATTCCGTGTTTTTCCGCCGTTCATTTCTTCAAGCGGAGCCTGCATACGAGTTCGGCGGCGGGGACGTCCCCGTTGACACTGGTTCTTCCGTAGGCTCTCCTGTTGTCGGCGAAGGCGTAGACCGGGACGTCCACTTCGTCGACGAGGATTTCGACGGCTCCTCCCTGGGGGAAAGGGATTTCGCAGGCATAGTCTTTCCATGCGGAGGCGTCATGTTCGCGGATACCGAATGGGATTCCGTTGATCTGCAGCTTCAGTGTTCCCGGCGCTGCGAACCTCAGCTGGAGGGAGAATTCCGTCCGTTCGCCGTCCTTTGGCGGAGGCAGGACCAGGCTCTTTGTAATCGTGTCGCCTTTTTCGAGCTTGAACTGGAGCCAGGCGCCGAGCTCGTAGGGGCCGTTGTCGCAGTGGATGAAGCTGCTTCCTGCGTCCATCCTTTCTCCGTCCGGCCTTATGACGCGCATCAGGCGCGGTTCGAATCTGAAACGGTAGGAGTCGTATCCGTGGCAGACGAGGAGAATGCCGAAGGCGATGCCGGCGGCTGAGCGGAGCATGAAGCCCCGCCGCCTTCTTCCCGATACGTTTGATACGACGAGGTCGATCAGGATTCCGGAGAACATGGCTAAGAACGGGAACAGCGGCAGCTTGTATCGCGTCACAACATAGAAGAGCGATGTTACCGCCCAGTAGGATGCGATAAGAAGGATCGGCAGGAGCAGTCTTCCAATGAACAGGCGGCGTGGCGGGATGCAGACGAGGCTTGCAAGGAAGAGTATCATGAGGATCGATGCGGGGACGAACCTTATTGTCCTGAGCAGGAGGCTTTTCCCGCCCTCGCGCTCGAAGCTGATGTTGTCGTAGATCTCCCTGCCGTCCCAGAAGAGCAGCAGCTTGCGGAAGATGAGTTCTGAGAAGGCGAGGGGGGATTCAAGCGCCCATGAGGCGACCCATGCCAGGGGCGATCTTTCCTTGGAGGCCATCCAATGTCTGTATGTATCGGACGGGCCCGAAAGGCCGGGCGACGCGCCCGGGTTGTTGCCGAGGGCGATATTTGCCGCGCCGCCGGTGGACGGCCCTGCGAGGCTGCCGGCCATGTTCCAGTTGTGCCAGGAATACGGCAGAAGCAGGATGAGGCATATCCCCGCGAAGACGCCCAGGCGCAGCAGGATAGGATATGAATCCCGGATTGAACGGAACTTCCTGCGATGGCGGACGAACATGAAGGCTGCTACGGCCGGCAGGAACACCATCGTACTCGCTCTGGTCAGGATCAGAAGGGCGCAGGCGACCCCCGGCAATATCCAGAACCTGAGATCCCTGCTCCTTATTGCCGCTAGAAGCAGCCGCAGCAGCAGCACGGCCAGGAATGTCTTCAAAGTGTCGAAAAGGAAGTATGATGTGTGGAATATCAGCTCCCTGCAGAAGCATGCGAGCAGCGCGGCGGCGATCCCCGCCGTGCGGCGCCACAGCAGCGCTCCGCAGATGCCGGTGAGCCACACGGTCGCCGCGCCGAGGATCGACTGCACGGCCAGGACCGCGAAGACGCTTCCGCCGGTGAGCGTCAGGACTGCCGGGAGGAAGAACGCGAAGTAGAACGGCTGGTAGTAGAACTCCTCGCAGAACCTGCCTTCCATTATCTCATCGGAAAATGACATGTATGTCTCCATGTCCGTGATGGTGCGCGGGTGGGCCACTGCAGGATCGTAAAGGTAGAGCTCCCTGCAGACCTCGAGCCTGATCAGGAGCGAGACGCCGGCTATGACGGCGAGGATCGGAAGAAAGCTTTTCCTGGAAACGTACATGAAGGGTCGGACGCCTGGCTTAGTCCCCCTATACGGGGAATTATGACAAATGAACTTGTCAAGAAAGCAGTTTGAGACATCCCTGGCGCAAAAAACAAACCCTGTCAGACCTCGTGCGCGGCGTTTGCCCTTTGCGCGCGGCGCGCGCAAGCTACCTGCGCGCCGCAAGGGCGCCTTTTTCCCGGCAGGGAAAAACCTAGTCCCTTACGGTGCGACTTGGAAAACGTTTTTACCAAAAGTAGTTTGCGCGCGCCGCGCGCAAGCAACATAACACAGCATTACTCGTATGCAGAGTTTGCCCTTTGCGCGCGGCGCGCGCAAGCTACCTGCGCGCCGCAAGGGCGCCTTTTTCCCGGCAGGGAAAAACCTAGCCCCTTACGGGGGCGTATCAGAGAAACTGAAAGGCTGTCATCGCAGCTGGAGGTCGGAGCATTTGCCGACGGCGGCCACGATGGAGCCGAGCCTGACCGGCTTCTCGAGTATCATGTCCACTCCGATGTCGTTGATCTCCTTCCTCGCCTCCGGGGAGAGGTATGCGCTCGCAATTATTATGCTTATGTCCTGCGTCTCCTCGTTCTGCTTGAGGAGCTTGCAGAATTCGATCCCGTTCATGTTGGGCATCCTGAGGTCCACGATGACGAGATCGGGCTTCCAGGTTCCGATGAGGAATGCGCCGCCCATGCCGTCCGGCGCCTCCTTGAGCTCGAATCCTGAATAGACCTGGAGCGCCTCCTTCACGAACTCCCTGAACGGCTGGTCGTCGTCGATCACGAGTATCCTGGTCTGTTCCGGCTCGGCGGCCTTCCGTGTGGTCTTGAGGCCTCTTTTCGCTGCGAAGGCGTCCAGTTCCTCGACGGTGAAGCGGTAATGGCCCCCGGGCGTGACCCCGCTGCCGATGAGCCCCTGCTTGACCCAGTTGGTCAGGCTTGAGCGCGAGACGCCCAGATAGTTCGCGGCGTCATAGGTCTTCAGGAATTTCTTCATTGGTTCAGCTTAGATTTGGTATTCTGGATGCGGGCGGGGCCCGCATCACTTCTTGTGCTCGAACATGGCCCTGATCTTCCTGCCGGTGACCTCGATCGGGTGCCTGCCGAGGGCGTCCCTCTTGGCGAGGAGCGTCTTGGCGCCGCCCCTGCTTTCCTTGAGCCACTTTTTGGCGAACTCTCCGTTCTCGACGGCCTTGAGGGCCTTCTTCATGTTCGCCTTGACGGCGGGGGTGATGATCTTCGGGCCGACGGCGTATTCGCCCCATTCGGCGGTGTTTGATATGATCGCGTTCATCCTCTGTATTCCGCCCTCGTAGATGAGGTCGACGATGAGCTTCATTTCGTGGACGCATTCGAAGTATGCCATTTCCGGCGGGTATCCGGCCTCGATGAGGACCTCGAATCCGGCCTTCATGAGCTCGACGAGCCCGCCGCAGAGCACGCACTGCTCGCCGAAGAGGTCCTCGAAGGTCTCCTCCTCGAAAGTGCACTGGAGGACGCCTGCCCTGGTGAAACCCATGGCCTTTGCCATCGCGAGTGCGACCTTGCCGGCCTTGCCGCTGGGGTTCTGCTTGACGGCGATGAGGCCGGGGACGCCGAATCCGGCGAGGAAGGCCTTCCTCTCCTCGGTCGCCGGGCTCTTCGGCGCGACCATTATGACGTCGACGTCCTTGGGTGGGACGATCTGCTTGAAGACTATGTTGAATCCGTGCGAGCAGCCGAGGGTCTTGCCCTTGCGCATGTGCTGCTTTATCTCCTTGTCGTATACGGGGCCGTGGAACTCGTCGGGGAGGAGAATATGGATTATGTCGGCCTTCCCGGCGGCCTCGGATATCGGCATCACCTTGAATCCGTCGTTCTCTGCCCTGATCCACGACGGGTTCGGCTTCTTGCCGAGAATCTTCGTTTCGCCGATTATGACCCTGATTCCTGAATCCCTGAGGCAGAGCGCCTGGGCCGAACCCTGGTTCCCGTAGCCGACCACCGCCACCGTCTTCCCCTTGAGCGCGTTGATGTCTGCGTCCTTGTCGTGAAGAATCTTTACCATCTTCGTTCTCCTATGTCATTTAACTGCTTGGGTTATGATATGCCGAAAAACGGAGGATGAACATATCACGCCTCCCGCGGAATTCAAAGCGCCGGCGTAACTTTTGACAACTTTGGCTTATGTGGTCTCAGGAGCTTGCATTAATCCGGGGCAAAAATATATTTGCGATCGGTTAGAAAACCGTTAGCGCTGCGTTAGGGCGGGGCGGGGCTTATACGCTTCCGCCGTCCGCACAAACCGAAATATGGGGTGAAACACCATGAGATTCAACATACTGGACATCCTCCTGCCGAAGGAGACCAAGTTCTACACCCTTCTCAACCAGCAGGTCGCGACCTTCTCGGAGGCCTGCCGCCACTTCTGCGCGTTCACGAAGAACATACAGGCCATGTCGGAGGACGAGATCAAGAAGCAGGTCGAGATGCTCAACGACTTTGAGCACCGCGGCGACGACAAGGAGCACGAGATAATCGACGAGCTGGACAAGACGTTCATAACGCCGCTGGACAGGGAGGACATCCACACCATCTCCCTCAGCATCGACCGCTGCCTCGACATGCTGAGGAGCATCGCCCTGAAGATCGAGACCTACAAGATACGCAGGATGCCCGCCAACATGATCAAGTTCGCGGACCTCATCGTCACGATGTCCGTGGAGCTTGAGAACATCGTCGGCAACCTGGACAAGAAGGACAGGATAATGGATCTCGGAAGGCTGATACACAGGTATGAGAACGAGGCGGACCGACTCTTCCACGAAAGCCTCGGCGAGCTTGTCTCGGAGAGGAACAGCCCCGTCGAGATAATCAAGTTCAAGGAGCTCTACGAAAGGCTGGAGCGGGTGACGGACTCCATCGACGGCATCGCAAAGATAATCCGCGGCGTCAGGGTCAAGTTCGGCTGATCAAATACATATGGATCATCTATTCCTCATTGTCTGCTTCGTGGTCGTCGTCGCCCTCATCTTCGACTTCATCAACGGGTTCCATGACGCGGCTAACGCCATCTCCACGATCGTCATATCCCGTACGCTGACCCCGCTGCAGGCGGTGCTGATGGCCGCCGCGGCCGAGTTCGTCGGATATTTCTTCTTCGGGGTGGCCGTGGCCAAGATGATCGGGAAGAACGTCGTCCACCTCGACCACATCACGATACACCTTCTCATCGCGACGCTCCTGGGGGCTATAATTTGGAACCTCATAACCTGGTATTTCGGCATCCCGACATCGAGCAGCCATGCGCTGATAGGGGGGCTGATCGGCGCGGGCATTTCGCAGTCGGGCATGGGCGTCGTCGTCTGGGGCTGGAGCGGAGTATTGAAGATATTCGTGTTCATCATGGTGGCGCCGTGCCTGGGGCTCCTGGGCGCCCTGGTCACCACCACCGTCGTCCTGTGGCTCTGCAGGAAGTCCGTCCTGGAGAAGATGAACCGGAGGTTCAGGCACCTGCAGCTCGTCTCCGCCGCCTTCTACTGCGTCGGGCACGGCACTAACGACGCGCAGAAGACGATGGGCATAATCGCGCTCGCGCTCTACACCGCGGGCTACATCAAGACGTTCGACATACCGCACTGGGTGGTGTTCTCCGCCTACATAGCGATCGCGCTCGGGACGTTTTCCGGCGGGTGGCGCATTGTCAAGACCATGGGGACGAAGATAACGAGGATCCGCCAGATGGAGGGCTTCTGCGCGGAATCCGCCGCCGCATGCGTCCTCATCGGGACGGCGCATTTCGGGATTCCGGTCAGCACCACGCATGTCATCGCCGGTTCGATCATGGGCGTGGGCGCGGTCGAGAACGCCGCCAAGGTTCGCTGGGTCACGGCCCGCAAGATCATCTGGGCTTGGTTCCTCACGATTCCCGCCGCGGCCGCATTCTCCGCGCTCTCATACCTCCTTCTCAGGCTCACCGGCATCAGCATCTGAATTTACCCGGCTTCGTCCGGAATTTATCGCCGTGGAGCTTGAATTTGCAGATGAAGATTTTAAATTCCGGCTTTTACAGCTGAAAAGTTCCAAATCCCCACATTCAATCCAGAGGTGCGAGATGGTCACGATAACTGGTTCTCTTGCGACGATCGGCGTCGGACTTGTAACAATAGGCGCAGGAGTGGGCATAGGCCTCATCGGGGCGGCCGCGCTGCAGGGCATAGCCCGCCAGCCAGAGATAGCCGGAAAGCTCCAGGTGAACATGCTTATCGCGGCGGCCCTGATCGAGGGAATAGCCCTCTTCGGCGCTGTGCTCTGCTTCATAGCGAAATAAGCCCGGCCTCCCCCGCCGTCGCGAAAACAGCCGGTACAAGCGCAGACAACGGTGTCCCACATGGCTTCCGAACAACATGAGACAGCTACCGCGGCTACCGCCGGAGGACAGGCGCATGCCGCCGGATCCCCCGACATCCTTCAGGTCTCCAGCAGCATGTTCGCGCTCACCTGGGTCGCGTTCGCGATAATGCTCGTCATCCTCTACAAGTTCGCCTGGAAGCCCATCCTGGCCGCGCTCGACAGGCGCGACGACGAGATCCGCAGGGCGGTCGAAAACGCGGAGAAGCTGAAGGACGAGCTTGCCAAAATAGAGGCCCAGAGGGCGAAGGTGATCGCCGAGGCGGACAGGAAGGCCAAGGAGATCGTCGAGAACGGGCGCAAGGCCGCCGTCGAGGCCGCCAACCTGGTCGAGAAGAAGGCGCGCGAGGAGATAAGCATACTCCAGGAGAACGCCGAGCGCGAGATCAAGGCCGCCCACGAGAAGGCCGTGTCATCCCTCAAGCGCGAGGTCGCCGGGATGGCTGTCGCCATGGCCGCAAAGGTCGTCAGGGAGAACCTCGACCCGGTCCGGCAGAAGGCCCTGGCTGACAAGCTCATCGGGGAATTGCGGCCATGATTAACATCAGGATACTGAAGGCCTACGGGCGGGCGTTCTTCGAGACCGCCCTGGACGAGGGGAGGCTGGAGCAGGTCTGCAGGGATCTCAAGGCCATCGGCGCCACGCTGCGCTCGTCCGACGAACTTTCCGCATTCCTCCAGAACGGCAGCATCAACGAGGAGAAGAAGGCCTCGATATTCGAATCGCTCTTCTCCGGGAAGATAGACCACCTGACGCTGAAGCTCGTCCATTTCCTGGGCAGGAGGAGGAGGCTCAGGATAATAGGCGCCCTGGCCGATTACTTCGAAACCCTCTACGACGCGCACGCCGGGATCGCGAGGATAGTGATAACGTCCGCGTTCCCGCTGTCAGCGCCGCAGGTCAAGGGCATCTCGGACAAGTTCGCGTCGAGGCTCGGCAAAAGGATCGAGGCCGAGCTCAGGACGGATCCGGCTCTCCTTGGCGGCTTCAAGGTCGCGGTCGGAGACACCGTCTACGACTACAGCGTCAGCCACCAGCTGGAAGAGATATACGACAGAATGATTCAATAGGAAGAAAATCGGAAATCCGAAAAGAAACTGGAATTCAATATGCCATTCCAACTTAAACCTGAAGAGGTGACCTCGATCCTCAAGATGCAGATCGAGAACTACAGGGCCGAGTCCGACGAATATGAGACGGGGACGGTCCTGAGCGTCGGGGACGGGATAGCGAGGATACACGGCCTTTCGAACGTCATGGCCGGCGAGCTCGTCGAATTCTCCGGCGGCGTCATAGGCATGGCGCTCAATCTCGAGGAGGACAACGTCGGCGCAGTGGTCTTCGGCGAGGTCACGCACGTCCTCGAGGGCGACAGCGTCCGCAGGACAGGGAGGATAGCCTCCGTCCCGGTCGGCGACGCCGTGAAGGGGCGCATCCTCGACGCCCTGGGCATGGCCCAGGACGGCTACGCTCCGATCTCCGCGAAGGAGTTCCGCCCGATCGAGCTCAAGGCGCCGGGCATAATAGACAGGCAGGACGTCAGGGAGCCGCTGCAGACGGGAATCAAGGTGATCGACGCGTTCACGCCCATCGGCAGGGGGCAGAGGGAGCTCATCATCGGCGACAGGAAGACCGGCAAGACCACGATCGCCATAGACACGATCATCAACCAGCGCGGCGAGAACGTATACTGCTTCTACGTCGCCATAGGCCAGAAGCGCTCGACAATCGTGAACGTCTACGACACGCTTAAGAAGCACGGCGCGATGGAATACACCACGATCGTCGCGGCGTCGGCCTCCGACCCCGCGCCCATGCAGTTCATCGCCCCGTACGCGGCATGCGCCATGGCCGAATACTACCGCGACAGCGGCAGGCACGCGCTGATCATCTACGACGACCTGACCAAGCAGGCGCACGCCTACAGGCAGATATCGCTACTCCTGCGGCGTCCGCCGGGCCGCGAGGCCTTCCCCGGGGACATATTCTACCTGCACAGCCGCCTCCTCGAGCGCGCCGCGAAGATGTGCAAGGAGAAGGGCGGCGGAAGCCTCACCGCCCTGCCGATCATCGAGACCAAGGCCAACGACGTTTCAGCATACATCCCCACGAACGTGATTTCGATCACGGACGGCCAGATATTCCTGGAGTCGGACCTCTTCAACATGGGCCAGTGCCCCGCCGTGAACGCCGGACTTTCCGTCTCGCGCGTCGGCGGCGACGCCCAGATCAAGGCGATGAAGCAGACCGCGGGCTCCCTCCGCCTCGAACTGGCGCAGTACCGCGAGCTGGCGGCGTTCTCGCAGTTCGCCTCCGATCTCGACGCCGCCACAAGGAAGCAGCTCGAGCGCGGCCATCGCCTCATGGAGATCATGAAGCAGGGCGTACACGAAATCCTCCCGGTCATGAAGCAGGTCGTCATAATCTATGCGGGGGTCAACGGATTCCTGGACGACATCCCCGTGAAGATGATCAGAACATTTGAGCGACAGCTTTTCGACGCCCTCGACACCACATACGCGGGCGTCATGAAGACCCTCTCGCAGTCCGGGGCGCTCAGCGAATCCATCAGGAAGGAGCTGGACACCGTTCTCCACGAATTCAAGGACTCATTCCGCAACAGGTTCAACGACAACGACTAAGGCGGCAGCCGCACATGCCATCGCTGAAGGAATACAAGAACAGGCTCGTCAGCCTCAAAAATACGAGGAAGATGACCAAGACCATGAAGATGGTCGCGATGAGCAAGCTCACCAAGGCCGTGGACGCCCAGCGCAAGGCAAGCATCTTCTCCGCCAGGGTCCACGAGCTCATCTCGCACCTGATGGCGTCAGTCGAGCAGTCGGCACACCCCCTTTTCGAAGTCAGGCTGCCCCCCAGAAGGACGCTCTTCATAGTCATCACCTCGGACAGGGGCATGTGCGGAGGCTTCAACAACAACCTCCTCAGGTTCGCCGAGCGCCACTTCCTGCAGCTCCAGAAGGTCAGGCACGACTTCGAACTGCGGTTCTTCGGCCGGAAGGGCCACATGGCCTTCCGCAAAAAGTTCCCGTCGGGCTCCGCTTACGAGGGCGATTCGGCGAAGCCGCTGTTCAGCCAGGCCTCCAGGATCGCCGCCGACGCGGCCACGGACTTCACAAAGGGGGCCTTCGACGAGGTCAACCTCGTCTACAACAGCTTCATCAGCCCCATATCGCAGAAGCCCCAGATACAGAAGCTCCTGCCTATCGACGAAGGCAAGATACAGCCCGGCGAGCACAGGCTGAGCCCGAACTTCATCTTCGAGCCGCCGCGCGCAGAACTGCTCTCGATGCTGATCCCCAAGATCGTGGAGTTCGAAGTCTACTACGCGCTGCTCGTCAACGCGGCCGGGGAGAACAGCGCCAGAGTCACCGCCATGGACAACGCCACAAGGAACGCTGACGCCATGATCGACAGGTACACGCTTCTGCGGAACCGCGCCAGGCAGGCCGTCATAACAAACGAACTCATCGAAATAATCTCCGGCGCCGAAGGCCTCAAGAACCAGGGGTGAAGCCGGCAGTGAATAGTGAATAGTGGATAGTGTCGGATTGCCGCCGTCAGGGGCCGGCAGGTATCGGCGGGATTCGGAGAACCTCATATACGGAAACGAGGCATATGACCGACAAGGCCAGGAAACAGCTTATGTCGAGGCCCGACCTCGCGGCGATCTACGACTTGATCCCCTCCGACGTGCGAGTCCTCGACCTCGGCTGCGGCGACGGCAGCTTCCTCTACCTCCTCAGGAAGGAGAAGAACGTCTCCGGATGCGGGGTCGAGATATCGCAGGAGAAGATTATGGACTGCGTCAGGGCCGGAGTGCCCGTCGTCCAGCTCGATCTCAACGAAGGCCTCCGAGAGTTCCCCGACGCGTCCTTCGATTTCGTCGTGCTCAGCCAGACACTGCAGGCGGTGAACCGGCCGGACCTCCTCCTCGACGGGATGATGCGCGTCGGCAGGAACAGCGTCGTAAGCTTCATCAACTTCGGATGCCTCGACGTCAGGCTGCAGCTGCTCTTCGGAGGCAGGATGCCGGTGACGGAGACGCTGCCCACCCCCTGGTTCGAGACGCCCAACATCCATCTTGCCACCGTCCGCGACTTCAGGCTCCTATGCCGGGCCAAGGACATTTCAATAGTCCGGCAGATCCCGATAAGCAGCTCCAACTCGTTCCTCGCCAGGCTCATGCCCAACATGTTCGCCCCGACTTGCGTCTTCCAGATAAGGAAATAGCCCGCCATGAGGTCGACGGTACAAATCATTTTTGCATTCCTTCTTCTCGCCTTCCTTCCTCCCGTATCGGCGGCCGAGGATTCCGGCAGGCTGAAGGCTGTCGCGACGATTTTTCCGCTCTTCGACTTCACCCGTGAAGTCGGCGGGGACAAAGTTGAAGTCTCCATGCTGCTGCCGCCCGGAGTGGAGGCGCATTCCTTCGAGCCCAGGCCGCAGGACATCATAAGGCTTGGCAATGCCGACGTCATATTATGGGCCGGGGACTGCATGGAGCCGTGGATGGATGAAATACTGGCCGGCCTTCAGGCGCGGCCCAGGGAGATTGTAGATGCGAGCAAGGCGGCCGATCTCCTTTCGTGCGAGGGCGAGGACCATGAAGGGCATACCGGAGATGAAAAGAAGGCCCATGTCTGCAGCGATAAGACCTGCGGGCATTCGCACCATGGCGGCATCGATCCGCATTACTGGCTCGATTTCACGAACTGCAGGAAGATTGTCTCGCAGATAGAGTCGGCGCTGTCGAAGAAATCATCCAAGGACGCGGAATATTTCAAGTCCCGCGCTGAAAACTATGCGAAAAGGCTCGATGAACTGGACCGGAAGTTCAGCGATACGCTGGGGAAATGCAAGGGCGCGACGATTTTCTACGGCGGGCATTTCGCGTTCGCCTACCTCGCAAAGCGCTACGGCCTCAGCCACAAGTCCCCATACAAGGGATTCGCCCCGGACGCCGAACCCTCGCCCAAGGACATTGCGGAGATGATAAAGAACATGAGGCAGTCCGGCGCGAAATACATCTTCCACGAGGAGCTGATAGATCCGCGCGTCGCAAAGGCGCTTGCCGAAGAGACAGGCGCTCAGCTCCTCCTCCTGCACGGCGCCCACAACATCAGCGCGAAGGAGCTCCAGGACGGCACGACCTTCATCTCGATCATGGACGCCAACCTGGAACGCCTCAGGACCGGCCTCGCCGCAAGCCGATAGCGGTTTGCCTTTTTAGGAACCGATAATATGGGGAGTTCGCATATATGCCATACGACAGCATAATGTCCTGGACCTGGGCCGGATGGGAGCCGCTGCAGTTTTACAGGAGGCTGGGCGGGTTCCACGAGGCGCAGGAGGGGAACGCGGAATGGGCGGATGAATGGATGCGCAAGCTCGGATCGGAAAGGACGGCTCGGGCGCTGAAGGATGCCGGAATCAACTGGGTCACCACGCATTTCTACAAGGGGTTCGGGATAGAAATCGAAGACGAGGAGATGCGGGAGGCCGCAAGACTCATCGAAAACTTCCACCGGCACGGCGTCAAGGTCTTCACCTACATCCAGTATGGGACGATAATGCCCGAGACGGTCAAGCTCGAGGATCCGTCCTCCGCCGAATGGTATCGCAGGGACTGGAACAGCCACCACGACGGCCATCCCTACGAATACGGAACGCAGTATTGGCGCGCCAAGCCGTGCGCCAACCAGCCGGGCTTCCGGGAGTATCTACTGAAATGCGTTGAAAAGGCTGTAGAGTTCGGCGCGGACGGCATATGGATCGACAACCTTAATTCCGACGGCTGCCATTGTCCGGAATGCCAGAGGAAATTCAATGCATGGCTCGCTGAAAAAATCGCTGATCCTTGGCGCGAGCTCGGAGTCAAGGACGTTTCTTCTCTCAGCATCCCAAGGTCTGAAAGGCCGAGGGATCCGGTCTTCCAGGAATGGATAAAGTTCCGCTGCGAGGAGGTGAGGGGCAGCCTGGAAATGATATGCCGCCATGCGAGGAAGCTCAAGCCGGACGTGGTGATGGCCGCGAACATCGGAATCGGCAATCCGCAGAGGCATGTCCTGGAGAACGCGAACTGGATTTCGTCGCTTTCCCCTCTCGACTTCACCTACGCGGAGAACCATCTCTTCCCGGCCTGGGAGGACGAGAAAATATCAAGCCAGCACTTCACGATGTCGCTGGCCGAGGCTGCAGGGATAAAAGTCGTCCCCGGCGCCGGTCTCGGGAAGATGAGCCGCAGGCATCCGCGCCCGGCGGTTCCGGACGAACGCCAGCTGAGGCGCTGCTTCGCGGAAAGCGCGATGTTCGGCGGCCACGCATACGGCGGCCCATGGGGGCTCCGCGGCGAAAACGCCGGAGAGGATACGATAATCGTCCGGGACTCCAGCTACCGCAGGATACACCGGAAGCTCTGCGAATGGTATGCCGCGAACGGCCGTCTTTTCTCCGGAAGCGCTGACGCGTCGGCGGTCGGAATCCTCTACAGCTTTGAAGCCCTGCTCGGCGACGAACCGGACTACGCCAAGTCGCGGAACTCCATGGCGCAACTGCTGATGCAGAATCAGATCCCGTTCCGATATGTCCTCAGCGACCGGCTTGATCTCCTCAGCGGGATCAGGATGCTGATCCTTCCGAACGTCCTGCCGATCTCTGATTCCCAGGCTGCAAGGATCGGAAAATTCGTGAAGGGCGGGGGGCGCGTGCTGGCCACCGGCCGGTCAAGCCTCTACGACGAAAAGATGAGGATGCGCAGGAACTACGCGCTTGCGGATGTCTTCGGAGCCGACTTCTCCAACTCCTTCGAGGACGCCAGCCATGATTCGATGATTTTCAACTGCAAAAACGGCTCGGTCCTGATCCCCGGCTCGTGGGGGCTGCATATGCCGGACGGCTCTCCGGCGTGCGAGATTCCATCCGCGAAAATCGCGGAAATCATAAGGGAAATGCTTTCGGACGCCGGCGTTCCGGAAGTCTTTTCGCCCATGCCCCACATCCAATGCTCCATCAGTAAAAGCAAGGCAGGGAAGTTTGCCGTCGGACTCCTGAACTATTCTGACACCCCCGTTCGCGGGATCAGGATCTTTCCGCCGAGGGGAAAGGGGGCATGGCGGCCGTCAAAGCTTCTTTCGCCAGGGAAGGATACTGTCCGGGTCAAGGCCGAAGAAACTGCAGGCGGCCGGCTGGCCCTGCAGATACCGGAACTGGACGTCGAGGCGTTCTTGGTGTAATGTCCAGTCCGATTGCATTCGGCTGCGATCGATAGCAGCCGGCCGCAGTCGTTCAATTTGCCACCTTTGGTGGCCGGAAGGAGGACGCCATGTGCGACGCTTGCGGATGCGGAGGAACAAAGCTGAAGAAGGGCTGGCACCGCCATGAGGACGGCACCGTGCACCGGCATCATGAGGGTTCTAAGGAGCATTCGCACCGCCATGACGGAGGCTCCGCGGGTCATCTTCACCTGAAGACCGTCGCATTGGACAAGGACATTCTTGCCGGCAACAATGAGACCGCGGCCCGGAACCGCGAGTTTTTCGGCCGGCACGGCATTCGTGTCCTGAACATTATCTCATCCCCGGGGGCTGGCAAGACCATGCTCCTGGAAAAGACGCTCGACGCGCTGAAGGGGAAGCTCTCCTGCGCAGTCATCACCGGCGACATAGAGACCGACAACGACGCGAGAAGGCTCGAGGGGAGGGGGGCTGAAATCCGCCAGATCCAGACTCACGGAGCGTGCCATCTTACCGCAGAACACATCGCCCATTCCCTGCCGGATCTCACAATGAAAAAGATTGATGTCCTCTTCATCGAGAACGTCGGCAACCTCGTCTGCCCCGCGTCGTTCGGGCTCGGAGAGCAGGCCAAGATAGCGCTTCTTTCCGTGACCGAAGGGGAGGATAAGCCCGTCAAATATCCGGAGATATTCTCCCGCGCGGAGCTCGCGGTCATCACCAAGATCGATCTGCTGCCCCATCTCGACTGCGACATCTCGCTGTGCCATAAGAACATACGCCTCATCAACCCGCGCATCAGGATCATCAGGCTCAGCGCGAAGACCGGCGAGGGACTGGACGAATGGCTCGGCTACGTCCGCGCCAAGGGCGTCAAGTGATATCAGCGTGGTACCTGCGAGATGTCCTCGTCAATGGCCCTGAGTATTTCTTCGGCGGCCTGAGGCTTGGCGAGTGCGAGGCCTTTGGCGCCCCTTGCCTGCAGTTCCTCCCTGTCCCTGAGCATTGTTTCGAGGATCGGCGCGAGCTTTTCCGGGACGCAGTCGGCGTTGGGCAGCGACGTGCCTGCGCCGGAGGAGACGTAGTGCGCGGCGTTGTCTGCCTGGTGGTTTTCCGACGCGTGGGGGTAGGGCACGAGGACTGCGAACTTCGCAAAGATTGACAGCTCCGCGACGGTGCTTCCTCCGGCCCGGCAGACCACGATGTCGGCGGCCGAGTAGAAGAGGTGCATGTCCTCGGTCTTCTCAAGGACGAGGGATGGGAACGGAACTTCCGCATATCCCGCTTTGACTTTGTCCAGGTTGCCCGCGCCTGCCAGATGGAAGGCCTGGAGCCTGTGCCTCGACGAGAGTCCGGCGAGGGTCCGGGGCAAGTTTCTGTTTATCGTTTCGGCTCCGAGGCTTCCGCCGAATACGAGGACGGTGGGCGTTTCCGCGGAGAACGCGGTTCCGTGGCCGACGTTGATCTGCGCGATAGCCTCCTGCTTCGGGATGCGCTTCGACGCGAGTTCCGGGCGGACCGGCATTCCGGTTACGGTCCACGGGCATGCGCATTTTTCCGCGTTCACGGGCGGGAACGACAGGAGGAGCCTTCTGGCCCGCTTCGAAAGGAAGATGTTGGCCTTTCCCAGCCTCGCGTTGCCGTCGTGCAGGAAGAGCGGGATCTTCATGAACACCGCCGCGAGTGCGGGCGGGATGCTGTTGTAGCTTCCCATGGCCAGAATAGCCTGGGGCTTGTATGAACCGAGCCTCTTGTACGACGAGAATATGTCCCTGCAGAGGTGGATCATGAACATCGCCCTGCCGGGTAGCCCGGCGGGCGGGCTCGCCGGCGGGAAGATGTCGGACTGGATTCCGAACTTCGCCGCGACCGCGGCCTGCGGCACGGAGTTCTTTCCCCCGACGAAGAGCCTTACCTCGCCTCCGGCCTCCGCGAAGGCCCTCGCCACCGAAAGTCCGGGATAGAAGTGTCCCCCGGTGCCGCCGCAGACTATTACGAGCTTACGGAGCGCCTTATATGGATTTTGGTTCATCGGCGGCATCGTCGAATGGGTGATTGGGGGTGCTTTCTTATGCGGGCGGCGGCTGGAAGGGGGGTCTTATTACGGTATGCTTGATCTCTCCGGAGTTTTCCTGGTTTGAGATGCTTAGCAGGAGGCCGACGGCGCAGAGGCATGCCATAAGGTTGCTGCCGCCGTAGCTTATGAAGGGTGCGGGTATGCCCTTGGTAGGGAGCATCCCGGATATGACGCCTATGTTGATGATGCTCTGCATTGTGATCAGCGCGCATATGCCGAACCCGAGCAGCATCCCCTGCCTGTCCGGGGATCTTATGCTGATGTAGATGGCGAACACCATGAACATGAAGTAGAGGAATATGACGGCGAGCATTGCGGCGTAGCCGAGCTCCTCTCCGACGATGGACAGTATGAAGTCGGTGTGCGCCTCGGGCAGATACATCCCCTTCATGCGGCTCTTGGTGAATCCGAGGCCGGTCCAGTTGCCCGAGCCCAGCGCCATGAGGGAGTTCCAGAGCTGGTAGCCCTCGTCCTTGGCGTATTTCTTGGGGTCGGTGAAGGAGGTGACCCTTGACCATCTCTCGGGGTCGTGGCTCTTGAGGTATTCCGCGCATATCGGCGCGAGCAGGATGCAGAAGGAGAACAGCAGGAGGTACCACCTCAGCCTGAGCCCGGCGGCGAAAAGGACGAAAAGTATAGTCGCCACAAGCAGGAAGGTAGTTCCCAGATCCTTTCCGAGGAGGATGAGCCCGGCCATGGCGCAGCAGACGATGCCGCACGGCAGCAGGCCGTGCTTGAACGAGCTCAGCGAGTGCTGCTTGGAAGTGCAGAACTGCGCGAGGAACATGATGACCGCCAGCTTGGCGAACTCCGAGGGCTGGACGCTGATCCCTCCGAGCTGTATCCACCTGTATGCGCCGTTGATCGGCTTTCCGAGGCGGGCTATTATCAGCAGCAGAGCGCATCCTGCAAGGAAATAGCCGGTGAAGGCGAGGACCCGCTTGTAGCCGTAGTAGTATATGGACGTGGCGAAGAATATCCCCAGTATGGCCCAGACCAGCTGCTTGATGAAAAGCTTTGCGCCGGCCATCCCAGATGAGGTGGAGTAGAGCATGGCAAGGCCGAAGAGCACCATGATCATCACGGTTGTTGCGAGGCCTACCGCCGCCTTGCCGGAGTCGAGCCAGGCATCTTCTCCGACGCCGGAAATCTTAAGCCGTTTGAAGCGGACATCCGCCATGCGCCCTCTATTCATGGATAATTCAACATATAAAATATATATTTTCAGGGAGAATAGTCAAGTCCGGTCGGGTAAGAAGGCGGAGCTTGCCGGATGGCGGCGGCCCGCAATCATGCTCCGCGGAAAACGGGCAGGGGCTGTGAAGACCAGTAGATATTATGTCGAGTCATAATTCCGCGACGCGGATGTCCGACTTGGATCTTGACATCTCCTCCATCAGGTTTCTGACGGCCAGGTCTACGCGCCTGAACTCAGGATTGCCTGATTCGAGGAACTTGTCCTCGCCGGAGAGGTCGAGCTGCCTGAGTATGAATGACAGCTTGAACTTTTCGCAGGAGGTGGACGGCAGATAGGATGAGGAACCCCGGCATCTCGTCTCGCAGAGGATTCCGGAGGATACCAGCCATGCGAGGACGTCCTCGGCCACCGCGCAGGGCATCCGGAGAGACCTCGAGATCGCCTCGGAGTCCAGCGGAGGACGCCCCTCGTTGAAGTTCCTGGCGACCAGTGATGTGATTTCCAGCGCCAGGATTTTCCGCCCGTAGCGGCTGATTCCGTCGAAGAGGGGGTCTGGCGAATACCTCTTCAAGTTCTGGAGCGCGTTGCAGAACTCCGCCCCGAAGAGGACTGTTAGCCAGCTGAGCTGCATCCAGACCAGGAAGAGGGGCAGGGCCGCGAAGCTCCCGTAAATGGCGTTGTAGCTGGAGACGCCGATCTGGAACTTGATGAAGGTCCACTGGATGATCTGGTATATGGAGCCTGCAAGTATGCCCGCGGCAAGCCCCGCCTTCGGACGCACCTTGGTGTTGGGCATGAACATGTAGATGAACGTGAACATCATCCAGGGCACGATGTATGCGAAAATCTTCAGCATGACGAACGAGAGCCACAGCGGCGAATGGCCCATGCCGATCTTGACCGACAGGCCCTTCAGAAATGTCGCGATGAAGACTGTTATGCTTCCCGAAAGCACCAGGAGGACAGGGCAGATCAGGACGAAGGACAGATAGTCGCTGATCATCCTCGTCAGCGGGCGCGGCCGGTCTATCTTCCAGATGTCGTTGAAGGACTCCTCGATGTTGCCAAGAACCTTGATTATCGTATATATCAGTATTATTACGCCGACTCCGGCCATGGCGCCGGCCCGGGTGTTTTCGAGGAGCGAGTTCGCGAAGCTGACGACGTAGTCGAGGGTCTGCGAGTGCTGGCTGAACTCATCGTAGAGGCGCTGGCGAAGGTGCTTCTCCATGCCGAACCCCCTGGCGACGGCGAAGAGCATGGCCGCCACGGGCACGATTGAAAGCAAGGTGTAGAAGGTGAGGGCCGAGGCCCTGAACTCGCACTTGTCGGCCCTGAATCCCTTGACGGCGATAATGACCGCCTTTAGTGCCTCGACGGCAGAAGCCTTCAAGGGATGCAGCCCGTCCGTCTCCTGCCTCCATATCCCTTCCCTGAAATATTCCGCAATCTTTCCAGCCATGGCGCCGATGTGGGTTGTGAGTTGACAGTTTTGCCCGGATGCCGGGGCTTTCCGCCCCCGCTTCCCCCGGGCGCCTGCCGCAGGCTACGAAAATAGTTCCGCTATTTCCGATTTCAACACCCCGCGCTTTTTTTGCGGAATTGCACTTGCACGGAACGACTTTGCGGGGTATACTTAAAATTCCTATATTCTTTTTCCGGCTAACTCAGGAGTTCTGAAGATGACGAGAGACCAGGTCAGGGAAGCGATAATACAGATAATCAACGATATCCTGCCCGACGGCGACTGTTCCGGAGTGGATCCGGACAAGAGGCTGAGGGATCAGCTTGAGCTTGACTCCATGGACTTCCTGGACATTGTAATGGAGCTGAGGAAGAAGCACAAGGTCGAAGTGCCGGAGTCCGACTACGGCAGGCTTGCCACGCTGAACAGCTGCATAGACTATCTCGAGCCGAAGATGCGCGGCTGAGATCCTGAATCGTTCCGGCTACGTCTCCCCGACATTCTCTCCGCGAGGAGCAGCAGATGGACGGACGCAATCCTGATGGTGTCTGTGAAGTGCCTGAAGTGGGAGATCCTGCCGGCAGGATAATCAACCGATATTCCGACAGATCTTATTTCCACCCCCCGCCAGGCCGCACGGACGATGATTTCAGATTCGAATGCGAAACGGTTTGAGATGCACCTGACGTCCAGCAGCGTCCTGACCGGATATGCCCTGAAGCCTGACTGGGTGTCGGGCAGCCATGCCCCCGTCTGGAGGAATACTAGAAGGTTTGAGAGTTTCCTGCCTAGCCGGCTTGCCGCGGGCGCGCGGGAGCCCCTGAAGTCCCTGTCGCCGATGATGACGCCCTCGAAGCCTCCCTCCAGGAGACGGCTGAACCGCGAAATGTCAGCGGGATCGTGCTGGCCGTCGGAGTCGAGAGTTATCATGGTTTTGCAGCCGAGCCTTTCAAGATGCGCCGCGGCGCTGAGCAGAGCTGCGCCCTTCCCCCGGTTGCCTCCATGCCTGAGCAGCGCCACGGACGGAAACGCTTTCAATTCCTGCCCCAGATCCACGTCGGTCGAGCCGTCGTCAACCACAAGTATACCGCCCCTCCAGTGTCCGATGAGCCGCGGCAGCAGCTTCACCAGCTCGGCTCCGTGGTTGAAGACGGGGATTGCAATCCATGTGCTAGCGGCCTCTTTGCCGGAGTTGTTCATCGTCTGACCTGAGCTGCCTTTCAACCTGCCCGCCATGCGTTTCCAGAGGCGTCGTGTTATGGCGGCATATGAATCTAGGCCGTCAAATTGAAACTGCTAAATAAAATAAAATAATTGTTCGAAATGAGCTTGCAGAATGGACTTTTCAGGTTTATTTTGCAATTCATTTATATAGATTTATAAATTCACATAAAATCTTGTCCGAATTCCGAGGTGCGATATGAAGCTTGTCCTCAAGCTCCTGCTTGTTGTGCTGTCCTTGTCCTGTTGCCTCTCCGTATTCCCGCAGCAGCAGGACTTCTTCAAGAACTTCAAGATTGACTGCAGCTTCCAGCAGACCCCTCAGATAAACGCCCCCAACGTGGCCGGCCTTCCGGTCGCGAAGCTCGACATGTGGCTTGTGATCAATGTGACATGCACGACCGTCAGCAAGACTGACAAGAACAGGCAGCCCGAGTGGCTCGACGACGTCTCCTTCGAATACGAGGTGCTGGTTCCGGGCTTCAAGGGGCCCGTCTATCTTTCCGGAACCACCACCTACTGGGCCATCCCCCTCGACGGGAAGGAGCATCATTCCGTGGGTTTCATACACCCCAGGTTCCTGCAGCGTTATGCTCCGGAACTGAAGTCCACGTCCCCCTCCGCTGCCAAGGACACCTACATAAGGATAAAGGTCACCATGAACCAGGCCATCATCGGAGGGGCGGTAAATCCTGAGCGCAAGGCTATGGAAGTCGCCAATGCGTTCAAGAAGGCCGCCACAGATCCGAACATATTGAGGGTGAACGACAGCGTCTACGGCATCGACAAGACGCCTTGGCGCGACCTGAACTACGACTATTACGAGCTTATCAAGCCAGTACGGAGATAGATAGGGATGCCGTATACGGATGCCAAATTCGCTAAGGCCGCATTCGGGATTCTCCTGGCAGCGGCGTTTTCCGCCTGCCTGTCCCTCAGCGCCCAGGAGGAATATTTCAAGAACTTCAAGTTCGACTGCCAGTTCCAGCAGACGCCTCAGATAAATGTCCAGAATGTCGCCGGAATCGTAAAAGAGATAGAGATGTGGCTTGTGATCAACGTGACCTTCACGACCGTGTCCAAGACGGACAAGAACAGGCAGACGGAATGGCTGGACGACGTCTCCTTCGAATATGAGGTGCTCATGCGCGGGGAGGGCAACAGGGCCATATACCTCTCCGGATCGACGACATACTGGTCCATCCCCCTTGACGGAAAGGATCACCATGCGGTGGCCTTCGTCCATCCGAGGTTCCTCCAGAGGTTCGCACCCGACCTCAAGATCACACCTTCGGTCGCCAAGGACATGTATATAAGACTGAAGGTCACGATGAACCAGGCCATAATCGGCGGCGCTGTAAATCCGGAAAGGAAGGCCGCGGAGGTCGCAAACATGTTCAAGGCCGCCGCGAGGGATCCCGCCATAACAAGGGTGAACGACAGCATCTACTGCATAGAGGAAACCCCCTGGCGGAATCTGAACAACGACTACTACGAGCTGTTAAAGATGGGTCAGAGGAAGTGACAATGGCTAAGCAGGAAAAAATTCTGGCGATAGACATAGGTGCCGACAGCCTCAAGGTCGCCGAGTTCAGCTACCCTCCGGCCGGAGGTATGATACTCGAGAAGTTCGCCTTCACGGAATATGGCGGAGACCTCAAGGAGGAGGAGCTGGCCGGGGCGCTGAAGGCTGCCATCATTACGACCATCAAGGAAAAGGGGTTCAATTCCGAGAAGGTCTATCTTTCCATTTCCGGCCAGTCCGCGTTCATCCGCTTCGTCAGCCTGCCGCCTATAGGGGACAAGGAGGACAGGGTTCGCCAGGTCGTCGAATACGAGGCCAAGCAGAACGTGCCTTTCCCTATCGAGCAGGTCGTCTGGGACTACCAGCTTATCGGAAGCGCCGAGGGCGACACCGAGATCAACGTGATGTTCGTCGTGATAAAGGATTCCGTGATAGAGGAAATCACGAACGTGATCGAGGAGCTCGGCAAGGAGATCATGCTCGTGGACGTCGCGCCGGCGGCCTGCTACAACGCTGCCAGGGCGAACGAGATCGGAGGCGAAGAGTGCGTGATGCTCCTCAACATCGGCTCGCGCTGCGCGAGCCTGGTCTTCGTCGACAGCGGAAGGTTCTTCGTGAGGCCGATCGCGGTCGCCGGCCATGCCATAACCCAGCAGATCAGCAAGGAGTTCGGCATTCCGTTCAAGGATGCCGAGGAGCTCAAGCGGAAGCACGGTTTCGTGGCCTTGGGCGGCGCATACGAGGAGCCTGATTCGGAGGTGGCCGCCACGATTTCAAAGATTGTCCGAAACGTCATGACAAGGCTCCACGGGGAAATCAACAGGTCTATCAACGTCTACCGCTCCCAGCAGAAAGGCAACAAGCCGAACAAGCTCTATCTTGCAGGCGGAAGCTCCGTGATGGCGTTCACGCCGAGATTCTTCACGGAGAAGCTCAAGATACCTTCCGACTTCTTCAACCCCTTCCAGGTCGTCTCCCTGTCCCCCAATATAAACAGGGAGGAGCTTGCCGAGGTGGCGCACATGTTCTCGGAGGTCATAGGCCTGGGGCTAAGGCACGCGACCGTCTGCCCGATAGAGATCTCGCTCGTCCCTCAGAAGCTGCGCAAGCTGCAGGAGATAAGGCACAAGGCCCCGTATTTCCTCATGAGCGCCGCCTCGCTGGTGCTGTGCCTCGCCCTGACGTTCGCGGCCCTCATCAACCAGGAGAAGATAGACAAGATGAAGTCGGAGCTCTCCACCAAGGAGGTGGCAAAGACCGACAACATGAAGAACGAGGTCAAGATCGCATATGGCAAGCTTGAGACCGCCAAGGCCGACTACAATTTCGCGGCGAAGATACTCCAGGAGCGCTGCAAGGTCATAGGCATCTTCGAGGAGATACAGAGGCTTCTGCCGGAAAACATGTGGCTCACAAGCGTGGTTCCCAAGCCTACCGTGGAAGGCGGCGAAGTCGCCGCGGCTGCCGTGGCCGAAGGCGGCGGGGAGGGGCCTGGCGGCCCCATGATGATCCCGATATTCAGGAAAAAGGGAGGAGGCGTGGCCAGAGGCCCTACCGAGACATCGAAGTGCGAATGGCTCGAGGTGAAGGGCTACTTCCTCTACTTCCAGGAGAGCACACCGCTCGAGGCTACTTTCAAGGACAACCTTGTGAAGTCGCCGCTCTTCAGCAGCAACATCAGCGAGATCAGGATGATCCAATTCAATCCGGGCGTCGAAAACAACATAACAAGCTTCACAATGGGCATAAAACTCAAAGAACCGGTGATGAAGTAACATGCTTTTCATTGCAATATTGAAGAAGAACATGCTCCTGTTCATAACGCTGGCGGTCTCGCTGGCGGCCTCCGTCGCACTCCTGTTCCTGGTGCTCCAGAAGTATCAGAAGATCAAGGAGTATCAGCGCATCCTCCAGGAGAACAGGGCCAAGATTGACGAGGCCGCGAAAATGCCGCCTCCAGGCCCGGTCCAGGAGAACCTCGACAACATCAAGAAGGACACGCTTGTCGTCCAGAAGAAGGCCGACGAGATCCATTACCTCTTCGGGAAGCCGTACAGGGCTGCATTCCAGGCCTTCTGCGAAGTGCTGGGGGAGAACGAGTTCGCGATGTATAAGAGATGGAGGGAGCTCTTCCTGAAGGAGTCCAAGATGGGCAGCCAGCCGGAGCAGATATTCGCCAGCTTCGTCAAGAAGTATGAACCGGAGACGTTGAACGCGGCAAAGGAGGCCTTCTGGAAGGTGATGGACAAGGAGACTTTGACCGTCGAGGAGGATCAGAAGATATCGGTCGAGCCCTACAATGTCAATTCCAACGACATACTCTTAGAGGCGATGGGGCTGCAGAGGAGGATTTCCCCCGAGGTATGCAAGGCCTACATGCTGCGCATGAGCAGCAACCTGATGAAGCTCCTGTCCGCCAACGTCGGGAAAGGAATATCGATAACCGTACCCGACAGGAACATCTTCACCGTCTACGAAAACAAGCTGCCGGTTCCCGACCATATACCTTATATAATCAGGAACTACAAGATGGTGGAGGATCTGGTCTACAGGATGAAGGGGGCCGGAGTCACGAACCTCAAGTCCCTGGCGAAGACGGGCACCATCGAAGGATATACCGAAAGAGGATACCATTATCTGCCATATAAGATGACCGTGAGCTGCCCGCTCGGTTCGCTGCGCGACCTCGTCAACAGCATGAAGAACGCTTACAAGGAAAACAGAGTCTACAAAATCAAATATGTCTCCATAGAGAAGGTTAAGGACGAAGCCGCGCCCATCGCCGCCGCCGCGGCAGAGAAGAAGCAGGAAGTCGTTGAGGACGAAAACGTCTTCAAGCCCGCCAAGGATGACGCCGAATCCTCAGGTTCGACTGCGGCTCCGGCAAAGCTGATCCTCGGGGATCCCGCCGAAAGCGAAGTGACATCCGAGATAACTTTCGAGTATGTGACGTTCATCGAAAACGACATGGTGCAGAAGGCGAAATGAACTTCCTGAAGAAACATTACGAAAAGATAATACTGGCCATTTCACTGCTGGTGTTCATATTCTCGCTGATCTGGCTGATCGCGGTCCTGAGCGTGTCACTTAACATAAAGCCCGAGGATTTGAAGCTCCCTTACATAAGGGCGAACTACAACCCGCTGAAGCTCGCCGATTATGAGATAGCAAACATATTCTACTCCGAACACGACTGGGCAAGGCAGAATGCCGACTCCGAGGACAAGCTTTCGGCGGATCTGGTGCTCCCGTATCCGGCGGCACCATGCGGGGTCTGTTCGAAGATTATCCCATACCAGTCCTGGGAAAAAGAGAAATGTCCCAACTGCGGCGCCAAGCTGCAGCCGCCTAAAATCAAAAAAGGGCCGGATGAGGACGGCGTCACTTTCGACACCGACAAGGACGGGATTCCAGACAAGGTCGAGAAGGAATTCAACTTGGATCCCAACAACCCGACCGATGCCTTCACCGACCTCGACGAGGATGGCTTCAACAATCTTACAGAATACAAGCTCAAGACGAAGATGAACGACGCGAAGTCGCACCCCCCGGCCGCATTGAGGCTTTACGTCAGCAAGATAGAGCGCCGGGAGCTGAACTTGAAGCTTCAGAAGGTCGTGAAGAGCGGCGACGACAAGAGCAAGTGGGAAATCCAGATGTATGTCAAGGGGAAGTTGAAGTTCTACAAGATTGGAAACGTCATAGATTACGGCCCGAATGACAAGTTCAACATCGTCGACATTGTCCCGAAAACCGTCGAGGTAGAGGATAAAAAGCTCAAGACCTTGGTTTCCAAGGACATGACTGGCATCATTATACAAAGGGAGGACGATCCTCCAATAGAGATACAACCCGAAAAGAAGGTCTTTGAAAACAAGGAGAAGATTTTCATCATCGATTCCGCGACAGGCAAGGAATACACGCCCAACAGCAGCGGCGAATTCACCGTTACCGGCAAGAACATCCAGCCAGAGACATATGTGGTCGACGGAGCGGCGGACGCCAAGAACAAGAAGGTGAAGTTGAAGAATAAGGAGGGCATGCCATTCAATCTCGGGGATAAGACATTTATCGCACAGCAGGAATGGGACAAGAAGGAGATACCGCCGCCCGAGGAGAATCCGGAGAACATGATGCACCCGGAGGGGATGCCTCTCCCTCCGGGATTCACTCCCGGCCCGCAGCCTCCGAAACAGCCGAAGACGCCTTCCAAGACGACGCCTGTTCCAGGCCCGGCAGGCATGCCGATGCCTCCTGCCCCTCCAGGAGTGTTCCCTGGGCAGATGCCCCAGCCTCCTCGCGACAGGAAATGATATCTGAAAATATTTAACATAATGAACAATTAAGGGAAATATGCTCATGATAAATAAGCCAAATCTGCTTTTGTTCCTGGCAGTTGCTGTCTTCACATTTGTGGGCGCGGTCAATGCCGGGGCGCAGGAAGACGATCTCGACAATCTCTCCCTTAAACAGGACGGCGGCAAGGCCGGCAAGCCCGACGAGAGAAATGCCGACGCGGAAAAGAATGAACAGCCAGATGCCGGAGAGCCAGCCGGAAAGCCTGTACAAAAAGCCGCCAAGGCCGCCGATGCCGGAAAGCTGCAAAAGGCGGCCGATTACAGGGCCAAGGCCGAATCCGCCTTCAAGGAAGGGAAGTTCGACCAAGCCTTGGTTGCCGCAAACGTCGCCGTGGAGCTGGATCCTTCGTTGCGGGAGCCTCTTAAGCTGATCATCAGCGAGTCAAATAAGAAGATCGGCTCGTCGGACGTCTCGACCGTGGTTTCAGCCGAAGATATGCAGAGGGAGGAAAACCTCAAGAAGAACAAGGAGATCGCCGACCCGATCATTAGCGGCAAGCTCTTCGAGGAAGCTAAGGCGCTCGCGGACAAACAGAAGTTCGACGATGCGATCAAGCTGATTGACAACGCGAAGGCCGACTTCGACAAGTCGGTGAAAGGGCTTACGGGCCCGGCGGTCGATATCTTGAAGGGGAAGGTGGAAGACGGTGTTGCATCCCTGAAAAGCAGACTCGGCCAGTATATAAAGGACATTGGATTCGAGGCATACTCCGCATGTGAAAAGCCGGATGAGCTGGAGAAGAAGTCGGCGGACGTCTATTATGAGGAGCTCAAGGGGAGGTATGATAGGACGAAGGAAATACTTCGCAAGGCTGTCCAGGCCGACAATTCGCTCACACCAGGCATACAGAAGGCAATTGACCATTGCGACGCGAGAATACGGACTGCGGAAGCGCTCAAGCTCAGCGACATAGAGCACAGCGACCAGGAGAACCCCAAGTTCAACATGGATCCGGAGAGGCCCTTAAGGCTATATGAGATGGAAGTCTCCTTGAAGCAGGCTGAAGTCCTGCTGGACAACGACGAATTCATCCTCGCCAGGAACGCCCTCGAGAAAATCCTCGCCAGAGATCCATATAATTTGAAGGCGACCAACCTGCTTTCCAACATTTACCAGAAGCTTTATTATTTCGCAAAGATAAGGAAATACAACGACACGCTTGAAAGGCTCACCGAAGTCAGATGGAAATGGAACGAACCTGTCCTGCCCGCTCCGGCCGTGAAGCCGCCCGAAGAGGATAATGTCTCAAGATCGTCGAACTCGGAAATGTATGAGAAGCTTGCGAAGATAGTGATCGACCACATGGACTTCGAGGACGCCCCTATTTCGTCTGTCGTAACTTGGCTCCTGCAGAAGAGCAGGGAGGTCGACACGCAGAAGGAGGGAATCGCCATACAGCTCACAATCAAGCCCGAAAGGCTTGCGTCAATTCCCAGGGTGACGATGAACTTCGACAATATCCCGATCGGCGAACTTATAAGGTATATCTGCTTGAACTGCGGGCTGAAATACAGGGTGGAGGAGCACGCGGTAATGATCGGCGATGAAATTCCCGATGTCATGGAGACAAGGTATTTCAGGGTCAGGGCGGCGCTGATCACGCGTATAGTGCCACAGGAGCAGGGCGAGAAGGAGGAAAGCATCGCTTCCCAGAAAGCTGGTACGGGACTTTTTGAGGAGGATATCCTGTCTAAAGATGACGATAAGACCGCGAAGAAGTCACTTACGGCCGAGGCTCTCATGGCGTATTTTGCCGAGAGAGGCATTCCCTTCCCTGAAGGAGCCGGAATCGCCTATAACCGGCAATCCAGCCGGCTTTCCTGCACGAACACCCCGGAAAACCTCAGGCGCCTTGAATATATCCTGAGGGAACTTGACGTTGAAAGCCCCCTAGTCCTTATTGAGTCTAAATTCATTGAAATGGTCCAGACCGATCTTGAAGACCTGAGCTTTGAATGGATTTTCAGCAAGGATCCCAGCGTACAGAATCCCACGGACTCCGACTCGTGGTGGCAGATTGCGCCCAACGCATCGACCGTCAGGCCTCTCGGAAGCAACATGAGCGGCGTGCTCAGCCCAGTCGACCCCGTAGTCAACGACAGGCTGATCAACAACCTCGTGTTCCCGGCGTTCGGTTCGCCAGGCAGGGGCCAGATGCACCTTCAGATGATGCTGCATGCGATTGACTGGAGCGACAGGACGGAGATACTGTCCGCGCCCAAGGTTATTGCGACAAGCGGGCAGGAGGCGCAGATAAGGATGGTCAGGGAGGAATATTATCCGACCTCCTGGACTGAGCCTACTGTCGCCATCACCAACGGTGTCTTCCAGATAACCCCTCCCAAGCCTGACCTCGGCTCCGCCACCGACGTCGGCATTGTCCTTGTTGTCACTCCCACGGTCAGCCCCAACCATTACACGATAACTTTGCAGCTCAACCCGCAGGTGGTCGATCTGTCCGGCTGGACCAACAACTTCTACACTCTTATCATTGGAATAGCGGGCTCCGGCGCCCAGTTCAACCTGAAGATGCCCGAAATATCAAGGCGCGATGCGACAGCCACCGTCAAGGTCTATGACGGTGAGACCATAGTCCTGGGCGGAATGCTTACTGAAAGGCTGTCGGCTGTCGACGACAGGGTTGCCGGAATAGGTGACATACCGATACTCGGAAGGCTGTTCTCCGCCAAGAACGACAGGAGCGAGAAAAGGAATCTTATGATCTTTGTCACTGCGAGGCTTGTCAATCCTGACGGAATGCCTGTCAGAGAGCTTGAGGGCAAAGGGATGCCGGATTTCAGAAGGTGATTTTAGTTAATCGCATATATAATACATGGAGGTTTTCATCATGCGTTTTTTGCGAATAATTTCGCTGTTCGTCCTTCCAATCTTGCTGTTCGCTCCGGGCACGCCTCTCCTGTCCCAGGAAGAGGCGCCTGCGGACAATCCGGCTAATCCCGAAGCCGTACAAGGACAGCAGGAACTGCCCGACGACGCCCCCCAGCCGTCCCCGAAGAAGAAGCCGGCAGTGGAATTCCCTCCGCCTTCTCCGGAAGAGATAAAGATGGAAATAGAGAACGATGTCAATAAGTTTGAAATCGAAATGTCCGAGGAGGACATTAAAGTCAACGAGATTTTCAACAAGGCCAGGATCGCCTTCCAAAACAACGATTATGAAAATGCGATCAATCTCTATCTCGAGGCGAAAAAGAAGCTTCTCGGCCTGGGCGGAGCCAATCCTTCCGCCAGGATAAAGGCGAAGCTGGACTCCGTTGACGAGGCCATGTCGGTCGCTTACTACTACTGGGCGCAAAGCGTTGCGGCGAAGGCCGAGGAGGTCGCGAACGCGAACCAGTATGATTCGGCGATCGAAAAATGCAAGGAGGCCAAGAGAATCAGCCCTTCCACTTCCGCCAGGATGGATGCCATGATTGAAAAATACGAAAAAATGAAGGATGTATTGAAGTTCCGCAAGGAAACCTCCAAGGACACCCTCCTTCCGGACGCCAACCAGAGGACCTATAATCTCGAAGTCCTTTACGAGCAGGGCAAAACCTTCTATTACGACGGACAGTATGACAAGGCCCGTGACAAGTTCGAGCAGATTCTGATAATAAACCCCTATCATATCAATACGATAAGGTTTATGAAGTTGGTCAACCAGAAGCTTTTCCAGTCAGGCAGCGACCGCTTGAAGCTCACGCTCAAGGAAAGGCTCACTGAGTCCGAATGGAAGTATGTGACCCCCCTCCTGCCTAGGACGTTCACCGGCGAGAAGGAGATAGTAGAAGCTCCGATAGAGAAGAAAGAAGGGGTAAGCGACATACAGAAAAAGCTGGAGAGCATAATAATCGACAGGATGGAGTTCGAGGAGGTTTCAGTTCCGGTAGTAGTCAAATATCTGAAGATGAAGAGCAAGGAGCTTGACAAGGAAGGCGAAGGCGTCAATATCTTCCTCAGGCTGAGCGGAGGCGGTGCCGCACCGGCGCCGGCCGCCGGCGGCGAAGGCGGAGCCGCCGCACCGGCTCCGGCCGAAGGGGCGGAGGGCGGAGCCGCCCCTGCGGCAGAGGGCGCCAACGCCGAAGAAGAGGCCGGCAACCTTACGGATGGCGCGCTTGCGGCTCCGGGCAGTGACATGACAGTAACCATCCTTGTAGAAGACATCCCCCTCATCGAGGCGATAAAATATGTCTGCAGAGGCGTGAACTTGAAGTGGCGCGTTGAGAAGTATGCCGTAGTCATAGCCTCCCCCGACGTCGCCCTGGACGAGCTCGAAACACGCATATATCCCGTCGAACAGGAGACATTCTCGGAATTCGGAGGCGGTGGAGGAGGCGGGGAGGAGGGCGGCGCTGCGGCTACCGGGCAGAGCGCCGCAATACAGCAGTTCTTCGTCCAGCGCGGCGTCACATTCCCCGAGGGGGCGAAAGTGGTCTATGATTCCGCCATCAGCCGTCTCATCGCCACAAACACTCCGGACAACCTCGAGAAGATTGAAAAGGTCTTGAAGGAGATGAATATCACCGATCCCCAGGTTCTTATTGAGGCGAAATTCGTTGAAATCGCCCAGCAGGACATGAATTCCTTGGGATTTGAATGGCTTGTCAGCAGGCCGTCCTCCCTGTCGCATCCGCCTCTGTCGGACAAGAGCATGACCTTCAACCAGAACGATCCGCTTCTGCGTTTCTCGGACGATGTTTCGCCGATATGGACAAACAACAGGGATGTGATTTTCAATGTGACTAAGCATTCCAGCGACGGCGTCACATATCAGGCCCTCGTCCACGCATTGAACACCTCCGAATCCACAGATATCCTTTCCACACCCAGGATAACGACGCAGAACGGAGAGGAGGCGACCATAAGGATGATAACGGAGGTGTATCTGCCTGAGAGCTGGAGCGACGCGAACTATATCCCTGCGGGCGGCGGCGGAGGCGGGGCGGCAGGATGGGGGGATATATTTACGCCTTCCGTACCGCAGTTCGGATCCCCTACCGAGCTGGGCGTTAGGCTGACCGTGACTCCGCAGGTGGACGCGGACAGATACACGATAGCCCTTGACATGACCCCCGTCCTTCAGGCGTTCATCGGATGGATCGACTACAGCTATCAGGTTCCTGCCGCCAACGGCAACTTCTACACGAATACCTTGCGGATGCCGATCATCGAGGCAAGGACAATAACCACGCAGATGCAGATATACGATGGAGAGACGGTCGTCATGGGCGGAGTTACCAGGGATACCAGCGGCTATATCGACGACAGAATCCCCGGCCTCGGATCAATTCCAGTCGTAGGAAGACTGTTCCAGTCCAAGGTTGAAGATCTTGCCAAGCGTAACCTCCTGATTTTCACCACCGTCCGCCTTGTGCAGCCGGACGGTTCGCCATACAGGGCGCGCGAAATCAGAGGGCTTCCGCCCTTCCGGCAGTAGAGCTTAAGCTGTATGAATGCAGCAAAAGGGCGTAGTTTGCTGAATTTATACATGGCATGGTGGCTACCGGCCGTACTTTCTCCCAGCCATTCTTCTCAGGCGGGTTTATGGCGCGGGCTGCTGCGCCGGCGGTGTGATTCCAAGCAGCTTTTCAATGTCCTTCAGCTCGAGCGTCTCGACCTCGAGCAGCTTTAGGGAAAGAAGTTCAAGCTTGTCGCGGTTCTTGGCGAGGATATCCTTGGCCTTGGCCTTGGCGCCGTCCAATATGGATTTGATCTCAATGTCGATTTCCCTGGATGTCATCTCGCTGTAGCCTTCCGAGCGGACAATGTCCCTTCCTAGATATATGTGTTCATCCCGGGTGCCATATTGCACCGGCCCCATCTTGTCGCTCATTCCGAAGGCGCAGACCATTTTTCTTGCGATCTTGGTTGCGTACTCGATGTCCGCCGCGGCACCTGTTGTTATTTCCTGGAAGACAATCTCCTCCGCAGAGCGGCCGCCCATGAGGACAGTAAGTTCGTCAAGCATCTCCTGGCGGCTCTGGGTGTATCTGTCCTCATGGGGAAGATGCATGGTCGCCCCCAGATATGCGATACCGCGCGGGATTATTGTGACCTTGTGGACGGGGGTCGCGTTGGGGCAGTTCAATGCGACCAAAGTGTGCCCTGCCTCGTGGTAGGCGGTGAGCTTCCTCTCCTTGTCGCTGATCTTCCTGCTCTTGCGCTCCCTGCCCCAGCGCACCTTGTCCCTGGCCTCTTCGAGCTCCGGCATTTCCACAGCCTTCTTGTTAAGTCTTGCAGCCAGAAGCGCAGCCTCGTTGATAAGGTTGGCGAGATCGGCGCCGCTGAAGCCGGGGGTTCCCCGTGCGATTATTTCAAGGTCTATGCCTTTCACAAGCTTTATATGCTTCGCGTGGACTTCGAGTATCTGGCGCCGGCCCTTGATGTCGGGCAAGTCCAGTATGATCTGCCTGTCGAACCTTCCCGGACGGAGCAGGGCGGCGTCGAGGACATCGGGCCGGTTGGTGGCCGCCAGGACTATTACGCCCTCCTGGGTCTCGAGGCCGTCCATTTCGACAAGAAGTGCGTTCAATGTCTGCTCCCTCTCGTCATGGCCCCCTCCGATCCCGGAAAAACGGGAACGGCCGACCGCGTCGATTTCGTCGATGAAAATAAGGCAGGGGGCATGCCTGCGGGCCTGTTCGAACATGTCGCGGACGCGGCTTGCGCCCACGCCGACGAACATCTCCACGAAGTCCGAGCCGCTGATCGAGAAGAAGGGCACTCCGGCCTCGCCCGCGATCGCCTTGGCAAGCAATGTCTTGCCGGTTCCCGGCGGACCTGTGAGGAGGGCGCCCTTGGGTATCTTGCCTCCGACCATCTTGAACTTAAGGGGATCCTTCAGGTAGTCTATAATCTCCTTTGTCTCCTCCTTGGCCTCCTCCGCGCCGGCGACGTCTTCGAAGGTCACCTTCTGGCTGTTCGGCAATATCATCCTCGCCCTGCTTTTCCCGAACTGAAGGGCGCCCTTGCCGGCGAGCTTTATCTGCCTTGAGAAGAGGAAATACAGCAGCGCGACGAGGATAAGTATGGGCAGATATGTGTATAGCAGTCCGGTCATAAGGGAGTCACGGCTCTCGACCTTCCTCTCTATGCCGGGCTGATCCCTGAGCATCTTGTCAAGGTTGTCGGTGTAGACTACTTCAACCTTGTAATAGTTCTCCCCGCCGGAAGTGACCACCTTGAGGTTGTCGTCTCCTGGAATCCTGAACTGGCCCTTGATGGTCGCGGTCCTGTCGCTGCCGAGGCTTATTGTCGCCGACTGTATGTTGCCGGCGGCGAGCTCCTTCTCGAACCTGCCCTGGTCCCACTTGATGTAGTTTCCTTTGGCGCTGTTGTATATGAGAAGCGCGCCGAGGCAGCCGAATATGATCATCCATACGACTAGCGCAATATGCGGCCTCCTCGAAGGAGGCTGGCTCGGCTCCTGTTTCTGATCCGGCTCCGTGTCCGGAGACTTGTATTTGTCGCCGTTCAACTTTTTGTCGGGTGTTTCCATCAAATCGAACGTCCTTCCGTGAGGTTGAAAAATACGCGGCGGTTACTGCCGCTCAACGGAACTGTCGGTCGGCGGGGGGATATGTCAGGCCCGTCCTAAGAATTCCCTCAGATGGCCGGACAGGATTTCCGGGATGTTGAAAAAAACGCCTGCCCCCCCAGCCGAAGGGGGATTCCTGAGAAACAGTATGTAGACAAGATACAGGATGAGGCAGAGGACCAGCAGGGCGAGCAGGACAAGGACGGCGATTATGGCTCCGTGCTTTATCTTGTCGGATCCCTTGCCCGAGCTGTAAGGGGAGAAATTCTCCATCTTCTTTATGGTGGAAATCCCCTGGTCGGTGGTGTCCAGCTTTATGTTGGTCGTTGTCTTTATCGCGGTGCTCAACGACTTGTCCTCGCAGTCGAAGAGTATCTCTATTCCGCCGATCTGGAGGATGTCGCTGCTGCGCAGTTCCTGCTCGGAGATGGGCACGTTGTTCACACGGGTTCCGTTGGTGCTGTTGAGATCCCTCAGCAGGTAGGTGGTGCCCTTCTTTATGAATTCGCAGTGCCTGGAGCTTACGGTGGGATCCTTGAGGGTGATGTCGCAGGTGTCGACCCTGCCGACGATGTATCTCTCCCCGATGAGCTCGAAGTTGTTGCCCCTGAGCTGCTCCGAAAGGATGATGAGTTTTGGAATGACTGCCATCTTTTCGCCCCGAAAATTCCTCCGGACTTGCCACGGCTGCTGGAGTCGCAGTTTAAGAAAGGAATAATATTCGATGGAAAAAATGAAAGTCAACCGGGCAACCTTATATTTATTGACATCTTTTTACGTCTCAATAATTGCCGACATATTGAGTATCCGTATTTGAAAAACACGCGCCGCAAAATATAATAGTCGTTCCCGCTCCGCATGCCATGTCGGCCTGCGGCAATGTTTCACCTTGGAAAGAAGCAGACGCCATAATGAAAAACAAAGAAGAAAAAAGCGAAGAGCTGAAAAAATCGTTCCATATCGAATCCGTGCAGAGCGAACCATGCCTGCGCGAACTCTCGGTCAAAGTGCCTCCCGAGGCGGTGGACAGGGAGTATGAGGCGGTCCTTGGAGACGTCAGGAAGATTGCATTGATTCCCGGCTTCAGGCCTGGAAAGGCGCCGGCCCAGCTGGTTAAGAGACACCTCGACCCTAAGATCAGGGAGGAGATCGTCCAGAGGATATTCGCCTGCCTTTTCGACATAATCAAGGAGGACAAGACGGAAATGCTCTCCTTCACGCTGAAGGACGACAAGCTGCCGGAGCTGAAACAGGGGGCCCCGTTCGAGTTCAAGATCGTCCTGAACGTGGCGCCGGAATTCAAGCTGCCCGAGTATAGGACCGCCCTCAAGGCTGAAATGCCTGAAGTCAAGATCGGCCAGGCCGACGTGGACAAGGAGATAGAACGGTTCCGCGAAGTCTACGGCGAGTTCGCGAAGGTCGAGGATGCAGCCAGGGAAGGTGATTTCCTCAAGGCTTGCGTCGAGACAGACTTCAAGCCCGAGGCCGCGGAAACAGTCAAGGACAAGAATCTGCTGGGCGCGGCCGAGGCATGGCTATGGCTTTCCCATCCCGAGTCGATCCCCGGCCTCATCGCCGCGCTTGCCGGCGCGACATGCGGGAACGAATATTCCTTCAGCGCATCCTTCCCGGCGGACTTCAGGGAGAAGTGCCTGTCGGGGAAGACGGTCGGATACAGGATCAAGGTTCTCGAAATCCAGCGCAGGATGCCTGTGGCATCCGACGAGGAGCTCTGCCGCAGGCTGAAGGTGGACGGCGTCGAGGCCCTCAGGGCTGACATCGAGAAGAAGCTGAAGGGCGATGCCGCGGCGAAGGCCAATGCCGAGATCAGGAACAGCGTCATAGCCCAGCTCGTTTCCGCCGCCGGGGAGTTCCCCCTCCCGCCGGCATTGGTCGCCTCGCAGACAAGGACAGAGCTGTCGTCGATCGTAGACAGGATCGTAAGGTCTAAGGAGGACATCGGCAGCTTCGAGAAGGACAAGGAAAAACATTTGAAGGCCGCAAAGGACAACGCCGAAAGGAGGCTCAGGCTGTTCTTTATAATGAGGAAGATCGCAAAGGATGAAAAGATCGAGGTCGGAAACGACGAGCTCGAATTCTACCTTAAGGGCATGAGCCGCTACTACGGCGTCACCAAGAAGGAGCTGGAAAACAGACTCGAGGAGACAGGAGGAATAGAAGACATCAAGATGGACATGCTCATACGAAAAGTGACTGACCATCTTGTCAAGAACTTGACCGGCGGGGCGGGCAAGGACGTTCCGCCTGATGCAAAATAGAAAGGAATCTGAAAGATGTCGGTGCTTGTACCATATGTGATCGAACAGACCGGGCAGGGCGAGAGGGGCTACGACATATATTCGCGCCTGCTCAAGGACAGGATCATCCTCCTCGGAACCCACATCGACGACGCCATAGCGAACCTGATCGTCGCCGAGCTGCTATACCTCCAGTCCGAGGATCCCAGGAAAGACATCAACATGTATGTCAACTCCCCGGGCGGATCCGTCACCGCCGGCCTGGCCATCTACGACACCATGCAGATACTCACCTGCGACATCAACACATACTGCCTCGGACAGGCCTCGAGCATGGGGGCGATCCTCCTCGCGGCCGGCACCAAGGGCAAGAGATACGCGCTCGAAAACTCCAGGATCATGATACACCAGCCCCTCGGCGGCGCCGAAGGCTCGGCCACCGACATAGACATCCAGGCCAGGGAGATAATGCGGCTCAAGGCCTCGCTCAACGGAATCCTCGCCAAGCATACCGGCCAGACCCTCGAAAAGATCGCGGAAGACACCGACCGCGACTTCTTCATGTCCGCTGCCGAGGCCAAAGGCTACGGCATCGTGGATCATGTGTATACTAAGATCGAAAAGAAGTAAAGGGGCATCCAAAGATGTGCGCCAGAAAAATCGACGACATGGGCAAATTCAAGTCGAAATGCTCGTTTTGCGGCTTCGGCCCCGAAAAGACGGGGATGCTGATCACCAGCCCCACCGGCGCGAACATCTGCAGGAACTGCATCGAAATCTGCATGGGGATGTTCAAGGACGAGGATAAGAAGGGGGGAACACCCGCCCCGAAGGCTCAGGGGAAGCCCCTCGGCCTCCTGCAGGTTCCAAAGCCCCAGCGCATAAAGGACTTCCTTGACAAGTACGTGATCGGGCAGGAGCATGCGAAGAAGGTCCTCTCCGTGGCCGTCCACAACCATTACAAGCGCCTCCAGTGCGCGCAGGCCAAGGGAGCCTTCCCGGGGGGCGGCGACGACGTCGAGATCGAAAAGAGCAATGTCATGCTCATCGGGCATACCGGATCCGGCAAGACGCTCCTAGCGAAGACGCTGGCCAGGATGCTCGACGTACCGTTCTCGATCTCCGACGCTACCACCGTCACCGAGGCCGGATACGTCGGCGAGGACGTCGAGAACATAATCCTAAGGCTTGTCCAGGCGGCCGACTACGATGTCCAGCGCGCGCAGATAGGCATCATATACATCGATGAGATCGACAAGATCGCCAGAAAGACGGAGAATGTCTCCATAACCAGGGATGTCTCAGGCGAGGGAGTCCAGCAGGCCCTCCTCAAGATACTGGAGGGAACCGTCGCGAACATACCGCCGAAGGGCGGCAGGAAACACCCCCATCAGGAGTTCATGCAGGTCGACACTTCAAACATTCTCTTCATCTGCGGCGGCGCCTTCGTCGGACTGGACAAGATAATAAGGCGCCGCATCGGGAGGCATATCCTCGGGTTCAAGCAGATAGAAAAGACATCAGAGGACATCATTTCCGACTCCAAGGACGACCGCATCTACAACCTGGCAGAACCCGAGGACTTCATCAGATACGGCATGATTCCCGAGTTCATCGGACGCATCCCCGTCGTCAGCGGCCTCTCGCCTCTTTCCAAGGACGATCTTGTCAGGATACTCACAGAGCCCAGAAACGCCCTCACCAAGCAGTATGTCAAGCTTCTCGGAATGGAAAACGTCAGGCTGGTCTTCCAGCCCGAGGCTCTATCCGCCCTCGCCGACAAGGCCCTGGAAAAGGGCACCGGCGCGCGGGGACTCCGGGCCATTCTCGAAGAGGTGATGCTGGACGTGATGTTCAAGCTGCCGTCCCAGAATGAAATCTGCGAATGCGTCGTCACGGAGGACACAATAAAAAAGGGCGCCCCTCCGCTGATGAAGTCCAATACGGACGGCAAGGACAAGGGCCGCACAGGCCAGTCCGACGAGGACGAACTCATCAGCGCATGATAGCAACGGCGGAGGCCATCCATGAAATACGTCATCCTCGGCGACGACAACAAGGAATACGGGCCAATCGACGGCGACACCCTAGTCAAGTGGGTCGAGCACGGCAGGGTCCATCCTGAAACCCCAGTCCGCAACACCATGATCAAGAAGTGGAACAAGGCCAAGGACTTCGACTTCCTCAAGCAGCCCTTCGCAGTGCAGTTCCAGCAGGCCGAGAAGGAAAAGTCCTTCAAGGAAAAGACCGTTGACGCCCTTCTCTCCATCATACGGACCAAGAAAACCAAGAACATATTCATGGACGGAACCGCGTTCAGGCATGCCTACATCCATGAAAACGCGGGCGTCTTCCTCAGGATCGCGACCGCATGCACCGACGGAATAGTTGTCTTCATATACTTCCTCGTTCTGGCGTTCATATGCTCCGCCGTGGTGCAGTCCGAGGGCGGCATGCCGGCCGAGACCTCCCCCTCCGCCCCGGGCGCGGATCTGTCATCCTCCGCTCCCGGCGCCGCCGGTTCTGATGCGGCAGTTCCGGCAGCACCTGCTCCCCCCGCAGCGGAATCCCAAGGCTCCGAAGCTGCTTCTGCGATGTCCGCATCTCCCCCCCTCAACAGCGACCTGGTCAACAGCGTCTTCTCGAAGGCCTTCATCGCCTTTGTCCTCGGCATCCTGCTTTATTATGGGATAACTCTCGGACTCTTCGCCCAGACCTTCGGAATGTGGTTCTGGGGCCTGCTGATCGTGAGGAAGGATCTCGGCGAGGTCTTCCTGGGCCGCGCATACCTTTATTCCTTCCTTATGCTGGCTCTCGGCCTGCCTTCGCTCCTGCTCGTGTATCTGAGCCCCTACAGGCGCTCGCTGCAGGAAATCCTCACGAACACAATGCTCATCAGGACGGCCGCACGGCCCAAGGCATGAGAAGCCCTGCCCTCCATTTCTCGGAGGAGCAGTCCTTCTCGTGCGTAAGCTGCGGCAAATGCTGCGGCGTATGGGAGGTTCCCGCCACCAAGGCGGAAAGGGAACGCATCCAGGCACTTAAAATCCCCGTCCCCGGCGCCGCCCTGCAGGAGCTCTTCGTTCCGGATCGTAAAAGAAGAAACATCTTCTATGTAGCCAAGACCGGCAGAAAATGCGTCTTCCTGGACGAAAAGAACCTCTGCCGGATACATTCGCACCACGGCGAAGCCGCCAAGCCGCTCGCATGCCGAATCTATCCCTTCGACGTCTTCAACTGGAAGGACGGCTCCGTCTCCGCCTCCCTCAGGTTCGACTGCCCCGCCGTGGCGGCAGGGCAGGGGAGGCCGATGTCGCACTTCAAGTCGCAGATACGCTCCTTCGCCGCCGAGCTGTCGAAGAGCGGAATTTCAGCCGACGCCTCCTACGGCTGGAACCTGGAACCGGGGCTCGACAGGCTCAGGCTAATCGCCTCCGCATACTGCAACTTCCTGCTGTGCGAGGACTTGGAGCTGCCCGTCCGCCTTCTCGCCGCCGCAAGGCTCCTCGAATTCCACTCCGACAAGGAGAACTCCAAGGAAATTCTCGGCGCCGACGGTTCGTTCATGCAGGACGCCATGACGCTTGTCCGCAGAAGCCGGGAGGATCTCAAGGACGAACTCGAAAACGCACCGCATCCCGATGCGCGCTCAAGGATTTTCCTCAGATATCTGCTCGCCGGATTCCTGCGCACGGACGAAAGTGCCGCCGCCGAATTATCCGTCAGGGGTGTAAAGGCGAGGCTGAGAAGGGGCGGACAGATCTACAAGTTCATAACCGGCAGAGCAAAACTCTCCGATTTCCTGCCCGGGCATGATGACATTCCAGCGCTGGATCCATTGGCGCTGACGCTAAAGATTAACGTTGATAAGAACGCGCTGGCGCCGCTCCGTCCATACCTCGGCAGCAAGCTGAAGTCCCTGCATTTCTGCGGATACCCGCTCCAGCGAATCACCTTCGAGGAGGGCATGCGGCAGCTTCTACTCGCCGTCCCTTCAATCGTCATGCTCGCCGCAATGCTCGCCCAGCGCAGCGAGGACAGGGCAGTCCGCGAGCCCGACGTCAGAAAGGCGATCGAAATCATCGACCACACATTCTCAAAATCACCGTTCTTCGGCCTCCGGCACACAAGAAGCATCATCCGCCGCCTCGCATCAAGGAAAATTTTCCCCGCTGTCCTGAAAATCTCCTTGCCTGCCCTGTAGCCGGATTTCAGATTTCCTGACCCCGTATCTGAAACGGCTAAAAAGTCAGACATCCTGATCCGTGGAAAATAAAAATGTGGTGAAATACCGACCCCCGGAAGGTATTTCAGTTCAGATTTCCGGCGCCCCGGCCTGAAAAGCCATATGGGTATTTTCCAGTCGTTTTTAAGCTTTTCATAGCGGGCGGGTCAGGAAATCTGAATTATTATTCCCGCAGATATGGAAGTCTGAACTTCCAAATGAAACTGGTATATGCGCCTATTGATTCAGCGGGCGTGCAGCAGCGCCGTCAACCGCATCATGGCGCGGCAAAGGGCTGTATCTCAGGCGGTAGGACGAACTCCATCCGGGATTTGCGGGGACGCGCAGCTCCAGTGTCATCATGTCCGCGGCCGCAGCGGGAAGCGCACGCCTGATGAGCGGGCCCGGCAGATTGCAGTTTGCTGCGATTTCTGGATGATCCCATCCGAGCAGGAATATTTTTGCTCCGCCGAGAAGGAGCCAGGCCTCGATCCTGCCGGACGCAACTGGCGCGGGGCTGTCGTTCAAAATCCACAGTTCAGGATTGAAGATCTCGCCTTCCTGCCAGCTGTATTTTGCGATTTTCGCGCTTGCCAGGACGGGCCGGCAGCTCTCCGAGACGGCGGCCAGCGCCGGTTTGGGAATCGACGGCCAGCAGAGCATGCTCATGTTCGCCGCGGCCGGCCAGGGCTCGTTGAAGCACCAGTTCAGCGCCATCGCCGCCTTGGGCTTCTGCCGGCGCACCTCCTCGAAAATGCTTTTCAACCCTTCCGACTGCAGTAGCTGGCCGCGGTCCACAAGCGTCTGCAAGTCCGGAGCGGAACCGAAATAGTGCTCTATGACGTCCAGCAGCAGGTGGCTGTTAGGCTGCCAGGCCAGGAATGCGTGGTGCGTCTCCCACGGAGTTCCGGGCTTTGGAGGGAAGATATCCTTTTCTGGAATAATGCTGCGCAGCACATCGGTGTTCGCCGGACCGGGGCACCCGAACTCTGTGTAGGCGGTGAACGAAGCACGGGAGAAAATCTGGTATGTCTCGCGCCCATCCGCATCCCTGAACACGTAGTGCCCGTGCCCCATTCCGGAAAGAGGCGAAGTCATAAGGAAGGGACGCATCGGATCTAGGTCATAGCAATTCCTGTTAAGCAGCCGCAGCGCGAGATCCTGGTCCGTCATGCCCGACCAGGAGTTGAAAAGCTCGTTGCCGCCGCACCATATCGCCAGGCTCGGCCTTGAACGGAGGCGCCTGATGATCGAGCGGGATTCCTGGTCGAGGACTTTCAGATACGGCGGCGTCCCCTCGTAGCGGTTGCACGCCAGTGGGAATTCCTGCCAGACCATGATTCCCAGTTCGTCGCAGGCGTCGTAGAATGCGTCGGGCGGAACAGCCGCGCCGCCCCAGCATCTCAGAATATTAAAGTTGGCGCGGGCCGCCATCTCGACCTGCTCGCGGTAGCGCGAATCTGGGACACGCCCGGGGAATATGTCCGGGCAGACCCAGTTGCTGCCTTTCGCGAAGATTCGGCGTCCGTTGATCTCGATCGTTGTCGGCGGATTGCTGCGCGGCTTCGGGAAATCGTTGTTGGCGGGCTCATCCCAGGCACCTTCGTGCATCACCAGCCGGATGCTGCGGAAACCTACGCGGCTGTGGATACAGTCCAAAACTTTGCCTCCGCTTGAGAGCAGTTCGACTGAAGAAGTGTAAAGGGCGGGGCGGCCGTGCCCGTTCGGCCACCAGAGTTCGGGATTCGCAAGCTTCTCGCGCAGAAGCAGTTCCGGATTGTCTGCTGGAGCGCCGGCAGTTATTGCCGCACGGCCGTCTGGCGCTGTCAGCGTCCAGCGGATCCGCCCGCCTTTCGGAGCGGAAGGACGGACAGCGAGAGATACGTCGGCGGAAGTGAAATCCGGCGAAAGAGTGTAGGAAATTTCAGCATCGACGAGACGGGTGGCCGGAACAACTTTCAAACCCGCGTGCTGCCAGACACCGAGCGGGATCAGGCGCGGATGGAAGTCCCAGCCATATGCTACCGCCGGCTTGCAGCTCTGGTTCGCCTGGACTCGGTCCGGCGGCGAAGGCCGCGATTTCGGGGCCGGATTTATCAGGATTTCAAGCAGGGCGCCTTCATGGACGGAAGTTCCCAAGTCGATGTCGACTGGCGTGAACATCCCTTCTTGTTCGTGGAGCATTTCGCCGCAGAGAGATATCTTGAACGCATAGTCGACGCCTCCGGCGATGAAGTGGAGGCGCTCGCCGCCATTCAGCTTCGGCGGTTTCAGGCGGGCGCGGTAGAGCCACCAGGCATCCTCCATCCAGAGGTAGTCGCGCCAGTTGTCCGCCCAGTGCGGATCGCCCATGCCTTTCGCCCTCGACCAGTCCAGCTGCACGGCACCGGGAACCGACGCCGGCACAAACTCCTCCGGCTTCAGCCCCGGATCCAGCGTGAATCCCAGTTCCCAGTCAAGGAAAATCAGATTGTCCATGTGCTGCATCCTTGGGTCGATTTATTTAAGCTTATCGCCAAACCTGCTCAAATCTTTTTCCCGTCGCGGAGCTGTCTGCGGATCCACTCGTTTCTGAGGGGATCGCGGGTCTCTTCCATCCATTCCCAGAGCCTTTTCCGCATGGCGCCCAGAATTGTGGCGTGTTTTTCCGAGGCGGCGAGGTTTTTCAGTTCGTGCCTGTCCTCTGACAAGTCGTAAAGTTCGTCCTCCGCTGTGGCGTTCCAGACATATTTCCATTTCTTGTTCCGGACCATCCTCTGGCTGAACAGGCCGAACTGGTTTCCGCAGTAGGTGCAGAGGATGTCGTCTCGGATCGGCTTTGTTTCTCCGGCCATGCACGGCATGAGGCTTTTTCCGGAGAAGGAGGCGGGTATGGCGGCGCCCATGGCGGCGCAGAATGTTGCGGCGAGGTCGATCGCGCTGGAGACAAATCCCTCGTGATCAAGGCCCGCCTTTATGAGCGCCGGGCAGCGCATCAGCAGCGGGACTTTCACGACGTCGTCATACATGATGAAATGCTTGTCCAGCATCCTGTGCCCGCCGCACATGTCGCCGTGGTCGGAGGTGTAGACGAGGAGAACTTCGTCGGACGCGCCGAGCCTGTCGAGCTCGGCAAGCACCCTTCCGATCTGGGCGTCGATTAGCGAGAGCTGTCCCAGGTAGAGGGAGACGGATTTAGCCCACTCGTCCCAGGTCATGTCCTCGATGCCCCAGGATTTAAGCTGTTGTCTTTGGATGTATGGTTTCCCCTTAAAATCATCTGAGAAGCTTCCCCATGGCGGGATGCTTTCCGGCGGATACATGGAGGCATATGGTTCCGGAACAAGGTTCGGAAGGTGCGGTTCCTGAATGTCCATGCTTATGAAGAAGCGGCCTCCCTCGGCGATCCTTCGCCTCATGATGGCTATAAGGATGTCGGTGAGCCAATGGAGCCTTGACTCCTCGGGTTTTATGTGATGGTCGACGGCTCCCTGCCAGCCGCATTTCACCGGTGCCGCGCCCTTGGCAATCCTCCATGCACCATACCCGGAGTCGCTTGTGAAGCTGTCGAATCCGAAGTCTGTCGGCTTGAGGCGGGGATGAACATGCCAGCGCCCGATGAAGTCCAGCGAAAGTCCGTGCGCCTTAAGAGTTTTCGCGAAGTTGTCAGCGTCGGGCTGCAGAACCTTCGAGCTCTCGCTGTCGAAGTTCGTAACGGCCCCGTGCTGTAGCGGCCAGCGCCCGCAAAGAAGCGAAGTCCTCGCCGGAACGCAGACGGGGGAGGGGCAGTATGCCTCGCGGAAGATGATTCCTTCCGAGGCAAGCCTGTCAAGATGCGGCGTCTTGACAATGGAATGTCCGGACACGCCGAGGCAGTCGGCGCGGTGCTGGTCGGACTGTATCAGTATTATGCCTCTGGGATTCAACTCGACTCCCCCGAAACTTGAAAATCTTTGTCGGTAGCTTTGTCGCTAACTTTGTCGGGGAGGGGCACCGGCCTCGGTGTCCGCGGACGCCGAGGCCGGCGTCCCTCCCGAAAGTTTCTGGTTGACAGAACTGCGAGGTTCGCAGATGAGCACTCCTCTGAAACTCGCCTCAAGTAACGCAGACATTCCTGTCTGCGATCCCGCAGAAGAATACCTGCGCTACTTTAAGTCCCTTACGGTGCGACTTGGAAAACGTTTTTACCAAAAGTAGTTTGCGCGCGGCGCGCGCAAGCTACCTGCGCGCCGTAAGGGCGCCTTTTTCCCGCAGGGAAAAACCTAGGTTTTACACCGGCAAAACTGTCCGCCGCGGCAGACAGATGGCCATTCTCTCCTATGATAACTTCTTGTTATTCGTGAACCGTAATCGCAGTCCGCAATCGTCGAACGCTTGATTCCCGAATCGGCATATGATTACGCATGACGATTAAGGACAAGGATTCTAATCCGCCGACCGGCGGATGGAGGGTTGAACTCTATTCAACCGTTGTATTTCTTTCAGCAGAGCCCCTTGATGTTTCCAACCAGCCCCTGGACGTTGATCGGCAGTTTCGTCAAAGTTTCGACGCGTCTTCCGAACTTGCCGAGCGTGTTTTCAACGACGATGTAGTCGAAGCCGGGGATGACGATGTCGTTCCAGTGGTTGCCGAAACCGCGCAGGGCGACGTCGAGCATCATGACTATCTGCGAGCCTAGCGGCTTGTCGGAATCAAGAGTTATCGCGCCGAAGAACTCCTGGCATTCGGTGTAGCCGGAGTTGTGCGTGCCGGTATACGGCTTGAGCATGGCAAGCGGGATTTCCCTGCCGCAGCGTTTCGAGACTTCCTCAGCCTTGGATGCGAAGAAGTCGACCAGCGCCTGCTCCTGCAGCCTTGCCGGCAGGTTCTTCCTGGCGACCTCCACGAACTTGTCGTATCCGACCTTGTAGGCGGCCTCGATTAAGTCGAACCAATATTTCTGATCCGGAGTCACCTGGGAAGGTTTTTCGACAGCGATCACCGAGCGGCGGATGCAGGAGTTCATGCCGTCGCGGGTCGGGGCGACGCCTAGATGCACCCATTCCCCCTTCTTGACCGGCCGGTTGAGCGCCTTGCCGATAAGCGTGCGGTTCGCCTCGTCGGAGCCGCACATCAGCTTGAAGCCGGTGTCCTCGCAGCCGAGCTCCCGGCCGATGAAGTAGCCCCAGGCCACGACCTCGGTCTCGAGCATGCCGGGCCTGAGTACCGCCAGCATCCCGCGCATCATCGCGTCGGCCACCGCGCATGCGTCGCGTATGAGCCTCATCTCGACGTCGGACTTTATGTATTTTATGTGGAAGTAGAGGTGCTGGGCGTCGACGACTCCCTTCTTCCCCAGCAGCTTTTCAAGATATTCCACGAGGCTTGCGGGGATCACCTGGCGCGGCGTGAGCAGGGCGACCTTTTTGATCTCCTTCCAGGGTTTTCCTGCGGCTGCCGAGAGGATGTCCTCAAGGCGTTCGGCCGCGACCGGATATTTCTCGTCGGCGAGCTGCAGCAGCTCCGCCTTGTGGACTTTCGCGCCCGAACGCGGGGAAAGCTGTTCCGCGACATAGCCGCCCTCTAAGCCGGCCACGATATGGAAACCCTCCGGCCCCATCACTCCGGCGACCTGCTCGACCGACACGTTGCTGTTGCCGCCGAGATATGGCACGTCGCCGCAGTAGTGCTCGTCGGAGAAGACAATCCCTACGTCGAACCCGTTGTCCTTCAAAGCCTTGGCGACGAGATGCTGCCTGCGCCCGAATTCCGGCGCCGGCGTCATGTACGTCGGATCAATCCTGTCCTGATACGCCTCTATTACCGGCAGAATCTTTTTCCACTCGCTCTTGAGCCTGGGGATTTTCGACATGGATGCCCCTCGGTTTATTTTCAGATATTGAATCGAATGGCGGAGAGAGTGGGATTCGAACCCACGAAACAGTTGCCCGTTTACAGCATTTCCAGTGCTGCGCCTTCGACCACTCGGCCATCTCTCCGTGAATGAATGGAAACTGAGCAGAATCAATATTATAGTTCGGCACAGTCTTTTGGCAAGATTTTTTTGCGAATATGTCGCCATTAAGGCCGCTTAGGCACGTGTAAAATATGCTCCAGGATTTATATTTGGCTGGCGTTTGCCGGCCGTCTTAGAGGGGGCGCTGTTTTTCCCGGCCGCAGCTTTTCACTGGACGCTTGCGTATGGCGATTAAGGTCAAAGCTCGCGGCGGACAACCAATAACGGACGACGGGACAAAATTCCCAGGAGAACTTTCAATGGCCAAGAAGGATTTGTTCGACGAGATAATCGAGTGCATTTCGCTGGAGGGGGAGAGGACGCCGCTCCTCAGCTTGGATTCCGGGGTCCGGGCGAGGCTTTTTGCGCCGCTCCGCGGCGGCGCCGCGACGAAGAATGGGGCGCCCGCTCCGAAGGGCACCGTCCCGTCCCCCCCGCCCACCATGAAGAGCTCGCCTTCGCCTGGACCGTCGGTGCAGCGCCGCGAGTCCGGCGCGGCTCCAGGGAATCCCGCATCCAAGCTTTCCCAGGTGAAGGAGGGGGTCAATACTTATCAGCCGTCGGGAACCGTTCCGTCTGGCGATCTTGGTCAACTGCAGAATACGGTGTCGGCATGCAAGAAGTGCAAGCTCCATTCCGGGAGGACGAACACCGTCTTCGGAAGCGGTCCGTCAGCTGCGAGGCTGATGTTTGTCGGGGAGGGGCCCGGCGAGGACGAGGATCTGCAGGGGCTTCCCTTTGTGGGGCGCGCGGGCCAGCTTCTGACCAAGATGATTTCGGCGATGCAGTTCGACAGGGCCGAGGTCTATATCGCGAATATAGTGAAATGCCGTCCCCCTGGCAACAGGGCGCCGGAGGACGACGAAGTCGAGGCATGCCTTCCCTATCTGGAGAGGCAGATCGAGCTCATACGGCCAGAGGTCATAGTGACCCTCGGGGCGGTTCCCCTGAAGGCCCTCTTCAACCTGACAGGGATAACTCGGCTGCGCGGCGGCTGGCTCGAATACAAGGGGATCAGGACTATGCCGACCTTCCATCCCTCGTATCTCCTGAGGTCGCCCGGGATGAAGAAGTATGCCTGGGAGGATCTTCAGAAGGTCATGAAATGCTTCGGGAAGCTGCCGCAGAAACCGTAATGCGTCTGTTTTTTCCGGGAAGCCATAGCCTGTCTCGGGTGACCAGTTCACCGCTCCCCCGCGCCGTGCGGAGCAAAGACTGGCGCATCACCAGAAACCTGCTGTCGCAGGGGCTCCGCTTGGAAATGGACGGGGGCGGTGATATAGTTATTGAAACAAGGTGTCAGAGTTCAGGTGCCAGCAGGATATTGTCGCGGTTTTTCAAATGCTTTTACCGAAACTCGGCACAGGCACTAGGAAAAGAACAAACTCCGCGCAGGTGCAGTGATGTTCCCGTTCATGAGGAAAAGCAGTTCAGGGGCGAAGAAGGACTACCTCGTGGTGATGAACATACCCGCGTATTCTGCGCGGAGGGACGTGGCCTATGATCTTGCGGTGTCGCTTCTTGTGCCCGAGATAATGTCGTTTGACAAGGAGAGGCGGCTGGGTATGTATCAGTCGGCCCTGAGGCTTCTGGGCGACGCGATGGACGCTACTCACGCCATCTCGGGAGGGGGGGCCGCCTTCGGCGGCGAGGCCGCCGACCCCTACGAGCAGTATCTTATCCTTCTTACCGACACCATCCAGGCGTCGTCGTCCATGCTCAACCACGAGCTGATACTCCAGGCGGAGGAAAAGGACCTCAGATATTTCATAGGAGGGGAGTTCGCCTCCCAGGTGAAGCTGACGGATCAGATTTTTACCAAGAGCGAGTCCGAAATTTTCAATTGCATATGCAGCCTCGTAAAGGCCGCCGAGTCTGCCATAAGGCAGTTCAGGGACAGGGGATTGAGGAAATTCGGGGAGGAGGACCGCGAGCGGTATGAGAAGGCCTTCAGGGAGTTCCAGTCGGTATATTCTCAGGAACTGGCGCGGCAGAAGTCCGAGAAAGGTCAGGAGCAGTCTGCGATCAAAAACTCATGAACGGCTCCTCATGATCCTACCGGCGGAAGTATTCGCCGCCAAAAAAACGCTTGAATCGCCCGCCCAGACGGGGAAAATTAAGCTCTCCATCCCGCATCGTGAGATTCTTCGTCATATGTCTTCGTCTCTTTGTCCTTCCCTGGGCAGGCGAAGATGCGAGGTAAAGACGGACGAGTTCCAGAGGAGTGCCGCTCTGTCTGCCGCGGCGGACAGTTTTATCGGTGTGAGACTTAAAGTAGCGCAGGTATTCTTACCTGCGGAATCACAGACAGGAATGTCTGCGTTACTTCAGGCGAGTTTCAGGAGTTCGAATGCCTGTCAGTCGCAAATTGATGTGGATCTTGGGCAGCATCGCCATTTATGGCATGCTGCTCGCCGCGCCCAGCGTAGTTGCCGGCGGGGACGAATCTTCTTCCAAAGACGCCGCCGCGGCGGATTCGTTCGGAAGGATCGAGCAGGAGGCGAGGGCGGGCGACGCGAGGGCGCAGTTCAGGCTCGGCAACATATATTTCTACGGCTCCGAGGGCAGGAAGAAGGACTATTCGCTTGCGGCGTTCTGGTTCAGGAAGGCCGCCCTTCAGAGGCTGCCGGAGGCGCAGTTCAACCTTGGGGTCTGCTTCGACAAGGGGCTTGGCGTGAAGGAGGACAGGCTTGAGGCGTTCAAGTGGTATGATCTCGCCGGCAAGGCCGGAGTCCCACAGGCGAAATACAATGTGGCGCTGACCTTCCGGAACGGACTTGCCGCGGCGGACTCTCCGGAGGGTGAGGAGATCGTCTTAGTAAACAGAGATCCCGTCCGCGCGGTGGAGATGCTGAAGGAACTTGCGGACGAGGGGTTCCCACCCGCCTATCTAAAGCTTGCCGAGGCATATATGGAAGGCGAGGGGGGGCTTGCTGTGGATATGGGGAGGGCCTTCGAACTGCTCGGCAGATCCGCCGAGGCAGGGGATCCGGGCGGAATGTGCATGCTCGCAGACTTCTACTATTCCGGGAAGCTATGCCAGAAGGACGAGAAGAAGATGGTCTTCTGGCTGGAAAGGGCGGCCGAGCAGGATTTCGGCGAGGCATTTGCCAAACTCGCGTTCTGCCATGAGAACGGGATCGGCGGGCTGGAGCGCGATCCGGCCAGGATATGCGGGCTATATGCAAAGGCGGCCGAGGCGGGCAACTGCATGGCCCTTGTGAAGCTCGGCGAAATCTACATGGAAGGCAAGATGGTCGAGACTGACATCCGCCGCGCGCGGCAGTGCTTTGAGAAGGCCGCCGAAAAGGGCAACCATTATGCGCTGTTCAACCTCGGTTTCATGGCGGCCGAGGGGATCGGGCAGGATGCGGACGACAGGAAGGCCGCGATCTATTTTCTCGACGCCGCCAGAAGGGGGAACCTGCACGCGCAGTTCAACATAGGGAGCTGCTATTCGGACGGCAGGGGCGTGGCGAAGGATCCCAAGGCGGCGTTCTACTGGTTCAAGCGGGCCGCCGAGGGCGGGGATCCGAAGGCGCAGAGGAGGCTTGCGCTGGCGTATCTGAAAGGGGAGGGGACGCCGAAGGATGCCAAGGCCGGGGCCGCATGGCTCGCAAAGGCGGCGACGGCAGGAGACAGGGAGTCCCGCGAAATCCTGAAAAATTTAATTCCCCAGGATGAAATTGGAGATAGATGAATTTAATTACCGCGGTGTATTCGTCCAAGTCTGAAAGGCTTTAGGATAGGACTATGGAAAATTTCACCTGCCCGCACTGCCAGAACATATTCCAGGCCGAGAAGAGGCCGAACGCCGTCCTGCTCTGCCCGCACTGCAACGGGGTCGTGCTCATACCCGAGGACGAGCTCAAGCCGGGCACGCTTGTAGGCGGCTTTGAGATAGTCCGCCTGCTCGGGCGGGGCGGCATGGGGAACGTCTATCTCGCCAGCCAGATGTCGATGCAGAGGCTTGTCGCCCTGAAGCTGCTGTCCTCCGGCCTGGTCGACGATCCCAACATCCTCTCCCAGTTCAAGAGCGAGGTGCAGCTCTCCGGCAAGCTCCAGCATCCGAACATCATAACCGCGATCGACGCCGGGGAGGAGAACAACACCTTGTTTCTCGCCGTCAACTACATCGACGGGGAGGACTACGAGAAGAGGATGAACAGGGACTTCGCGATCCCCGAGAAGGAGGCCCTCGAGCTTGCGCTGAAGATTTCGGACGCCCTCAAGTATGCGTGGGAGAAGCATGGCCTCCTGCACAAGGACATCAAGCCCGGCAACATCATAAGGGACAGGCGCGGCGAGGTCTTCCTGATGGATCTCGGCATTGCCCAGAAGATAACTTCGAAGACTGAGAACGACGAGTTCGTGCTCGGATCGCCCTTCTACATGAGCCCGGAGCAGGCGAAGGGCGAGGCGCTCGACTGGCGGAGCGACCAGTATTCGCTCGGGGCGACCCTCTTCCACATGATCGTAGGCGTACCACCCTTCGACGCCGGCTCCCCCAACGAGATAATCCTCAAGCAGATAACCGAACCGTTCCCCGATCCGAAGAAGTGCAATCCGAACGCCAAGGTCAGCAACGGGGTTCTCGCGGTTTTGAAAAAGATGATGGCGAAGAAGCCGGACGACCGCTTCAGCTCCTGGGACGACTTCAAGCTCATAGTCGGCCGGCTCCTGTCGGGCGAGGCCGAAAAATCCACCAAGACTTCCGCCGTCAACCTCGCCTCCCGCGCCGGCAAGAAGCCGGCGGCCGCGCCGCGGGCCCCCGTAAACCTGGACAGGCTGCCGCGGCAGGACATAAGCAAGATCGCGGCATCGCTGCCCAGGCCGCAGGCGGCCGCCGGGAAGACCCTTGCCATCAGGTACGGAATCATCGGCGTTTCAATCCTGCTGTGCATCCTCCTCATACGCTCATGCTCCGTCAACTACGACGCGAAGCTGAGCATACAGGCCGCCGACGACTACATGCGCCGCTACCCATACGAATACGAGGAGATCATCGCAAGGGCGAAGTTCGCCAGGGAGACCTGCAAGGGCACTTTCTACGCCCGCCAGGCCGAGGAGTTCTACAAGAAGGCGTTCGTGTTCGCCGAGGACATGAAGAGGGAGCAGGAGACATATCAGGACAATCTCGACCGCGCCGAAAAGCTGTACGGCAAGAGGAAGTTCGGCGAGTCGGAAAGGCTCCTCAGGGACATGAGGGCCAAGACCAGGGATCCGGACAGGCTCGCAAGGATCGACGCCATGCTCGGACAGATTGAACTGACAAGGAAAACATTGGGCAAGGGGATCGATGAGTAGCCTCAGATACAAGTTCGACGGTTCGGCATGGGCGGAGTGCATCAGGTGCGGCTTGAAATACGGGCTGGACGAGGTGCGCTACACCTGCTCATGCGGCGGCCTGCTCGAGATCAGGAGGGATCTTGCGAAGCTCGATCCGCGCGGTCTTCTTGAAAAATGGGAGGCCCGGAGGATGCTCAAGCGCGGCCCGCTGGCTTCCGGAGTCTGGAGATACAAGGAGCTTGTGATTGACGTGCCCGAGGAGCTGATCGTCACCAAGCTCGAGGGCAATACCAGGCTTTATCCGGCCGGCAGCGCCGGAGAATATGCCGGAATGGACAGCCTCCTGCTCAAGCACGAAGGCGAGAACCCCACCTCCAGCTTCAAGGACAGGGGCATGACCTGCGGGGTGACCGCCGCACGCATCTACGGCGCCGGCACCGTCGCATGCGCCAGCACCGGCAACACCAGCGCCAGCATGGCCGCGTACGCCGCGCAGTGCGGCATGAAGGCCGTCATATTCATACCTTCCGGGAAGATCGCATACGGCAAGCTCGCCCAGGCGCTAGCATACGGCGGGCTCACCTTCCAGATCGACGGCAACTTCGACGACGCCATGGAGCTCGTCCAGAAAATATGCGCCGAGATGGACATCTATCTTCTCAACTCCATCAATCCATTCAGGCTGGAAGGCCAGAAGGCCATATGCTTCGAGACGCTCCAGCAGCTCGATTGGAATCCGCCGGACTGGTTCATCGTCCCGGGCGGAAACCTCGGCAACAACAGCGCGCTGTCCAAGGCCCTCATGGAGCTGCACCAGCTCGGCATAATAAGGAAAATCCCCAGGATCGCCGTGATTCAGGCCGAGGGCGCGAACCCGCTCTACAGGATGTGGAAGGACGGAACGGACTTCAGGCCAGTCGGCAACCCCGAGACCATCGCCACCGCCATCAAGATCGGCAACCCCGTCTCATGGGAGAAGTCCATGAAGGGGATCAAGTGGAGCAACGGCGTCGTCGAGCAGGTCGGCGAGCAGGAGATAATGGACGCCAAGGCCATGGTCGACAGGGCCGGTATCGGCGCCGAACCCGCCTCATGCTGCGTCGTCGCCGGCGCAAGAAAGCTGGTCCGCGCCGGCGTAATCTCCAGGGGCGAGTCGGCCGTCGGAATCCTCACCGGCGGCATGCTCAAGGACCCCGACGCCATCATCGGCTACCACACCGACACCCTCCGCGACAGGGACATCGCAGGCAGCTTCGCCAACAGGCCGCTCAAGGTCAAGGCCGATCTCGATTCCATCAAGAAGGCCCTCGGCGAACAGCGCCCCTGAAATCCCAGCATCCTTGCATTTCATCCTGACCTCCGTTCTTCGTCCATTACATAAGGACAAAGGCCGGCGACAAAAACATAAGCCGAATATCCGCCTGAACCTAATAGCCGCAGTTGGCCGCATTGCCGTAGCTGCCAGGCGGCAAGACGCAGCTGTGGTGACCACTGCAAGTTGCAGCTGACGAAGTAGATATGGCGAATGCGGCCAACCCTCCCGGGTTGAAAATATGCCGAAACTGGCTTTCACTCATCGGGTGAAAGCCTCTAAATATGTAAATGCCTTATTATGAGAGAGTTAATTTATAAAGCATATTTTCAACTGCGGCAATTAGGCTGAAGCGCGATCGTCCTTGCTCATATCCGCCGGCCAGCCCTGAAGCTTCCCCGTTTGCAGTTCCGGCTTCAGCCGGGTCTCGATGAAGCTCGGCAGCATGCGGCCTGAATCCTCGCCCATCCGCGCCGGACTGGCGGCCGCGGAAAAAAAACGTAAAAAAAGTCCGGAACCGGCCTTGAAATCATTAACGTAATCGTTAACGTAATCGTATAACAAAGAGCGGAGGCAGCTTGAAAAGCGAAGTCAGGAGCGGCGCGAGCAGGATGTCGGACATCGCCAGGATGGCGGGTGTTTCGGTGATGACCATACACCGCGCCCTTCACGGCCATCCCGACATCAGCTCCGATACCAAGAAGCGGATCATGGAGCTGGCGAAGAAGCATAATTACCGCCCGAACAGCCATGCCCGTGCCATCCGTAGCGGAAGGTTCGGAAGCGTCGGTCTGGCGACGGGTCCCGCCGACCTTGAGATGGCTTCCGTGGTTGGAATTTCGCGGATACTGAACAGGGAGGGGATGAACCTGGTCTTTGCCGAAGTGCCTTACGAGAGGGAGAAGTTCGAATCGTGGTCGGTCCCCCGCCTTTTCATGGAAAGCATGGTCGACGGCCTTATCATGCATGCAGGCATAATAAGGGCGTCAGGCATGCCTCAGTTCCTTGATTCTCCTCCGGTTCCGTCGGTCTGGATCATGGGTGACGGCAGCGTGAACTGCGTGCGTCAGGACTTCCGCTCGGTTCTCCCCGGAGCGTTCAACGAGGCGTTGGAGCGGGGATACGAGAGCCTCGTTTATCTCGGTCCGACCGAGGCCAAGTATCACCATTATGCCGACGGGATATGGCGCTCTTTCGCGGAATGGAGCCGGGGATCCGGACGCAGGCATTTATCTGTGCAGACCGACATAAGGATTCCGCCCGGGGAATGGACCGCCAAGACAATCAGGATCATGCGCGGCGCAAGGCGCAGGCTGGCGTTTGTCGCGCCCTCCTTCCATGAGGCGAGGCGGTGCCATGCGCTGGCGCTCGAATGTGGAAGGAGGGTTCCGCAGGACATAGGAATAATCGCGTTCACAACCAGGGACGAGAGCTGCGATTCCGGCACGGTTTTCAGCGGATACAAATATTCGTCGCTCTCGCTCGGAGAGGAGGCTGCGAAGCTGCTCATGCTGAGGCTCTCCAAGGAGGGACGCGACGTGCCCAGCGCAACGGTCAAGTTCACTAAGATCGAGGGAGGGACATTGTCATGAAGCGCAGAATCAGAGGGCCATGCCCACCGGCCAAAAGGGGGAGACAATTCACCATTATTGAACTTCTAGTGGTGATCGCGATCATCGCGATACTGTCCGCGATGCTGCTGCCGGCCCTTAAGCGGGCCAGGGACACGGGCAAGAAGATACAGTGCGCGAACACGCTCAAGCAGATAGGGACGACCGAATTCCTATATGCATCCGACTACAACGAATATGTGACTCCCCCCCGGAACAAGACATTCGTCCCTTCTTGCGACCAACAGGTGCTTTGGCCGTCATTCCTGATGCAATACATCGCCCCGGGCGCAGCTGGCCTGGCGAACTCGGACGGGCTTCCATGGATGAACGAAATAAAGGACAAGTATTGCATGAAGAATTCCGGCTATCCCTTCTGGGGCTGCATGTCATATCCGTCCCCTGAGGCGGACAGCGGCGCCTGGAACTGGTGGACGATCGCCTACGGCATAAACACCGAGCCCTTTTCGCCTCCGAAGTCCCGCGCCCTAAACGGCGGCTACGACTCCAATTTCCGGACGATGCACTCCGACACCCCCTCAGAAGTCGAGCTTGCGCGAGTCAGCGACATCAAGAAGCCGGACAAGCGGGTGTTCTTCGGCGAATGCCGGGGAAGTTCGCAGGTCTTCTACCATCCGAACGCGATGGACGGACAGTTTCCGATGATCAACAGCAAGCTCTTTTATTCGGCGGTGATGAGGCACGGATCGGTCGCTAACTACTTGTTCTGGGACGGGCATGGAGACGCCCTTCCGTTCCGAGAGGCATATAAAAGCTACAGGCCGGACGACTTCTGATTTCAACCGTTTTGAAAAGGAGCTACGATGAAAAAGATTGTGATGTGGATATTGGGGGCCTCGGCGCTCCTTGCGAGCATGGCTGTTTCCGCGGCTGATGAAAGCTCCGCAGGAAAGGAAAAGGTCCGCCCTGCTCCAATCGCCTGCGACTTCGAAGGCGGGTTCAAGCGTCTGGAAGTAAAGTCGGAGAAGTCGAAAATAACCGGGGAGATGCCGCCCCGCTGCGAGGACGATTCGGCGTGGGCCGACGTCGACGTGGAATATGCGAAGGTCCTTGACAACCCCTTCCAGGGCAAAGGTGCGCTGAGGGTGACTGTCAAGGAGATCAGGAACGGTGCTGTCCTCTTCCGGCTTCCGCGGGTGAAGATGAGCAAGGACTGGTTCGCGAAGGTCAAGTTCGCCCTCAGGAGCCCCGACAGCGTCCCTGTCAAGACGGGCATACGCAGAGTGGACTCCCCCTACAACTACTACGGCAGCCGCGAGGTGACAGCGATACCAGAATGGGTGAAGCATGAACTGTTGGTTTCTCCGGTGGCGGACGATCCATACGCCTGCCTGATGTTCGAAGTCCGGACGCCAAGCGTCCTTGAAGTCGACGAGGTCTCGATCGAGTATCTTTCGCCGGCGGAAGTTGCCGAGGGCGTGAGATTGGAGGGCAACCTCCTCACCAACAGTTCATTTCCGAACTGGCTCCCGGCGCCCTGGACCCCCTTCCATGAAAGCTACAGTCCGGAAAACTATGCCAGCGACCCCGTTGAGACCGGACCGACCGGGGTAGCGTCCTTCAGGATGACAACCGCGCCATACGGGAAGCACGGTGTCGCCGCCATCACCTGTCCGTTCGTCGGGCTGGGGGACAGGCACTACACTTTCAGCTTCTGGGCGAAGGCGGAAAACTCAGGCCACTTCCTGAACATGAGGTTCGGCCCTCCCGACGAGAAACTCTGGGTAGAACCATACCAGAAGACCATAGCGTTAGGGAAGGAATGGAAAAGGTTCAGCTTCACGCTGAAGCTTCCCTATTCTTCTTCGGGGTTCTATCTGGCCCAGATCATGAACTGGGGGCCGAAGGGCAGATTCTGGGTCGACGGCGTCCAGGTCGAAGCATCTGAAAACGTAACAGACTTCAAAAGATGCGGCAGGGTTGAGGCAGCAGTCCAGCCTCTCGAACCATACGGGCTTTATGAGGCGGGTCAACCTTTCAGGCTGAAGGCGGCAGTCTACGGTGAAATCACGGACGGAATGCTCTTGAGGAGCGAAATCTGCGATGTCTACGGAAAGGCGCATCCTATGCCCGATCTCGCGCTCAAGGCGGGGAGCTTCCAGAGCATGGACGTGGAGCTTCCGGAGGCGGGACAGCCTCCGCTCGGCAGCTACCGGCTCGAATACAGGGTCGTGGACAAGGAAGGGAAGGAAGCCTCAAAGACAGGCGAGACACTGCTGCACCGCGTCAGGCCTGCGAAGTTCGCAGGGCAGCTGAGGCCGGATTCACCGTTCGGCATACATCTTGTCCCGAACAGCGAGATGCCGAAGGTCATGCGCAAGCTGGGCTTCACATGGGCGCGCCAGTTCGGAATGGACTGGCAGTCGGTCGAGAAGGAGAAGGGCCAGTGGAGCTTCGAGGGGATGGACGGGATCGTCCGCAACTTGCGGGAATCCGGCCTCTGCGTACTAGGAATATTCGCCGGGATTCCGGAATGGGCGCGGAGCTGGAAGATGCCTGAGCCTCCGCCCAAGGGCTACAACAACTGGCACGCGAAGAGTGTTCCTCCGAAGGATCTGGGCGAATGGAGCGAATACTGCAGACGCATGGCCGAGAGATACAAGGATAAAGTCGAGGCGTGGGAGACATGGAACGAACCGTTTCTCCCGGGCTTCCTCAACGCCGGCTTCGAGAACGGCAAATACGTCCATCCGGCGCCTGAGGAATTCCTCAGGATCCACAAGGCCGCCGCCGATGGAGCGAGGACCGGCGATCCGGACGCCATTATCCTCCTCAACGCAGGCGCCCACTATCATGCCCCTGCTGACGCCTGGACCAGAAAACTTTTCGCTGAGGGGGCGTTCAAGACTGTCGACGCCGTCAGCTACCACTCTTATCTTGCATCCGGAATAGGATATCCCGGAGACGCCATCTACAAGGCGACCAAGGAGAACTCCAATCCGGAGGATCCCGTAATGCAAGTATGGAACACTGAAGGCGGGCCAGGACCTTCCGACGTCAGGAACTTCTACCGTCGCTTCCCGCCGCTGGGGAAGGAGGACAAGAGCGCGTTCTGGGCCGACTACATGGTTCGCTACTGGGTGTCGACGCTTGCGAGCGGAGCGGACAAGTTCTTCCTCTACACGAACCATGGCTGGGGGGAGTTTGGAAACACCTATTCGCCACTGAACGTCGACGGCAGGCTGTCGCCGAACATGGCCGGGATATCGAATCTGGCCTGGCATCTCGAGGGAAAAAGATACGTGGAGACCTGCGAAGTCACGCAAGGCCTCTTCGCATATCTTTTCGAAGACGGCGCGGGTTCCGCGGCCGTATTGATTCCAAAGTCGGCCGTATCCTTCGAACTCGACATCGGCGGAACGGAAGTAAAGGCCAGGGATCTTTTCGGGAACGACTTACAAGCTCCGGTCAAGCTCGGCGGATACGCCGTGTTCATGGAGGGAAAAGGAATGCCTGCCGCCAAACTTGCCTCGGCCATTGCCGGAAAGGGATCCGGGGAAAAGGCGCCTATCCAAGATACGGTCCCCTTAGAAAAGAAGGTGGAGGAAAAGAGTTTCTGGATCAGGCTCTTCGGCTGGCTTTGAGGGCAAGCCATGGACTTGGGGGCAAAGACATTGAAGAGGCAGACATCATCAGCCGGAACGGCAGATCTTATGGAGGATAAGATGAAAAGGCACATTGACTGCGGCTGGTTGATTTTTGACAAAACTAGGCGCCGATACAAATGCTGCGACGCCCGAAGCTCCCTGGCCGGCAGAATGCTTGAAAAGGAGGAAGTCGAAAAAGAGGCATGCCGTCATTTCCATGTCAATAAACATCCATCTTTTATCGGCGGCGGCCGAATGCCTGACTCGGAAAAGGACTCCTCCGCGATGGATTTGTCCGGGGAGTGATTCAATATGCCAGCTATTAGGTTGCCAACCTGAATTAACGAATCGTTACGGCTAATAATTTAACGGAAGGGGGACAGATGAAGGCGGTTTCCATCATGATGATTGCCGCTGCGGCATTCGCGCTCGCGGCGCTCTCCTCAGGAGCGGCGGAAAACCTGGTCAGGAACGGCGGCTTCTCGCAGGTCGGAGAGGACGGGAAGGCGTCCGACTGGAGATACGGAAAGGGCGTATCCATAGAAAAGGAAGCGGATGCCGCCTTTGCCAGGATATCGAATACGGCGCCCGGCGGATATGCCAGCATCAAGCAGATCTTCGATCTCAAGCCGGAATGGGAGAGCTTGACGCTTGGCTTCAGGATGAGAGTGAACAAACTGGACGAGAAGACTGCCGCGAAGCCCGGCGACGTTCCCCGGGCCATGCTTGTATTTTTCAATTCTGCCGGTGAGGCCCAATACAGGCCGTTCTGCCATCTGGCTGACAGCACCGGCGGTAAATGGTTCGAACGCTGGGAGACGATGCCGGTCCCTCCCGATTCAAAGACGGCCGAGCTGGTATTCGACATGTCCGCAGCGGTGGGGGAATTCGACATCTCCGACGTGAGGCTCTTCGCGACGAACGACAAGTGCATCCCCCTAGCCGCGCTCGATCTCGCCGGCGGATTCGACCACCGCCGGACGCTCAGGACGAACTCTCCGCCCAACTGGATTGTCAGCTACGATCAGCAGACGAAGGACAATCCCGAGATCGCCCTCAAGGATGAGGACGGCATGCGCTTCCTGCGTGTCAGGAACGGCAGTCCGGAAAAGGACGTCTTCGCCGAAAACTTTTTTGCACTGGACCCTTCATGGAAGAAAGTCAGGATATCTGCTAAAATGCGGACGAAGGATCTGAAGTGCGGTTCGGAAGTCTATCATGACGCCAGAGTTATGTTGATCTTCACGGACTCAAAAGGGCAGAAGGTCGGCGGATACGGAGAAGTCCCGTTCGCCAAGGCCGATCAGGACTGGAAGGAAATGTCCGCGGTCCGAGAGGTGCCGGAAGGCGCCGCGGGAATAAGGCTGCAGCCCGGCATCTACCATTCGACAGGAACGGTCGATTTCGACGATATACGAGCAACTCCGGAAAACTAGAGATTGGGGAGTTCTCCGATGGCAACCCGCAACCTTTTGTTTTTCATTATTGCATCTGCCATGGCGACCGTCTATGTCCCATGCCAGCAGCTGATGGCCGATGACAATAATGCGGCGGCGGCATCCGAAGGGTCTAAGCGGCTGACCCTTCTCCTCTGGAACATCCCGCCCAAGGGAAGCATGGATGTCGAACAGAAGGCGAACCGGGAAGTCTTCGATCTTTTTCTGAAGAAGCACCCTCATATCGATGTGAAGACTCTAGTTCCTCTCAAGATTCAGGGCGCCGGGGCGGAGGGCAATCAGTTCCTGGCGGTCGCCGGCGGGATGGCGCCCGACGTCTTCGACCTCTACGGCCGCAAGGTTGGCGACTACATAGACCAGGGGTTCCTTGCACCCCTGAACGACCGTTTCAGAAGGGATTTCAAGGATCAGGGGAAGGACTATTACGGGGTCGAGGCGCCAGACAAGGTATGGGAACTCTGCATAAAGGATGGCAGCATATATGCAGTTCCGCAGAGCTACTATTTCATGTCCCTGACCTACCGGAAGGATCTTTTCATAAAGGCGGGTCTTGATCCGTCGAAGCCTCCGCGCGACTGGGACGAGATGTGGGAGATGGGCAAGAAGCTGACCTTCGTGCCGTCGAAGGAGCCCGGCACTGTGACAGACCAGCTGCCGACATACGGCTTCAATCTTCTGAGGGGCATGTTCCAGGGCTGGCATTTCCTCCAGTTCATCTGGGCGGCCGGCGGCGATGTCGTCAAGTGCTACAAGGAATGCCCTTCCTGCAAGGCGCTGGCCGAGGTCAAGCCGCCGTACTTCGACTATATGTCCTGCGGCATAACCCCGATCAACCTTAAGGAATATGAGCAGGCGTATGCCGGTGGAACGAAGGAGGCGTGCAAGGCATGCGGGGCGGATCTTTCAGGCGTCAGGGAACTCAAGTGGCGTCTCGTCTGCGACGATGAGAACGGTGTCGCCGCGCTAGAATACTACAGGAAGCTTGCGACTCAGCCGTGGCTCAGGTGCCTCAAGCAGCATGAGAAGCGCGAATTCGACATCACCCCGGAGATGAAGAAGTCCTCTATGGCGGTATGTCCGGTCTGCGGCGAGAAATACGACCTCTCCTCCGAGGGAGTGAAGAACAGAATCTACAACGGCATCGCGAGGAGTTCGACCGGGAATACGCGCGGTGAACGGTACGAGACCGCCATGGGCATCACCACGATGGGCGCCCTCACCAACATCGATCTCACGCTGTGGAGCCTCACAGCCTTCCCTCCCAGGAAAGGCCATGATGTGAAGAGCTTCATCGCCGGATGGTACCTGTCGGTCAACAGGACTTCCCCGCCTGAACGCCAGGAGGCCGCGTGGCAGTATATCAAGTTCATGACGAGCGAGGAGGCGATCCAGATGCGCGTCAAGGCAATGGTTGAAAACGGTATGGCCCAGTATGTCCGCCCGTTCCTCCTCAAGAAATATGGCTATATCGACTACTACAACGATCTTCCCGGGGAATGGATCCAGATCAACGAGTCCGTCGCCAAGAACACGGAGGTGGAGCCCTACTGCCGGGGCTTCACGCACGTCATGACCGTTAGCCTTGGCCATCCGATGGACATGGCTATACTTTATCCGGAGGAGCCGGCGGAGGGCCTCATGGCGAAGACCTGCCGCGAGGTCAACGCCACCATCCTCGGCAAGCGCCCCGAGGAGACGATGAGGAAGTACAAGGCGCATTCGTACTGGGCAATAGCCCTTGCCGCCCTTCTCGTTGTCCTGGCGTTCACATACATGCTCCGCTCAAAGATGAAAGGCCAGAAGAAGGCGGTCGACTTCTACATACCGGGGCTTACACGCCGGAGGAGGACGATCTATGCCTGGTCGTTCCTCTCCATTGCGTTCCTTTCGATAGCAGTCTGGCAGTACTACCCGCTGTTCAGGGGCTCGCTGATGGCGTTCCAGGACTTCAAGATACTCGGAGGAGGCCCCTTCGTCGGCACGCAGAACTTCATCGAGGTGGTGCTTGAGAAGAACTTCTGGCAGTTCCTCTTCCAGACTTTCTATTATGTGTTCCTCTCCATCATAATGGGCTTCCTGGTTCCGATCATACTGGCGATAATGCTGACGGAGATCCCTAGAGGCGGGGTTCTCTTCAGGATCATATATTACCTGCCCGCCGTGACCACCGGACTTGTGACGATGTTCCTGTGGAAGCAGCTGCTCTTTGATCCTACGCCCGACGGAGCCGTGAACTGGATACTCGGCCTCTTCGGCATTTCGCCGCAGAATTTCCTGGAGGATCCTGGGCTTGCGATGGTCTGCATCATAATCCCCGGCATATGGGCCCATGCTGGGCCCGGATGCCTGATATATCTCGCCGCCATGAAGTGCATTCCGGAGGACCAGTACGAGGCAGCGGACCTCGACGGCGCCGGATTCCTCCACAAGTTCTGGCACATACTTGTGCCGAACCTCAAGGCGCTGATACTGATCAACTTCCTCGGCGCCTTCGTCGGGGCGTTCCAGGCCTCGGAGAACATATTCGTGATGACAGGAGGCGGGCCCGTGAACAAGACCATGACGGTAGGGCTCGACATCTGGTACCACTCGTTCCTCTACCTGAACTTCGGTTTCGCCACCGCAGAGGCTTGGATACTCGGGGCGATGCTGATCGGTTTCACCGTGCTCCAGCTCCAGGTCCTTGGAAAAGTGGAGTTCAAAAGGGCCGGAAGGGCCGACAACGCCTGACGGAACAAGGAGGAAAGCATGCCGCTCGTTTCTAGCGTAGGAAGGAAAAGCCTGAGGTCGGCGGCGCTGATAGGCGTCTTCTACGTGGTCCTCTGCCTCGGCGGAGTAACCATGGTCTATCCTTTCGCACTCATGGTCTCAAGCTCGATATGCTCATATGCCGACTACCACGAGTTCACGCTTGTCCCTAGATACCTTTTCAGCGAGAAGATGCTGTTCAAGAAATACATCGTCGACAAGTGCAAGACGAACTTCCTCGGCTACGAATACGGCCATCCTTGGTATCATCCGATAGACATCAAGGTCGAAGCCGAAGTCATCGACCAGGAAAAGAGCGAAATCGACGTGGAGAGGACGAACAGGACCGGCAAGACGTGCTATATCAGGAAGGTCACCCGGCTCGAAGACCCGCTGAGCGTCTATTTCGAGAAGGATCCTTCCAAGGTCGGAGCGATCGCATCCGACTGGGACGAATTCCTCAAACTGTGCCCGAACCTCTACAAGTTCACCTATTTCACTGACGCCGGATCAGGCACGTACACGGTGCTCGACCTGAAGCCCGAATACAGGGAATGGCTGAAGAAGAAGTACGGAACCATCCAGGAGCTGAACAGGGCATATGTCGAGAACGCGGACGAGTTCAGCCAGGTTTCACCGCCCTATGAGGATCCCCTGCGGCAGAGGTGGGTGCTTCCGCTCGACAGCAAATATGCCGACTGGGCCGAGTTCAAGAGGACGCTGCCCGCCGGCAAGGTAAGGGTGGTCAGCGCGGAGATGGCGTTCCAGAAGTTCCTCGTGGAGAAGTTCCCGATGATGGATGATCTAAGGAAGGCCACAGGGCTCGGAATCCGCAGGCATTCGGAGATCAGCCTCTTCAGCGCATTCTCAAGAAAGCTTCTTGCCGACGGCATCCGCGAGGAGTTCATCAAGAAGAAGTGCCCGGTGATATTCCTTAAGCTCGATCCCTCGATGGAGCCGGCCTTCAAGGATTTCATTGAAGAAAAATACCGCAACTTCTCCAAGGAGACCAGGGATGCGAAGCTCGCGATAAAGTTCTCGCCGACATGCCCGATGGACACGGACTACACGGGGCAGGCCAACGAATGGATCGAGTTCATGGAGAAGAAAGTCCCGGCCGAAAAGATAAGCTTCGAGGATCCTGCCCTTATGTACCAGTCTTTCCTGATCGGCAAATACGGAGGGCTCGATGCCATCAACGCGAGGTACGGCTCCGATTTCAGGGACGCCGCCGACATCAGGCTCCCCTCCCCCTGGATAGACATCCATACGTTCCGCGCCAGCAGGTCGGCCATATTCTGGAAGTACCTGACCGGCAACTACATGATGGTGTTCAATGTGATCGCAGTCCACGGAAGGGCGCTCTTCAACACGATCGTATTCGTCGTGCTGGCGATCGCCTGCGCACTTACGGTGAATCCGCTCGCGGCCTATGCCCTCTCCCGCTACAAGCTGAGCTACACCAACAAGATAATGCTATTCCTGCTCGCGACCATGGCCTTCCCCCATTCGGTTGGAATGATACCGAGCTTCCTGCTGCTTAAGGATCTCGGCCTCCTCAACACTTTCGCGGCGCTGGTCCTGCCGGGCCTCGCCAACGGATACAGCATATTCCTGCTCAAGGGCTTCTTCGACAGCCTGCCTTCGGAGATGTACGAGGCGGCCCTCATAGACGGTGCCTCGGAAATCACGATATTCTGCAGGATGGCGGTGCCGATGACAAAGCCCATCCTCGCGATAATCGCGCTCGGCGCGTTCACCCACGCATACAGCGCCTTCATGTTCGCGTTCCTCACCTGCCAGGATCCGAAGATGTGGACTCTGATGGTCTTCCTGTATGAATTCCAGCAGAATTATCCGAACTATCTGGTGATGGCGTCGCTGGTGGTTTCCGCCGTTCCCACCTTGCTCGTCTTCGTCTTCTGCCAGAACATCATTCTGAAGGGGATCGTCGTCCCGTCCTTCAAATAAGCCTTGCCGCCTGACGCAGGCACCTCCGGAATTTCACTGCGGGCCCCTTTCAGGGTTCCTTGCCGTCGTCGTCGATCAGGCGTTCGACCTGGCGGTAGGTCGAGATAGGCAGCCTCCAGGTGAGCTTGACCATCGTGATGAGCATCCGCATCGAGAAGTCGCTCGCCTGCAGGAGGTTGGAGTAGGCGTTGGTCACCATGTAGCGGAGCGCGTCTCGCGGCGCCGCCCCCTTGGTCTCCTTGAGCGGAAGGAGCCAGAGTAGCGAGGCCGCACGCAGGAACGCGGAGATTATGAAGAGCACGCCGTGGTAGGACAGCGGCCATCCCAGGACTGTCGCATGCCAGTTCTTCCCGAGAAATTCCGCCACTGCGCCCCCGAATATGCCGCTGAGCACGCCTGCGACCGCGACGACGAAGCTGTTGATCGCGATCACCGCCGAACTTGCGCGGCCCTTGTCGCCGGCGTCCGTCATCCGGAGAAGCAGGTTGAATGCCGCCAGATCCATCCCCGGCCAGGCCATCGTCGCGATCATCGCGCACATGTAGCCGAGGACCCAGTGGTCGCGCGTCACAAAGACCCAGGCGGTCGCGCCGTTGACTACGAAGAGCCCCGCTATCAGGAGCGCCGGCTTCGAGCCGAAGCGGTCCACAATGCGGCCCCAGGCGGGATAGGTGCACGCCATGACAAGGATCGGAATGCATACGAGCATCAGGTTGGCCTTGAAGTTGCTCATGCCAACCTCGTTAAAGAGGTAGAGCCATACGAACTGCCCTATGTAGCCGGTCGCGAAGGTCATCGTCGCTGAATATCCCAGGAAGAGCCTGAAGTTCCTGTTGGCCAGCGGTTTCACAATGAGGTCGGAGAGGCTGAACTGCGGCCGGTGCAGCTTGTGCTTCTCGTCCGGCACCTTGATGAAGATCAGGATGTCTATCATCCCGAGGATCCCCGCGATGGCGAACATGCAGCTGATCGTATTGCGGAGCATCCGCGCCTGGTCGGCGACAGGATACGAGAAGCTGATGCCGCAATGCTCGGACAACCATGGCGCGAACGTCTGCCAGTCCAGCGCCAGGCCCGCGAGCAGCGAGATCACGAACCCGACCGCCTGCCCGAACTGGATGCGCCGCGAAAAATAGCGGCCTCTGATCCGTGCAGGTATCAGATCCGCCATCCACGACATCCAGGCCGGCGTCGCCAAATGCGCGAGAATGGAAGATATCAGCATCAGTGTCACCAGCGCAGGCCACTGCCATGACGCCGGAACCAGCCATGGAAGCGCGGCGATGACGATCCAGAGGAAGCGGTGGATCGTGCAGGTCCAGAGGAATATCTCCTTGCGGTGGCCGTAGCGCTCGAGCATGTAGCTGGCGGGAAGCTGCATCATCGGCCCGATGAATGGAATCGCGGCAAGAAGGCCGAATCCGAACTCAGAAAGGCCCAGCAGCTCCGCGTAGCGCGTGAAGGCGGCTCCGGTGACCAGATACATCCAGGCGGAGCCGTATAGCCATGCGACTATGACCCTGCGGAGGGACAGGCGAAGCGTCTGGATGTCTTCGCCGCCGTCGGAACCCAGGAATATTATATTGAACAAACTTTTCCCGGATGACCAGCCCTTCGCCAGACTGCCCTGGGAAAGAGAAACAATTCTTTTCATAAAGAGTAGGAAGCGCCCGTAAAATCACATACTATAAGAGGTATGGCGGCAATTACAAAACACTGACGGACGAGCCCTGGGAACGCCGAGCCCCAGCTCGGCATTAATGTCGCCCTTGGATCGTGCAACGTATCCTATGGAGGGCGAAGCCGCCTGCCGCGCCGTAGCTTCCCAGCGAAGGCGGGTGCTGAGCCGTGGTTGAGCATGGCTCAACCCTCCGGAAGACGACAAAGCTCGCGACAAAGCTCACGACAAAGATGATCGAGTTTGAGGAAGTTGAAAAAAAAATAGAAAATAATTACCCCCCCCCCCTCCCTCTCTTGACATGTAAGAATGTCAATCCAAGTTAAGGGTATTGTGGCCTTAGGGTTATTGCCCGAAAACTGCACTTCTTGGGGGGGGGTAAAATAAGCCAATCTACACATCTTCATTTAAAATTTTCTTGCAGCCGTTTGTAACGTCGTAACCGCATCTTATACCATAAGTAAAAGCGATGCGAAGATCACACCCAAGGGGGAGAAGGGCGGATCCGCCGTCTTCACGATAAAGGAGGTCGACGACAACGAGAAGGAAAAGACCGTCGAGAAGATCACGTTCAAGTGGAACAAGATCGACAAGAAGGAGCTCGTCGTCACGATCACAGGCAAACCCCTGCCTGACACCGACACCAACATCCTGGACCTCTCGGACGCGGAAGTCGGTTCCGTCTCCGGCGAGGTCAAGGGCGTATACCTCGAGTTCGGCGGAGTGATCTGGAATCTGACGGACGCCTTCGTCCAATACTCCGGCAAGAAGAAGTACAAGGAGCTCGAGAAGGAGGGCGAGACGTTCGACCTCTACGAGTGGAGCGTCAAGGGGAAGAAATAAGACGTCTCCGTCATGAGGCACAACGGCGGCTCGGCCTCAAATGCCGAGCCGCTTTTTTTTAGTACGACCGGCGACATCTATTTCCACATGCAGTATGCGGCTTCCTTGCTGTGTTCCGGATCGTTGATGTGCAACCCGGTGCCGTGGCCGTCGAAGAAATATACGTTATTTGTTGGGATCATTGGCCGGCACGCTCAAATATTTATGATAGCTTGGAAGCGCCACCCAGGTGGGTCAGTTCCTCCCGTTGACCGGCATGACGTGCAAAGGCACCCACTCGCTGTTGTCCTGGATGTAGTTGTATGAGGCGGAATAAAGCTGCCTGATGTCGTTGAGGCAGCTGATCTGGCGGGCCTCTGCCCTGGCACTGCTGAGGGCCGGCATTAGCAGGCTTGCGAGAATGGCGATGATCGCGATCACGACAAGCAGTTCGATCAAGGTGAAGGAGTTTGCGCTTGCGGAAATGGCTTTTCATGGCAATGCTCCAAGCATTTAATGTAATTTTATGCGGATTGCAGGAAATGCAAGCCGGATCGGGATATTTTCTGGCGGAGCCGCAAGTTTGAATACCCCATAGTTTGAATACTTTTATTACTCCATCCCGGGATATGATACCTAGTTATAAACCATTATTCATTTACTGGACATTTTATCGATTTTAAGCCCAAGTGCAGGTGCCATCTTCCAGTTCGACGATATCCTCGGCGCGGCGCTTGTCAACCTGGTGGGTGACGAACTGGCGGTCGCCTACGACCTTGGCTCCGGCCCACCATGGCTCACGGCGGAGCTCCGCCCGGCGCTCGCTCATCTGGTCGAGGGTGGCCCGGTACCATTGCCGGAACAGCCCGCGGTCCGGGCCGCAGTCTAGCTTGCGCAAAAGCAGTTCCTGGTCGAGCAGCCGATACCGCTGGCGTTCCCCGCACAACTCCCGGTAAGAGCTCCAAGGCCATTCCCGGGGATGATCCACCACCCCCGCCCGCACCATGTTCATCTCGATGTAGAACAGGCAACGCGACAGGTGGCTGCCGTCCTGGATCAGCGTCGTCCGGTAACGCCCCTCCCAGAACGCACCGGCCCGTTCCTTGCGGCGGTTGTAGTTGCGGCCCATCGCTCCCGACACATGGGCCATGAATCCGCTCAGCGCCCCAAGCTCCTCGGCCGACACCAGCAGATGCACATGATTGCTGGTCAGGTTGTACGCCAGCAGCGACACCGGCCACGTCTGCTTGCCCGACCACAGCAGATTCAGGTAGGCGCGCCGATCCACGTCCTTGCCCAGCAGGAAAGCCCGCCCGTGGCAGCGCTGGGTCACATGGTAGCTGCGCCCGCCCTGAAATTGTCGGCTGGTGGTCATGGAGGACAATATAGCATTGCTATCCTTAAAGTCAAATGGATGCCTCTTTGTTTCATTCTAACGCTATTATCTGGGCATATTATGTTCATAACTATCTGTTGTTATGGATGTTACCGAGCCCCGGGGGTGGATATAGTTAGGGTGGATATAGGGATGCGTGGATTTACCGGCCTGAAAGTACAAGCTTCCCCCCGGACATGCGCCGTCATATCCGCCGCATCCCATTTTATTTCAGCCACTTAAGTGTGAACGTCCCTTCCCCCCAGCGATATTACCAAGCTTGCTATTTTAAAAATGAACTTTTTATATCCTTCTCAAATTCGAATATTGATTTAGATATCCTTTTTAAAATTATTGCATTTGTAGATTTTATATTTATAGTTAATGGATAAGTTCTATATAAGCTACAATTATCTTTTACTTGTTTTTCCCATTTAAACTCATGCGATGGCTTCACATTTGCCTGATTCCCCCAGCTAATGTAAGAAATAAGATTGTTTTTGTCATCAATTAATGCCACTTCATCATATTCTCTTGGAATTTGTGACATAATACTCATAATAGGATATTTGTAATTATCAGGATAATTGTTTATTTTAATATATTTTAATGATTCATCATAAAACCATTTATACATTGGCCCTGTTGTTTGCTCTAATTCATGAATCGATTGTTTCTCCCCTAAACTCAAATATAAAGGTACAGTTTTATTTATTAATATCTGTGAGATATTATATTCTCCTTTGCTATCGAAAGGCTCGCATTTGAATATATCGATTATTTGATTAACATTAGCTGATATTTTATCTTTAAAATCTGAAGAAGGAGTATCATCAGGATAAAAGCATATCATTAATATTCCCTTGGGCTCAATATTTATATTTTCAGTAAATTTATAAAAGCATTTTTGCGAATCGCTTAATGACCAATTCTTAAGATTTATCGTTTCATTCAAATTAGAAATTAATACTAACCATTTAGGATATTCATTATTTTCTTTTTTAATACATATTTCGCTTATTATGATTTTCTCATCAAAATAATTTTCATTAGCTGATTGAATATTAAATGTATAAAATAGAACAATTATTATGATAAAATAATGCCATGTAACCATAAGCAATCCCTTTCATAAATATATTTAAAAAATGAGAATAAATTACTTCATAAGATACAAGATAATCATTGGCTTTGCATTTTATATAATATTTCTAATATATATATATTAGGGGGTAACACTTCCTCTTCCTTTTCCAACATTTCAGCCCAACAATTTTCGGCATATTTAGGATCCCAATATAATATTTCTTCTTTTGTAATATTTCCATCTTCATCATTATGGCGGCACCCGTGGGTAATAACACCATGATTCAAGGGAGTCGATATGCTTGTTGCACAAGAGCCATCTTTTGGGATTTTATCGTAGATAAATGAATATTGTGGATCGTCTTCTTTTCCTAGGACGATTTTCCATTTATCTTTAACATATTCTCTAAATGAAAATGATGAAAGCCCAAATCCATGATCATCCTCAACAGTTTTAGCTCCAATTGTTAATTCATGGTAATCATCTTGATTTCCACCATATTTAACTTTCAAACAACATCTGAAACAATTGGAGCTACAATGTTTACAGATAAAATTATATTCACCATGATCACATGGCGTGATTTCATCGTAATCAGGAGGAACTGCATAATGAACATGTTTAGGTGGAAGAAGATCATTATTCTGTTGTTTAGCGCATTTTATACATGAAGCATTTGTGTCTTTATGTTGAGTTTCGCTAGACTCGAAATCATTTATGATTTTACTGAAAACAATAAAATTGATAGCTCCGACGGGTATTTCTTCAATTGATCCATTAGGCTTCTTAATAATTCTATAAGCTTTAATCTGGTTGCTCGGTAAATCATTCCAATATTCGTCCTTTACAATAATCGATAAATTATCTTCTAAATCGCTTTCCTCGGTCCCAATTACTTTCACTTCTTCTTCAATCCCCTTCCCCAAATATTCAATATCTCTTTGTCCAGGAAATTCACCATACTCGAAAACGGCACTACCTTTAGAACCGTTGGTTCGACTAATGATGAGGCGATATTTCATGTCTTTGTTTGCCTTAACATTAAGTATTGTTGTATAGCTTCTTTGTCCCTCTGGCTCACTGTAAAAGCGCCTAACCGCAGGTGGTAATTTCAATGTGATAATATCTTTAATGTAATAATTATTGAATTCGATCTTTTTCTTTTCTACAAAGAATTCATATGAGACCAACGAACCAAAATATCTGAGATAGTAGGGAATGGTTCCACTGTCAGCCGCATATTCCGGTAATTCATCCCAGTTAAATGAACCTTTGCTGACTGTGATAGATTTTGTTCCAGCGGGAATAAAATATCCTGCGGTTTTTGCGGCATTGTCATAGAAGATCGGTGATTGCCCATTGAACTTGAGCATTGAAATATCTGGAATCCCCTCTATCCCGCTGAAATACAAAACAAGATTAGTAGCTCCAGCGTCCTGATATTTTTTCGGAACGTTTAACGAAAGGGTTGTGTTCGTTTTATTAAACGTGGAAGATGCAGCATATTCATAATAGTAATCAGTCCCCCAACAATAATAATAGCAGGGGATTTGCAGGGTCTCTTCCTCGCAGACTTTGAAAATGGGTGAGATGCTGGGACTGGATGGTGGATTCGGGTCGGGATTTCCTGTTGGAGTTCCATCGTCCCAGTCATTGTCATCAAAGTGTGGCGATTTGCAGTGTGTTTTAATAACTTCAGAGTAACAGCTTTTTGCACAAGAATAATCCGGTTCCCATTCATATGTGCTGTTTCCAATTGAATTTCTGATAGACCAGTCTGACGACCAACCTGGGCCTTCGGACCTGTGAATGAAGTTGTGCGGGGCGTTGTATGTCAGCATGGTCCTCGAGCATTCTGTTATCGCATAACCGTCGAGATGGCTAAGAGACATATTGGGTGCATTCGCGCCGCTTGTTGTTGAAACCGTGAATTTCAGTGGTGTGGCCGCGCCGTCCGCGGCTGGCGGGACTGTGGCGCTGAAGTTGCGCTTGCCTTCGGTATCCGGGCTGCCGATGACGCACTCGACGCCGTTTATCGTCACGGAGGCCAGCGGATCCTCGTCCTGGGTGCCCCAGCCAGGTTCCCACACGTAGCCCGTTACGTCCGTGGCGGTTCCGTTTGCGAACGCTCCATCCTCGGGTGATATGATTTCGATGCGGTATTTGTCGGATTTGTCCACGGAGTACGACCTGACGTCCGTGTTTCTTGCGGCGTCAAACGCGGTGACTTCTATGCTGTTCAATCCTTCTTCAAGCGGGAGAACCGCGCTGGCCTGGCAATTCCCGGCCAAGTCCTTGGAAACGGAACAGGTTATGGGATCTCCGCCATTCACTGTTACGCGGACGTCTGAGAAATAGTCGTCGATGCCGCCGAGGAGCATGAATTTCGAGAGGTTCGCGGGGAGGACGGTAACTCCTTCGAGATTTACATCGGACAATGCCGGAGCCGTGGTATCCGTTGATGGATCGCACGTCACCGTGACCGTCGCGGACGAGATATTTCCTGCCTCGTCCTCGTCCTCGACGCTTATTGTGTTTTCCCCGGGATTGAGCTTGAACCTGTCGTCCCTCACAATATCCTCGTCCATTGCGTAGAACGGTTTGCCGTTGATCCGCACAATGAGTGCACTCCCAGGCCTGCTTTCCCCGAGCGATGCGGGGTCGGGATCGTAGACCCGCGCCTGAAGATCAATATAACCCTGGTCGGTGGTTTCGCCATTGGTTGGTTGTGTTATAGTCACGGAAGGCGCAAGCGTGTCAAGCATCACCGATTTGCCTATGATGTCGCTGCACGAGACTCCAGAATCATAATATTGGAAATAGAGCATATATCTGCCATCCCCTTTGTCAGGGAGCGTGTAGACGAATGGTTCGAGTGGATTCTGAACCTCAACGCTGTCAAGCAAGGTCGGGGATGAGCCTATCCTTATTTCCGGTAACTGGCAGGTCAATGGATCAATGACGATGTCCCGTGAATTGGTATACAGCCTGCCGCCGTTGACGGAAAGCCCGGCGGCGTCCGCATGGAATGCCGCTTCAAGAAGCATGTCGGACTGGACGTTTGAAATTGTCAGGGGATTGTCGATGGAATAATTGTCGCCGGACACGATCCATCGGGTAAAATGCCATCCTGCGTCCGCCACCGCGGTCACCGGCGAGCACGAGCCGCCGGGCGGGACGAGCTGGACCGCCTCGCCGATGAGCCTTCCACCGGTAAGGGCGCGGAATTCAACCCGATAAGCCTGTTCGAAGTTCGCGGTGACATTTATGTCCGCCGTGACGTTTTCGTCGGCGCGGGGATTGGCGGTGGAGCCGTCGCTCCAGCCTATGAAGCGGTAGCCGTCGTCTGGAACTGCGGTGACAGGGGTGCCGTCAGCGCCGTGGTTCACGGTCTGCGGCGACTCGCCGCTGATCGAACCGCCCGGCCCTGCGGAATATGTGACGGTATAAGTCTTCAATTCAAAGTTGGCGGTGATATTCATGTTTGAAGTGACGTTCGGAATTGCGAGCGGGTTTTCGGTGCCGATGTAATCGACGGACCAGCCTATGAAAGAGTAGCCTTCGTCCGGCACTGCCTCGACTGCGGCGGTGTCCGTGCCGTGATTCACAACCTGAATCGCGGCACCTTCAATTTTTCCGCCAGAACCTGCGGAAATATTTACTGTGTATGTTTTTACTGCGAAATTAGCAGTGACAGACATATCGGAGGTGACGTTGCGGATTTTGAGGGGGTTCATTGTTCCGGTTGCGGCGCCGGACCATCCTGTGAACTGGTAACCATCGTCCGGCGCGGCGGTGACGGATTGGGCGTCGAAGCCGTGGCGGGCGGTGAGGACGATTGAAGGAGCGGGAGGACAGGGAGGACTTGGAGGACAAGTGAGGACACCGCCCGCAGAAGCGGTGAATGTGATGGTGTACAAGGGCTTGCTCTCGGGCTTTGTCGGATTGGAACCTGCGAGGTATTCGGCCATGTCGGAGTAGGTGTCTGAGTCGAAGTCGCCGGTGCCGTCGGAGGCGGCGAGGTCGCCGAAGTGTTCGAGCTCCCACCAGTCGGCGAGGCCGTCGTTGTCGGAGTCGGCGAACTCGTCGCAGCCCATGTCGATTCCCGCGCCGTAGGGGCGCGGCTGGCCGCGGATGTCTGTCGCGGGCGCGCCGGTCGAATTTCCAGAGTCTATGCACGGAGAAGCCGCAGTCAGCCAGCCGTCGCCGGTGAGCAGCGGGTCGGCGCAGATGTTGCCGACGCCATGTGCGGTAAAAACGTCCTTCGTGCAGGAGTGGTTGACGCTGACCGAGCCGTTGGGGATGTAGATCGTGTCCCAGATGATCGAATTGGTGATGTCCAGCGCAATGGGCCAGTCGGGATATTCGCGGATGCCGGTGATGGCCTGGCCGGGCTCGTTGAAGGCTATTGTTGTATTCTCGATTGTATAGGTGTCGCCGTCCATGAGGAATACCGCGCCGGTGTTGTATGCCATGGAGTAGTTCCTGGTTATCAGGCAGTTGCGGAGGATTATGTCCGTGGTCTTGTAGGTGGTTATCGCAGGACCGTTGTTGACTGCCATGTTGCCGATGAACTTGCTGTCGGTTATCTCGGCGGAACATCCTTCGCCCAAGGACATCGCGCCGCCGTGGCTTGCTGAATTCCCTTCGAAGACGCAACCCCTTATGGCGAGGGTGACGTTGCCGCCGGCGCTTATGCCGCCTCCGGTTCCGGCGGTATTGCCATAGAACACGCAGTCTTCAAAGAGCACAGCGGGATGGTCCCAGCTTCCGACATATGCCGCAGTGTCCGTGTTGTTCCTGAAGACGCAGTTTTGGACGGTGAGCGAAGAGCTGTATGAGACCAGGGCGGAGGCGTTGTCCTCGAAGATGCAGTCGCTTATAAGGGGCGACGAATACACCAGTGTGACTATCCCGCCCCAGTTCAGTGAGCCGCCGTTCCTTATCGTGAAGCCGTCGAACCAGGTTTCGATGGTTTCGCCTGTGCTTATCCTGACGGCGAAGTCGCTGCCTTCGAGGTCGATGACCGTGGCTTCCGGGCCGTCGAGCGAGCGGATCTTGACATTATAGCCGCCGGTGTCGAGGTTCTTGTTGCCGGAGCCCGTGTAAGTTCCGGATGCGACGAGGACGACGTGGTCGCGTCCGTCCCGGACCTTGGCGAGCTCGAGGGCTGCGCCGATCGTCTTCTTCGCTGTGGCGATTGAGAGGCCGTCGCCGGAGTCGTCGGGGCGCGAGGCGTCGGCATAGAAGATCGCGGTGTATATGAACGGGTCGTAGCCCTCGGAGATTTCGAAGTCGTCGTCCATGCCGTCCCCGTCGGAATCGCGGTCGGCCGCGTCGAGCCCCGCGTTGTATTCTGCGAGGTTGGAGATGCCGTCGCCGTCGGCGTCGTCCGCCGGGTCGGAAACGCCGGTCTCGGCTTCGTACCAGTCCGGCATTCCGTCGGCGTCCGAATCGACGAACTCGTCGCAGCCCATGTCGACGCCGGTGCCGCAGGGCCGCGCCTCGCCTTGGATGTCGGCCGCGGGCGCTCCGACCGTAGTTCCGGAGTCTATGCACGGCGAGGTGGCGGTGAGCCAGCAGTTGAGGTTCAGCTTCGGGTCGGCGCAGAGGTTGCCGATGCCAGAACCAGTGAAGTCGTCCTTCGTGCAGGAGTAGTTGACGTTGACCGTGCCGTTGGGGACGCTCACCGTGTCCCAGATGATCGAGTTGCTTATGTTCAGCGCAATGTACCAGTTGGGATATTCGCGGATGCCGGTGATGGCGCGGTCGGGCTCGTTGAAGGCTATAGTGGTATTTTCGATGCTGTAGGTGTCTCCGTCCATGAGGTAGACCGCGCCGGTGTTGAATGAATGCGAATAGTTCCTGGTTATCAGGCAGTTGCGGAGCAAAAGGTTCGTCGTATTGTAGGTGGTTATCGCAGGACCGTTGTTTATCGCCGTGTTGTCCGCGAACCTGC
>CAZWRV010000002.1:0-148609 GCA_964636325.1 uncultured Victivallaceae bacterium | reverse complement strand
CCTGCGATGCCGCAGACAGGAATGTCTGCGTTACTTCAGGTGAGTTTCAGAGGAGTGCCCGTCTGCGGTGACCGCAGTTCTGTCGATCAGAAACTCGATGGAGGGCGAAGCCGTGCTGAGCCGCAGTTGAGCTTGGCTCAACCCTCCGGAAGACGACGAAGTTAGCGGCAAAGATCGCGACAAAAATGTTAAAGTATCATGCGAGTTGCCCAGGAAGTTCAGGGGTTCTCTTTGCGTGCGGCATTTGCAGCAGTAAAGAATGGGAGGCTGGATGATTGTATGACTTGATGGATGGTAGGTTCCCGCGTGCGATCGGTGCGCGTCGGAGCCGTCGGAGCGGAGTCCGTTTTGGTCGGTCTTTATTTTTACGGCACGTCGAGCAGGAGGCATATGCGGTTGTGCGGGAAATGTCTCTTGAGCTTCCTCTCCAGCCTGCAGAACGCCTTCAGCTCGCAGTCCTGCTTCTCGTAGACGCCGACAGAAGGTTGGAGAGGAACGCCGCCGTCCCGCACTCGAGCGAGAGCTGCCGCCTGGAGCCGAGCCTGAACTCTTTTGCCCATTTCCTGGCATCCTCCAGCATGCCCGAGGGGACGTATACCGACTTGGTCTTTCCGCCGGCCTTGCGGGTGAGCACGTTCGAGACATGCTTCTCCCCCCGCGCGCACCTGCAGGCCGGATTGCCGCACCTCACGCCTATCGACGCGATGCTGCCCTGCAGCACCGGGCCGATCGCGCCAAGCTCCTTCAGCCTTTCTGAAAGAAAGCGAAAAAATTGCAATTCTTCAGGGCTGTTTAATATTTACCGTACGCCGCCCGGCAGATACCGGCGTTATCGGTCTTCACAATTAGGAAATATGAGTTTGATCCCTGCCTGACCGGCATGGCAACCGGACGGCGAATCACCTCATTTAAGCCTATAGATGTTGTATATGCCTATGCCGCCCTGGCGGGCGAAATTGCCGAAGATGTAGCTTTTCAACAGCGGGAAGTCGTCCATCGTCCTATAGCTGCCGAACCAGGAGGCCTCCTCGAAGATTACGGTGTCAATGCTGTTTTTGACCAGCGAGTCGACGATCCATTTGTCGAGCTTCTCGTCGTATTTTCCGGAATATGTGAGCCCCTTATGGAACCAAAGCAGGGGTTGAGGGGAATTCTTCCCGGTCAGGCCGTAGAGCGCGGTGAAGTCGCAGAAGACGAAGAACTTAGCGTCGGATTCGGCCAGATACCCGACCAGCTTTGAAAGGTCGGCGCTATTTATTCCGCAGGCCTCGCCGCCTATCCTTCCCGCGAAAGTGGGGTTACCCCAGGCGAGGCCTTTTATGGTTTCGGGGGTCTGAAGGACTTCGAAGCCTGTGCCCTGCGGGAAGTCGTGCGTCTCGCGGTTCCAAGCGGCAGAAATCCCCCGCACTGCAAGGATGGCCAGAAAGACCATGAATGCAATCTGGAACATTTTTGCGAATCTCGCAGATATTCGGCGCGATCCGGCCAGGCCCAGCTCCAGGCCGATGCCTCCGAGCAGCCCGACGCAGGCCCAGCCGCTTCCGGCATTGTTGTTCACGGTCTTCAGCATTATGAACGTGTATGCGGCCAGATATCCTGCGATGTCCGCGGCCTGGCGTAGCCTCGGATCCGGTTTGCCGTCCCGGCGCGTCCTGATCAAGTGGCAAAGCGCCGCGCAGCCGGAAAAGAGGACGAGCAGGATGTTAAGCATGTCCGCCCTGCCTTTGAATATCTTTCCGGCGGAAAAGATGCGCCTGAGCCCTTCCTGGGAGGGAATTTCAAAAAAATGCCTTGCGAAGTCCGCAGAATCCGAGAACAGCAGGAGCCAGCCCGCGAAAAGCAGCGCAAAGAACAAAGCCCCAGCGGCGAATATAGACGCCTCCTTTGCGAAATCCGCAGATCCGGCTCCATTCCGTTCCGCGATAAGGACTAACGGCAGAGGTGCGAAAAACACGGCGAAGTTCTGCTTGGTCAGAAACGCTGCCGCCACCGCGAAGCCTGCGCTGAAAACAAGCGCAGCCGTATGACTTGTCTCCGGATTTGCGGATTTCGCAGGAACCGCCACTATTGCCAGCAGAGACAGCATGCAGAGCAGAAGCGACATCTGATCCGGGTACGTCGTCCCCGCTGGCGGGAAGAAGAAGGCAGCGCTCAAAAGCGCCCCGGCGAACGGAGATATTTCACTCTTAGGGAAAAGCTTTTTCAGGATAAGAAAAACGGCGGCGCAGGCGACAGCGTTCAAAACCGCCGCGCCGAGCGCGTAAGTTCTTATGCTCGTCCCAAGCAGACAGAATATTCCGGCCTGGTACAGGAATGAGAGCGGCCCGATAGGACAGACAAAGTCCTTGAACGGAACCTGTCCCTGTATGATCCGCCAGGCTCCGTCGAAAACTATCGACTGGTCCAGCGGAAAGAAGCCCCTCAAGCCGCAGTAATAGCAGAAAGTAAAGGAAAAGATCAGAAGGGAAAATACGGAGAGGACTTCAGGCAGGTTTCCTTTCGCTATTTTCATGAATTAGTCCCTGTCTGGCGCGACTTAGAAAACGCTTTTGTCAGGGCATGCCGCTTTCGCCGAAAACGGCACTGGCGACTTCGGCGAAGTCGCCATACTCAAGCTCCAGCGCACCGGAACGGCATCCTTTTCTTGCGATGATAACCTAGCGGCCTACAACCTGACCGGCCCGCAATATCCGCAAACCCCGGTCCGGGGGGAATTGACAAGGGGCAGCATCATTTCCTCGCCGCATTCATGCCCGGGGGCGCATTTGTCGCAGAGGCATGTGGAATCACAGGAGCATATCTGCGTGGCCGGAGCCTTGCAGGAGCGGCATTCGATCTTCGGCGGCAGATTATGGGCCAGAACCGTCACTGGCTTCGGTTGTATTGAAGCCGGAAAGACATCGAGCACTTCAAGTTCAAGCGTTGTGGTGCTTCCGAAGTCGTATTCATGCTGGAAGACTGATCCTACCTGCAAAACCTTGTGGAGCTTCACATTCATCGGGCGGCGTTTGGATTCGAAAGGGAGCCCCGGCATTTCCATGGATTGGTCCTCATAAGATTCCCCGTTGATCCTGAATGCGCTTAGGTGTCCGCAGCATTCCAGCCAGGCGCGGCGCAGAAACGAATCGATATCCGAAAGCTTGACGCCGTCCCATACGGCGATCTGCAGCCAATATGGGCTTCCGCCGTCGACCAAAATATGCATCATTTTGATAGGCTTTTGTTCGTCGGCCTTCAAAAGCTTCTTCCTGCACTCCGACAGATGTCCTGAGATTTTTTCGCCTTCCACATTCTGTCTGCAAAGCTTGCAGAAGCCTTCCGATTTGAATCTTTTCTTTTTCATGATTTTCACTTTCCATGTATGAACCAATGCATGAGGATATCGTTGATCTTATTTTGAAGCTGGTCGTTACAAACCGGTTCACATTCCAGGTGAAAAAATAATCCGCCTGGACTTGATCCGCCTTGGTATAGGCTTCTCCGACCAATGAAGGATCGAACGGAGTTCTTCCTTCAGGCGTGCCGGGAAGTTTTACTTCGCCGCACAAAACCGGGGTTTGCCGCCCTTTGACATAAAAACGGAGATCATGCCGTTTTTGACTTCCTCCGACATAATCCTCCACTGCGGCATGTGAGAGCGGCCATTCGGAATGTGCTGCGATTATCGCATCCACCCAAGATTTGACATCTGCGCAAAAAGACTGTTCATGAACTCTTATTATTTCCGCGCCGGATGCCATGCAACACCTTCTAAATATGCAAAACAGGCTAATATTTATTAAAATGTCAATAAGTGGAATAATTAATCACGGATATGGCGTTATGTCTATGGCGATTTTCAACTTTTCGATTTTCTTTTCGACCAGATTTTAACTGCAAGCCAGAGTGCGGCGAGGACGATGATCGCGGCGACGATGTAGACGATGCTCTTCTCGATGGAGCCCTGCTTGGCGCCCTTGCCGATGATTGTGAACGGGATTGCCTCAGGGAAGAGCCCGATGGCGGTGCCTATCAGGAAGTCGCGGTGCCGGATCCGTGAAAGGCCGAGCATCAGGTTGATCACCATGCCGTGAACCGGCAACTGCCGCGCCAGTATAACCGCCGGGATCCCCCCTGATCTGATAAAACGGGTATAAAGTTTGATCTTCGGGAAATGCCGGTTGACGAACCCCCCGCCGCCCCAGCGTATGAAGAGGAAGACGATGTAATATGCCAGCATGGTTCCGGCCACGCAGTAGATGAGGCCCCAGAAGACCCCGAACGCCATTCCTCCGATAGGACAGAGCAGAAGGCGCGGGACTCCCGCGCAGACCAGGACGCATACGGCCAGCATGAAGATCAGCGGCGCAAGAAAGCCGGTCTGCTGAATCCTCGCGGAAAGCTCGGGCAGCTTTTCCACATATGATTTCGCGGGCGAAAGATAGAGGCCGAATATCAGCAGGACAAAGGCTAAGATGAAGATCAGATCCTTCCTGATGGAGAATAATGAACCGGGGGCTTTGCTCTCCGGCAGGATTTCCGCGCCGTCCCCTGTTCCGGCAGGCGCTGCGGATCCGGGGGTTTCAGTTTCCAGGTTTGATTTCTCTTCCGACACGATCCCCCCTGACGCAGCGCCTCTTGAGCCAGCGCATGGCGAAGCAGTCCAGAATTCCGCGCCACATGCGGTTCCCGATGCCGTATTTTGAAACACCCCTTGTGCGCGGGCGGTCATTGATGAGTGTTTCCGTGACCTTGTAACCCTGGTATCTGAGCAGTGTCGGCAGGAATCTGTGCATCCCGTTGAAGACTTGAATCTGCCAGAGGGCGTCGCGCCTGATCGCCCTGAACGTGCAGCCGGCGTCGGAGATACGTTCGCCCGTGATAAAGTTCCTGAAGCCGTTGCCGATCCTGGATGAAATCCTCTTGACGAGAGTGTCCATCCTTTTTCTGCGTATTCCGCAGACGCAAGATGTCCCCCCGTTCAGAAGAAGCAGCATCTGAGGGATGTCGGCGGGATCGTTCTGCTGGTCGGCGTCCATCGTGACTATTATCTCTCCCCTTGCAAAGGAGAATCCGGTGGCCTCGCCGGCGCTTTCGCCGGAATTGATGCTGTGGGTGATTATCCTGAGGTATTTCCTCTTCTTCTGCTGTTCCTGGAGAATCTCGAGGCTCCTGTCGGTGCTCTTGTCGTCCACCATGATCACCTCGTAGGCCTTTCCCAGGCTTTCGAGGACGGGTTCGAGTTCGTCAAGAAGGGGTATCAGGTTGTCCTGTTCGTTGAAGACCGGGATGACCACCGACAGATAGATCCCGGAGTTTGACGGCTGAAGGATCATTACTTGAAAGACTCCTGCATATCATAATGAGTTCGAAATTTCATTTATAGTAGTTCCTGACGCATCCGGCGACATATTCGACCTCATCCTTGGCCAGGCCTGGGAATACGGGCAAAGACAGCATGTGGGCGCAGGCGTGCTCCGCCTTAGGGAAGCAGCCCTTGCCCGTGCCGAGGTGGGCGTATGCCGGAAGCTCGTTCAACGCATATGGATAATGTATCGCGGTGTCGACGCCCTGTTCCTTGAGGTATTTGGCGAGAGCCTCGCGGTCGGGGACGATTATGACGTAGAGATGGAATGCGGGGACGGTCCCTTCGAACCTTGGAGGCGTTTTCACCTGCGCTATCCCCCTGAGGCCCTCGTCATACCAGGCGGCGACCTGGCGCCTGTGCTCGTTCCAACGGTCCAGTTCCTTGAGGCATATCCTGAGAAGCGCCGCCTGGATTGCGTCGAGCCGGCTGTTGATCCCTTCAAACTCATGGAAATACTTGCTTTCGCGTCCGTGGTTCGAGAACATGCGTATCTTGCGCATGAGCGCCTTGTCCTTGGCCGTCACCGCGCCGCCGTCGCCGAAGCCGCCGAGCGTCTTCGAGGGGAAGAAGCTGAAGACTGCCGCGTCGCCGAAAGTTCCAACTTTGCGGCCCTTGTAGGACGCGCCCTGGGCCTGTGCGCAGTCTTCGACAAAAAGCAGGTTGTGCTTCTCCTTGATCTTGAGCGCCCTTTCGACATCGAAGGGCTGGCCGTAGAGGTGGACGGGAATGAAGGCCTTGGTCCTGGGAGTGATTTTTCTTTCGAGGTCGTCGAAGTCTATGTTGAAGCCTTCCGGGCCGATGTCGCAGAACACGACCTTCGCCCCCGTGAGCGATATGGCTTCCGCAGTCGCGATCGCCGTATGGACGGTGGTCAGGACTTCGTCGCCGGGGCCGATCCCCATGCACTTGAGCGCGGCGAAGAGGCCGCTCGTGGCGCATGCCACGCCGCACACCTCGTCCGCCCCCAGCCAGTCTGCCATCTCCCTTTCGAAGGCCTTGACCTCCTCCCCGCCGATGTAGTTGCCGCCTTCGATCACCTTTTTGGCTGCCGAAACGAGCGAGTCCCTGATCCCGGCGTGCTGCCTGTCAAGGTCGACAAATCTGATCTTTTTCAATTCAAGCACTCCGACTTTGCTGTCCGCACATTATGGGACGGTTTATTCCCGGACAAAGCAGTTATTTTCAATAACAAGCTCAAAATAAAGCGTAAGGGATAAGATAAGGGAGAGCCTAATCTTTTCAAGACGGGAATCGAGGATGAATTCAGCAAACTGCGTCCTTTTGATGGATTCATACTTTAAGACCAAACAGCATTCGGCAGCGTTTCAGGGAGCTTTATCGTCCGGGTGTGCCAGGCGCCTCTTCAGGTCTTCAAGGATCAATCCGATGAACATGTTGACGAACACTATGATGTCCGCCTTCGAATAGTGCTGGACGTTCGAGAGCTCCTCGTAGATCACGGCCGCGACGATTCTTGTACCCTTTTCGGGGAAGCGCAGAGCCAGGCGGACCGCCTTCTTGAGCGGAAGCTTCTTCACCCGCCGGATTATCTTTTCGTCATTGAACACCTCCGCCGGAGAACGGGCGGTGTATTCGATGATATGGGAGGCCACCGAGAGCCACATCTTCATCGTAAAGCGCCCGTCCGCCTTGGTCTGCTCGTAGAGCATTCGGCTCAGGAAAAGAGCCGACTCCCGTGGATGACGGGCCACGAAATGCATGCCCTTCCCCACGTTCATCTCAGGCGGCCTGCCCTGTGTGTATTCTTCCTTTGTCATGACAGAATGAGCTGCCGACGAATTTGCTGATTTCGCTATTCGGATTTTTTATAGAAGTCCGCCTCCCTGCCTGAAAGCTTCTTCCCCTTGATAAGCTCCTTGACTTTGCCAGAGTCGAATTCGCGGATCGACGGGGCAGGAGGAGCGTCGGCCGCGGCTTCCGCAGCAGCTTGGCCCGCCGTCTCCAGTGACGGCATTCCAGCCGCCAAGTCTTTTCCGGTACGATCACCGAGGGCGCTTGCGGAGGCACGAGCCATTGCGGCCGCAATGCAGAACCCTAGCACATATATTGGCAGTTTTATATATAGTTCAATAGATTTTCGCCTGCCAGTTTCTACGGGGGACAGAATTTCAGGAAATTCGCCGAATCCGGGACGGCATCTGTCGCATGAGATGCAGTCGAATTGCCGGCGGCCGCATACTCCGAATCCGCATCTCCCAAAGAACTTATTCGGCAGAAGCCTTTTGAACGGTGAAATCCCGGCCATGATCGAGAGGAATGCCCCGGCGGGACAGAAGAACCTGCACCAGAAACGGAAGCAGAACGCGGACATGAGGAGCGCCGTAAATGAGACCGCATACATGAAAAAACTGGTCCGCGGCATTGAAAAAAAGGAGACCAGAGGATCCCATGATGCGGCGGAGCGGCCTGCCGTCAATACCGCGATGACCACAATAGCGAAAAGGAAAAAATATTTGAATATCCTGAAGTTCAGAAGCTCGGCGCCGGGAAGGAAGGTCTTGAACCTGGAGGGGACAAGCTTGCCCAGCAGTTCCTGCAGCGCTCCGAAAGGGCATGCATAGCCGCAGTAGTAGTTCCCAAGAAGGAAACATGCGACCGGAATTACCGCTAAAAGCACGAATGGCGTCGCAAGACCCGGAGCAGGAAGCCTGAACGAGACCAGCCTGACTATCTGTTCCGTCGAGTACAGGCAGTTCAGCCAGATGCCGCAGGAGGCCAGCGAACAGAGCAGGATGGACACTCTTGCGGCCCCTGCGATATTGCCTGTGAGGAAGCGGCTCGCAAGGAATCCTGCGGCAAAGAAGAGCAGAATCAGCATGCCGCCGGCATCCATACGGAATCTATCCGCTTTCTCTTGCGGCGGAGCCGGAGCGCCCCTCTGCACCAGCTTGAAAAACTCCTTCCCGGAGACGCTCAGCGCCTCCTTGATTCCTTCTGAGCTGAATGTTGCGCCCGAAACTGCATGCACTCCCTGAAGAGACGATTCGCTGAAAAGATTCTGACCACTCAGCTTTGCCGGCCAGCTTTTCCTGACCTTGTCGAGATATGCAGGCGATTCGCTGGAACTTACGACTTCGAAATTTTCGAGCCTTCCTTCCATGTCCACGCGCACGGAAAGGTTGATTTTCCCTCCGTATCCCTTGGCGTCCGGCGCAAGATCCTTGGTCATGAAAATGTAACCGAGCTGTCTGCCGTCGTCGCCGAATATTTTAAGATATTCGATCTCTTTCCCCTGGGCTGTCCTCAGCCTGGCCTGTTCGGATTTGAGTCCGGTGGCGAGACTCAGCATTTTTGCGGCGTCGCCCGAGGCTGTCCAAGGACTTGCCTGGGACGGATTTTCAGCACGGATCAGCCATGAACAAGCCACCAGCGACAATGCGACGGCACCCATGGCGTAGCCGGCCTTGCGCATGAAGGTTCGACCGCGCCCGAGACGGGCCCGCCGGAACAATTCGAGGTTCCCTGAAAGAATTATAAGCGCGTTCATAAGCGCGATGCATCCCATCAGGAGCAGGGAATGCAAGGCTCCGAGCACTGGAACGAAAATGATCCCTGTCAGGAAGGCGCCGGCCATGGCGCCGACATGATCCGATTTTTCCAGAGCAGCCCCGACGGCGGCGTCATCTACGCCTACCTCCTTCAGGATGAAAGATGCAAACGGGAAGTAGGTTCCGCACAGCGCCCCTTGGAAAAGGAATAGGCCGATGAAGCCGGCGTAGCTGTGAAAAGCGCCGCCGCCTGCGGCGAGAATCATCAGGCTGGCGCCATGAACGAAGGCGGTCGCGGCAAAGCAGGTGATTGTCCTGCCCGGCTTGGAGCAATGCCCGATCAGCGAGATGGAAAGCATGCCCCCTGCCGCCAGTCCGGCCATGAAGACCGACGAGACAAGCCCGACATCCAGATACAGCGTGCCGAACTCCGTCTGAAAAAGATACATCAGCACAATCATCGTCCCCATGCTTGTCAGTCCGGCGCAGAAGACGATCACGGAGCTTTCAAACGGGGCCGAGGAAAGACACGGGCCGCCTGCCGGAGGCATTTCCACGGTTTTGCGCTCCGTGTCATCATCCTTCCCACCGTCCTCGCCGTCCTCGGCGGATTTCATGGCCGTCCCTTCGGCCGGGAGGCTTCCCGCGAACCTTGTGGAACCTATTCTGAACAACGCCCAGAAGACCAAAAACACCGCAATCGGCGCTATGAAAAGCGCAACCCCTGCATTCATCAGGCGGACTGCGAAATTCGCGGCGGAAAAATCCGCCTCACGGAGCGACAGGAGCAGGCCTGAGAGATACGCCAACGGCCTGGAGTCTGTGTTCAGAAGGAACTTCTCCGGAATCTTCGCCGCCTTGTAGGCGCATAGCGCGAACTTAGCCCTGTCTGGCAGATATAACGACAGAAGCGCGTCGGCAGGGAACACGGCACCGGAATCTGCGACAGCCGCGAACCGCTCCTTCAGAATCCGCGGATCCCCGCTCAAAGGGGTGTCATCAGACGCGATCAGCCAGCTTGTCTCGCCAGGCGCAACCTGGATATTTTTGAAATTGCGTCCAAGGGTGGCCAGGGCTGACGCTCCTATGATGGCCTGCTCTTCAGTGATGGTATTTTCGCCGCTTGCGATCCTGGTGGAGACGATGCCCCCGGCCGCCAGCGAGGATTTGAGAAGGGCGAAGAATTCCACGGTGGAATATCTGTTCATGGCCGCCGCCGCCGTCTCAGGGATGTTGACTATGACAGCGTCAAATTTTCCCGCTCCGGATTGCAGGAATTTCCGGACATCCCCCGCGACAGGCCGGAAGCGCTCGTCATGTATTCTGAGGTTTTCGGGCAGAAGCTTGAGGACCTTGCCGATGAATTGGTCGTCGTAGTGCGCCCAGGCGACGCATTCGACTTGCGGGAGCGACAAGAGGGCGGAGCAGATGTTGAGCCCCGGCCCGACAAGCAGGATTTTCCTGGCCGACGGATTCTGGCAGAGGCTGATGGCGACCGTCCTGCCCGCGCTTTCCTTGTCGGGCAACGCCTCGCAGACCGTTCCGTTGGAGACGACGTTCCACTGGAAGTTCCAAGTTCCATACAGGTATTCGGTCTGACCTGTCTGGAACGAGCCTTCATATGATGCCGCAGGCAGGAGCTCGGCCCATCGAAAGACGCGTAAAATCTCCGGCAACGGTCTGCCGCCTCGAAAACCGAGCAGCACCGCGAAGAAGACAAGCAGCAAGAGAACCGGACGGACAGACTTTTTTGAAACACCGGCGGCGCAAGCGGCGAGTATTGAGACACAAAAGAAAATGAAGACGAAACTGCATCCATAATAGAGCATGGCGGTCACGGCAAGACCGCCGGCGAAGCAGCCGGCGGTTTCAAGAACATATGCCTGGGAGACCGGCATCCTGGCGCCGCGCATCCACTCGCAGGCGACAGGGAAGAGGAATCCCGTCGCGAAGCTCACAGGAGCATTGACAATCACCGCCCATAGAATCATCTTCCACAAGGGGAATATCTCATAGGCCGCAACACCGGCCATCCTCCGCACTTCAAGGATCAGGACATACTGCACGGCGAATGCCGGAATATATAGAAGAAGCTTGGTTTCGAACCCCTCCGCGAATTTCGCGGCCCTCCTTGTCAAAATCTGTGCGAAGTTCGCGGAAACGGCGATCCAAAGGAACCAGGAACCGAAGAAGACGGACACCGCGATGTCGTCGCTTTCGAAGGAGGTGAGGAACTCGCGGAAGAACAGCGTCTGCGAGACCATCGCGAAGACTCCAAGTGCGAAGACGACAATGTGCTTGGAATATGTGGCAAACATTGAGGAAATCCGAAATTAATCTATTTTCGAGATTGGCCGTTCATTTGGCCCTGGGGTGGGCCTTCGAATAGACTGACTTCATGTGCTCCGAGGTGATGTGCGTGTATATCTGGGTGGTGCTGAGATTCGCATGGCCGAGGAGCTCCTGCACGCTGCGGAGGTCCGCGCCGGCGTTCAGCAGGTGCGTCGCGAACGAATGCCTCAGCTTGTGAGGGGTCATGTCCGACGGCAGGCCCGCGGCGGCGAGATACAGCTTGAAGAAGCGCTGGAAGGAGCGCGCCGTGATTCGTCCCCCGTCCTGGTTGAGGAATACGGGGGACTCCGGCCTGGAATCGGCCGTTCTGAGGTTCCTGGCCTCGAGATAGGATGTCAGTGCACGGACGGCCGGACCGCCGAGCGCGGCAATCCTCTCCTTCTTGCCCTTGCCTCGGATCTTCATGACGTCGTTGATAAGGTCTATGTCGGCCATGTTGAGGCCGAGAGCCTCGCTGATGCGGAGCCCTCCGCTGTAAATGACCTCGAGAACCGCGCTGTCCCGCAGTTCTGCGAACTTCGCGCCTGCGGCGTCCTTCGCGATTTCCTTCGCCACCGCCATCCTCCAGTATTCCGCCGGAGCGTCCAGGAGGCGTCCGACCTCCTCTACGGACATGAATTTCGGGAGGCGTTTCTCGCGCTTCGGGGCGCTCAGGCCGGCGAACGGGTTGACCTGGACGATCTCCTCCCTTGCCAGGAATCGGTAGAATGACCGCAGCGAGGAAATCTTCCTCATCACGGACGTCTTGGAAAGCTCCAGCTTGCCGAGCTCGACTACGTACAGCCTTGCCGCATAGATGTCGGTGCTTTTCCACGGCACCTCCTCCGCGGCGGCATCCTTCTTCAGCGAAATCTGCGAGAACTGCGCGATGTCCATCCGGTAGCTGTCGACAGTATGCTCCGACGCCTGCCGCTCGTTCCGGAGATACGAGAGGAACTTTTCGAGGGAGGAATCCATGATCCACTCCGTTGGAACTGGACTTGTGCCCACTTTTACTAATTCGGACTGGGAATTGGGCCATTCCTACTTTTTGCCGTTCCCGGCCCTGCGGCCCTTGGCCCCTTTGCGGCCCTTTCCGCCGTTGGCGGCGGAAGCGCGGACGAAGTCCCTGAACAGCGGGTGCGCTTTGAGCGGGCGGGACTTGAATTCAGGATGGAACTGGCAGGCCACGAACCACGGATGATCGTTCAGCTCGACCACTTCAACAAGCCCGCCGTCAGGCGAGGTGCCGGCGACGGACAGGCCTTTCCCGACCAAAATCTGCTTGAACTCGTTGTTGAACTCGTAGCGGTGCCGATGGCGCTCGTCAATCCGGGACATGCCGTAGGCCGCGGCCGACTTGGAACCTTCGGCGAGGATGCAAGGATACGACCCCAACCTCATGGTTCCGCCCTTGGCGCTGATCTTCTTCTGCTCCTCCATGAGGGCGATGACAGGATGGCCGGTGGCGGAGTTGAATTCGGTGCTGTCGGCGTCGTGGAAGCCGCACACGTCCCTGGCGAACTCGATTACGGCGCACTGCATCCCCAGGCATATTCCGAGGAAAGGGATCTTGTTTTCGCGGGCGTATCTTATCGCCGCGATCTTGCCGGGTATGCCGCGGTCGCCGAAGCCGCCGGGGACCAGGATGCCGGCGGCGCCCGACAGCATCGCCTCGGCAGACTCCTTCATGACGTCCTCGGAGTCTATCATCCTGACCTCCACCTTGACGCCGTTGGCGATGCCTCCGTGCGTCAGAGCCTCGTATATGCTCTTGTAGGAGTCCCTGATGCTCGTGTATTTGCCGACGACGGCGATCTCCACCGAGCCTTTTGGCGGCGAGACGACGGTCGCCACCATCTTCCTCCAGTCGTCCAGGCGTATGTCGGTGACGTGCAGATGGAAAAGTTCGAGGATGTACTTGTCGAGATCCTGCTTGGCCAGCTCGAGCGGCACTTCGTAGATGGAGTTCTTGACGTCCTGCTCCTCGATGACCAGCTCCTTCCTGACGTTGCAGAAGAGCGCCAGCTTCTCGCGGTGCTCCTCCGAGAGCGGACGCTCCGTCCGGCACACGAGGATGTCGGGGATGATTCCGATCTCGCGCAGGATTCCGACGGACTGCTGCGAAGGCTTGGTCTTCATCTCCCCGGCGGCGCGGATGTAGGGAACCAGAGTGAGGTGGATGAAGAGTCCGTCGTCGCGCCCGATCTGCTGGCGGTACTGGCGTATGGCCTCCAGGAAAGGAAGAGACTCGATGTCGCCGACGGTGCCGCCGATCTCGGTTATGGCGATGTCCACGTCCTTGCCGTCGAGCAGCGCGATGTCCTTCTTGATCTCGTCCGTGATGTGCGGGATCACCTGAACGGTCTTGCCGAGGTAGCCGCCCTGGCGCTCGCGCCCTATCACGGCGCTGTAGATGCTGCCGGTGGTGAAATTGCTTGCCCTGGAACAGGTTATGTCGGCGAAACGCTCGTAGTGGCCCAAGTCCAGGTCCGTCTCCGCGCCGTCGTCGGTGACATAGACCTCGCCGTGCTGGAACGGCGACATCGTTCCCGGATCCACGTTGAGGTAGGGATCCAGCTTCTGAATCCTGATCCTGTAACCCCTCCGCTTCAGGAGGAAGGCTATCGACGCGGCCGTAATCCCCTTCCCGAGGGAAGAAACCACGCCGCCCGTTATGAAAATATGCTTGGTCATATGTCGACTCTCCAGATTGCCGGGGGAAACTATGCGCTGTGCAAAACATAACTTGAAGTCCGCAGAAAAAAAGAGGGAATAAAAAGTTTCCCGCCATCTTGGCTTGCAGGGCGGCGAAGATATTTCAGTCCGCCTGCGTGAAGCATGTGCTGGCTTCAGCCTGCACATCAGGGACAGGCTAAATCCAGCCCCTACTTAATCGGCGTGTCTTCCACGCTCTGCGATACCGACATTGAACCTAATCGCCGCAGTTGGCCGAATTTGCCGTAGCTGCAAGGCAGCAAGACGCAGCTGTGGTAACCACTGCAAGTTGAAGCTAACGAAGCAGATATGGCGAATGCGGCCAACCCTGGCGGGTTGAAAATATGCGGGAACTTGCTTTCACCCATAAGGTGAGAGCTTCAAAATATGTAACTGCCTTATTATAATAATATTAAATGATATAGCATATTTTCAACTGCGGCCATTTGGTTGAAATTCCGGCTTACGGCGCGGGGATTCGGACGCCTATTCGATGGCCGCCTCGACCTCGGCCTTTTCCAGCGCCCTGATTTCGAAGCGGTCCGGTGAAATCTTGCACCCTTCGAGGCCCATGGAATATCCGCCGGGCTTGAGGCCGGAGATCAAGATTTTACCGGACTCGTCGGAGACCGTGTTGGATTCCCCGACAAGTAAGCCCAGGAATTCGCCGGCGTTTTCGGGCACCTGCATGACTTCCTTGCCGTCCTGATCCTTCAGCAGGACCTTTCTGTCCTTAACTGGAATCTTGCCGGACTTTAGGCGGAGCTCCAGGCTGCCGGCGGGCACCAGTTTGAAATCCAGCACGGTGTCCTTTTCGACTTTCAAGACCGCCGATTCATTCGCGCTGTCCATCCTTCCCGCCAAGACGACGTATTCGCCTTGAGGAAGGTCGGGCTTGACCGCATAGGAATCCCCCTCGGCCATTATGCCGGCCATCATTTCGCCGTCCTTTGAAAAGGCCATGACGACCGTCGGATTGGATCCGCCGGATGCAGGCTCCTCTCCTTCGGGAACCGCGATCTTCCCGGAAAGCTTGAAGCCCTTGGGCAGCTTAATATCCATGGTGACCGGCGATTTATCCACTGCAATATCCCTGGTCAGAAGGCCGCTTCCCTCGCTCGCGGCCATGAGCTTGTATTTCCCCGGCTCGACGCAGTCGAAGTAAAAATTTCCGTCCTTCAGCGACGACGCCTTGACGGCCATCATGCCCCCGAACACGCTTTTTTCAACGGACTGAAGCTGGATATTCGCCGACCGGACCGGTTTCCCTTCCACATCCTCGATCCTTCCGGAGACGGCGACGCCTTTGAGATCGATGTCAAGCGACTTGATCCCTTCCTTCACTTCAACGGCGCCTACGCAGAAGATCTGCATCGCATAGGCGGAAAATATAAGGTTCATGCCTTCAGCGGCGTCATATCCGGCCGACACCTGGAACATATATTTGCCGGGGATCATCCCGTTGACCTCGAATTTACCGTCTGCGGACAGTTCGGACTGCGACATTTCCATTCCGATCTGCATTATTTCAGACCTGCCCATCCTGCCTTCCCGGCGAGGGAAGAACATGATGTTTCCGCTTTCCACCGGCTTGCCGTTGACCTTGAGCGTCCCTGGGATTTTCCCTTCAGCTCCGCCTTTCTGGCGAAGGATTAATCCTGCGGCGTTTTCCGCCTTGACCTCCACGATCTGCAGCGGATTCGCCTGGTATGCGCCGCCTTTAACCTCTTTCATGCTGAAGAAGGTGGCGTAATATTTTCCTGGAAGGACGTCCTTGATTTTGAAGGCTCCGTCGCCGTCCGTGTCCGCATTATAGAAGCTCTCGGCGTTGTCTATGCCGTTCATGTTGACCATGGCATGCGGGATCGGCTTGCCGTCGGCGTCAATGATCCTGCCGCTGACTTCGAGCATCTCAGGAAGCGTTATGAGCAAATTGTTGTCCAGGTTTGCCATAATCTCCCTGCTTTGTGAAAATAGCGGAAGCCTTGTCTTTTCATTTAAGATGGAAATTTTCACGATTCCGTAAGGAACCGTGTCCAGCTTGAACTTGCCGCTTTTGTCGGTTTTTGCATTGTCTTTACGCCTGTCCTGTCCGCCGGAGAAAAAACTCATCCGTCCGGTTCCGGCTTGAACCAAAACTCCTTCGACGGGAGAGTTGTCCTTTGCCCTGACGACCATACCGCTCACAGAGCACCCTTTGTCGAGGTTGACTTGTATTTTCCCGCTGCCGGAGGCAGGATCGAAGCTTATTGTTTTTTCAAGATACGCCGGGTGGGAGAATTTCAGCGAAAACTTGCTGCCGTTTCGAAGATACAGAATGAACTTCCCGTCCTTGTCGGTCTTCACCGCGTTCTCAGCACCACTGCCGAAAAAAAACTGGCCGCCACGCCTTATCGACGCCGACACTTCCACATCCTTCAGCGGTGCGTCCGATGCACCCACCCATCCTACGAGCTGGAATTTAGGAGAAAGCGTTATTATGCTGTCCTCAGTCCCTGCGGCGACATTCTCGACCGACGCCAGTTCATATCCCAGCACCGGATCTGCCACGGCCAGGTTAAAGCCTCCCTCGGAAAGCCCTGCGAAGGTGAACGATCCGTCCTGGGAGCTTTCTGTCTGCATGTGCACCCAGTTCTGGGCGTTTAAGCCCCTTGATGAAGGACTTGAAAGCGTAATCTTGATTCCGGCGGCAGGCTTGCCGTCCGCCTCCAGGACGGAACCGCTTATTGCCAGGCCCTTGTCGAGTTTTATGATGGCGGGTTCACTTACTCCCGGTCCCGCAGCCAGCTTGAACTTGGTCTTTCTGAATCCTTCCTTTTGGATAGAGGCCTCGTATTCGCCGGCCTCAAGATTTTTTATCTCAAACGCCCCGTCAGCCCCGCTTGAGGCGTATCCGCCGCTGACCGCGCCGCCAGGGATTTGTATGGGGGGAAGCATTATTGACGCAGCTCGCAGGGGAGCACCTTTGTCGTCCAATATTTTCCCCTTGATGCTGTAGATCTTCGGAAGTGTGAATTTGATCTTGGCGTCCTTGCCTGCCTCGACGTTTAAGTCGCCCTTGAGCTTAGCGGCTTCATCGCTTTCCAGGACAACGGTGTATTTCCCGGGCGCGATGTCCTCGAAACGTGCGAGAGATTCCTTCACTTCGACCGGAGTCAGCCCAATGGAGGTGGAGTTTTCTCCATTAGAGGACAGCGTTATGGAAATCTTTCCGGGAACTTTGACATCCTTGTCGCCGGCTTCGAGTTCGACAACGATGCTGCCCGGTCGAACAAGCTTGATGTCATGATGGTATGTCCTGGCGTCGGTGATTTGAACCCATTTGTCCTGGTCGGCACCTTGCATCGCATATCCTTTGAGCGTCGCCATCAACCAGTAATTGCCCGGCACCATCCCTGCCAAGGAATAATTTCCGTCGTCGCCGCTCAGGGTGCTCCGAGAATTGCCGATTATGCTTATGCTTGCCCCTTTGAGCCCGTTGCCGCCATCGTCGACAACCTTCCCTTCGATCGTGGCGGACTCTTTAAGGATGACATCAATGTAGTTCAGGTCATCGCCGACTTCCGATTCAAGCTCCGCGGACATCTTTGTCCCGGACAAGAAGAAGAACTGATATGATCCGGCCCGGAGGTTTGGAACGATGAAGTTTCCGTCGGCGGCAGTTCTTGTTTCTGCGACATTGTCATAGCCGAAGCCGTCCGGCTTTTTCATGGAGGCTGAAATTCTAACATCCTTCAGAGGTTTCCCATCCTTGTCTTTCACGATGCCGCTCACCTGGCATTTGCCGGCGGGATCTGCATCTTCTGCGGAGAGGACGGAAGCGCCGAGGAATAGAAAGACGAGACATGCGGGAAATACGGCCATCTGCGAAATGCGCAGTTCAGGAAATCTGAGGGCATCGAGGACACGGAGGACTGGGAGGACGAAGAGTGCCGAACGACAAAAGGAAGGTTTCAGCGGAAACGGTGTGTTCATCGACAGCCCTTTCATAAAACTTGGATGGCCACAAAAAGCACAAGTTTAACATTATGTGATTCCTGTGCTTCTTGTGGCAATTATTTTTAGCTTATGGCTTGTAGCTGCGGAGCGCGGTAGTGGCGGTCCATGCGCCTGTCTCGGAATTGTAGAGTTTTTCGGTGACCGAGCCGGGCTTCAGGTCTGCCTCGAGCTGGAGCGGGACAAAATTTTTCCCGGCCATCTTTATTACGGCGGGCTTGACGCCGGCGGCGGATTCCAGCGACTTGATTTCGTCGTCCGCCATCTTCAGCATGATGATGTAATACGTCTCCCTGTCGGAACCATGGGAGAGCAGATAGGGTTTTTCCCCCGCGGCTATGAGGAGATGTCCGAGAAGTTCAGTCCTGGCCTGCTGATCGCCTTTCTTGTCGGCGAACGCACGGTCCGCCGTTATGCATGTCTTCCCCCCTCAGCCGAACTTGGAGGGAATCTGCGTTATCTCATCCCGGACGAAGTTGTATATGGCGACGACCTTTTCGGCCTTGGAAGCCTTGTCCTTGACAAGCTCCGCGGCCTTCTGCTTGAGAGGATCGGCTTCGTCTCCTGTTTTATCCTGCGCCATGGCGGCGATTAAAGGAACGGCGGCGAGAGCGGCGCAAAGCAGGAGTCTTTTCATGTCTGCCCTCCGATTGGTTGAATGAATCATTGCCGACAATATAATTCTTCAATATCATAAATTTTGCGTGCGGCAAAATTTATACCTTCAGGACTTTCTTTTCAACCCTGCCCGGGAAATGGCATGCGCAGAGCCTGTATTTCCCGTTTTCCGCTAGGGGAGGCGCCTCGACGGAGCATTTATCTTCGGCGACTGGGCATCGGGGGTGGAAAGGGCAGCCGGGGGGCGGATTGACGGGGGAGGGGACGTCTCCGTCGAGGACGATCCTCTGCCGGCGTGTCTCGGGGTCAAGTGTCGGGACCGCGGAGAGGAGCGCCCTCGTATATGGGTGCAGGGGGGTTTTGACGACTTCGCGGCTTGTTCCGCTCTCGACAATCCTCCCCGCATACATCACCATGATCCTGTCGCTTATATGCTCGACGACGGCAAGGTCGTGTGCGATGAAGAGGTATGCGATTCCGGTCTCCTTCTGTATTTCCATGAGAAGGTTTATGATCTGGGCTTGGACGCTGACGTCGAGCGCGGAGACCGGCTCGTCCGCAACGATGAACTTCGGGCCGACCGCGAGCGCTCTGGCGATTCCGACGCGCTGGCGCTGGCCGCCGCTGAACTGATGCGGATAGCGGTGGATATGAGCCTTGTCCAGGCCGACCATCCCGATCAGCCTGTAGATCTCCTTAAGCCTACTGCCGGAATCGAGCGTGGTATGGACTCTGAGGACTTCGTCCAGTGCGGCATGGACGGTCATCCTGGGATTCAGCGAACCGTAGGGGTCCTGGAATATCATCTGGAAATCCTTCCTCGACTTCCGGAGGGTTTCGCCCTTGAGCGCGGAGATTTCGCGTCCTTCTAGATGGACGCTTCCGCCGGTGATGTCCTCGAGCATGAGCATTGCCCTTCCGAGCGAGCTTTTGCCGCATCCGCTCTCGCCGACGAGTCCGAGCGTCTCGCCCTTTTCGAGACTGAAGCTTACGTCCGTGACCGCCTTGACATACGTCCGCGGCCCGAACAGCGAACCGCGCAGTGGATACCAGACCTTGAGATCCTTCACTTCGAGTAATGGCATCTGCACCAGTGTCCTTCCTTGATCTGCCGCCATTCGGGGACTGTGTTCGCGCAGAGTTCGCGGCTCCTGCCGTCAAGTTCCTCGCAGAGGGAGCAGCGCCCGTAGAATCTGCATCCTGCCGGATAGTTGGACGGGGCCGGGACGCTTCCGGGGATCGTCTCCAGCATCTCCTTTTCATGTCCTATCCTGGGGACTGCCGCCATGAGCGCCTTCGTATACGGGTGTGCCGGGTTGCCCAGCAGCTCGTCCGAACTTGCGGACTCGACCGTATGACCGGCATACATGATGATGACCCTGTGGGCCATGTCCGAGACGATCCCCAGGTTGTGCGTGACCATTATGATCGACATGTCGCAGGTCTTCTGTATCTGCCGGAGGAGGTCAATGATCTGCGCCTGGATCGTCACGTCGAGGGCGGTGGTCGGCTCGTCTGCGACGAGCAGGCCCGGATTGCTCGCCAGCGCCATCGCGATCATTACGCGCTGCTGCATCCCGCCGCTAAGCTCATGGGGATAGGCAGATATCTTCTGTTCGGGCTCGGGGATCCCGACCTGGGCGAGCAGGGAGACCACCTCCGCCCTGACGTCCGTCGCGCCGCCCCTGAGGCAGATCGACTCCGCTATTTGGTCGCCGATCCTGAAGACAGGATTGAGAGAGACCGACGGCTCTTGGAAGATATAGGCAATACAATGCCTGCGGAATTCGCGGAGCCCTTTCTGGGGCAGCCCGAGGACATCGAGTCCGCCCTTTTCTCCAAAAAACCTTATGCTTCCGCCGGCGTAGATCGCCGGGGGCGACGGCACAAGGCGCGCAAGAGAAAGGCAGGTGACGCTCTTGCCGCAGCCGCTTTCGCCCACCAGCGCCAGCACCTCGCCCTTCTCCACGTCGAATGAGACGCCGCTGACGGCGGGCAGCCTCTTCCCCCCCATTTGGAAGTCAATCGAAAGATCTTTCACTTCAAGCAGCTTCATTTTCAGACTTTCTGGTCTGCGCCTCTGATATGGGCAAAAAACTGTGGGAATTGCGCTTGTGGCTTTTCAAAGCCATGCGCCGGAAATCTGAACCTGAAATCCCTCACCGGGGTCGGCATTTCACCACATAACTTTTTTCCACGCATCAGGAAACCTCATTTTTTCAGCTCCGCCGGGACTTCTATTTCAAATATTCCGAACAGCCTGTGCCTCATCATGATGTCATGTATCTTCATCTTCCTCGCCCTCGCGTATTCCCTCTCCTTGGCGGCCATGGCGGAATCGAATATCTCCTTCAGCGGCCGCCATCCGTCCGATCCGTCCTTGCGGTATCCGTTCTTCGGGTAATACTGCATGCGCAGCTCCTCGCACTTCTGGGCCGCGAACTCCTTCTTCATCTTGTGGAAACGATCCTTGAGGGAGCTGAGCTTCTCGTTTATAATCTTGTCGGCGACCGCGGGGTCGAAAAGGTGCCTCTGCTCGTCCGCGATGTCGTCTATCCGGTAGTTCATGTCGTCAATGTTCACGTAGACCCCGTCGAAGCCCTTGAATACGCCTTCAAGCTTACCTTTCGCGGTGTTGAGGGAAACAGAGACCTTGTCGCCCTTCTTGACCTCGGAGTTTTCGCTGATGATCTTCCATTTCTTCTCGTTGAAGGCCTCGTCGGCGTAGACCTTCTCCGCCTCCTTTTTAGCCTCCTCCTTGACGGTCTTCTCGATCTGCTCCGGAGTCATAGCCGGCTCCAGTACCGGATACGGGATGTCCAGCTCCTTGGATACCTCGCGCAGCGCCGCGTCCTTGTCGTAGTCCTCGATCGCAGAAAGCTCCCTTATCATCTCCTCCTTCTGCGTGGCGTACGCCTTGACGACGATCAAATATATCACCACCGCCGCCACAAGCGGGATCAGCGCCAATATGCCGTATGCGAACAGCTCTAAGATGTTGTTGTTCTTGGGCATAATCCGGTAATTTAGCCAGCATTGCTTCGAAGTAAAACGGGGGCGCCCCGATTCGCCCGGAATTTATACTCCCTTAGGCTGAAAAATTTACATTTTGATTGCGGAGATTTTGGAATTTGCCTCGCATTCTGAGAGACCGCCGACACCGAGGTATCGAAGGCTCTCGAAGGATGCGGAGCAAAACCAAAAGACCGCAGCCGCCTTGCGGCGGGCATCTTTGGGCCGTATTTTTCCGTTCCTTCCTCGGACGACATTCATGTCGCCTCCCGGTCGGAACGAAAAGATCCAATCCCAAATCTTGCTCGTCAAAATGTGAATTTTCACGCTAAAGGATTATAATTTGCAGAACTTTTCTTAAGGGGAGGGGCTTCAATGCGAAAGACATCAGTAAGCCGGATCCGGTTGCGGAGCCTGTTTTCAGGGATCGTCATTACATTTATCCTCGCGACCGCAGCTTCCGCCGCCGACAAGAATGGGAATGTCGAGCTGCGCGAACCAGAGCTGAGAATCCCCTGGTGCAAGGCACCCCCTAATATCGACGGCATCCTTTCGCCGGGCGAATGGCAGTTCGCGGCGGGTGTGAGCATGCTCGAGGCTTATCCCTGCTACTGGCCGCGCGCGATGCGGCAGGAACAGCCGGTCTTCTATGTCTTCCGCGACTCCGAATTTCTATACGTCGCAATGGAGTCGCTGGATTCGAACACGACAGGCATCGTGGGTTCTTGCTCGATGCACGACAACCTGGGCATCATCGGCGACGACTGCGTCGAGCTCATGCTCGCTCCGGGCGCCGGAGACAGGATCAGGCAATACGACTTTCCGACATATTATTTCGCGTTCAACTCAATCGGCACCGTATGGGACGCCAAGTTCATCACGCAGCTCGCCGAATCGCACAATTCCTGGGAGAGCGGCGCCGAGCTTGCCAACACCGTGGAAGGCACCCACTGGGTCTCTGAAATAAAAATTCCGATCTCGTCCATCAGCAGGGATCTTCCCAAGGACGGGGATCTGTGGCGCATGAACTTCGACCGCACCTTCTCCGGCTACAACTGGCTTGCATGGAACGCCGGCGGCGCCTTGAACGACTGCCGCGTCGGAGGGAACGCGACATTCGACAGCCAGGCGGCCGCCGCCAGGATAAAGTCCGTAAAGCCGCTCATAGACGGCAAACTGCAGATGACGGTCGAGCTGGCCAACGGTACGGACAAGCCATGCAAGGTGAAAACCGAGCTGGCGGGCACGGGTCTCGACGGGAAAAAGATCGGCGAAGACGCGCAGGAAATGGAAGTCAAGCCCGGCGAAACGAAAGAGATTAACATCGGCAAAGGGGAAAGCCTGCTGGCCGCCAACATCGTCTCGATCAAGGTCTCGGACGAAGCCGGCAAAACACTTTATTTTTCTGAGCGCCAGGTCAACGTGCCTTCGCCATGGTTTGCCAAGAGGGTGGCGCCCAAGGTTCCGCTCGTCTACGTCTTTCCGCGCTTCCTCCCTTCGCTCGACCGCCTCTCGGTAATCGTAGACTGGACGGCGTGGGCGAAGAAGACCTCCTGGGCGGGCGAGCCGCCGAAGGCCGAGATAAAAGTATGGAAAAAAGGGGAGGAGAACGGCAAGCCGGTGCTGGAAGGAACCTTTTCCGATTTCAAGGACTATAAGGGCACTTGGCGTTCTTCCACGAAGGATTTGCCCGAGGGCGAATATGTGGTCAAGGTGAAGGTGCTGTCCCCTGGAAAAGGAGAGCTTATGGCGGACTGCGACGACTGGTTCGAGAAAAAAATATTCGACTGGATGAAGAATCCGCGCGGCGTCGGCGAAGCCGTGCCGGCCCCATATACGCCGCTTGAGGTCGATGGTCAGGCCGTGAGGCCATGGGGGCGCGCCTATTCGTTCGCGGCAAGCGGCCTGCCGCAAGGCATTGAATCGCAAGGGCGTCAGATGCTTACGGGCGAGGCGCAGCTGCTGGCCGAAATCGACGGCAGGCCCGCCGAAGTCAAAATAGAAAAGCCGTTTCAATTCACGTCAAAAAAATCCGGCGAGGTCAAAGGCGACTCGACATTGTCTGCAGGCCCCTTAAAGATCAAACTCGAGTGCGTCATGGAGTATGACGGCTTCCTTCTTTACCGCCTGACATACGGGCCGGACAGGGATGCCGTCAAGATAAGCCGCCTGAGGCTCAAGCTCCCGATCTCTGCGAAATTCGCACAATTCTACTCGGCCGCCGGCGACACGCAGGGAACTTGCATCCAGGGCGACCTGCTGCCGGACACGCAGGGGAAAGTTTTCGACAGCTTCAACAGCACCCGCTCAGTGTGCTGTTCACCGTCTTTCGCCTCACTGTTCTGGGTCGGCGACCATGACGTATGTTTCTGCTACGCCTCGGACAGCGACAAGGGCTGGCTTATCCGCGACGATGCGCCGGCGGTCGAGGCCTGGAGGGAAGGCGAGCAACTTGTCCTTTGGCTGAACTTCGTGGACAAGGAGTTCGATCTCAAGACGCCGCGCACACTCGAGTTTGCGTTCCAGGCCGGCCCCCTCAAGCCCCTTCCCGATGGCTGGCGCGGCATCCAGGACATCGCACATCCCACCGACGCCCCAGTCAAACTGGTGCAGACCGGCGGCAGCGGAAACGCAATGCCCGGAGGAGGACTATGCTTCATACATCCCGGCGTGACTCCGGAAGAGCAGAAACGATCGAGGGATTATCTTGAGAAGCTTGCGGCCGGCGGCGACAAAATGGTTGTCGGCTACACATACTGGCCCATGGTCCCAAAGGGATTTCCGGAAACGCGCGTCTTCAGGGGCGAATGGGGCATCGACCGCCAGGCCTGGGAGGCCGCCGCAGGGCCCGACCCCCAGAATTCCCTATGGAAAAGCCGGTTCTTCGGGGACGACAAGGAGCGCTATGTTTATTTCGACACAGGCGGACGACCAAGCTATGTCGATTTCCTGACCTACGCATACGATCTGGCGCTCGAACAGACCCCCATCTGCGGCACATACGACGACTGCGGATATCCGAAGCCGATCTATGATGAGGAGCTGGGTTTCGGATTCACACGCGAGGACGGCCGCAAGATCTGGTCCTCAGGCCTGTGGAATTACCGCGAGCGCTGGAAGCGTGCCGCATATGTCAATTCCCAGCACAAGCGCCCCAACCTGCTTTCGGATTCCCAGCACTGCCACGCCCACTTCATGCCGGCATACGGCTTCATCGGGATGTGGCGTCCCTGCGAGCACGGCTACTACAATCCGTTCGAGGATCGCGACAACCTGGACTTCTACGGCTCCCTCGACCGCTACGCCGCCTACAACCCCTCGAAGCAGTTCGGTCAGGCGGGCCAGATCGGAATGTCGTCACCGAAAGGACGGCAGGGCGATCCGGAAGTCTTCGCCAAGGACACCCGCTGCATGATGATGCTCGCCATGTTGAACGATCAGGACCTCGGAAGCTGGAACACCGGAGCGCGTGACAGCAAGGTCATAGGCGATCTGCGCCTGGCCCGGAACCGTATCAAGCCCTGGGAGAAGGACGTGAATTTCATCGGCTACTGGGAAAGCAAGGATCTTGTCAAGGCGGAGCCGGATTCCGTGAAAGTCAGCCTCTACCAACGCCCCGACGGCGTATTATTGGTCGTCGGCAATGTCGGCGACCAGCCCGTCACCGCAAAATTGTATCCGCAGAAAAGATTGATCGAAATGTTCCGTTATATGTGCCTTGACGCCGAAACCGACGAAGCGATTCAGTGGAAAGACCTTTCGCATTGGGAAGTCAAAGTCAACCGCCATGATCTCCGCCTGATATTGCTCGCTGTGGGAAACGCATATCCGAAAACTGCGCTTCCACCGGGGAAGTGAACGGAGTCAGGTAAGGATTCCAGGTGTCGGATGTCAGGATAATTTATATTATTTAACTTAACCTAAATTACAATTCTTCAGGGCTGGACGTACAGGCTTAGGTCACCGTCAGGATAGATTGTTGCGCTGGAGGGACTCGCAGGCATGTCGGGGATTGCCTGTCCTTTGAGCTGATCAAGACTGTCCTGTGCGGATTTCTGATGTCCGACCTCCAAGTCTATATTCCGGGCTATGGCATAGAACAGGGGGTGCGTGGTTCGGCTACCTTATGCTCTACAACGTGATGTTCGTCCTTCCCTTGGTGGCGCTGCTCATCGCGGTCCACTACGGGATCAACGCCCTACGCCTGGCGTCACTGACCAGCCTCGACGCTTTCGCAGGGAAGATTCTGACGGGGGGTCTTCTTCGCATTGCTAGGAATCCTCATGGCTTTTTCCTGACAGTACCTTCTATCTGCTTTGAAATCCAGAAAAGCGATAGTATACTCTTTTAGCGTGAAAATTTACATTTTGACGAGCAAGATTTAGGATTGGATTTTTTCGTTCCGACCGAGCGGCGACATGAATGTCGTCCGAGGAAGGAACGGAAAAATACGGCCCAAAGATGCCCGCCGCAAGGCGTTTGCGGTCTTTTGGTTTTCCTCCGTGCCCTTCGAGAACCTTCGATACCTCTGTATCGGCGGTCTCTCAGAATGCGAAGCAAATTCCAAAATCTCCGCAATCAAAATGTAAATTTTTCAGACTATAAGGAGTATAAATTCGTTTTGAAGCTGGAAAAAGGTATCAACTATGAAATGTTTTTATGTAACTATTTTATTCTTTATCATCTGTGCTGTCACGCAGGTGAGGCTTATTGCCGAGGCTCCGGCCCCCGCTCCAGCGCCCGCACCGACGCCGGATCCCGCCGCGCCAGCGCCGGATGCGACGGCACCGGCGGCTGCGCCAGCCCAGGCTCCCGAGAAAACATACCTGCGCTTCCATTCGGGAACACTGCTCAGCGCGGAGCTCATGGCCGACAACCTGACCAATCTCGTCGTCATAAAGAACATAGATAAGTTCGTCGACAAGACCCTGCTAACCGCCTTCAACGGCTACGCCCTCCTGGTGATCAGGCCCGATCAGGGCAGAAGCCTGAGCATATATGACTATGTGCTCTGCAGCAAGGACAAGGTCGAATTCCCGTGCATCGGAGTCGCCGGCGGAGACTCCCCCTTCGACGGAAGCATCGCCGAAATCCCCAACACCCTCCAGGGCAGGCTCTACGCCCTGCTGTTCAGGGTGCAAATGCCACCGGCAGACTCCGCGCCGGAACTCTACCTCAGATATAAGCTCTTCAGGGGTGCCAACGAGGATCTGCTCGTCCCCTTTGAAATAGCAAGCGACAGACCCTTCTCCAAAGTCTCCTCCACTCCGGAACAGGGCAAGTTAAAGTTCCCTAAGCAAGCTACGCCTGCGGCACCGGACACCCCTGCAACTCCTGCAACACCGGAAACGCCGGCGACCGCACCGGCCACCCCGGCCGCCGCCCCAGGAACTCCCGCGCCTGCACCGCCGCCAGCCCCCGCACCAGCGCCCGCACCAGCTCCGGGCACGCCAGCGGCGCTTCCAGGAACTCCCGCGCCTGCACCGAAGTAATTCAGATTTCCTGCTCCAGGTTTGAGATGCCTGAAGATCGACGGCATCGCTTTTTTTGTCTGAAATCGGGTTCCGGCTATTGGATTTTCCTCAATCCTTCGGCTGCTTGTTGGATGTTGGACGTTGGATATTCACTAGCATGTCCTTTTCGGAGATTCCGGCCGCGTCGAGCAGCTGCGCGATCTTTCCGAGGGATCTGAAGTCGTCCGGCTTGTGCGCGTCGCTTGCGAACGTGAACTTGCAGCCTGCCTGCCTTGCGATGCCGAGGAGCCTGATCGGCGTCTCCATGCTCCACTTGGCCCTGCCTTCGATCACAGGGGGGAAGAACGCCAGCGTCACCTCGATCGCGACATTCATTCCAGATGCGGCCGCGAAGGCGTCGTAAAGTTCGCCGTTGGATATCGACTCGAGCATTTCGTCGAAGATTGCCGTATAGCCGATGGGAAGCATCGGATGCGGTATCGCGGTCGCCAGGCCGCTCTCCACGGCCGACATGAAGAATTCGAGGACATGCTTCGCGACTCCCCGCGGCGTCGTGTCTGAGGGCTGCGCCACGAAGTCCGATATCTGGAAATGCGAGCATGCCAGCAGGCAGAAGTCGAGCTTTTCGACGAGATACCGCGTGACGCCGAACTTACCCGGGGCTATTGTCTCCCCCTCGCAGCCGACCAGGATGCGGATCCCCTCCGAATCGAACGGAAGATTATTTCGCATCGCCAATATCCTGGAGGAATTCTGCGGTTCATACCAGAAGTTCGGCTTGATTTCCGGATTGTCCCATACATGGTCGGAAAAGCCAATGAGGCGGAGCCCCATGTCCTCGGCGATCCCAAGAAGTTTCTCCGGGCGCTGGTTCTCCTTGTCGCTGCAGCATTCCGACAGGGACGTGTGGACATGTATGTCGTACCAAGGATTCATAGCTTATCCGTCCTGCCTGGTCAACCCGCAGCTAAAAAAACGTCTCATTTTGTTTTTTCAACAGGCGGATTGAATACAGCTGTGATATTTTATACTCCTTTAGGCTGAAAAATTTACATTTTAATTGCGGAGATTTTGGAATTTGCTTCGCATTCTGAGAGGCCGCCGATACAGAGGTATCGAAGGTTCTCGAAGGGCACGGAGGAAAACCAAAAGACCGCAAACGCCTTGCGGCGAGCATCTTTGGGCCGTATTTTTCCGTTCCTTCCTCGGACGACATTCATGTCGCCGCTCGGTCGGAACGAAAAAATCCAATCCCAAATCTTGCTCGTCAAAATGTAAATTTTCACGCTAAAGGAGTATACACGCGCCATGAGAAAGTTTCTCCAAAAGTCCTGCAGATGAAAAAAACGTGGGCTGCCACCGTCCGGAACAGGCTTGCCCGTCAGCGACAACGGATTGGGAATTCAGGAGACCGCAGTTAGGAATTATGGATAAGAAGGATTTCAACGCCATAATGCAGGACAAGATTGTCCTGCTCGACGGCGCGACCGGAACCGAGCTTCAGAAGGCCGGTCTTCCCGAGAAGGCCTGTCCCGAACTCTGGGCCGCCGAAAATCGGGAGAACTTGGCCTCCGTCCAGAAATCATACGTGGATTCCGGCTCCCAGATAATCTACACCTGCACGTTCGGCGCAAACAGGCTCAAGCTGGCTGAATTCCGATTCCAGGGCGAAGTGAGGAAGCTGAACGAGGAGCTTGCAAGGATTTCGCGCGGCGCGGCGGGAGGCAGGGCATTGGTCGCCGGGAACATCGGCCCCACCGGCCGCTTCGTGGAGCCTTTCGGCGAACTCGCCTTCGAGGACGCCGTGAAGGTGTTCAAGGAACAGGCCAAGGGCCTGCTGGACGGCGGCGCCGACATCATCGCAATCGAGACGATGATGGACATGCAGGAGGCGCGGGCGGCACTTATAGCAGTCAAGGAGATCTGCGACATCCCGGTGATGGTCTCCATGACCTTCGCGGAGGACGGCAAAACCCTCACCGGCTCGTCGCCGGAGGCCGCCGCCGTAACGCTGCAGAGCCTGGGCGCGTCGGCCGTCGGCTGCAACTGCTCGGTCGGCCCGGACGCCATGCTGCCCATCATATGCGAGATGAAAAAGGTGGCCTGCGTCCCGCTCATTGCAAAGCCCAACGCGGGACTGCCCAAGCTGGTAGGAGGCCGCACCGTCTTCGACATGACGCCTGAGAAATTCGCCTCATTCGCCCAGCTGTTCGCCAAGGCCGGATGCAACCTGATCGGCGGATGCTGCGGCACCACGCACGAGTTCATCTCGAAACTGAGGGGCCAGCTGTCCAAGCTTAAGCCCCGGCCTCCGCTTCGCCGGTCCATAAGCGCGGTCAGCAGCCACAGGAAGGTCGTATGCTTCGGCGGCGGCGGCTCCATGAAGGTCATCGGCGAAAGGATCAACCCGACGGGAAAGGAAAAGCTGAAGGATGAGCTGCGCGCAGGCAAGTTCCGCGAGGCCAAGATCATGGCCGTCGAGCAGAAGGAAAAGGGCGCCGACCTCCTCGACGTCAACGTCGGCGCCTCGGGTGTCGACGAGAAGGCGCTTCTTCCAGGGCTCGTGAAGATACTCTCCGGCCTGGTCGATCTGCCGCTCTGCATCGACTCATCGGATACGGAGGCCGTTGAAAACGCCCTTAGAATCTACCCCGGGAGAGCGCTCATAAACTCCATCTCCTTCGAGAAGAACAAGATAAGGAAGCTCCTGCCTGCGGCCGCGAAATACGGCGCGATGTTCATACTGCTGCCCGTCGGCGACGACGAGATTCCCGAAACCGCCGAGCGCCGCAGGAAGTTCGTGGACCGCATCGCAAAGGCCGCCGAAAAGCTCGGATACGCCAAGGACGACATGATCGTCGACGGACTCACAATGGCCGTTTCGTCCGACCAAAAGGCGCCGGCGGAGACGCTCGAAACGATAGCCTGGGCCGCCTCCGAGGGATTCAACACCGTGATCGGCCTTTCAAACGTATCCTACGGGCTCCCGAGCAGGAAATGGATAAATTCCGTCTTCCTCGGCATGGCCGCCGCGCGTGGGCTCGCCGCCGTAATAGCCAACCCCGCAAGCGAGGAGACGATGAACGTCAAGTCCGTCAGCGACCTCCTTCTGGGGAAGGATCCCGGATGCCTAAGGTATATTGAAAAAAACAGCGCGCCCGCGCCGACGGCCGACGGCGGCAGGCCCGCCGAAAAGCTTTCTCCGGCCGAAACCATTTCGCAGGGGATTATCAAGGGCGACAGGGAGCACATCGTCGACTCGCTCAACGACGGAATAAAACACGGGCTCGACCCCGAGAAGATGGTGGCCGAAATACTGATCCCTGCCATAGGCAGGGTCGGCGACCTTTTCGACAGGAAGGAATACTACCTGCCCCAGCTCATAATGAGCGCCGAAACCATGAAGGCCGCCTTCGACTACCTACGGCCGTTCATCGTCCGCAAGGGCGGCCGCGGACACTCCTCCGCCCCGAAGATCATGCTCGCCACGGTCAAGGGCGACATACACGACATCGGCAAGAACATCGTCGCGCTCATGATGAGGAACCACGGGTTCGAGGTGATAGATCTCGGGAAGGACGTAGGCCACGAAAAGATCATCGAGGCGGCCGAGAAGAACAGGCCCCAGATCATCGGCCTTTCCGCGCTCATGACTACCACCATGGCCAACATGGGCGTCATCATACACGAGTGCAGGGAGGCCGGCATGGGCGACGTGAAGTTCATCGTCGGCGGCGCCGTCGTCGACAAAAGGTTCGCCGACGAAATAGGCGCCGACGGCTACGCCGCCGACTCGGTCGAGGCCGTCCGGCTAGCCAGGCGCCTCCTCGGCTGAATGTCTGATTTTTTGGAATGCGTCGGTCTTTTCCGGTGAACCATGAATTCGGAGGGACGGCTTCCACGCCGTCCATATGGCGGTCGGGGTGTAAACCGACCCCCCATCGGTCGTTATGCAGAATAAACTGACGCATTACGATTTTTATTTTGCAGCGGAATCCGCCTATTGCAATATTCCGGAGTCGTGTTATGGTATTTGCTCTTGCAAAAACAGGCGTTTCCGCGCCAACCTCTGATGCCCGGTGGTGTAACGGTAGCACAACTGACTCTGGATCAGTTTGTCTTGGTTCAAATCCAGGCCGGGCAGCCAACCTGAATCCCCTATGAGAAAGCCATTTTCATCTATCTTTCTTTGCCTCATTTTTACCACTTGCTACAGAACTTGCTCAGACCTGAAGAATTGCAATTTTTCGTTTCCTTTCCGAGCTGAAGGCGTTCTACAGGCTGGAGAGGAAGCTCAAGAGACATTTCCCGCACACCAAAATAGCGTAGTGAGAATATGGCCTTATACTCCTTTAGCGTGAAAATTTACATTTTGACGAGCAAGATTGGATTTTTTCGTTCCGACCGGGCGGCGACATGAATGTCGTCCGAGGAAGGAACGGAAAAATACGGCCCAAAGATGCCCGCCGCAAGGCGGTTGCAGTCAGATGATTTTTGATGGCTGACAATTATTTAAGCCAAATTCAAAACTCCTAAGGCGGGCTTTGCCCGCAACCCAAAATTCAATGAATTCCATAGACACATGCACGCTTTTGTGATAGAAGTTTTTAAGAAAGTATCCTAAAATAGTTCAAGGTTTGAATTCCTATGCTCAACAATTAGCTTCAACCATGTTGAAAATGAGGATTCCATCAGTTTTAAGCATCCAGCCATTCACATCCTCCCTTTTGAAACATGATATCAGCCCTTTCAATCATGCTTGCGCTGGCGTTTGCGCTTGACTTCATCCTTGGCGATCCTCCGAACAGGTTCCATCCTGTCCGGCATGCCGGGAACTGGGCGGAGCTGGTGGAAAAATTTTTCAGGAAAATATGCGGCAACGGATTCTTCTCAGGAATGCTTGCCGCCCTTTTTTTCATCCTGCCCATCTCTGCCGCCGCAGGATTCGCGGCATGGGCCGCCGTTAGATATTCTGGCAGCGGCTGGTGCGGGATGGCGGTCGCCGCCGCCTCGCTCTACATCTGCTTCGCGCCGCGCGGCCTCGCAGCCCACGCACTTCGCGTCCTGCGGGAGATGAGGGCCGGGAGTCCGGACGCGGCACGCAGGAACCTCGGCATGATGGTCGGCAGAAACACAGAGATACTTGACGACAAGGGGGTTATAAAGGCCTGTGTCGAAAGCGTGGCGGAGAACTTCACCGACGGAGTGGCCTCGCCGATCTTCTTCGCAGTTCTCGGCTGGCTGATCGCCGGATGGCCGGGCGCAGCGGCGTTCACAGTCCTCTACAGGCTTTCCAACACGCTCGATTCGATGTGGGGCAAGCTCAACGAGTGCTACCGGCGCTTCGGCACCTTCGCGGCCCGCCTCGACGACGTCCTGAACTTCGTCCCGGCGAGGCTGGCCTGGCTGGCGGTGACTGTTTCGGCCCCGCTCCTCGGGCTCAACCCGCTGAAGGCGTTGGTGATCGGCTACCGCGACAGCGGCAAGCACGAGAGCCCCAACTCGGCCTGGACCGAGGCCGCGTTCTCGGGCGCGCTCGGCGTCCAGCTCGGCGGATCCGCGACATACGGCGACCGCACAGTCGACCATCCGCTGATCGGCGAGCCGCTTCACGAACCGGACTTGAGCCACATCTCCAAGTCGGTTGCACTGCTCATCGCCTCGTCCCTCGTATTCGCGGGATTGTGCATCGCCCTGGCATATGCTGCAAGCTTGACAGGACAAATCCCGATGATGTAGTGTAGTCTTTCGTATGATTGCCTGATGCGGTTGTATAGAATTCAACCTTCCATTAATCTGCCTAGGCGGATGGAAGAAGAGCGGGGTCAATACTGTCAATTGCAGGAGTGCGACCCCGGTGTTGAACGGTGTTGAACAAAGTTTCATCTTGACTAATTATAATTTATGCGTATATTTAAAAATAAATGATACGCATATTCAACCCTATGCAAAAAAACAAAGGCATATTTTTTATGAGTTCAGGACGCTTGACACTCAGCGCCGATCGTGATTCCATCGCCAAAGCTCATGAGCTTGCCAAGTCCGAAGGTACGAGCATATCTGCGATGTTCGTCAGCTATATCAGGTCGCGGAGCATGTTGAAATTCAAAAAAAGAAGCCTGAGCCCCCTGGCCAAGGAGGCAAGCGGAATGCTGGATTCTCTTCCGGAAAACTTCGATTACAAGTCCGAACTTTCCAGCATCCTTGCACGCAAGCATGGGTGCAACAAATGAAAATATTGGTTGATACCAATGTCTTGCTTGATGTGTTCCAAGAGAGGGAACCACACTACGATGCGTCAGTCGCAGTATGGGAAATGGTGGAGAGAGGCCAATTGTCAGGATTCATATCGGCGATAAACTACAACAACATTTATTACATAGTCTCTCGGTTCAAAGATAAAAAACATGCCACCCGGGCTCTTAAGCTGTTAAGGGGGACATTCAAGCCTGTAGCTCTTGACGAGCAGATTATAAATCAGGCCATTGATTCAAAGATAAATGACTTTGAAGACGCCATACAGTATTTTTCCGCGCTTCATACGTCTGTTGACTTCATCGTGACCCGTAACGTAAAACATTTCCCAAAATCAAATATTCCTGCGCTTACCCCAGAAGAATTTCTTGTTCTGCTGAAAAATATTGAACACAACGAAAGGACTCAGGACGAATGAAAAATCTTGGCTCTTTCTAATACCAATTTGCATTCAAGATGATATAAATGTATAGTTCTCCAATTCATATTGAAAGGAGAACAAAAATGTCGAGGAGTGCCGCTTTCACTTCGGAGACTATTCGCATGGCAAAGGAAATTCTCGGAACATGCCAAGTGCCCAGAGAGGCGATGAAGGCTCTCTCCGCACTTGTGCCCGCCGTGACTGGCGCAACAATTGCCCAGACTGCATCCATTTTCGGAATAGGCACGGCAACTGTAGCCCGGTTTCAGCATGAAATTCGCAATCAAAATGCGCGCACACGGATCAAGAAGCAGTGGGGCGGCCGACGGAGGCAGATACTTTCCATGGAAGAGGAAGGCGAATTTCTCGCGCCATGGAGCGAACAGGCCAAATCCGGCGGAGTTCTTACCGTCCCACCGCTTTTGAAGGCTCTTGAGGAGAAGGTCGGGCACAAGGTGGCGCCCTCCACGATGTATCGAATGCTTGGCCGCCATGGATGGAGGAAAATCGAGCCGGAAACACATCATCCCAAAATGGACATCAATGCGCAGGAAGCTTTTAAAAAAACTTCCGCCGCATTCTCCGCGGCGTGGCGACCGGCGCGAAAAACATGCCGTTGAGGGTGATGTTTCAGGACGAAGCCAGATTTGGGCGGTTGTCGGATCCGCGTTCCTGCTGGGCTCCAAAACCGTTACGTCCGAAGGTGGGCTTGGCGCTGATTCGTGAGTATATTTACGCATATGCCGCTGTTTCGCCGGTGGAAGGCGACTTGGACTGGATGATTGAAGAAAAGATGAATACAGATGCGATGAACAGGTTCCTTGACATGCTTGAGGAAAAATATCCTGACGACCATGTCGTGATGGTTCTTGACGGAGCAAGTTCGCATAAGTCCAAGGATCTGAAAAAGAGAAGTCGCGTCTCATTGATTCGGCTGCCGCCTTATGCGCCCGAACTGAATCCGACAGAACATATATGGGAAGAGCTTCGGGAGAAGGAATTCTCGAACAGGGTTTTCGAGGAAGAACGGGGTCAGGCCCCCGCAATTGACAAAGAGTAACTTGTGCGCACTAGGAACTGCTCCCTGCCGGCTCTCAAAACATAAGTCAAACAAGAGCCTCGACAAGAAACTTCGCGGGATTGAAGAGCTTTTATTATCAATTGCGGGGGTGTGGCCCCGATGTCGTCTCAGACCTTGTAGAGGTCGTGGAGGTTCTTGTCGGCTAGCTTCTGCTTCACGAGGCAGATCACGGACTCCGGATTGTCGAATGAGACGGCCTCGGCGAGCATCCTGCGGCATTCGGCCATGGTCATGGAGCGAATCACCTTTTTCACCGCGGCCATCTGGCTGAACGACATGCTGAGCTCGTGTATTCCTGCGCCGACAAGGAATGGGGTGGCGTATGGATTTCCGGCAAGCTCGCCGCAGAGGGAGAGGGTCTTTCCGGGATATTTCGAGAAGGTTTCGCCGATCTGTCCAAGCATCTTGAGGAACGCGGGGTGGAACGGCTTGATGAAGCCGGCCACATGGACGTTGGTCCTGTCCGCCGCGAACGTGTATTGGAAGAGGTCGTTCGAGCCGATGCTCATGAAGTCGGCATAGCGGATCAGCTCGTCCAGGGCGATGACGGCGGACGGCACTTCAATCATTATCCCCGTGGAATATTTCTCGTTGTGCGGGATCTTCGCCGTGTGCAGCTCGTGCTCGACCTCCGAAAGTATCTGCCGTATGGCCAGGACTTCGGAGCTGACGGAGACCATTGGGAAGAGTATCCTTATGTCCGCGCCTGCGGAGGAAGTCAGGATGGCCCTGAGCTGGGACTTGAAGAGGTCGCGCTTGGAAAGCAGCACCCTGACTCCGCGCCATCCGAGGGCGGGGTTGTCCTCGTGAGGCAGGTCGACATACGGGAGCGACTTTTCCGCGCCGATGTCGAGGACACGGATGGTGACGGGCTCCCCTCTCGTCGACTTGCAGATCTTCAGATAGACCCTGGACTGGACGTCTTCCGAGGGCATGTGGTCCCGGATCATGAAAAGGAACTCGGTGCGGTAGAGCCCGATGCCCTCGGCGCCGTATTTCGGCAGCATTGACGTCTCGCTGACCAGCGATATGTTGGCGCGGACAGGGATTCTCCTGCCGTCGGCGGTGCTGGCGGGCCTCCTGTCTATTTCGGACTCGACCTGGAGGACGTGCCGCTGCGCCTCCATAAACCTTTCGGACACATGAGGGGCCGGCCTCACATATGCTATTTCGGAGTGGCAGTCGAGTATCAGGCTGTCGCCTTCGGCCGTCTCCGACATGATGCCCGAGACCCCCATCAGAAGCGGTATGTCCAGGGACTTCGCGAGGATGGCTATGTGCGCGGTGGCCCCGCCCTTCTCGCAGGCGATCCCGGCGATCTTGTCCAGCGGAAGCCTTATGAGCACCGACGGCAGCAACTCCTCGGCGACAATAATCTGCCTGTCGATTCCGTTGTCCTCGCGGACGGCCTCCTGCGCACCCTTATGGGCCCTTACGATCCTGAGCAGGCGCAGGAACACATCCTCGAGGTCCGCGGCCTTCTCCCTGAAAACCGGATCAGGCATGCGGCTGAAGCGCGCCTGGTATTCCTCGTATGCCAGCCTTAACGAATATTCAAGCGTGAACCCATCTTCTATCTTCCTCCTGATGAAGTCCGTGACCATTTTGTCCTCTAGGAACATCAGGTGGACGTTGAAGATGGAGGCGTCCGCCTCGGAGATCAGGCTGACCGCCTTCTGCTCCAGCTCGACGGTCTCCTTCTTGGCGGCGCGCAGGGCGTTTTCGAGGACTATCAGCTCCTTGGTAGGGGAAGTGCAGCTGCCCTCCGGTATTTCCTTCAGCGCATCCTCGGTCTGGATTATGACGGCGTGGCCGACGGCTATACCCGGCGTGACGGACATCCCGCGTATGATCTTCTGCTCGCGGCTGGCCGCCTTCTCCTCCGGCTCCGGCTCGGCTTCAAGATCCTCTAGCATCCTGCTCGTCAGCAGCAGGTTCGCGAGCTGGATGCAGATGGACTTGACCACGTCGACCACGGAAGGCGGGAAGCGCTTGTCCGAGATCCTCTGTATGTTCAGTACCCCGACGCAACGGCCAGCCGCGACCAGCGGAAGGGAGAGGAACGATTTGAACTTCTCCTCGCCGGAGTTCTTGAAGAAGACGAAGCTCGGATGCTTCTCCGGATTGGATATGTTTATTATCTCACGTTGCTTGAAGCTGTGGCCTGTGATTCCGTCGCCAGCCTTAAGCCTAATTTTTCCTACGGAAGCCTTGTTCAGGCCGCAGGTGGCCTCCAGAACCAACTCGTCGGACTTCTCGTCATGGAGGTAAATGGAGCAGACTTCGGAGTCAAGGTTCACCGACAGGCAGTCGGCGATCCTGTCCAAGATAACCTTCTGATCGTCGTTCTCCGAAATAATCTCGGAAATCTTCTTTATTATCGTCAGTACTTTCGATGCCATGGAAATCAGTTGTCAGTGTTCAGGTGCCAGTGTTCAGGTGCCAGTAGGATAAAAACCTTTTTCCATCTGATTTTCCTGACACCCTACACCTGGATGCAAAACTTAGTTTTGCAATCACCTCAATTTAATGTGGCGATTCCAAAATGAAATTGATGGAATAATTTATTGGGATGGATTTGAAGAACGAACATATTGAAATATTGACGGCCGCATATTCGCCGCTGGAACTTGATGCCTCCGGCATTGTCGAGCTTGATCTCGGCTGCGGGAAGGGAACCTTCGCCCTCGAGCTTGCCAGGCTCAGTCCGGACCGGCTGATCCTGGCGGCGGACGTGATGCTCGGCCGCTTGCGGAAGCTCAGGAACCGCAAGGTCCGCTTCCAGGCCGGCAATTTGCGGATATTAAGGACCGAATCACGGATCCTCGTGTCGCGCTTCCTTCCCGATTGCTCAATAGACAGAATCCACGTGCTCTGCCCGGATCCCTGGCCGAAGGCGCGCCACAGCCATCACAGGCTTATCTGTTCGGAGTTCGTATCACATATCCACCGGATATTGAAGAAAAACGGGGTTTTCCATTTCTCCACCGACGATAGGGCCTATTTCGCGGCCGCATCCGCGAACCTCGCAGATTCGGGGCTCTTCACAAGGGACGACTCGGGCTTTGCCGACGTCGCAGAGATCCAGACGGACTTCGAGCGGATATGGAAGGCGGAAGGCAGGAAGGTGGAGCACGGCGCGTGGAGGAGGAAGGGGTAGCGCATGGTGAATAGTGATCGGTTTTGCTCCGCACCCTTTGAGAGCCTTCGATACCCCGGTATCGGCGGCCTCTCAGAATACGGGGCAATTCCCGAAATCTCCGCAATCAAAATGTAAATTAGAAACAGGAATAATTCAGATCGGGGTAAAAAACAGAAAATCTGAAAAGGAGGGCCGCAATGTGGATCAAGCTTGTTTCGCAGGCGACTACTGCGAGGCCGATGGATTCGGTGTGGAAGACGCGTATGGCGCCGCCGCTCTCTCTTCTGATCCTCGGAAGCCTCACGCCAGACAGGCACAGGGTCACGCTCGAGGACGAGAACGTCGGGAAAATCTTCCTTGATGACAGGCCTGATCTTCTCGGCATAACAGTCAAGGTGGATACGGCGCCTCGCGGAATTCGCAAGGCTGGGTTCGTATCCGAGGCGGAAGGCAAGGCAGGACGTATCCGGAGCTACTGCCGTGGCGTGGCGGCGCCATGCACGTCCCCAGGCTTGACAAGTTCGATGCCGAAGTCCTTCTTGGCGATGATGACGGGTATTGTCTTCCATCCCAGGCGGCGGCAGGCGATGAAGCGCTTCGGGCCGGCGACGATCCTGTAGCGTCCGTTGTCGGTGGGCGCGACCACAATCGGCTGGAGGAGGCCGTTCTTCTGGATGTTGTGGGTGAGCTTGTGCATCTCCTCCTCGGATGCGATTTCAGCCTCGTCGATCCCTTCCTCGTCTATCTCGGAGATCGGCACTTCGTGGATCGGCATGTCGGACTGCGGCGGCTGGTCGCGCATTACGCCGTCGGTGCTCTTGCGGAACGAGTAGACGAAGGGTATCGCCATGTCGACCTTGGGGTTGACCTGGACCTCCTTGAAGATGTGCTTGACAATCTGGTGGGTGATGCGCGGGCGCTCCTTGGCCATGGTCAGGTAGCGCAGGCGCATCAGTATCCCGTAGTCCCATATGTCCGAGCGGATGTAGGGCTTTTCGCCGGTGGCCTCGATGACGTTTGCCGTGACCGCGTATGCCGCGTCAAGCATGATCTTTTCGGCGGCGTCCCAGTCGGAGTCGTAGGTGATCCTGATGACCACCTCGTCGAGGAAGTAGGCGGCCTGCTGCTTTGGGGTGTAGTTTACTGCGACCTGGTTGAAGAGCATGGCGTTGGGTATGAGGATGTCGCGGCCGATGGCCTCCTCGCTGCCGACAGCGCCGCCGACCTGGTCCAGCACGGTATACATCAGTCCGACCTGCTTTACGTCCCCGATAAGCCCGAGCGAGGAGAAGAGAACGCGGTCGCCGATCCTGAACGGCCTCTTGAGTGTGACGAGCAGCCAGGCGGCTATCCCGCTAACCGGCGCCTGCAGCGACCAGCCCAGAAGCATACCCGCAAATCCGGCGGCGACTGCGCCGACCTTTGTGAGGACGCCGATGCAGTACAGGAATGAGATGACGACGACCATCGCCGTCACGATGGAGAGGAAGTTCTGGAGCATCTTGATCTCGCCCTCGGGGCCGCTGTAGCGCCTCACCACCACGACAATCAGCGCCGCGATGAACTGCTGGCAGGCGAGTATCACGCAGGCTATGGCAAGGAAACCAAACAGGGTGTGCGACTCGCTGAGCTGGAACCTGAAATATTCCCGGCCGTCAAGATGCAAAAGCCCGAAGGCGGCGAACGCGAAAAGAACGGTGGTGAAGATTCTCCCTCTCATCCGGAAAGCTCCCCAAATATGCGATCCGCCGTCAGGCGGCTGAATTGATTGACGCTAATAAATAAAGGATTCAAATGATAAATGATACTCCGTTAAACTTCAGTAATCAAGGAAGTCGTGACAATCAGTTCTCCGCGGCAACCGGCATCATACGCCTCCAACCGCCCATGGAACCTTCAGGTCGAAGGTGCCCGGTTCGCTGGAAAAGCGCGAAATGTGCAGTAAGAAGGTAGTAACATGACCCTTAACTGTCGTGTAGGTTGTGTCGCTCGGGCTAAAGAGGAAATCTGAAATCACTTGAACTCCGGCAGGTATTCGGCCTGGAGCTTGAGCATGTAGTCTAGGAACTTCTCCGCCTGGATCGCGGACTCCACCACCGGATCGAGCAGGAGCGCCTGCAGGAGCAGCCTCTTCGATTTCTCCTTGTAGGCCTGGACGATGAGCTTCTGTATCGAATGCTGTTCGTAGCTGCTCAATCAGAGAATCCGCCTGCTCAGAAACGACTGGTCCGACTATGCGTGTGCCCATCGTCCTGAAATCATGGTCTTCGCGTTCATGATTGTAATCGCCGGATATCAGCCACACGCCAGCTTTACTGCCGGCAGGAACAAAGTGAGACTGAAAAATTTACATTTTGATTGCGGAGATTTCGGGAATTGCTCCGTATTCTGAGAGGCCGCCGATACCGGGGTATCGAAGGCTCTCGAAGGGTGCGGAGCAAAACCGAAAGACCGCAATCCGCCAGGACGGACGGGCATCTTTGGGCCGTATTTTTCCGTTCCTTCCTCGGACGACATTCATGCCGCGCCGTAATCAGATGAAGGCGGGTTATCCTGTCTATTCCCTTGTTTGCGAAAGCTCATTCTCCGCAATTGATTTGGGAGTTTTCATAGCTCACCATCCCGACTTCTTTTAGCGTATCCACTCAAAGCTGATCTTATCCTTCTTTGCGATGGAGTCAGGCACCTCGGAAACTTTCCCTCACAGCGAGAACTTCTCGAAGTGTATCCTTGAGCGCGGGACGCCGAGTTCGGCGAGGCTTTTCCTAACGGATTTCATCATGGGCGGCGGACCGCAGAGGAAGACTTCGCGCTCGGACAGGTCCGGGACCAGCCTTGCGATCGTCTCTCTGTCGATCCTGCCCTTTTCGCCGGCCCATGCAGGATCCTCGCTGAGGACATGCATGATCTTCAGGCGGCCTGCGGAATTCGCGGCGAGATCATCAAGCTCCTTCTCGAAGACGATCGAGGCTCTGTTGCGGTTGCCATACAGCAGGACAACATCGCGTCCCATGCCCACTAGCTCCTCGGCGACCGACCGGACCGGCGTTATGCCGATGCCGCCGGCTATCATGAGCGCCTTCGGAAGACGGCATAGGTCGGCGGTGAATACCCCGTGCGGGCCGTCGATGACCAGCCTTGTGCCGGGAGTAAGCTCCGGGATTCTGCGGGTGAAGTCCCCGAGCGCCTTGATCGAAAGCCTGATGTGCTTCCCGTCGGGCATGCACGACATGGAGAAAGGATGCTCCTCCCAGCGGAACTTGCGCTTCAGGAACCTGACGATCATGAACTGCCCCGCGCGGATCTTGAACTTGTCCATCGAAGAGCCCTCAATATGGAGGGAGTTGACGTCGTCCGTCTCCCGGACCAGGCGTACGACCTTGAAGCGGTGCCGCCGGTAGTTCCAGGCCGGCAGGACGATCCGGTAGAGGATCAGGCTGCCGAAAGTGAATATGTAGAGAAGGCACCAATATCCCTTGAACCATCGGTTGTCGGTGAAGTCGCTTCCGACCGAAAGCTGGTGCCCGAACGCCAGCGCGATCGCAAGATAGAGGCTGAAATGCACCCAGTACCAGACTTCGTATTTGAGCCGTTTCTTTATTACGGCGATGGAGATGACAAGCGCCGCGGCCATTATGCCCAGGCCTATGGTCGCGGCAAGGACGTCCTCCCAGTTCCTGCAGAAGTCGGCGAACTGCTCCCAGCGCCCGGTTCCGGAATTGATCGCATGCCCCATCGTCACCAGGACGGGATGCGCAAGCAGGAAGATTAGCAGCGAAAAGCCTACGACGCCGTGAAGATGCGTCAGACGGTCGAGTCCGAAAATCCTTTCGAACCACTTGATCCTGCCGACCAGCAGGACTTGAACCAGTATGAGGAAGGCCGCCAGAAGGCCGGCCAGCCGCCCGTATGCAAGAAGCTGCGAGGCCGCATCGCCGGCAAGCTGGTTTCCCATCGGATGCTTCCAATGGTTCCAAAACCAGAAGCCGGCGACCACGAAAAGCTGCGAAAGCAGTAGCGCAACCCAGGCGGCCTTCTTCAAATACTCATTTAGTCTGCAAATTGACATTTTGACGAGCAAGATTTGGGATTGGATTTTTTTGTTCCGCCCGAGAGGCGACATGAATGTCGTCCGAGGAAGGAACAGAAAAATACAACGCAAAGATGCTCGCCGCAAGGCGGTTGCGGTCTTTTGGTTTTGCTCCGCACCCTTCGAGAACCTTCGATACCTCGGTATCGGCGGTCTCTCAGAATGCGAAGCAAATTCCAAAATCTCCGCAATCAAAATGCGCAATTTTCAGACTAAAGGAGTATAACCTCACTTGAAAGGTTCGAACTTCGAGCGCGGCGCGGCGCAGACGATGCATTTCTTGACCGACACATCGCCGGTAGTCCAGCCGCAGACGGTGCATACGATGAATTCCTTGCCGGCCGCCTTCCAGCCGTCCAGGTTCTTGAGGGCTTCATCATATAGCTTGGCGTGTTCGATTTCGGCCTTCATCGCGCCGTTGAACGAACGGACGGCGTCGCTGTTCTTGTCGGCCTCGGCCTGCTTGATGAACGCCGGATACATCGACTCCTTCTCATAGGTTTCGCCCTTCAACGCGGCTTCGAGATTCTCCTTTGTGGACTTGACTTCCGGCTTCTGGACGTCCGCCTTGGGGTCGGCATTGAGCTTCTTTATTGCGGCGGCATGCTTTTCGGCGTGGATGCCCTCAGACCTGGAGGTCGCGCGGAAGAGCGCCGCCACGGACTTGTAGCCCTCCTCGTCGGCCTTTGCGGCGAACGCCTCGTAGCGGGCCTTGGCGTTGGATTCGCCGTTGTATGCCGCCTGCAGGTTCTCAAGCGTGGTCCCTACCTTCGTCTCATCGGCCCCGATGGCGCATGTTACTCCCACCAGAACTCCAGCCAGTGCCCCGGCAATTCCGCCCATAAGACTCTTTCTCATTTCATCGCCCCCTTAATTTAGATTTTGCATTAAAATCAAAATTTATAATACCGGGCGGAGAATACAAATCTCTTCCCGGCTTCCGGAATACCGCTCAACAGGCTTGGAGAGATGGAAATACTGAATACGGCGGCGTAGTCATGGATTTGCAGAAAAACGCATCATCGAGTGGTGCCTGAGGACCGAAACGGACAGGTCCTGCCAGGAGAAGGTCGGGGCGTGGCAGCTTCAGAAAATATTTCCGTTTTTCCAATTCCGTGCCCTTGACTTCGGAAATATTGTTGCTATTATAGCGACACTATGCTTCCTTCACAGCCAAACGAAAGTCTGATCGACGGGATAGAGTGCCTCCATGCGCTGGCGGTCTCGCAGGCTCCTGTCGGGGTGCGCGAGCTGGCAAGACGCCTGGGTATGGAGCCGACGCGCGTGAACAGGCTGCTTAAGACGCTCGCGCACATGGGCATCGCAGCCCAGACACCGGCGAAGAAATATGTTCCGGGTCCGGGAATGCACGTACTGGCGGCGCACAGCATCTTCGCATCCGGCCTCCTGCGTAGGGCGATTCCCCGCCTGGAGGGTCTTGGGAGGCACGGGATGGTCGCCGCTCTCGGCGTGCTCTGGAAGGATCACGTGAGCTATCTTTATCATGCGTCCCCGGGGATGAGGACGGCGGACGCGCTTGGCAGGATGGCGCTCTATCCCGCCACGCTTTCGAGCATCGGTATGATACTGCTGGCGAACCTTCCGGAAAAGGATGTGGCAAAGCTTTACCAAGGGAAGGAAATACCCGGGTTCGAAGGCGGCATCGGAGATCTCCTCACCGCCCTGCGCAAGTTCCGCAAGGACGGCTGCGCCACAGTCATCACCGGCGAAAATGAAGCAGGCAACAGGTCTGTTGCATGCGCGGTCGGGAGTCCGCCTATAGCGGCAGTTGCTCTTTCCGGGAGGATTTCCGAAGCCGAGGCCGCGCATTTCAGGAAGATACTTCGGGAGGCCGCCGAGGAAATAGGTGGAACTGAATAAGATGCAATCATCCGGCCATCCAATCACCCTTTAATCAATTCACATAAGCAGCAAGCAAACCCGGAGGAGAATGAATATGGGTCAGGCAAAGGACTACGACGTGATCGTATGCGGAGGAGGACCTGCGGGATTCGCAGCAGGATTCACTGCGGCAAGGATGGGGGCGAAGACGTTGATCGTAGAACAGTTCAACTGCCTCGGCGGAGTCGCAACGGCCGGAGGGCACGGCCATATCTGTCTGTATTCCTCATGGGGGACAGGCGAACGCGTCGTCGGAGGAGTCATATGGGAGGCGGCCCAGCGCGTGGTGCAGGCCGGTTACGGCGTCTGCGACAATTCCAACGCTGACTTCGAAGTCGAAGGCATGAAGCTCGTCCTCGAACAGATGGCCGAGGAATGCAAGGCGGATCTCCTCTACCACAGCTTCGTGGCGGATTCGATCGTAGAAGACGGCATGGTCGTGGGCGTCATTGTCCAGAACAAGAGCGGGCGCCAGGAATACCGCGCTAAACGCATTGTCGACTGCACGGGCGACGGCGATGTCGCGGCCCGTGCCGGCTGCGGATTCGACGTCGGCGACGAGGAGAGCGGCCACTGCCAGCCCGTAACGCTGATGTTCACGATCGGCGGAGTCGACTACGACAGGGTTCAGCGGTTCCGCGGCGGCGACTACAAGCTCGAACATGTGTGGAAGAAGGCCCAGGCGAACGGCGACATGCGTCCCTTCCAGCACTGCATCATGGGCTGGTGGTGGACTCCGACGCGCCCCGACCAGCTCGGAATCAACTTCACGCACGTGAACTTCATCGACGCCACGAAGGCCGAAGATCTCACCCGGGCCACCATCGAGGCCAGAAAGCAGGCCTATGAGACCATCGAAGTCTATAGGAAATACATCCCCGGCATGGAGAAGTGCCACATGGTCTCCACGCCGAACACGGTCGGAATCCGCGAAACGCGGAGGATCCACGGCATCAAGACGCTCGTCAAGGAAGATCTCATGGAGAAGCGCAGCTTCGAGGACTCGATCGGCTACGGCTCGTTCTTCATCGACATTCACGGGGTTTCAGGGCCGGGCATGGACGCAAAGACCTTCTATCCGGAAAAAGGCTTCAAGTATCAGATACCATACGGAATCATCGTCCCGAGGGACGTCGACAACCTTTTCGTCGCAGGCCGCTGCGCGAGCTGCTCGCACGAGGCGCTCGGAAGCCTGCGGGTGATGCCGCAGTGCGGAGTGATGGGCCAGGCCGCAGGCGCCGCCGCCGTAATCTCGGCGAACAGCGGAAAATCCCCGAGGGACATAGACGTGAAGGAACTTCAGAAGACGCTCCTAGACCAGGGATGCATATTATAACAGTATACCAGATGCCGGATATGTGGAAGGTGTCGCGCGTCGCTGGTCGCGAGTCATATTCACCTTCTTCACCCTTTGCGCAATCATCGCAGCTCGGTCAGCAAGGTCATTAAGGTCAACAACTCAAATATCATGGGGCATAAATGAACAGCAAGCACAAGAAAGTCTCACACTCATGCGGCCTCTGCGTCGTCGGCGGCGGAACGGCCGGAATCTGCGCCGCGATAGCCGCGGCGCGCCACGGCGCGAAGGTCGTCCTGATGCAGGACCGTCCGGTGCTAGGTGGAAATTCGTCGAGCGAATGCAGGATACATGTCTGCGGGGCGGACAGGCACAACGGAATCAAGAACATGCGCGAGACCGGACTGCTCGAGGAGATCAGGCTTGACAACCTCCGCTGCAATCCTCTTAGGAACTTTTCGATCTGGGACACGGTGCTCTATGAGAAGGTGAAGGCGGAGAAGAACATCGAACTCCTGTTGAACTGCTCGTGCGTCGACGCGGAGATGAATGGCGGGAAGATATCTTCGGTCACCGGCTGGCAGCTTACGACGGAGACGGTCCACGAGGTGGAGGCGCATATATTCGCGGACTGCTCCGGCGACGGGATACTGGCCCCGCTCACCGGTGCGGAATTCAGAATGGGAAGGGAGGCGCGGAGCGAATACGGCGAGAGCATCGCCCCGGAAAAGGCCGACAGCCGCACGATGGGGATGACCTGCCTCTTCCAGGCCAGGGAATACAGTTCCCCACAGCCTTACACGCCTCCATCCTGGGCGAGGAAATTCGAGAAGTGCGAGGATCTGCCCTACGGGCGCGGCGGGCACAACTGGCTTGAAATGGGCTACTGGTGGGTGGAGCTCGGCGAGGAAAACAGCATCCACGGCACGGAGGAGACCCGCGACGAACTCCTGAAGATAGTCTTCGGGCTCTGGGACCACATAAAGAACCGCTGCCCCGACAGGGCCAGGGCGGAAAACTGGGCGCTCGACTGGATCCAGTTCCTTCCCGCAAAGAGGGAGAGCAGAAGGTTCATCGGCGCACACGTGCTCACCCAGAAGGATGTCGAGGCCGGCGGAAGATTCCCGGACGTCGTGGCATACGGCGGATGGTCCATGGACGACCACCATATGATGGGCTTCAACGCCGCGAAGCTCGGCGAGCCGGCGACGATATTCCACCATGCCCCCTCCCCTTACGGGATTCCCTATGGATGCCTTTATTCCAAGAACATCTCTAATCTCATGTTCGCGGGACGCAACGCCAGCTGCACCCATGCGGCTATGAGCTCGACACGCGTCATGGGCACGGGCGCGGTCATGGGCCAGGCCGTCGGTACTGCGGCAGCTATGGCCGTCAAGGAAAAACTTCTTCCCCGCGAAATCTCCGCGCACATGAAGGAACTGCAGGCGACACTCCTAGACGACGACTGCTACCTGCCGGGAATTCCGGCGGAATATCCGAAGGCCGTCAGGGCCGCGAAACTCGCGGCCTCCCAGGGCGACCCGGAACCGGTCAGGGACGGCATCACACGCCCGGTCGGAGAAAACCTCCATAGGTGGGACTGTTCCGAAGGGGACTGGATCGCATATGAATTTGAAAAGCCGCAGGCCGTGAAGTCTCTCACTCTTGTCCTTGACAGCGCGATGGACAGGAACATCGCCCTGAGCCACCACCAGAAGGACGACCAGCTGACCAGTCCGCCGGATACGCTCCCGAAGGACTTCGACGTCGAGGAAATGTCAGGAGGGAAATGGACCGTGCTTAAGAAGGTCAGAGGCAACTACCAGCGCTTGCTGAGGATTGCAGTGGACAAGCCGGTCAATGGGCTGCGCTTCAAACTCTTGAAGACGCACGGTTCCCAGCGCAGCGCGGTCTACGCCTTTTACTTCAGATGAGCGCCCGGTTCAATCCCATAGAAGACGACAAGGTTCCCGACAAAGCTCGCGACAAAGATGTTCGAGTTCAGTAAGTGCCCATCTGCGAACATCGCATTTTTACCGTCAGGAACAAGTAGTTTGCGCGCGCCGCGCGCAAAAACAGATCATGGCGGCCCTTGTATGCGGAGTTCGCCCTTTGCGCGCGGCGCGCGCAAGCTACCCAGCTCAAGCTTTATCGACGGAGGGCGACGCTTGTCGGAGCCGAGGTTGAGCACGGCTCAACCCTCCGGAAGACGACAAAGTTTGCGACCAAGAAGTCAAGTTTCAGATGAGATGGGGGAGCGAAATACGGCTGCAGCCGATTGCATTCGACCGCGATCGGCATATAATTCTTATATTGTTTTAAGCTTACATCGAGGAGCCGCATGAACAAATATGGAAGATTCGACGACAGGGCCCGCGAGTATGCAATAGCCCGGCCGGACACCCCGTCGCCGTGGATCAACTACCTGATGGGCAGGAACCTCACAGCGTTCGTATCGCAGTCCGGCGGCGGTCTCGCATATTTCAAGGAGCCTTCCGAGGGACGCCTCATGAGATACCGGTTCAACGGCGTGCCGGCCGACAGTCCGGGATTCTACCTCTATATCCAGGACGGCAGCTCGACTTGGAATCCGACATTCCGCCCGACCTGCGCACCTCTCGACCGCTACGAGTGCCGCCATGGGCTGGGATACACCGCATTCTCCTCCGAAAAGAACGGTGTTAGCGCCGAGATGTCGCTTCTTATCCCTCCGGAGGACGACATAATCCTCTGGTCCGTGCAGCTGACCAACATGTCATCGTCGCCAAAACGCCTGAAGCTGACTAGCTACATCGAATTCGCGCTGCACGGATATATGAAGGACACGCTGGCATATCTCGTCTGCGGCAACCAGTGGCGGCTATGGTTCGACAAGAAAGTCAACGGGGTCAAAACGAAATATTTCGCGTTCGAGAGCATGTTCGAGGGCGAATGCATATTCTCATGCACCGAACCGGTCCGCGCATGCGAGATCGACCGCGACAAGTTCCTAGGCTTCGGACGGACCGAGGCCAATCCGATCGGCCTTGAGGGACGGCTTTCCAATTCCGACGTCCCCGACGGAGGACGCTACGCCTGCGGAGCCCTGCAGAGCGAAATCACCTTGAAGCCGGGCGCAAGCCGCTGCGTCCTTTATCGCTACGCAGTAAGCGACCGCTTCAGGGAAAGCGCGCGTCTGCTGAGGAAATACAGGACCGCCGAGGACGTGGCACGGGCGAAGGAGGCGATCCGCAAATGGTGGGAGATTTCTCTCTCAGGCCTCCAGGTCAATACTCCTGACGATTCGCTGGACAGCATGATAAACAGCTGGTTCCCATACAATTCGCGGGTCACCTTCCGCCTCGGGCGTTCGATTTCGACCCGCCACACAGGCGGTGCCGGAGCGCTACGATACCGCGACTCGATGCAGGACGCGATGCCGGCCGCCCTCCTCTTCCGCGACGAAGCGAAAGAGCGCATCGAGCGCATCCTTCAGACGATGTATGCCGACGGCCACTGCGCCACAGGCGTCAATCCGGAGACAATGAAACCGGACATGGAACACCACATCCGCAGCGACGCCGCCGTCTGGGGCGTCTTCACCGTCTACGAATACCTTTCCGAGACCGGCGACATGGCCTTCCTCGAGAAGGAGCTGCCGTATCTCGACAAAGGCCGTGGCACTGTCTTCGAACATCTTTTCAGGAGCCTCCGCTTCATCGCTGAGAACACCGGAAAAGACGGCCTTCCCAAGCTTTTCGACTGCGACTGGAACGACTTCCTCCAGATATTCACGGTCGCATACCGCGGCTGCCAGAGCGTAATGGTGGCCCAGCAGTTCATCTATGCGGCGAAGCTCCTAGTCGAAATCGCGGAAAGGCTCCGCCGCCGAAAGGAAATAGAGTTCCTCAGGCGGGCAAGCCGACGCTTCACAAGTGTCCTTGAATCGGAAAAGTGCTGGGACGGCGCCTGGTACCGCCGGCTGCTCGGCGACGGCCTTGTCATGGGCTCTAAAAAGAACAAGGACGCGCAGATATTCCTCAACACTCAGTCCTGGGCGGTGATAGCCGGAACGCTTGACCGGAGCCGCACTATAAGGGCGATGGATTCCGTCCATGAAAGGCTCAACACCCATTACGGCCTCCGCATCTTCGCCCCGGCTTTCTGGACTATGCCCGACGGCAGGACGCGAGTTCCGACAAACACCCCCGGCGCCGGCGAGAACGGCGGCGTATTCCTCCATGCGAACACATGGGCGGCGATGGCGGAGACAATGCTCGGCCGCGGCGAACGCGCCTGGGAATACTATTCGCAGATACTCCCGCCCAACCTTTCAAAGCGAAATCCTGAACTGTATTCGAACGAACCATATGCCTTCACGTCGTGGATATACGGCCCCGACCACGAGCGCGCAGGAACAGGGCAGCTCTCATGGCTCACCGGCGGCGCATCATGGATGTATATAATCGGGACGGAATACATTCTCGGAATCCGCCCGACATTGGACGGGCTGTTGATTAATCCTTGCATCCCGGCGCATTGGAAGGAATACAGAATACGCCGTATCTGGCGCGGAACACGCTACGACATCACGGTGAGGAATCCTGACGGCCTCAACTGCGGCGACTTGAACCTGGTTCTCGACGGCAAGGAGATTGAAGGCAAGCTAATCCCCCCCTCAAAGCAAAAAGCTGTAAGAGCGCTAGCCACCCTGAAAAAGCCCCGGCGCAGTTAAATGATCAAGGCGGAAGCCTGCAGAATTAGGTAAATATTCAGCGAAAGGGCGTAGTTCGCTGAATATTTACCATTACGGGACAGGCTAAAGCCAGTCCCTGCTTAACCGGAACTCATCCCGGTTCAAAATTTTGCCCCGCAAAATATTGAATAACAATAAAATCTGACGAGGCAGATTTTATCCGGATTTCATTCGATGAGTTTGAGGGCGCCCTCGGCGGTCTGCTTTCTCAGCGCTGCGGCATCGCGCACCGCCGCAAGAAGTCCGTCGAGCGATTTTTCAGCCTTTGCCTTGTCGTATGCTTTCCTGATCTCGGTGAAGCGTCCTGCGGCCGCCTTGCGCGCGGCTGCAGTTGCTTCGTCGGCATGTATGACGCATTCCGGCCATGGCGATGAAGATTCGAGCATCCTCCCGGTCCGTGCGATCGCAGCGTCGAACTCGGCAAGCGGAAGATTCGGCGTCCATTCGATTCGGCCAAGCTGCGCCGCGACCTGCGAAAGCGTCTCGGCGATGAACATCCGTCCGGCGTTCTCCGCCGGAGTGTCGATAAAATAACCGAGGGCCAGTGCCGCAGACCCGGTGCCGGGCTTCAAGGTGATTGATGTCCCGACCCCGTAAGTCCCGGCGACCTTCACGTCCGCTACGTCCTTCGGCTGGAAGACCAGGAAGCAGCCGTCGCGTGTCTGCTGATATTTGTTGTAGTAGGCGATACCGCCGCCATCGATGGGAATAACCTGCGGCTGACCGCCCATCTTCAGGTCTCCTCCGGGGACGAGTATCCAGCGCTCGCGTTCCGGAGGGCCGGAACTGCACGACGGGTAGCAGCAGAGCTTGATCTGGGCAAGAGACGCGTCGCCGCCTTCGGCGCTTATCCTTGCGAAGAGCCATTCCTTCCAGGCCGGGTCATGGAGCATCCGTATCGTCAGCCTGGGGACGTCTCCGGCTCCGCCGGCCGGCGGCTCGGCGAGAAGCCAGACGTATTCGGCCATCGCCCTGCCCCCCTCCTCCAGCGTCCTGCAGTCCTCAAGCACCCTCAAGCCGGTTCCGTCATAAGTCTTACCTCCGCAGGAGACCATGACGTCCAGGAATGATTCGAGGCTCCAGTTCCAGCCTTTCTCCCTGGGCCAAGCCAGCCCGAAGCGGCGGTCGCCGTATTTCTCCTGAATCAGCGCAGCCGAGCCTTCCTTATGGACTCCCTCGTAGGTGATGACCGCGCTGTCGACTAGCGCCGTGACGCGCTTCCGCCACAGCCCCCCGCCACGCTGCTTGTCCTCCGAGTCCGATCTTGTGATCGAGACGTCTGACGCGGCTGCAGAAAACGCGGCGATCAGAGCAAGCGACAATCCGGTGAAACAAAACCTCATATTCAGCCTTTCATTCTCCATGCGTGTGCAAATACCAAATCACAAATTCCAGATAAATCTCAATTCCAAAATTTCAAAATCCAAGTTATGAATCGTGGTGTCTGGAATTTGTATTTTGGCTATTACTTGTGATTTAGGATACTTTCTCAAAAAGTTCTAGCGCAAAAGCGTGCATGTGTCTATGGAATTCATTGAATTTTGGGTTGCGGGCGAAGCCCGCCTTAGAATTTGATCCTTGTGATTTTACTGCGGCCTTGCCGCCTCAGAACAGGCTCCACCCCCGTTTTGATCCGACCTTGACGTCCTCCTCGCTGGAAAGCCCGGTGCGGACATCGGTCAGCTTCAACGTGTAAGTTCCCGCTTCGGCGTTGAACGCGAAGCGGACAGGCTCGGTCTTCTTTTTCCCGTCCAGCGCCAGTACCTTGGTCGCAAGCCTGTCCGGCCTGCCGTCAGGACGCATGATCTCGAGGCGGTAGATGCCGCCCTGAACCAGGCATGAGAGGTCGAGAGCCAGTTCGCCGCCGAGTCCGACCTTAGAGGCGCTGAGGGCAAGCTTGGGCGCATCCATCTTCTTTTCGGAAAGGAAATAGAGCTTGAAAGGCTCGTCGAGGGTGTCTGTGATGGCGCTGCCCGTTGAAAGATATCCCCCGTCGGCGCGGTAGGCCGCATATTCCCTAGGCAGGCTTATTTTGAACTCTTTTCCGACATCCTTGACGTCTGTCATCAGGCCGAGTACGACGCCGTCCGGGGCTTCGCGCAGGCGGACCATTAGCCGATCGTTGTTCAGTCCCTCCACGGCGATATGGATATTTACGCCTGCCGCGGCGAGAAGCCCGCCAAGGAACTTGTCGAACGGCGTCTCCGGAGACGCCGTGCCCCGCGCGGAACTCATGGCAAAGTTCAGCAGGCACGCGATCCCGGATCCTGACTGCTTCAGCTGGAACACCGGCGATTCCGCGGACGTAAACGCCTTGTCGGCCGCAAGCTTCAACTCGACGTCGCGTATCTTCCCCGACACCGCGAACGGTTTAAGCTCCGGCTTCACCTTTTTTGAGAGCGGTTCGGTCGGAAGGATGTCCGCGAGCTGGGCTTTTTCCACAGGGCGTCCGAAGCCGTTGAGGATGCCGGGATTGATGTCGGCTACGAGTATTCCTCCATCTTTTACGAAGGAGCGCAGCGCCTCGGCCTCTCCGTCGTCTATCACCGATGCGCCGCAGAGGAAGAAAATCTTCAGGTCTTTCAGGGCGCCCGCCTTGATTCCGGAGGGTGTGACAAAATCGAAGGCGATCCCGTTATGGTAGCAGAAGTCCTTTATGCAGCCTGCCGAGTCGAGCGGGCTGACAAAGCGCTGGTCCAGGAGGGGCGCGCGGGAGCTCATGTGGCACCATCGGATGCCTACCCCGTCCTTTTTCATGGGGGTCGCAATGAGCAGTTGCGCCAGGCCGTTCTGGAGGCGCATCAGCCGTGGCTTAAGCTCTTCGACGAAAGAAGGATACGATAAATCTGCGGCGAGCAAGCCCTCGGCGCTCACACCGGTGGAGAACCACGAACTGCCGTTGACGGTGCCCGCAAGCAGTGGGCCCCATAGGGGAATAGGATAGCCGCTGCGCCCTCCATGGCTCCCGACATACCCCCCCCACCAGAGCGTGCGGACTCGGTCTCCGCCGATGCTCCTTAGCACCTCGTCCATGACCGGATCGCTGTATGGCCCCCAGAATTCGAGCCCGTCGATAGTCACTTCGAGATCGCCCGGGACAGATCCTTCCGCGCCGACAAGCGCGTGGGGGTCGGCCTCCTTGATCCACTTGGAGAGCAGGTGGTGAGTGTCGGCGTATTCCTTCTCGACGAAGGCTCCGTGGTCGAACCAGGCGGCGTAGCGGCCGGCCTCCTTCATCTCCTTCTCGGTCTGGTGCTGGACTTCCGAGAACGATGGGAAATTCGTCCCCCGCTCGCGGTTCAGTATCTCTATCTTTCCATAACGTTTTTCGAGGAAGCGTCTGTATTCCTTCTCCTCCGACGGCGAATAGCCTATGTCGTAGGAGAAGAAATTCTCGTCGCCGAGACTATAGATCGCAGGTCCGAGCGGCGGGAGTTTGTCAAGCCTCTGCATGAAGCAGGCCTTGCCGATGGCCTGGGCCGCAGGATTGTAGATGGACTCGTCGCCGGCGAGCGCCTCGATTTCCTGCTTCTTTTCCTGGATGGGGAAGAACCAGGCGCCCTTCGTCCAGTTTGGCTTGTCCGGGTATGCGCTCAGCATTATCCTGGTCATATAGGGGACGAACCGCTGATCGAATACGGCTGCGGCGCGGGCGTTCCCCGCCCCGGGGGAGGGATGCGAGAGACCCTGGCGCCAGCCGAGATCCTCCACGATCCGGCTGGCGACCATCGGGGAAAGTATCTCGGATATGCTGTCCCATCCGATCGTAGGGAAAAGCCCGATCGAGCGTTCGGGGAAGAACAATAGCGCCGTCGCTTTAGCGAGGATTTTATCGTCAGATGATATTTCGGCCTGCAGGTAGCCGGCGATGGTCGGAAGCGGAGGAACATCGAGTTCGACGGCTGCCTCCGACTGTCCGCCTTTCAGGACAATTTCCCGTTTCGCCCAGACACGCTTATATGGGGAGTCTGCCAGCGACACTGCGATTTTCGCATCTTTCGGCAACGGCTTCTCGAGAATTATCTTCGCTCCGACCTTTTCGCCCTTTTCAAAGGACTCCTTGGCGGGCGACAAAGTGAAGCTTCCGACCGGAGAGGCCACCTTCACTACCCTGTAGCCGAAGTCTTCGACCCCGTTGCCGGAGAGGAGACGCGCATCAAGGAAATGCGTGCCTGCCTTGAGGAAGGGCGGTGTGAATCCGACCGACGCCGCTTCCCCTTCGAATTCGACCGGAAGTTCCCATGATCCTTCCACGGTGTTCCATTCGTCGCGGATTCTCAGCAGCAACTTCCCGTCGGCGCCATCCGCCCCCTTGATCTTGAAGGCCTGCTCCGTATTTGCTAGATCCGCGGCGTCAAGCTCCTTGGAGGAGTCCGAGGGGCCCTTGACAATTTGCATGGCTGTCTCCCGGCCGGACGCCCACAGGACAGAACGGGCGACGAAGGCCATGCAGTTCTCGTATCGCGACATCCAGTATTCGTTGAATGGACCGAGCGGCGACAGGCTCAGCCCTCCCCAGTGCGCGCCATGGGCCGTCTGGTAGTCTATCCTGGCAATCCTCCCCTTGCCGAACTGGAAGCACTGCAGAAGCTTGTCCGCGGGAACGGCTCTCGCCTTCTCTGGGAGTCCTTCCTGATTCGCCATCTCAAGTATCGATGATGGAGCGTCCTTCATCGGCTGCGCGAAAAGCTTCTTGTATGGAATCTGTCCCGCGTGGACTATTACCAGGCCGGCGCCTTCGGCGACCTGGACGAGGATTCGATATTTCGCCTCCGGCGGCAGCATGTTCAGGTCGCAGTTGCCGAGGACGATCACATCGTATTTCCCTTCGACCTTGCGCAGTATCTCCGCCTCCTTCTCGGCGGTGCTGGTTCCGGTCACGGCGCCCTCGTAGATGTCGTCCATGGCGATCGGTGCGCAGGCTCGGAAGCTCAGGAACGCCTCGAAGTCGAGGTCGAGCCTCTGCGCCAGCTCGACGATCTCGCGGGCCGCGAGGTTCCTGGGCGAGAGCAGCAACGCCTTCACGGGCCCCCCGGCAAGCGGTTTTGCCCAGTCGAGATGAGCGGTTTCCACCTTCATCGTTACGTTGTGGAGATATGAGCCGTCGAGCTTCCCGCCGGCGGCGCACAGTTCACCGGCGGCCGCGGCCATGGCGGTTGCGAGAGCGGCAGTAACCAATCCAGATTTCATTGAAACCTCCTGAAAAATGTTTTTGAGTGCGAAACCTGCCGAGACCTGCCGACGCCTTCCGATATCTGCCGGAAGTTCTAGGTTTTTCCCTGCGGGAAAAAGGCGCCCTTGCGGCGCGCAGGTAACTTGCGCGCGCCGCGCGCAAACTACTTTTGGAAAAAACGTTTTCCAAGTCGCGCCGTAAGGGACTAATGCGGTTACTTCCGCGGCTTCCGGAGCGACGCCTTGATCAGGCCGGGCCTGTCGGTTGTTATGGCGGTGGCGCCGAACGAAGACGTTTTCGCCGCCATATCCGGATCGTTCACCGTCCACACGCACAGGTCAAGGCCTGCCGCCCTGATCCGGCCGGCGATTTCGCCGGTCAATCCGTCGCATGCGTAAAGGTCCAGGCCATGCGCCCGGCAGGCTGAAGCGCGATTTATCAGCTCTTCAGCATCCGGGCTCCAAGCTCGTGAAATCCTGTCCTGCTCGAAGCCTGCCAGCAGATATGCCGTCAGGGAAGGAAGCTTTTCACGGACCAAAGCGATGGTCTCCGCGCTGAAGCTTATGGCTACAATCTGTCCGGAGTCGAGTCCGGAAGATTCGACGACTGACTTGAATTCCGACATCATATGCATGCCTTCGCTCTTGATCTCGACATAGATCTTCCTGCCTTTCGGGACGGAGGCCATCAATTCTGAGAGAAGTGGAATTTTTTCTCCTGCCCATTCAGACCCCTTCCAGGAACCTACATCCAAAGCCAGCAGATCGCCGTACGAGACGTCCTTGATCAGAAGATCGGCGCCCGCCACCCTTTTCGTGCCGGAGTCGTGGATGACCGCAATCCTGCCGTCCTTCGTGAGATGGATGTCGCATTCGACGGCATCGGCGTCGTGCCTCCATGCGAGGTTGAAGGCGGCCATAGTGTTTTCAGGTGCGTCCGCGGACGCGCCGCGGTGGGCTACGATCTCAGGCATTTCATGCTCCTATTCTTATCTTCGAGCATAAACTCAGACATCCTGATCCGTGAAAAATAAAATGCGGTGAAATACCGACTCCTAGAAGGTATTTCAGTTCAGATTTCCGGCGCCCCCGCACCGAAAAGCCACAAGAATATTTGCCAGCGTTTTCAGGTACTTCATTTAGGGCGGGTCAGGAAATCTGAAACTACATACAGGTATCGGACTTCCCTGGGCTCCATTGCCAGCTCGACCCGTCCGTCCGTCAGCTTTATTTCAGTTCCGTCGGCCGCGTTCGAGACGCGGAATCCTCCATGGAATCCGAGCTTTTCACCGTTGACGCTGATGCTGGCGGCCTGGCGGTTCCGAAGGTCGGTGTTGGCTACGACCAAAAGTGATCGGTTCGGACGCCTGAAAGTGCTGACCTTGACCTTGTCGAGCGAGCTTTCGACGGGATTGTCCGGATACCAGTAGCCGATGAATTCCACGTCCGGCGCGCCGATTCCAAAATCAAGCTTGACCTTCTCGTTGACGGAGATCGAACCTCCGCCGCGGTAGCATTCGCGGTCGTTGGGGACGATGTCGTGCAGCGTCAGGGCGCCGAAGGTTTCCTCAAATGATTTCATCCTCTCCGTCAAGTCCTTCTGCGGCAGGTAGAATCCGAAGAATGTTGCGATATAGCCGAATGCCTCACCATTGTAGAGCTGGAGATTCTCGAGCGGCACGGCGTCGAGGACGCTTTCGCCGATCTTGCGGACGCCCCAGCCGCCTTCGCCGAAGCAGACCGCCCCCGCGAAGCTTGTCCAGAACGGGGACATCCCGAACGAGGATGCGTGTGCCAGGGTGAACGGCCGTCCAGTCCTTCCATACTGGTAGCTGATTGTATACATCTGCTTGATGTATTCCCTCATGTCGAGGACGTGGTAGCTGCCGCGGAGGTTGCCGTCCCTGTCGAACCATCCGGATCCGCTCAGGAGGTTGATGTCGAAATTTGCGGCGACATAGTTCTCGTCCACATAGTAGCCTGCAATCCCCCACTCCTTCATGTAGTATGTGAGCAGAGAACCTGTCCACTTGCGGTATGAAGCCACGGGCTTGTAGGCGCCGTAGCGGGACGGCATGTTGGCCCAGTCGTTGTCGAAAAGAGCCTTCATGGGCGACTGGTCGCTCACCTCCCATGGGCATGGGTGCGGGGAGTTTGTCCACTGGGGGTTCAGATAGGGCAGGCGGAGCGAATGGCCGTTCTGTGCGAGCATCGCGGCCCTGCCTTTTTCCATGGCCTCCTTGGTCGGATCGTCCCATTTCATCACATATTCGCCCTTGCCTTCCGGCTTCTCCCACATGTATGCGTACCATCCGCAATCCCAGAAATAGTTCCAGGCCGGGATCATCGCATAGTTCCGCCATCCCTCGGGCTTCGGCTTGGCCGGGGTGGGCATCAGTGCGAATTCAAACGTTGTTGACTCCACCTTCGCCGGCCCATTCACAAATTCGACTTTCAGATGAAGCATTCCCGGTTCCCGGGACAATGTTATGAGCGACTCGTGGGGCTTCTCATACCAGCCGCGGGTGTGGTCGGCGCCCCAGGTCAGGCCGCAGTTCCGGTTTCCAATCCAAAGATAGGGGACGAGCGTGCCGACCAGATCGTTGTCGACGGAGCTTTTGCTCTCCCAAAGGAGTCCGTCTTGCTTCGGCAGCGGCATCGGGCCGTCGGGCAGGAGCAGACGCCAGGCGAGTTCCTCCGCAATCGGGATGTCAAGCACGAGCGAATCAAACTGGACCGGCTTGCCGCAGGCGAGTTCGAGCTTGTACTGGATGAATCCGTCGAATTCGATCCGTCCGTGGACTTTAACCGTAAATTGATCACACGCAAGACTGCCGTCCCATGCGGCCTCGGAGTAATAGATGTTCGGTGTGACCGCAAGCGGCTTGGCCTTTGGATCGGCGGGCGTGGTCTTCAGCGTCAGCTCCCTGCCCTCGGAAATGGCCGCGAGCCTGGCCGGAGCGGCCAGCATCTTGGTCTCTCCTGCAGATATCTGCGACGGGAGCCCGGACTGCTCGAGTTCTATGATGCGTCCGGAAACACCGATTGCCGGTCTCTTCTGATCTATGGTTATGTTCGTCCACGGCGGCATGACCATCGGGTGCGGGTCTGACGCGTCCATCCAGTCAAGTATTCGGCCCGGACGGTGTATGTATGGGCGGTTCACAGAGGGGTCTTTGAGGTCAAGGCGGTTGAACTCGGCCTGTGCTGATGAAGAGACTGAGCCGTCGGCTCCAACCGCTTCGACCTTGGCCACATAGGTTCCGAAGGGGGCGTCCGGAGGCAGATCGAGGCGGCACATGGCGTAGTCCTTCTGGAAATGCTTCAGTTCGCGCCTTGCCACGACGCGCTCCGGCTCGTTCTTTGGATACACCGATGCGGCAACTTTTGCGGGAACCTGGCCAAGTCGGCGGAGATACCAGATGTCGGCGCAGACTTCAACGGCCTGCGCCATCTGCCCGTATCTCGCGGCGACGGCCACCTCCTTGGGGATCGGTGCGTCAGCCTTCAACGCCTCCGCCACCTTCGCCGCGCCGCCGGCCTGCTTGTTGTCGAAGCGGACGTACTGCCTGTAGTAAACCTTCTTATCTTCGACGCCGCTGCAGAGCAGTTCCAGATGCCCGCGCTTCCCAGCGAACACCTTGTCGGAAAGCAGCTGCAGCTCCTTCCGTTCGCCGGGATTAAGCGAGACGGTTTGGGATGCGTCAGCGAGCCGGTCGTCGGCGTTCTCTCCGGTTACGCTTGCGGCAAGTGCGAATGAGCGTTTTTCCTTGTCGGTATTCTTGATGGCTGCGCGGACGTTCAGCTTTCCGTCAAGGACATCGTTCACTTCCAGCCACTGGAGCGCCGGAGCTTCCTGGTCTAGCGAGAGGAGCCCCATCGCGGGACGGTCGATGAAGCTGCCGGTGCGGTTGGACCAGCCGCACTGAGGCCACGAACGGCAGAAGTTCGCAAGCCATTTCTGGCCCGGCTGGAAGCCGAGCTTATCAAGTTCCTTCGCCGAGACCCGGATCTTGAACTGTATCTCGGTCGCGGTCTCCTCGACCTTCACGTCCATGCGGTTGTTGTAGCCGTTCTCCTTGAGGCCGAAGGCGGGAATGTTCCGGCAGTCGTATATGGCGCCGTAGGCGTTGACGCAGAACTGGTAGGCGACGAGCGCCCTGTCCGGATCGTCCGGCGAGAAGAAGAACTCTATATAGTCGTTCGCCAGATAGACTTCCGAATCCCGGAAACGGTTCGGCGCCCTCCACCAGCCGGCTTTGCTCTTGGTGCAGCGGTATGCGATGTAGGCGTTTCCATTGTCATAAGTGAAGTAAACTACCGTCGGTACGCACAGGATTGAGCCGCCGCTCCAGACGGCCAGCCCGTTGACGGCGCAGGCGTCCTGCCATTCCTCCGGCTTGAACGGCCCCTCGATGTCCGGCGCCTTGGCGCACGGTGCGACGCAGATGGACGGAACAGGCGGCGCCTCCCTCCAGTCCAGGCCGGGAATCTCGCCCGCCGCATGTGACGGGCCTGCGCAGAAGACGGCGGCAGACAATACTGCAAGCCCTATGATCCATCCGGATGATTCGCCCATGTTTATCCTAGGTTTACTTTTGCACTGGCTTACGCCACGGTCATTGATTGAACGGGGTCGTCCCATTTCGCCTGTCGGCAACTCTCCAGAAGTCATACGTGGTGTCCTTGCTGTTCATTGCGCCATTGCTTATGCTGGAGCGACGGCAGGAGGATTGCCATGAGGATCGCGATAATCGCAATCACCACCAGAAGCTCAATCAAGGTGAATTGTTTTTTCCCTGGCATTTGAAATGTGCGGACTCCTTTATGTCGGAAAATAAACATGCCGAATTGCTTCTGTTCAAGCTATGGAATGCTGCCGGAATATGCACTATCATGACCTGCATATGGACAATCTTTGCGTGCTCAGCAGGAGAGCACCATTACGTCGAACGGCCTGAGCTTGATTCGTCCGGGCTTGAGCTTCCTGCCGTCGAGCAGGTTCGTCATCGGCCTTTCGATGCGCAGGCTTCCGGGCGCACCTCCAATTTCAACCGCGATCAGGCCGGAACCCTCTTTTCCTTCCCTGGGCACGGCAAGCACATTCGCGGAGGCCTCGTGGCCGTGGCGAAGTCCGGCTGATGCCGCATGACTTGAGAAGATGCTCAAAAGATCATCAGGCTCGGGCACGGTCCCAAGCAGGACGATCGAACCCTTGCCGCATTTTCTACGGACAACCGCGGACAGACCTTTCATCGGGCCGTCCGTGTATTCGGCGATCGTGTCGGCATTTCGCGGCTCGAAGGCGTTATACCACAGCGACCCCTTCGAGGAATGTCCGTCGTCCCATTTCATGTTGAAAGCCCTGGGCAGCCCCGGGATTTCATATTTGCAGTATGCGCCGGTCCATTCCTCCAGGCTGCCGAACGGGGCATGCGTGAATTTCGTGGCGTCAGTCCTTCTTATGTCCGTGAAAGGCCAGGCGATCCAAGTTCCGCCCCTCTCAATCCATTCAAGAAGCCTCCCTCGCAGCCCGGACTCGTCGAGGGCCGGCAGGAACGGGGAGCATACGAGCCTGTATTTTGAAAGGTCCTTCTCGGGATCTACCACATCCGGCCTCCAGCCCGCTTCGGAAATGATGCGATGGAAATCCAGCATCTTCCCGCAGTAGTCGAAGCCCGCGATCATGGGCTGATCCATGAACATCCACCATGCAAGACTCGAGAAGTGGACAGCGATCCCGGAAACGACCGGCTTTGTGCCGTTGATGAATCCGGAACAACGGCGGAATCCGTCGGCGATCTCGCGCACCTCGTCGAAGATATGGAGAGGCCTGCCGCAGCTTGAAACCACGGAGCCATGCATCACCTCATGCCCGCTCCAGTGCGACCGCCATAGCCAGTACAGGTTCGCCTCCCCCCCGAGGGCTATAGGAATCCACGAGTTGGCCCTGCAGAAACCTTGCTCGCGGTAGCTTTTTTCCCCTACGGAAGTGCCGCCGTTCCAGCAGGTCGAAGTTTCGGTGTTCCAGAAAGGACGATTCTTTATTGTCCGGGCGTGGTCGAACCAGAAGACGGTCTTCCAGAGGGTGTCGGCCTCGTTGTAATGGTTGAACTGGACGATGTCGAGATTGCGGCATGTCAATTCATAACCCATGCCGTTGAAAGGCATCATGTCCGTGCCGATCGGGGCCTTGCTGTATTTCCGGATGACATCCGCCTGCAGGCCCACGAACTCGGCCGTCACCTCCGACTGGAACATCATCCATGCGGTTGTCAGGGAGGGATGGTGCCATGTTTTGGAGCGCGGAGCCTCCAGCTGTTCGAAGCTCTGATATTCTATGCTGAAGATGCAGTTCCCCCATGCGCTGTTCAAATCTTTTATGCTCGAATATTTTCGCGCCATCGCCTTCTGGAAACCGGATATGCAGACATCGCAGCAGCAGCCGCGCCCCTGGGGATATATCTCGTTGTCGATCTGCCAGCCTATTACGCTCTGATCGCTTCCGAACTCCTTCGCCATCTCCGCGACAATCCTTTCGCAGTATGAACGATATACGGGACTGCTCGGACATGTATGGCGGCGCGCTCCGTGCTGCGCCCTTACTCCCATGTCGCTGACGTAGAGAATCTCCGGATGGGACTTCGTGAGCCATATCGGCGGCGTTGCCGTAGGAGTGCCGAGTATCGTCGCAATGCCTGCTTCCGCGAGCTTGTCCACCACCCTGCGCAGCCATGCGAAGTCAAAAATGCCCATCTCCGGTTCCATCTTCGACCATGCAAACTCGCCGATCCTCGCGACGTTCATGCCGGCCAGCTTCATCAGCCTGATGTCCTCGTCCACCTGTTCCGGCGGCCAGTCCTCCGGATAATACGCCGCCCCCAGATACGGAGGGCCGAAACGGGATTTTGAATTTTTCCGTGATGGGTTCGTTCTCCTGCTCATTCTCAAGGTTCCTTTCATTAACACTTCTCAAGCTCCGATGTTCTAAAAACAGAGTATGCGGGGGGTGCGATTCTCCCTTAGTCTTCTCCTAATTTTGCAGAACGGCGACTGATACGGGAATGTCAGAATAGTATATGCCTGCCAATGGTTCGTCGACCCCGCCTTTGGACAACGCTCCCATGTTTCCGGCCTGCGTGGCGATGCGGACGGTGGCCGAATATTTTCCGGGCTTGTCGGCGCCGCGGAAGCGCACCGTGAACGATTCGCTTTCAGGCTTCTCTCCTCCGGCGAGCCCAGGCAGACCGTCCTCGCCGATCAGCTTCACGCCTTGCCCGTCTGAAGCCGAATTCTCCTCGAGGACGACATTCTTCGGGACAAGTTCGAAAAGGGAGGCGTTCTCGCCGACCAGGACGGCGCCCACGTCGTCAATCGTCTGGAGGTAAGGCTTGTCCTTGTCGGATTTGATGTGGGCTGTTCCATAGAGGACTGTCCGGAATGTTTCGTTGCCGGAGCTGGTGGTCCAGCGCTGGCAGTTGGATATTTCACGTGGCTGAGATTCAGCCGACTTTTCTCCGGGCTTCACTGTCCCAAGGTTGATGGGGCTAAGATCGGAGACCGCCAGTTCCGGACGGACGAATTCTATAGGGGAGAAATCGGACAGGTTCGCATTGCCTCCTGCACACAGAGTCATGATGCGCTCCTGCCCATATTTGAAGTCGGCATTGCGGACGCCGGCGTTCGTGACGGTCGCCGGCTCGTCCCCCTCCAGTTTCAGCATCTTGCGGTCGCCGAAAGCCCTGAAAAACGAGCCGACCCCTGTACCCCATGTCGACAGGTGGGACGCGGCAGTAGCCTCCCCTCTGGCGGCGTCAGTCTTTTCAGACCTTCTCACCTTGAAGCTGAACTGGTAAATTGTGCCGGGGCGAGGATTGTGCGGGCCGGCCAGCGTGGAATTCCAAGTCTGATCCCATTCGTCTGATTTTTCGACGAAGCGGTACATGTATTGATCCCATTCCCCGCCGATCCTGAACCTAACCGGCTTGTCCGGCGTCCCTGTGAGATCCTTCGGCAGAGGGACAATATAGCGCCCGGCATATTCGAACGGGGCGATAACGCCGTCGGTCCAAATGACCGCAATCGGCCCGTTGGCGGGGATTGTCGCGGCTCCGTCGCCGTCCAGAGGGATATTGGGTTGGCCGGGCGCCGCCACACGGAACGGCTTTTTCGAGAAGGCGAACCTGATGCGGGCAGGCTGGGCCTGGTCTGGCGCCGCAAGTTCGATCGCGGCGATGTCGTCGGTCATGCGGAACTTCACAATCCTCGTATTTTCAGGGAGTTCAGCAATACGAAGCCGGGGATCCGTCTCCGCGTCGGGGAAGAGGACATATGCGCCGTCCACGTTGTCGAGCCCGATGTATGTTCCGTCGTCGGCCTGCCCGATCCAGCCGAGCATCTTTCCGTCGGATGTCTTGAAGGACGTCTTCTTCCAGGCGCGTGCATAATGGACTATCGGCCCTTCCTTGGCCCGTTCGACAAACTTAGAGCCGTAGTCGGTCTCCTCAAAGACAAAGCCTGTGCCGTCCTCGGCCCTGTAATAGCTCATAACATTCGGCTCCCACTTCTCGGGGAAGACTGGATGTATGCCGCGACGGGCGAAGAGTCTCGCCTTGTGCTTCCAGAGCTTGATGGAGGGCGTCTCCGTGGCGGAGTTGAAGCTCGGCTCGTAGCCCATGGCCGCCACCTGGCCGGAGCGCTCGGCGATCTCTTCGCTCAGATGGTAATGCCTGACCGTGCGGATATAATGGTAGGGGTTGTTCGTGTGGATCATGCTCGTCATGACGTGCTGGAGTAGGTAGTTGACTATCGGATGTGTCTTGCGGGCCTTGCCCTCCTCGTTGCCCTTGTTCCACTCGAGGGCGGTGTGGAGGCCGAAGTCCGCGCCCCAGGCGATAAGCTCATTCGGCTTTTCAGTGCCGATATAAAGGTCGGGCTTGATCCTGCGGAGCCCGTCGAGATACTCCTTCATCCCCTGGTAGGCGTTCATGCCGTCAATGTTGCCGCGCCCGTCGGGCAAGGTCTGATATGTGCAGTCGAGGTAGATGCCGTCGATCCCGTATTTGCTGATCAGGTTCGCAGCCTGCGACCAGTGGTATTCGCGCCAGGACTTCAATGCGAGGTTCAGGTGGACAGCGTAAGGTAGCAGTTCCAGATTGATCGGGTCAAGCTCGCCGTTCGCCTTGAACTCCTTCACCTTCGCCTGAAGCTCAGGATCCTCGATCTTCGACGCGTCGCCCCAGCAGATCATCGGATTCATGTATGCGAGGACATGGAATCCGTCGGCCCTGGCCTTGGGCGCGCCAGACTTGAAGCCGTCGGTCGGCTCATAGTCCCACATGTTCTTGTCGAAGCCGGCCTTGCGCCATGCCTGGACATAAAGCATGACATGATGGCGGTCCTCGGGCGGAAACAAGTCCTCCAGAGGCTTCAAATAGCTGTCGGCGAGATCTGAAACCTGGACGATCACGCTTATCTCCTTGGCCCATGGCGCCCGCGTCTTTGTGAAGCCGCGCCTCGGCATGGATTCGGCAAAGGGCTTCGCCGCCTCGGTCCATCCGCCGTCGAACACGTTTATGCGCCAAACGACGGACTGGGTCTTCCGATTTTCAGCGTATGGGGTGTGGGAATATGTAGCATAGGTGACGCCGTCCTTGCTGCCGGCGAAAAATTTATAGAAAGGCTCGTCGTCCTCGCACCATATGCTGAAGACACTATGGGGTTGCTCAACGGATCCGATCACTGTGACCGGGACGTTCCAAAGTTCACCGGACAGGCCCGGCCGCTTGCTCATCGTGTAGTTCCCCCATTCGAGAGTGCAGTTAAGTGGGAAATAATTCTTGTCGGGATCGTTCTCCTGGCGGAGCCCGCATCCTTTCGTGGCGTAAAATACGAACTTCGGCATGATTCCGCTGAAGGCGAAGCCGCTTCCGACAAGGCATTCGTTCACGGTGCTTCCAGCCGTGGACACGAGAAGATCGCCGGATTTTTCGTCCACGGACACCGAGAGCTGGAGGACCGCGTCCGACCTGAAAAGGCCGCCTTTGTCATCCACGGCAGACCTGCCTGATTGCTCCTTGGTTCCGGAATCATCCTTCGCTAGACCCGCGACTGCGGCCTTATCCGCCTCGAAACGGCCGGATTCGGTCTTCACTTTAACCAGGCCCTTGTAAGTCACCGTGCATGAAAGTTCCGACTTTTGTTCCGCCGAGACGGCGGACCGCTCCGTGCCGTCAAGCACGGGCAGGAGCCAGAACGGTTCGGCCTTGGGTTCGTCCTCTGCATACAGCCCGGTGCGGTTGGCCATTGCCGCAGGCGGCGTTTCGCCGCCGATAAACGCGATCTTGCCCGGCTTGCTGTAAAGGTAAGTCAGGACTCCGCCGTCGAACCGCGCCAAGTAGCGTTCGGTCTCAACCTTTATCTGGCCGGTCTTTGGATCAACCGCCAGAGACCTGTCTGCCCCCATGGCTGCAGACGCCACAGATGCGAGAACCGCAAGGACGACAAGCGGGAAATGCCTTGCCCGCATATCCTTCAAACATCTATTCAAATTGGGTATCATATCTTTCATCCCTTCAATTTATTGGGCTTATACAATTTCCTCTAACGAACTATTATCTGAACTTTGTCCTGAACTACTCATCATAATCCTTGCGCACAGCGATCCATCATTTGAAGTTCAGGACAAAGTTCAGGATGTAGTTTTATTAGTCGGCTGCATTATGGTAAACGTTTGCCATTGCCTACCTTCCCCAGAGATTCACAACTGTGACGGACTGATCCTTGAGCTTGCCGTTCACATCAACTATCATCATCCCGCTCGGAAGGATGTCCATCGGGCGTTCGGTCTTGTGCAGGACGTGGAACGCAGCCTGCCGTTTGCCGTCGGGAGCCTTGTCCTCGTCGCAGTAAACCAGGTTGAAACCGACGAAGTCATGTTCTTTTATGTTGAAGGTGTCTTTCTCCAGGAAGTTGTGGTTGACGAACATGTTCCATTTCCAGCCTTTGTCCGTCTTGCTTCCGCCCACATTTGCGGCGAATCCCATGCCCCGCCCCAGCCAAGGGGCCAGGTGGCAGCTGAAGGCGGGTTTTTCCTGGACGTTCAGTATGCTCTGGAAAACATCCTCGTCCAGGCCGATGCCGCCGTAGCGGTCGCCGGCCCGGAGATCCAGCCAGAGGCTGATTCCGTCGCGCCCCCAGGGCCACTCGCTCTCCAATGATTCAATGTCGTTGTCGAAGACTTCTCCGGAAAGCAGGAGGCCGTTGTCGATTTTCTCCATCGACCAAGTTGTGACAGTCTTCCCTTCCGGCCTGGGCTGTTCCGCCGAAAGCTCCCCTGACATTTTGTTGTCCTTGAAATGGAGGACAGGATTTCTGGTCAGGTCGACGATGTAGAGGCTGCGCATGCTGTTTTCTTCCAGGTCGAAGATGAGCTGGCGGCTCTCACCGGCCTGGATGTCCAACGCCTCCGCCGGCAGTTCGGGGCTCCAGTCGGTTCCTTTCGCTTCAACATCAATGTCCGCCTTTCCAGAAGCCTTCCCCAGATTCCAGCAAACATGGATCTTCTCGGGTTTCTCAGACTTGAAGCTCAAATTCAGGCGAGGATGCTCAGATGTTATAAATTTGCCTTTCAATGAAACCTGCACGGGGACGGATTTGAAGGATTTCGACAACGATCTCGCCTCCCCCGCCCCGATCATCTTACCAGGGAAATTCATGTGCTCCCAGAAAGTTCTAGCAATCTGGTACTGGCCAGCAGCAGACGGATGCACGCCGTCCGGACAGAGCGGCTCTATAGGTTCCCGAGTCATATGGTATGCATCAAGTTCCTCCTGTACCGGTATGAAGAAGACTTTCTCCTGTTCTGCTATTTCCTTTATGACGGCTCCGAACTTTCTCAGGACATCCCTGCTGCCGCGGAGCTCCCAGAATCCGCGGCTGAAAGCCTCGTCGGTCAATGTCGGAGTCATGAGGACCACGTCGGCGCCAGCCTCCTTGAACTGTTTCACCTGCGCCGTGATGTTCTTCCTGTAGGCGTCGACAATCTTTTCAATATCCCTCTGCTTGTAGCCGTAGTGGATGACGTCGTTCATCCCCAGCATGATGCTCACGACCGTCGGCTTCTCCTTTTCGATCGAGAACCTGTAATTTGAAGGAACCCCGCCGACCCCCATTCCGGAAACGGATATTTCAGATTCCGGATGGAAATGCTTGTAGACCTCGACGATGGTGCGCGTATATGTGCCGTTGGCGGTGATGCTGTCGCCGACTGTTAGCCAGCGCTCGCCGTTGCGCAGGAAGCACTTTGCGTCTTCGGCCAACGCCCCGACGCAGATCGCCGAGGCAAGGCACATGGAGCATGCCGCCGCCAGCAATTTTCTATTCATATAGTCCCCTCCACAATTTTATTTAAGCCGCACAAGCATTACACCATATTTGTCAAGATCAATGCTCAATTTCCCTTCCTTGAAGTCCATCGACTGCTTCGTCTCCTCGTCGGCGGCCGAGTATAGGGCCGTCATTCCAAGGGACTCCAAGTCAAATGAGAAATCTACTTTCTCAGGTTTCGGATTCCAAGTGCAGATGAGAAGGAGAAGTTCGTTCCCGCGTTTCAGCAGAAGCGACTTCACCTGTGAGTCGTTGCCGGTCTTCACTGGATAGCCCTCGTCCCAGTATACGACAAAATAGTTCCCGGGCTTGGCCGCCGCGGCACGGTCCATCGCGATGGGGAGGAGCCTCATGATTTCCTTCTGGGAGTTGGCGCCCATCGGTATTCCGGGCTTGAAATTCCGTTCCTCGAACGCCTTCAGGACGGCCGTCCGGTCCACCGGACGCCCCAGGCGCAGATCGCGCATCGCGTCCAGCACGCTCAAGTCGCCGTTGCGGGGATATTTCCCGGAGAAATAATTGTCGGACCCCCAGCATTCGCATCCGATCCAGACGATTTTCGGCTGTTCGGGGCGCCCCGTCCCGTCGAAGCAGATGTTGCGCCAGTCCTTCTTCATCGGCTTCGCCGGGCTGGCCATCAGGCCGAAGACAATTTCCCGCGGTTCCGTGATGACGCACTGTTGCCTGAGGCTTTTCGCTGGTGAAACGCCCGCTGCCGCCGAGCGCCTGGCCGTCGTTTATTTTCAGCACGACAGGCGCGGCAAGAAGTTTACGCCCATCCGAAATGACCGAATCCCAGAGACCCAGGCCTCCAACGGAATATTTGCGCAGCACAACTCCCAGCTCTTTGCCTTTCAATGTTACAGGCTCGAACGGAGGATATATCTTGTCGGTGATGCATCATGCGGGTGACCACGTTCCATACCGGCTCGACACGCGGATCAATCTCGGAGGAAGTCAGGATGGAACCCGCGGCAGTGAATTCCGGAAGGACATGCGCCATTCTCGCCATGTCCTCGACATCGCAGCACGTCGCCAGACGGCGCTTGCAGGCGGGCCATTCAAGCAGATGCGGAAACGAACCCCCCTGGCTTGTTGAAGGGGAGCGGCTCCATTTTATGGGGCCTGTGAATTTCAAGGCAGGCGTCTTGCCGACATGGGAGACGACCTTGCGGATCAGCTCTTCGCTGAAGCGGCAGCGCATGGAGCTGCGGTCGACCTTGCAGCCCGCGGCGCCAAGCATGTCCAATATCTTCCCATGCTCAATCCTCGCCCCGGTGTCTTCAAGCAGCTTGACGGCCGCCTCGTCAAGACGCAACATCTCATCCCTGCCGATCAGATTCCAGATCTTCCCGTCAATCATGCTCCCGCCTCCGTTTCATGAAAACTTCTTTTCGCCGCCTTGCATTGCAATGTCCCTGCCTGCTCATATAATATCGCATTGATGCTTGCATGGGCAATGGCCGGCACGGCAGTTTGATATTCACTCTTTTGACTTGCGTATGGAAGATATTTGCATAATTACCCGCAGGCTCCTGGCCTGGATAAGCGGCGTCGGCAGTGTTCCGATAAAATTTGCCCAGGACGACACCGGCCCATATCTGGTCACACATCCGGACAGCCTCATTGAGCTTTACATGGTCACCGAGGGATCGTTCGATCTTTCTGTCGGGCGCCGTCGCGCGGGACTGGACATCGGCAAAGTCGCAATCGCAAACGCGCATTTCGGAAATGAAGGCAGGACTTCAGGAGGGTTAAACCATTACGCCTGCATATCCTTTGACATCGCAAAATGTCCTGAACTGGCCGATCTCGGACATGCCCCCTTGCTCGAGGTCGGACGGATCTCCGACTTTGAAATGCTGCACCAGGCCTACCGCAGGGTCAAGAAGGCCTATCATGCTCCGGCCGAATATTTCAGGGACTACCGTGTGAAGGCGGAGACAATGCTTTTCCTGTCCCTGTTCGCGGAAGAAGTCCAGCTCTCCGAAGGGAATCCGCAAAGGCCGGGCCATGATCCCGTGTCGCAGGCCGTCGACTGCATCCAGGAGCGCCAGGCGGACGCGCATCTGACCCTCGCCCTTATCGCCGCATCGTCGCACGCCTCCCCGTCGCATCTCTGCCGCCTCTTCAAAAAAAGGCTCGGCATTTCTCCAATGCAGTATCTTGAACATCTCAGGATCATAAGGGCTACCGGCCTTCTGGAAAGGACGGACCAGGACATAAAGGCGGTTTCCGCCACGGTAGGCTATTCGAACCAGCTGTATTTCTCAAGAGTGTTCCGCAAAATCAAGGGGGTCAGCCCGTCGGAATACCGGATGCAATTGTCGAAGTTCAATCCTCAATGAAGTCGCCGCATATGGATAAGACCGTCTCAACGAATGGAGGAAAAGTTCGTGGAACTGGCATGCGGAGGCCTGAAAAAAAGGATATTTCAGCTCGTTGAGCCGCCGGAACTCATCCGCTCCAGTACGTCCTGGAGCGTCCCTGAGAACGGGCCGGGCGTCTCCATCTTGATCGAGGCAAGCGCCGCGGCGAACTTGAGCGCCTCCTTCGGCGGATGCTCGATCCGCCAGGCCATGTAGCCGGCGAACGTGGTATCTCCCCTTCCGGTGCGCCCGCTCATGCTGCGGTTGGTGAACTTTTCGAAGAACACCTCTCCCCGGACCCATCCGAGGACGCCGTCGGCGCGCGTGATCACCACCTCCGGGCATCCCCATGACGCCACCTGGCGCGCTGCGGATTCAAGATCGTCCTCGCCGGTGAGCAGCTTTGCTTCGACCACGTCCAGCTTGACGCGGTCCATGAGCGCAACGACCTGGCGCTTGATCGGCGAACTGCGGAACGAGACCGTGCGGCTCATCGGATCGACCTGGCGGACGATGTTCTGCATGTCGGCCGAGAGGCTTATGCCGCGGTCCTTCATCTCCTCCATGAACTGCAGCGAGAACTCCTGGTCGGAGATTCCCGCCAGATGCACGAAGCGCGAAGCGATGCCCGGAATCTCATCCGGCGTGAAGAATCCGGCGTTCTGCTTCAGGCGCATCTCGCGCTCGTCGACGTTCTCGCTGGGATGGACCACCTCCATGCGGCTTGTCTCCGGCGCCGGTACAAGCACGCATTCCACTCCTGCGTCCCGCAGAGGCTTCAGGAGGTTTTCATCGGACGGGCTCATCTTCGCTACCACCGCGGTCCGGCATCCGACACGCGCCGCCGCCAGCGCGCCGCACAGCACCGCGCTGCCCGGCGCAATCCGCACCTCGCCCTTGTAGGGATGTATCTCATCGACGCACATGTGCCCGATGAATGTGATGTCAGCCTTAATTGCCATAATCATGTCTCCCCTGAAACTTGCCTCAAGTAACGCAGGCCTAAAGGCGTATCTTGCGTGTTTTCCCGGCTGGGATTTTTACCGGTTCTCCTCCGCGCAGACTCACAATGGCCGGCCGCCTGCCGATATTTCCAGCGCGGATTTCCACCGCGTCCTTCCTAAGCTCGAAGCTTACCCTCTGCCCGTGCCAGTGGACGGTGAACTTGAGGAATTCCCACTGGCGCGGGAGGTTCGGCCTGAGTTCGAGGCGGTCGGCCTTCGGCGTCAGGCCGCCGAATCCGAACACGATCGCCTGCCAGGCCACGGCCGCGCCCGAGACATGAACGCCGCGCTCCGTGTCGAGATTGACGTCGTCGAGATCCATGCGCGCGGACTTCTGCAGGTTGTAGAGCGCCTCGTCGTTGAGGCCGCAGCGGGCGGCGGCGAAGGCCATGCCCGGGAACGAAAGCGAGGAGCCGTGCAGCGTCCTGTCGTTGTAGAAGCGCCAGTTGGCGCGGCGTATTTTCTCGCTGTAAAGCTCCTCGAAGCGGACGGTCGCCGCGAGGACGTCCGGCTGCTTCACCGCCTGCGAGTGGCGGCAGTAGCTCTCTGTGATACCTTCAAGGTCCGGTTCTAACTTGAAGAACCCGTCGAACTCCTCGATGATCCCTTCCTTGTCAGGCGCAGGGATGAAAAGAGTTTGAGCCTTGTTCCGCCACTCATCGATTTCCTCCGGCTGCAGGCTGATCTTTTCTGCGACTTTCGCGAAGCGGGTATTTCCGGCGAGGCTGACGGCATATTCCAGGTTCCACCGCGCCATGAGGCTGATGAAGACGTTGTTGTCCGCGAAGGTGTGATACTGATCGGGGCAGCCGATGTCCGGCAGTTCATGGCGCCTGCGGGATCTGACCCAGCGGATGCGCGAGGCGTAGAAGCGCGCCGTCTCCATTGCGAATTCCGCGCCCATTGAGTCGAGCACGGAGTCGTCGCCGGCGATCTCGGCGAACATCTTGAACATCCATGCGGCGTCTGCGGAGATGTGTATCTCGCGCTCCTGCAGGCAGAGCCAGGGCGCGGTCTCCTCCTCGCCGCGCGTGTTCGTCTCCCACGGGACCTGCGCGCCCTTCGCGCCCCAGCGCCTGGCGTTCTCGCGGTATTTGTCAAGCTGTCCGTAGCGGTAGACCAGGAGGTTCCTGGCGTCCCAGGGCCTGGTCATCAGGTAGTATGGGAACATATGGAAGTCCATGTCCCAGAAGTTGACGAACCGGTAGCCATAGCCCGTGAGCCCCTTGATGGGGACGCCGGTTCTTGCCGCCGCAGGCCCGATGGCCATGTTCAGGTGCAGCAGGCCGAAGTTGAGGCCTTGGATCGTCGGCCAGTCTGCATCGCATTCGAGTGTTCCGCTAGCCAGTTCTTTTTCAACGGCAACGGCATGGTCTTTTAGGCAGGCGTCAAAGCCGCGCTTCATCGCGGCGTCGGCTTTCGCGAGCGCCTCGTCCAAGGGCATTTCGCCTGCGACGGCAAAGATGTCAAGCCGGATTCCGTCATTCGTTTCCGACACAGCCGACCGTTGCGCGACGGCGACGCGCAGACAGCTTGTATTCGTCACGCATTCGACCGCCTTGCGGCCCGTCTCATCCAGGCTGCGGCCTGGAGTCCAGAGGACGATTCCGTTCTGATTTGCAACATCCTTCTTCAAGTATCCTTCGGCGGCAAGCGGCGCGTCGTGCCCGAGGCGGCGGACCTTGTAGCGCAGGCATATCAGGTTGCGGTCGGCCATGCTCACGAACCTTTTCGAGTCAACGCGCGTGCGGCGGCCTTCCGGATCGCGGAATACCATGCAGCGGCGTACGACGGCCTTGTCAAGTTCGATCAGGCGCTCGTTGCTCAGTATCTTCATCTTGTCGTATGCGAATTCCGCAGCTCCGACTGAAAGCTTCACCGCGATCGGAAAAGGGAGGTTCGGAAGAGTCCAGATGACGTCCGGGCGCATTTCACTGAGGGCTTCGGGAGTCATCCTGTCCGGATGCGTCAGTATGTGATCCGGATCATGGATGCCGAGGAGTGATGCCGGACCGCCGGCGTATGTCCCCGCCACATAGAATTCGGGACGGCCCCAGCTTGGGCATTCCTCATGCGCGCCGCGCAGGCCCAGGAGCCCGTTCGAAAGAGCGAACGTGCTCCCGAGCTTCCCTTCAAGCTCAGGCTTCGTGCTCTGCACCCAGTATTCACGGCGCGGATCGCGGCCGATAGCATGCGAATATTTTTTCTGCATATGCTGCTTCATTAAGTAATGCCGGGCAATAATGCCCGGCCACAGTAGCAAGGTAGCCGCCGCTACTCGCCTATTTTCAGCTGGGGCACATGGCTGAGGCCGCCGGTGTCGGAGGGGATGCGGTTCTCGCGGCCGCCGATTATGCCCGGATCATAGCTGTTGCCTATGATTGTCGCGGCCTCCAAGTTCCCTGCGTATGCGGCCTTGATCCTGTAGTCCTTGCTGGCGGTGAACAGGTTGCCGATGTAGCTGCCATGCGTCCCCGAAGCGCTCAACATAAATCCGACAACCGTGTTGTCAAAGGTGTACTTGTTGGAATATACGCGGCAGTTGGTGAATCTGTTGAAAGGCTTGTTGACGAAGAAGCCATAGCATTCGCGGCCCTCGTCGAAGGGGGCGTCTGCGTAGCACTGGCTGTAGCTGTCGCCCCAGCCGTTGCAGAAGAAGTTCCGCTTTAGCGGACCATGGCCTGTCACGCTCCAGACATGGACCTGCGAGAAGTCGTTCGACGCGCTTTCGCTTGCCACGCCGGTCTCGTAGCCGATGACGACGACCTGTCCGATATAGCTGTCGGTGATCTGCTCGTAGTGGATGCCGACGCTTCCCTCGGAATGGCGCGTCTTCAAGTCTATGGCGCATCGCACGCTCCGGATGTTAACCTCGTAGCCCCAGGTCTTTTCGGAGCCGGGGAGGCCGATATGGATACCTTTCCGCAGGCAGTCGACGATTTCGACGTCGCTTATGTCCATGCGGCATGCGCCTGGGACATGGATGCCGACTATGTCCTGCCTGCCGCCGTCGAGCATTCCGCCGCTTATGCGCCCGTTCCACTTGTGCACACCGAGTTTCCCCCGCATCTTGCGGACAAGCGCGTCTCCCTTGAAGCCGGGCATGGCCCGGATGCAGGCGCCGTGCGAGAGCCTGAGGCTGACCTGGGCGGGCAGTTCCAAAGTCTCCGAAATGCAATAGGTTCCATCGCCGAGATCCAGGGTCGCCGGCGATGGGCATTCTGCGAATTCCGCAGTGAGTTCCTTGAGGACTGGGCTGTTGTCGGCCCGGCCGTCGGGATTGAGGGATGAAATATCCATGAGTGTTCCTTTCTACAAATACCGGGCGAAATAAAGTCCGGCAGCAGTAATCCTCCAAGGCCGGACGGCATTATGGCTGCAGCTCAAAGAAGATGCAGCTGTCGAGAAGGTGCTTTCCTTCGGCGGTTGCCTCGATCCGGAATACCGGCGATTTCCCGGTCGGTATGACGGAAGACTCGAATTCGGCCTTTGCGCCGGGCCTGAGATTGACCTTCATTTTTTTCGCGCCTATGATCCGCGCGGCATTTTCCGGGACGACCTTGAATGTGTATCCTCCAAGCGCGGCCGCATCGCCGCGGTTCTCCAGCGTCATCGAGAACGTCCGGGTCTCGTCCGGGCGGATGGACGCGGAAGGCGGCATCTTGCCCCAGGGATGTTTTCCGGGCCATTCGGCAGGCCAGGGCCAGAGGCACGATTCGACGATCGGACGGAGTTTTTCGGGTTCGGGAGGCGCCGCGTCTATCGAAGGCGGCATGACATCTCGGAAGCGCGGACCAGCCTCCGCTACAACCTTTGCGGCATTTTTCGGATCGATGCCGGCGGCCTTCAGCGCCGAAAGGTTTGCGGCCGCAGGTAATGCGCCGGGGGCATCCAGCAGCATTGCATCGATGAGTTTTCCGTTTCTGTCGCTTCCGGAACTGCGCCAATCATTCCAGCCTTTCCCTGCGAAATTCGCAGGACGTCCGGGATCGGCGGCGTATACGTTCCTGTCAATGCGCGCCCTGGGGCAGCCTCCGCCCTGGACGAGCGAGCCGTTTCCGGCCCCCTGGACAAGGTTGTTCTCGAAGACGACTGGGCGTACGAATTCGCAACGCGAGAAGGCCACCTGGTTCTCGACCGAATCCGCGAAGAGGTTGCGGCGCACGATGTTGTCCCGACCGTAGTGCTGATGGAATCCGCCTGTCTTGGTTCCGAGGACCACGTTCTCCTCGATCAGCATCCAGCTGCTGCCTTCGTCGGGATATATGCCCCAGCCGCCGTAGCCGTAGCTGCTGACTTCGCTGATGAAGTTGCGGCGGATGGTGGTTCCGGCCTGGCGGCCCAGAGTATAGATCGCGCCCATGTCGCTCAGTACGCCGTGGCCGATGCGCTCAATGCGGTTGCCGTCGATGCGGTTGTCGCAGGAGTAGGCGGGAGCGTAGCCCCAAGTCCAGCCGCAGGAGATCCCGCTGTAGCTGAAGTTCCATATGTGGTTGTGAACGATGCGGTTGCGGCTGGCGTCGCCGACCCACACGCCGATGGCGGAGTGGAAGATTATCCCGCCGTCATGGATGGAGCAGTCGCTGACAGTGGTGGCGGAGGGTTCGGCGCGGTCGCGGCCGGGCATGAGCCCGCCCTTGTCTTCGCGGCATGGGCCCCAGCCGAGGGCAACCGGATCCATTCCCTGGAACGCGCAGTGGTCTCCGTCGAACCAGTGCCTGTGAAGCCCGCCTTCGTGGCCTATCTTGACGCCTCCGCCGCCGAGATCGTGTATCGCGCAGGCAACGATGCGGTTCCGGTGGCAGCCGCGCATAAGCTCCACACCCCATCCGGCGACCTGGCTGACGCGACAGCCGTATAGGGCGCAGTCTTCGGCTCCGATGAAACGGACGGCCGCAGGCACGTTGAACGCGGACTGCAGCGCGCCGGGATTGTCGCGGGGAAGTTCCCACTCAGCATGACGGATGTCCAGAAATTCGAAGCGCAGATGCCGGACGTGCTTTTCCGGATCAAGCGCGTCGCCCTGCACCAGAAGCAGAAGGTCGAGTACGGGCGCCTCGACAAGCGCAGAAGCCATCTGCTCTCCAGGCAGCGGAATGTATGAAAGAGTTCCGGTCGGTCGGTCGAGGTACCAGTCTCCCGGGGCGGTGCAGGCCTCCGCCACATGGTCGAGCCTGAAGCGGGCATGCGCGCCGGTTTCGTCTCGGGAAAAGCGGCTGTGCCCCTTCGTCGCGAAACGGATGATCCCGTTCTTTTCGTCTACGGACGAGACGCGAAGATGGTTTTCATACCAGTGGTCGGGCACCACCACGTCGATATCGGCAAGGTTCCTGAAGCAGCGGACGTCGCCTTGAGCGAAGCAGGCGCTCATCGCGCCATGGAATGGATTCCCGGCATCCATCTTCGCTTCGTCCTCCGGAACGCCTGTGAACCGGTAGAAGCCCAACTTTGGCAGGCGTGCGCGCAGGCGGCGTCGGCCGTTCACAAAGAGCTGGGTGAACCACCATCCGCCCGAGGCGACGTCGGGCAGTTTCGCCTGCCAGCATGGACGGCCGTTGATGGTTCCGTCCGTCCAGCCTGTGATCTCGCGTGCGCCGCTGATGAGCGGACGTCCGCCGTGGCCGGTCCAAGTTACGGGGCATTTCTCCGTCCCGCCGTCTTCGGGGGTGAAGACGAGCGGTGCCTGAAGCCGGTAGACGCCGGGGGCGACGAGCACGCGCACCGGTGCGCTCACCTTGCCGCCGCGCCTCATGAGGCGCAGAGCGTCGCGTGCGGCTTCAAGTGTTGGGAAGGGGCGGGCCGCGCTTCCATCGGCGCCATTTGCTGACGCATCGGCCGAGACGTGTAAAACTTGGGATCTGCTGTTTTTATGCATATGGTCTCCTTATTTTTATAATGCCGGGCAATAATGCCCGGCCACAGTAACAATTGCGGCATGCCCGGCCACAGTAACAGCAGAGGCATGGCTGGCCACAGTAACCATAGGGGCCTCAGCGCCCTTCCAGCAGCTTCATTGCGCCGGCATAAGTTTTTTCGAGGTTGTCGGCCGGCTTGAGGCCGTAGAGCGGGACGACAAGGTATTCTTTTCCGCCGAGGGTCTTCTTTGCGAACGGACCGGGCACTTCATGCCCGTTGATTACGACGGACGGCTTTTCACCGCAGCCCGCGATGAGAAGCGCGGTCGCCTTGTCGGTGTAGGCCTGGCTGCCCTGGGCGTCGTAGAGATATTTTGGGGCGAACAGTTCGACGCGCCCGGCCTTGGAATTTATCACAAGCTGGAGGAAGGCGAGACGTCCGTCCGCGGTGACTACGGCGCCTTCGGGCGTTTCGGCGCGGAAGGCCACACCGAGCGGCCACTGGCGCTGGAACGACCACGCTCCGACGCTCGGCTTCGTGAGCAGGTAGTGTTCGCCTTTCTCGTAGACGAGTTTTGCCATGCTGCCGGGGCCTGCGGCGAAAGCCTTGGCAGCCTCGGCACGGGCGGCTGTTATTGCAGTTTCGGTGACCTTTGCAGTATCGGCCTTATCATCGAGCGGGATAATCCAGGCGTCCTTGCCGCCGATCTTGAGGGCGGCGACCGGTTTTGCCAGCGGGGAACCGTTGAGGACCACCTCCGGCTTCTTCGCCATTCCGCTCACGACAAGGCAGCTTCCGAGCCCTTCGGCCGGCTGCGTAGGATGGATGCCGTAGAGTATGTCGAGCTTGCCGGCCGTCGGCTGGACCGTGAAGAATCCGAGGCCTATGCGTCCATCGGCCTCGATTGTCGGGCCGTCCTTGACTTCGAAGCGGAACCAGGTGGCGTCAGGCAGAGGATTTGCCGCCATATAGGTTCCCGTCTTCGGCTCGGTGACGATGTAGCCCATCTGGTCAGGCTCCATTGTGAGGACGGCGCCGTTCTTCTCGAGCTTTCCCTTGCGGCCGAGGATGCTGAGCGGTGTTTCCCGTTCGACTCCTTCGGCAAGATAAGGCCATTTGCCGTTGACTCTGCGGTAGGGTATCCAGGTGGAGGCGGGCTGGTTGCCGTCGCTGTCCGCACCGCGCGGCTTGAAGCCCATTTCGAGGAGGTCGTCGCCGCTCTTGCACGAGAGGCTAACGACTTCATTTTCCATCTTCTGCCCAATCTGCAGGTCGTCCATGTGCTTCTGGAAAGCGGCGAGATCCTTGTATTCCGCCACATCACCGGTCTCGACTACGAATCCGCCGAAGGCGTCGTCGATAGCCTGCTTGTTCACGGCGAGGTCGAGCTTGGCGTCGCGCCTGTAGAAATAACTTTCGATCAGCAGGGATTCGCGGTCGAGCTCGCCTGTCTGCGGGGCTACAGGTTCGCCTCCTTCCTTGATCAGGACCTCTACGTCGCGGCCGAGGTCGGTGGCCGTGAGCGGGACTACGCCGATGAAAGAGACGCCGTCCTGGACAACGATCCTTGAGCCGGCCTTTGCGTTGGCGGGAAGAGCTGAGACTTCCTTGCCGTCGATCCAGATATTCCAGGTGGGCTTGTCCTGGAGCGTGAAGAGGCATATAGAAGTCTGGAGACTCTTGATTTCGGCCTTGGCAGGGTCGAAATGGCTTCCCTTGAGATCCTCGTTTGGGCTGCAGGCCACGAGCATCTTGCCCTTGTGCTGGAGGACAGCGATCGAGCCGCCCATGTTGCCGAGCGTGCCGCCCTTCATCGTATCTATGAAGTTCGTGCGGTTGTAGCCGAAGCGGATCAGCAGCTGGCCGAGATCCGAAGCGCTCGTGATTGGTTCGGGCGTCCGCTTCCAGAGAGCTTGGAGGTTGATGGTCGGACTCGTGCAGAAGTCGTATGATGCCACTCCGTAGTTCTGACCGAGCCAGCTCTTCTTCCATTTGGGCTCCTTCAGGAATGAGCCCCACTGGCGGAAGGTGGCGGTCATTTCAAAGGGAAGGGGCTTGTTCTCGAAGATCTCGCTCAGCCAATCAGGCGCCCACGGGCTCTTCAGTGCCTGCATCGCCACGCGGCGCGGCGGGAGGTCGTGCCCTATGATCGGCGGCTTGTTCACGGCCTTGCTCCGCATCTCCTGCTCGCGCGACTGGATCTTGTCGAGATCGGTGAGGGCGCCGTTCTTCGTCATGACGTGTGCGATGTGCTGGACGCCGTCCTGGACCTGCGTTGCGTAGAAAGGGGTCGTGCGGCCGCCGGTGCTGACGTAACGCTTGAGGCCGGGATGGTAGCAGTCCGCGAGCTCCTCCATGGTCTTCCAGAGAATGCTCCTTCCCATGAGGCGGTCGAAGGCGGTGGGGGAGTAGTCGGCGAACGCCTTCTGGTCGGTCATGGTGATGGCGAGGTAGTAGTGGTCGATGGACTCCTGCGTGGTGCCGTCGTACCAGGCCCAGAGACGGAGCGGGAACATTTCGAGGCCGTAGCGTCCGTCTGCGATGGCGCGCTCGCAGCCGATGAGCTCGCCGCCCAGGAGCGCGCCGATCGCGGCCGTGTGGTTGAAGTTCATCGTGCTCATGTAGCGGCAGTAGCTCTCTCGGTAGAAGGACTTGTTGCCGCGCCAGTCGTTGGTGCGGTCTACGTAGTCGCTGCCGAGGGGCCGCCACTGGGTCCATATCTGGTGGTACTGGTTGTGGACGCAGTCGGAGGTGTCGCGTTCGGGCATGAGCCAAGACTCCCAGTATAGCTTGAGGTGGTCTACGACCGGCTGAGGGAACGCCTTGGAGAAGTCGTAGACGAGGGCGAGCTGGTCGGCGGCCTCGAATCCGTGCCAGGTCCGCGGCGGTGTCCGAAGGACGTCGTCGATCCATTTGAGATATTCGCGCCGTTCGGGCGGAAATGCGTTGGCGTGTCCGCCGAGGCCATAGAGCTCCTGGACCCGTTTCCACTGCCAGTCGGGCATCCAGTCGGGTTTTCTGAAGGAATATGTGTCGCGGAGTTTTGCGAATTCCGCATCGTCGGGCAGGACTGCCGTCGGCTTGTATTCACCGCCGGATGCGGGATCCATCGGCTTGGGCAGATCGATCTTTTCGGCCTTGCCGTCGGCGAAGGTGACCCGCAGCTGCGGTGCCTTGACGAGGATTGCGCGTCCGCCGGTCATGGCGGCCCATTCGTAGCCGGGCGTCTCGAAGTGCATGTCGTAGTATTCAACCTTTCGGACGAGGAAGCCGCAGTCCTCCAGTCCGCGGAGGCGGGTGGGGAGATCCGCGCCGAAGGAAGGGTCGGCCAAAGATGCGGTCACGTCGATCGCCTCGGACTTGTCCTGGGAGACTTCGACTGGGCCGAAGAACTTGGGGAAACGGTCGGACTTCTCGTCCTGCGCGCCGTATTTGGCCCAGCTGACCTTGCCTTTGCAGGAGTCGTTGTAGGTAGGTCCCATAGCGTTGTCCGCCTTCCAGGGGCGGCGCAGCCGCCATGCCTGGGCGTGCCAGTGCGGCACCTGCTTGTCCCACATGTCGCCGACAAAGGAGGACGGGGCCTCATAGCCGATGGACATCAGCTCCGCGGTGCGGAATGGAAGGAGAAGTTCGAGCTTCACGACTGAACGGCCCTTGGCGATTTCATCCGCAATCTTCTGGGCGCAGCCGGGAAAGCGCACCAGAAGCGATCTGTGAACGGCGTCGAATGCGATTGCGCCGGGCGACTGGTCCCAGGGCTTGACCTTGTAGTTAGGATCGACGACTTCCATATATTGGCAATATCCGTTGTGCCAGTCGAGATCCTTGGCCCAGATGGCGGCCGTCCCCTTGAGGAGGTCGCCCCGGTTGAGCTCCATCGTGGCGCCGTCCTCGCGGAGGACCACCGGCCTGTCCCAGAACGGACGGAGTCCGGAAATTCCCGCGCATTCGGGTTCTGCGATCACAAGCGGTTCTGCGGCAAGAAGCTCCGGAGTGAGCAGAAGTGCGGCGGCTAGTAGAGAGAGGCGGTTATACATGTATTACTCCTTTATTAATGCCGGGCAATAATGCCCGGCCACAGTAACAACGATGGCATGGCTGGCCACAGCTACTTAAGAGAAAGGCTTGTACGCGGAGGAGGCTGCGGCATCGGCGGCCATTCCCACTCGGTTATCTTAACCTCGTGCGCTCCGGCAGATACGCCCATCGCGACTGCGAACTGGGGTGTCTTCGTGCCCTTGTAGAGGGAATGTTCGTCGGCGAAGCCTGCATACCAGCGCACACCGTCCATCCAGTAGCTGGGGCGTATGATCTTATGAGGCCAGGTCGTGACGATTGTGCGGATTGCCCCGTCGACTTTTCCGGAAATTCCGTCCGGTGTGAACGTCAGGTCGAAGGGGCCGACGCCGCGCACGCCGATGTTTCCTGCGGAGAGCTGGGCGTATGCGCGTTCCGGGACTACGAAGCGGACCTTGTCCTTGGAAATCTCAACGAACGCCTTGCGCGCATGGAGTTTCACATCACCGTCGGCCGCTGAGAGTGCTGACGGAGCATCGACGGCGTATTGAGTGACTCCATCCGCACTCGCCTTTGTCACGCCTTCGGAAAGTTTCTGTCCGCCGGCCATTGCGGACGGAGCGGAGACGCTCCAGGTCGGGACGGCTACAGGCTCGAGCCTGGTTCCGGCGGCGACGGTCTTCTCGAAGGGGACGGGGCTTTCGATGAACGAACCCTTGTATCCGACTTTTCCGGGACCTGCGGAAAGAACGAACGTGGCCTTCCCGTCCTTGGCGACGCGCACCGCACCTGCCAGTCCGGAGAATTCGACGTCTTCGCCCTTGTATTCCATGGGCTTTGTGGAAAGGAAGACGTAGTCGGTGCCCTCTGCGGTGACGATTTTAGTCACTCCGGGATCGAGCTGTGAGACGGTGGGGGAGTTCTCCCCTTCGCCGCGCGGATAGAGCACCCATGCGACCTCCTGCCCGGGAGCGCTCTGAAGACGGAGCGTCACGTGCTGTTCGGCATTGACGTTGCAGCCGCCTTTTCCGTCTGCGACCGCCGGCCTGCCTTCCTTGTCGAGCCAGTCCCTGGAGATTTTCGCCTGTTCCGTCAGCCTGTTGTATGGGCCGAACTGGACGGGCAGATTGTCGTCCTGCATTTCGAACGCAAACTTGTCGCGGCCCGTGAAGATCATGTCGAGCTTGGTCGGCCATTCGGTGTCGACTGCGACCTTCGCACCTTCAATTTTCAGGTTGCCCTTCCGGCCGAGGAGGCTGAGGTTGAACCAGCTGGCAAGTTTCCCGTCGCCGTTGAAGCTGTCGCGGATGACGAAATAGTTAGGTGCCTTGGCTGTGGCGCCTTTGAGAAATATGACTTGCCTGTCCCACCAGAAGGCTCCCTCCTTCTGGTCCATGCCTCCGACGAGCTTGCGCACGTTCGCCTTTTCCCATCCTGGGGCGCCGGCCGGGTTGATGAACCAGTCGGGGTAGCCGCTGGAGGCCCAGGCGTAGTCGGCGCTTCCTGCGAAATTCGCATCGATGATGTTGCTGTCGCCCCAGTCGTGCGGGAAGTCGTTCGTGGGATCGCCGAAGCGGATGAAGTTCTTGTCGGGGAAGGAGTTGTCCTTGGGGCCGCCGTACTGGTATGGCTGGGACGGGAGCAGGACTGCGCCTTTCGAGTAGAGCATCATGTTGCCCTGGTCCTGGTTCCAGTGGCTCCAGAGGTAGCCGCTGCGCAGGTAGAGGCATGTTTCGTCGGGGCCCTGGTGCGCGCGGAAGATCACGCCGTAGCCGGGATATATGCGGCTTGTGAGCTTCGGCTCCTTGGCCGGTATCTCCGGCCGTGCCATCGCAGGAATTGTTATGGCGTCGGCGCCTGTGGCGACCATGCGGCCTCCGTTCTCCCAGGCCCATCGCAGGTTTGCCGCGAACTCGGGATCCTTGTCGGCGACCGAGCCCATCGCCTGCAGGAAGTGCGGCGGATTGCCGACGGCCGAATTCGCCGAGCCGGGAATTGTGCGGGCGCCGTAGCGCGGATCGAACGGGGAAAGAAGGTTCATATAGTAGTCGAAGTCCGTCCGGTTGTATGACCAGATCCTGTCGGCCGTGGAAACCTTGTCCGCCTGAGTGCCCATCATGCCGCGGAGGATCTTGCCGTAGCCGTGCATATGGTAGCTTGCGCCGTATTCGAACCAGCCGCCCTCGGGCGCCATGAATGTGCCCTGCTTGTAGGCCATGAACATGGCCATGTATTCGCTCCAGGTCTTGTGCATCGGGTGGTCGGGTACTAAAGCTGCGAGGTTCGCTCGGTCTTGGAGGCGGGAGACGCCCATGTTCGGATTTCCATGGTGCGAGCCGTCGCCCGCGCTTGTGACGTCGGGCTCGACGAGCAGGTAGCAGAGCAGCGCGAGCTTCGCGCGGATCGCCTCGCGGTCCGCCGAAGGCAGATCCGGCCAGGAGAGGACAGACTCGGTATGGCCGACCGGCGTGCCGTATGCGTCCAGTGTGTGGTGGTGGTGGATTGAAAGTGAAGTCATGATGTATTTTATGTTGTCGTCGAGGCGCTTGTGCACTTCCGGCAGCTCCTTCTTGGCGGTCTCGGGATCTCCGGTGAACCAGTAGTAGCCGTTGATCATGGAAAGCAGAGGGAAAGCGGGATCCGCCTTGACCGCTTCGCGGTACTTCTTCACTTCGTCAGTGGTGATGAAGACGCGCGGATATTGAACCTTGCCGTCCGTCCAGTTCAGGATGAAATCCTTGTAGCGGTCGAGGCCCACCTCGCCGTAGCCGACTCGGATCGAATATCCGGCTCCCTCCGCCGTGGACTTGTCGTTGTAGCCTGTGATCTTCAGCGCCGGTTGTGCAAGCACCAGGGCCCAGTTGCGTCTGCCGTAAGTCGTTGGAAGGGAGGGATCATGCTCGTGGCATGAGAAAGGGGAGACGTCCGAGCGGGGTTCGTCCTTCCAGGAGGTCGGCCAGGTCGCCATCGGGAAAAAGACTCGGACTTCGCCGCCTTTCACGAAGATCGGCAGGCTTGAAGAGCGGCGCCAGTCGCCCTTGTGGAGGGGGGCGACAATCGCAACCGGGTAACTTGCGGGATTCGCCTTGCGTGCCTCAGCCGAATGGATGCCGTAGTATGAGACGAACTTCTCGCCCCAGCATGAGTCGTGGTGGATGCAGCGGACAGGGCCTTCTCCGCCGCCTGCGAAATTCGCACCGACGCTGGGTCCGGAGGCGACAACCTTCTCTTCATCGGCCAGGCTAGGAAACTGCACGGGCCTGTTGCCCTGTCCTGCTACGCTCATGTGCTCGGCGGCGTCCGGCTTCCAGCCTTTGGAAAGGTCGAGCTGCCAGAATTCCCTGTTGGTGTCGATGCCCATGTCGTAAGATTCACTGACCTGCGCGAAGGGGGCGCTGTCTGTGACGCGGATCTTTGCCTCGTACCAGCCGCCTTCCGCGTAGTCGAGGCGGTAGCTGATTTCGTTGAACACAGGACCGCCGGCGGCCTGCGCGACGGTGAATTTCTTGACCGGCCGCTTAAGCAGGAGTTTGCCTTCGCCCTTCCATGTCCCATCCGGGCCGCGGAAGGCGATGATCGGTGGGGGAAGTGTGTCCGCCGCGACCGTCTTGTCGAAGGATTTCTCTTGTGGCGCTGGCACCTTGACGGCGAGGAGTTGGTTGGCGAGAACCATGGCGTCGCTGTCCTTGTTCGCGGATACTGCGGATTTCGCAGACTCGCCTTGTCCGTCGTCCCGGACGGTATATGTGGAAGTGCCGTTGGGTGCGACAGAAGCTATGAACGAGAGCGTGGCCTGTCCGTTTCCGGCGGGCGTCACCTGAAGCGGAAGGGACTTGCCTTCGGAGTCGAGAACACGGAGATTCTTGCCGTTGTCGGCCGGCGCGGCGATGGAGTAGTTCACCAGATCGGGCGGGAAGCCTCGGCCTGTCAAGTCTTTGATTGTCAAGGTTATGGATTCGGCGGAGGCGCCGCAGCAGAGCAGGAGTGCGGCGGCCAGAAGAGAGAGGCGGTTGTACATGTATTACTCCTTTATTAATGCCGCGCAATAATGCCCGGCCACAGTAACAATTTCGGCATGGCCGGCCACGGTAACCGCGGCGGTTACTGTGGTGCGGCATTATTGCCGCATATATTTTTCACCCATTCGTTCAGCTGCAGGCAGCGCTCGCGGTTGAGCGGTTGCCTGCGTCCGGCATATTCAAAGGGCGAGAGCACCAGCAGCCGCCCTTTGGCACACATATCAAAGTAAGCGCCCGAAGGCTTATACAATGGAGGAAAACCATCCGGTTTCAAGAGGATCAGCGAGCCATGTTCCTGCTCCATCACCAGGCTGGCGATTTCCTTTTCGCCCGGAGAGAGGAAAGGTGAGACCATCACCGTGCCAGCGATAGTCTGTTCCGTCACCTCGCCTTTGAGCACGGCCAGCGCGTTGGATGTCACACTCCGCGAAACCTGCACCGGCATGAGTTCCGGTCTGTCGATGAGGAACAGGTTGCCGAAACCCGTCCAGGCCACACCCTCGGGAAGACGCGGACTGTCGAGGCGGTTAATCCTGACGAAAAGGTCGGGATGGGCCTTCCGCAGGCAATAACGCCGCAGATTGTCGCCTATGTAGCGGCGCTCAGCCTGCAGGGTTTTTGAGCACATGACGATACGGTCGTTGTAACCTTCATCCCAGACGTCTAGAGCGGGATCGTCCATGAGCTTGCGGAGTTCAGAAGTCACGCCGCTCTTATAGCCGCGAATTGTCAGACCAACTGGTTTCGGCAAAGGCTCCTTGACATATAAAATGCCGTGCAGATGTTCGGGCATCACCACCAGCGTATTGGTTTCGACTTCGGGCCGGTACCCGGATATCTCATGCCAACGCCGCATCACAGCTTCGTCTGCTGGGGAAAGGTGCACGCGGTTGTCAAAGCATTCACCGAAGAGCGCCCGCCGCCCGGCCGTCACAAGCGTGATCATGTAGAAACCTGGACGCTTATAGTCGTGGGCGAACATGCGCTTGTTTTGCATAAAGTTCCTTTTATGCCGGGCAATAATGCCCGGCCACGGTAACAACAGCGGCATGCCCGGCCACGGTAACCGCGGCGGTTATTGTGCGGCGGCCTTGAGTCGCGCCGAGATTTCCTCGTCCTTGGGAAGGTTGCCTGCGAGCGGCACTATCCAGCCGTCGGCGCCGTCCTGCTTCCATTGCCTGATTTCGCCTGAAATATCCTTGCCGTTGAGCTTCACTGCAGGCTTGCCCTTCGCGCCGGTGATGAGGAGCAGCGACGCCGGAGAAGGGTCTTTCTCCTTGGGGGCATAGTCTCCTCCGAAGGGATGATGAAGGATGTCTATCTCCTTGGAGTCCTTGATTGCCCATCGGCCCATTGAAAGCGAGCCGTCGGCGGCAATTTTCACGCCGCCCGGTTCGCTGAAGCTGTATTGCAGGTAGTTGGGCAGGAGGTTCATCGCGACATATATCTTCTGCTTCGGGAACGTCTGGAGGAACATGTTCAATTCGGGATGAGGCTTGCCGCGTTCTATGACCGCTCCGTTTTTTTCCAGGTGCGCCCGGCCCATCTGTGTGAGGGTGCTGTCCTGCCAGAGCTTCTGTTCCTTTGCATATGCGTAAGGATCCTTGCCGTTGACGGTGAAGCTGTCCCATGAGGCCTCCATCTTGTCCTTGCCGCTCTCGTAGGAGACGGTGCCCTTGCCGCCGGCGAGCTTTGCGGCCGCCATCTGCTTACGGAACTTTTCGAATCCGCCGTATTCTTTTTCGTCGCCGAACTCGACGACGAATCCTGAGGAGGCGTCCTTGAGCTTGTCGAGTGCGTCCTTGGGCATGGCCGCATCCTTCCTGTAGAAGTTTGCATTTACGAGTAGAGCGGGCCGGATGTTGGTCTGTTCGTGGTATGCCTGCGTCTGGGGTTCGCCTGCCACGAGCGAGATTTCGGCATCACGGCCGAGGTCGTCCGTGGGAAGCGGACGTATCGCTACATAACTGACTCCGTCGTGTATCGTAATGACCTGTCCGAACTTCGCGGTGGCGGGGATCGCCTCGATCTTGGTGTCGTCGACGAAGATTTCCCACGATGCCTTTGGCTGTTCGTAGTTGAAGAGGGCGGCGCTGCACTGGACGCTTTTGATGTCCTGCGCGGGGAGCTTCTTCTGTCCGAACTGGTGTTCGGCGGCCTGCTGGGCGATGACATTCGGCTGGGGCTTGGCGAGCATGATCAGTTTGTTTCCAGCCTGGTAGCATCGGTATACGCCCTGAGAGCTGATCGTTCCTTCGAGGTCGTTTCCGACGGTGGTGCTGTTGAATCCGATGCGCATGTCGAGGGTTCCGATGTCGCGCATGCTTGAAGGGAGTTCGGCCTTGCGGCGCCAATGGCCGAGGACGTGTATGCGCTGAGGTGTGAGGCGTATGCTGGCCAGGCCGTAGTTCTCGCCGAAATAGGCGCTGGCCCAGTCGCCCTCGGAGACCACTTTCTTCTCTACCAGGAGCGACCATGGCAGCGGCTTTTCGTCGACCATTTCGGCGAACCATGGCGCGGACCAAGGGCCGGTTAGGGACTGAAGTGCGACAGTGGCGGGCGGATAGTCGTGGCCCCAGGCGGAGATGGGTTTGTCGGGATTCATGGAGAGCGCAGGCAGGCACCCGGAATCCATGTCGTTCAACGCGCCATTAGGAGACATCACATGGAGTATGTCGTAGAGGCCGTCCTGGACACCGAGGACGTGTTCGTAGTATGTGCGGCTCGCCGGACCGAGGAGCTTTTTGAGGTTCGGGTGGTATGCGCCAGCAAGGTCGTTGACGGTCTTCTCGATGATGCTCCATCCGGCCATCTTGTCCTCGGGCCCGTTGCAGTAGTCAACGAAGTTCTTGTTGCTTGCCGTGGCGATGGCCCAGTAGTAGTGGTCGATGTATTCCTGTCCGACGCCTGCGCTGTGCGTCCACATCCAGAAGGGGAACTGCATGAGCCCTGCGCGGCCATCGGCCATGGCGTTCTTTGCGCCGACGATCTGTCCGCAGAGGAGGGCTCCGGCGGAGGCGCTGGAGTTGAAGTTCGCGGTGCTCATCTCGCGGGTGAATCCGGAGCGGTAGTAGCTCTTGTTTCCGCGCCAGTCGCCGGTCTTCTTGTAGTATGTGTCGCCCTGGTTCCATTCGGCCTGCTTGCCGTCGGCGAAACGGCCGACGCGGGGATCGTCGACCATGGGGTGCACGAGCTTGCCTGAGAAGTTGTCGCACTGGCGGCGGAGCTTCCCGTCCAGTTCGGTCTCGCGGTCGGGCATGAGCCAGGCGTTCCAGCAGCGGAGGATGGATTCCTGGATCGGGGCTGGTATGGATTCGCGGTAGTTGTACCATTGGGTGACGCTGTCGGCGGCGGTGAGGTGGCCGTTCCACCAGCGGGGCGGCTGGCCGTTCATCCAGTCGAGCCAGGCAAGATATGTGGCGTAGTCGACGTCGGATGTCCGCCCTTCCTTTTTCGCCTCGCGCTCCTCGACCTCTTTTGCGCGGTTGATGACGTGCGGAGGCATGACCCTGTAGTAGAAAGGCTGGATCTTGCCGCCGCTTTCGAGGCCCATGAGCTGCTTCACGTGCTCATACTGCCAGCCAGGCATCCATTCCGGCCTGGCCATGAACTTTTCGTTTAGCTTGACGATTTCCGCGGCGGTGGGGACAAATGCTGTCGGCGTTCCGATCGGCTTGTCTTTGTTTTCCGCTGCGATCTTCGCAAAATCCGGAGCTGCAGGAAGCTCGATCTTCTCGGCGTTGCCGGGCTTGAGGGTCACGACCAGTTTTGGTTGTTTGATAAGGATTGCGCGCGGCCCGGTGCTGATGGCCCATTCGTATGCGCCCTGGAAGTATCGGGCGTCGTAGACTTCCTCCTTGCTGAGAATGAAGCCGCAGTCGGTCAAAGTGCGCAGGCGTTCGGCGATCGTCTTTCCGAATGAGGGATCTGCCAGGACGGCGGTGACGTCCATCTTGCCGTCGGGCTTGTAGGAAGAGACTTCCGTCGGACCGAACTGTTTTGGGAAACGGTCTTCTGAGGTGTCGGAAGCGCCGAAGCGCTTCCAGTAGACTGCACCGTTGACGGAGGCGTTGTAAGTCGGGCCGTTGGCCGCGTCGGCCAACCAAGGTTTCCGGAGTAGAAATGCGATTGCGTGCCAGTTCGGGCGCTGCGCGCGGTAAAGCTTGTCGCAGTCCCAGTTCATGCGGTAGCGGTAGCCGTCGGAGCAGGGGTAGTCGGCGCCGCCGGAGCCGGTAGGCCAGAGCTCCTCGTCGAGGTAAGGCAGGACGAGTTCGATTTTTTCGACTGTTTTCCCGGAACTAAGGGCCTCGGCGATCTTTTCGGCGGCGCCGGGGAAACGTACGAGCAGGCTGCGGTGGACGGCGTCGAAGGCGAGGGGGCCGGGTTTTTCGCCGCCCCATACTGCGGTCTGGCCGCGGTCTTTGATTTCTGAATCCCTCTGGATGCGTTCGCCGTTTTCCGCGACGGAAATCGGCTTGTCCCAGTGCGCCCGGAAGCCGCTCATGCCTGCGCATTGAGGGTTGTCGAACGTGAGGTTGTCCTGGGCTGGAAGGCTGAGGGCGGCTAGCATGGCGCAGGCCGCTGTGAAAAGAGGGCGGTGTAGCATGGTATTTTCCCTTTATTAATGCCGGGCAATAATGCCCGGCCACGGTAACAACAGTGGCATGGCTGGCCATGGTCTTCACCAGCCATATTGGTACTGGCTGTACCATCTCTGGACATCCAGCAGGTAACCGGGAGTGCCGGCGGGGTTTCCGTCGGACCATAAGTTTTTCGGCGCCTGTGTGTCGACCGGCTTCATGCTGGCGGAATGGCTGTCCACGAAGAGATAGCATGCGGAGGCGAAGCGGTGGACGTAGTGCCAGCGTTCGACGGCGGCGTAAGTGCCAGGAGGGGTCAGGTTGCCCGCACTTGTGAGCTCCTTGGGGTCGGCATCCCAGCCGCCCTCGCAGACGACGATGAGCGAGGACGGTGTCTTGCAGCGGTCAATGCGCATGGGAAGCGGCAGATCGGGGGCGGCCACGCAGAGTACATTCGCGTTGGCGACATATGAGCAGGGGATGTTGTCGGCCCCTTCTATGGCGATCGATCCGAAGTTTTTACTTGCGGGATTGGAAGGGCACATAAATGCCTTGTTGCTCGCCTGATATGTCAGGACGTTGAAGCGCCAGGATGGCGGTTCCCTTACGCCGCCGTTGGCACCGGCATAGCGCGTATAGACTCCCGGAAGCTGTCCGTTCCAGTCGGTGGCGTACATGTGCATGCCTGCTCCGAGCTGGCGCAGATTGCTGAGGCACTGCGTGAGCTTCACCTGCGCCTTCGCGTTCCGCAAGGACGGCAGGAGCAGGGACATGAGTATCGCGATGATGGCGATGACAACCAAGAGCTCTATGAGGGTGAATGGCAAGTTTTTTCTCATGTGCAAACCTTTTTCCGGTACAACTCAATGGTAAATATTCAGTGAAAGGGCGTAGTTCACTGAATATTTACGCGCAATGAACCTAACTGCCGCAGTAGATATGGCGAACGCGGCCAAGCCCTCGGGTTTGAAATATGCGGGAAATGGCCTTCACTAATTGAGTGAAAGTCTCCAAATATGTAACTGCCTTATCATTAGTGTTTTAATTTACAAAACATATTTTCAGCTGCGGCCATTAGGATGATGGAAGGTTCATGCATCTTGCGGATTATTGTGCTATGTTGGCGCTGACGACACCCCTTGCCGGCTCCTGAGCGTATGAATTGTAAATGGCGCGCGGTACCGTGCATCGCATTGCGCGCCATGAATAGGCGCTTATGGAATTGTCCCAGTAGGGGTACCATACGGCGCGGAGTCCGACGGGATGCATGTCCAGCTGAGTCGGGTACGAGACATGCCAGTTGAAGTAGTAGCACTCAGTCTTGGGGAACCATTGGCCGGAACCGTCGGTCCTGATGGCGTTCAACCCTGCCTGATCCAGGCAGGTGCCTGATTTAGAATGCGGTGCGCGGGTTCCGTCGCGGTTGCTTTTCTCCTGCGAAAAAAGAGGAGGTCCGAAGCCGTCGCGCGGATCAACCCAGAACTTCTCGATGCGGAACAGAGTATATTCGGTGGGATGCTGCTCGCTTCTGGTGACGGAGCATCCGTTCAGAGTGTAGTCTATCTCCGTCCATGCTGCGCTATAAAACCAGCCGCGGTTCTCGGCAGGGTTGCGCTTGCCGCTTGGACAGTAGAATATGTTGCCTCCAGAAGTCAGAAATCCATTGCTGTCCATAGGTATCCGCAGATAGTCCTGCCAGAAGTCCCTGTGCCAGGTGTATGCTGTGCCGGCCGGGATGGAGGTGATGGAGGATGCGCCGCCTCCCCAGGCGACTCCGGGCTGCCAGTAATATGTCGCGGTAGTTTCGCCGTCGGCAGGCGAGGGGGGGAGGAAGCTGTCATGTTCGCCTGCGAAGGCTGCGGCCGCCGGATATATCTGCTTCTGGTTGTTCAAACAGGATATCCTGCGGGCGGTCTCCCTGGCCGTGCTCAAAGCGGGAAGTAGCAATGAAGCCAGGATTGCGATGATCGCGATGACGACCAAAAGTTCGATAAGGGTGAAGGCGGCCGCTTTTGCTCTCTTCTTCGTTGCAGGAAGCTCGATGATGGTTAAGGTTTTGCTTCTCATTTTTCAGCCTGTTTTTTTATTAACGCCGGACAATAATACCGTATGTATGACAAACGCAGAGGGCATGCCCGGCCGCGTCAACGTCTTCCATTCTCCACCAGGACAGGCTTTACGAAGACCGGGTTTTCAGCCGGGATTCGCCCCGCCATCAATGTTTCGAGCATTTCCAGGGCGGCGCCGACGCACTGCCCCGGGTCTATTTCAAATGTGACAATATCCTTCGAATACGCTTCAAGGACGGGAGATCCCTTGTGGGCGGTTGAAGCGATTTTCATACGGGCATCGGGCCATCTGCCCGCCTCGCGCAGGGCGTTTATATATCCGCGGGTCATGGTGTCGTCCAGGCTGAGCATGCCGTCAGGCATCATTCCGCTCCCGGAATATTTCAACATCTTCTGTGCGATGAGGTATGCGGCGTTTTCACGGGAACCGATGTCCGGGATCTGCGGCGCCCAAGTCTCGTATGTGCAGTCTACGACTTCAGGGGAGGAAATTCCCGCCTTCCGCAGTCCGTCGGCCAGAGCAAGGACATCGCTTGAATTGTTCCCGAGGAAAGCGAACCTGCGGCAGCCGAGGCCGGCCAGTTCGGCGGCGGCCTGGCAGATCACCGATTCGCTGGAGAGCGTTACCGTCCATGACCTCCTGTCGCCTCCGAAAACAACGAGCGGAAGGCCGGCAGTCCGCAACTGTTCCGCCTCGTCATAAGCGTGGTGGGGCAGAAGCAGAAGAAGCCCGTGCAGGCGTCCCGAACTTATGTCCTCCATCAGCTGCAGATGGCTGCCGAGACCGCCGTGGCTCTCAGTTATGTCGAGATACGAAAAAAGATGGAAGTCATACGCCACAGCCTGCCTGCTGACCGCCTGAAGGAGCAGTCTCCAGAACGGCGAGAATCCTTCTTCGAATATGTCGCCGCCGAAGACCACGCCGATGTTCTTCTGCCCGATTTTTTCCGCTACGAATATGCCGCTGCCCCATTTCCTGTAGATGAGCCCTTGCCTTTCAAGGGACTGCATTGCCTGTTCAACCGGGGTGCGGGACATTTTGAATTGTTCGCACATTTCCTTTAAAGTCGGGAGTTTAATACCCGCTCCACGCGAATGCACAAGCGCAAGTATCTTATCTCTGGCCAGATCAGCTTTAGAACTATGTTCGGCAGCCTCAATACTCATTGGATTCTCCATGCACGGATTAATGTGAATGCAGAATTGTGCATTCACAGGTTAATTATATGAAATTTTCCTGGGTTTGTCAATATAGGATGTAAAAATTATTATGAAAAAATTATAGAGGTCTTGACTTTTCATAGTTATATATATACAATGTATATGTTTATTTAAGTTTTATGTTTTGACTCATGGCCTTCGACACTGCGATGATAAAAAACAAAACCCAGCACCGCTACAAGGAAATAGCCGAAAATCTGCGCAGACGCATTTCGTCGGGCGAATTCGCCGTGGCAGGCATGCTTCCTTCCGAACATGATCTTGCAAGAGCGTTCTCGGTGAACCGTCTGACCTTGCGCAAGGCGGTCGGCATCCTTGAAGGCGAAGGGCTTGTGACGCGCCATCGCGGCCGAGGGACTTTCATAGGGGCCGCGCCTGTTCCACAGAAGGCGATCCGCAACTTTGTATTCGTCGGAAGCATATGCGAGCACGTCTGGAGCGAAGTTTACGCCGAGCTTGGGGCGTCGCTTCAGGATCAGGGGCATAGGCTCAACTGCTACCAGCCGGACGTTTCCAAGGTCGACATAGAATTTTCCTCGTGGCTTCGGGCGCATACTGAGGATCCGGCCATCATCTGCCAGAGGAACTGCCTTCCGGCGGTCGAAGCCTGTGTGAACGCCCTCGGATGTCCGATGGTCATCATCGACATCAATTCGGAATACCAGCGGTCGAAGTTTCCCATGGTGCTGCCTGACATCCATCAGGCAGGCTTCCTAGCCGCCGAGCATCTTATTGGATTCGGCCACAGGAAGCTGGCATTTCTCGGATTTGGCAGCGATCCGGCACCCGCTCCCGGCTTTTTCCTCCCATATCCTGAAAATCCGGGATTTGCAGGCTACCAGGAGGCTATGCGCCGGGCCAATCTTCCGACGGACAATCTCTGCATGGGCACGTACGGCGGCGGCGGGGAATTGCAGCGGCAGATAGAGGCTTTCCTGAAACATCTGGGCTTTTTCCCTAGCGCCTTCGTCTGCCAGCAGGACTTCAAGGCGCGCGACATCTACGCGGTGGCCGCAGCCTGCGGACTGTCGATTCCGCGGGACCTAAGTGTCGTGAGCATCGGCAACACCCCCTGGGCGGAGGCGATGATGCCGGCGCTGTCCAGCGTGGACCTTCAGCCCCGGGCGATGGCACGCCTGGCGCTTCATATCCTGCAGGATGAAAAAAGCGATCTTTCAACCATATGCAGGATCGAGCCGAAGCTTGTCTCAAGGGAGTCGGTCGCCACAGCAACGAAGCAGTGAAGCTGACGGGAATGCTGGAGCTGTTATACTCCTTTAGGCTGAAAATTGAGCATTTTGATTGCGGAGATTCCGAAAGGCCGCAATCCGTCAAGGCGGACGAGCATCTTTGGGCCGTATTTTTCCGTTCCTTCCTCGGACGACATTCATGTCGCCCCTCGGTCGGAACAATAAAATCCAATCCCAAATCCCGCTCGTCAAAATGTCAAATTTCACGCTAAATGAGTATAAAGTGGCCGGGCATGATTGTCCGGCATTAATAACAATAAGGAGACTTATGGAAGACAATCGGGAATTCGAAAGCAGGTATCTGGCTTCAGTCGAACAATCGCAGGACCGCAGGATGAAATGGTTCCGCGAGGCGCGCTTCGGGATGTTCATACACTGGGGGCTCTATTCGCAGGTCGGACGCAACGAGTGGGTCATGAACCTCGAACGCATTCCGCTCAAGGAATACGAGAAGCTCGCCGACACATGGAAGGTGAAGCCCGGTTTCGCACGCGAATGGGCCCGGCTTGCGAAGTCCGCAGGAATGAAATACATGGTCCTCACCACCAAGCACCACGAAGGCTTCTGCCTCTTCGACACGAAGCAGACCGACTACAATTCGGTCAGGCGCGGCCCCCGCCGCGACCTGGTCCGGGAATATGTCGAGGCCGCCCGCGCCGAAGGATTGAAGATAGGCTTCTACCATTCGCTCATGGACTGGCACCATCCCGACGGAATAATCTGCGGCAAGGACGAGGCCGCGCGTCTGCGCTTCACATCTTACATCCGCGAATGCGTCCGGGAGCTTATGACGAACTACGGTAAAATAGACATCCTCTGGTACGACGTATCCTGGCCGCTGCCGACGCCGCAGGCCTGGGACAGCTTCCGGCTCAACGCCATGGTCAGAAAACTACAGCCGCATATCATAATCAACGACCGATCGCAGCTACCCGAGGACTTCGGAACTCCGGAGGAGCACATCAAGGCCGCCGAAGGCGGACGCGCCTGGGAGGCCTGCATGACGTTCAACGGCTCCTGGGGCTGGCAGAAGACACCGCCCGAGGACTGGCATTCGGTCCGCAAGGTCATAGACATGCTCCGGACCTGCACCGCGGGAACCGGCAACCTCCTGCTCAACATCGGTCCGCATCCCGACGGTTCAGTCCCAAAGGAGGCTGTCGAGCGGCTCACGAAGGTCGGCCGCTGGCTCGATACCTACGGCGGAGTCATGTATGGCAAGGTCGATCCGGCCAACAATTTGGTTTCAGCCATGGGCAACTGGACGCGCAAGGGGAACACGATGTATTACTGGTGCTCGCGCTGGCCCGGCAAGGAGCTTGCGATCGCGGCCGTAAGCGGAAAGCTTCTTTCCGCCCGCGTTTATCCCGGCGGCAAACCGCTCGAATTCGAACAGACCGACAACCGCCTGCTCATAAAGGGCCTGCCGGAGAGCTGCCCGGACAAGATCGCCGAAGTCGGAATGATCGAGATGAAGTTCAAGACTCCGCCGAGACAATACTTCAATGCCGGACCTGTGCTTCCTGACGTCATCCCTTCAGACCTCTCCGGGAAGAACGTCTCCGCACCCTGCCTCGACTGGAAAATCTCGGAGCTTCAGGGGAAGCCTGCCGGCGGAGTCGTAGCCGCAAAACCCGTCAAACTTTCGGCAAAACTCGGCTGGAAGCCGATCCGCGGCGGAGGCGACGGCTTTGTGAGCATCCATCCGCTCGTAGGGGACAATGACGGAATCGTTTTCTTTGCTAACCGCATCGGCGTTCCCCAGGACGGCGAATGGCTCCTGCATCTCGGCCATGACGGCGGTGCGAAAATATTCGTGGACGGCAGGGAGCTGTTCTGCGATCCTAAAGTCGTAAATCCTTCCATGCCAGGTCGTTCAAAGGCTAAGATGAAGCTGGGCAAGGGCTCCCATGAACTTGTCATAGCGTTCGACACGTGCGGCGGACGAGGATGGGGGATATTCGTCAACTTCGAGGCGCTCGGAAACGCGGCGGCGGCAAAGGGAAGGAAGGCCGTATTCCCCAAGGTGCTGTAGAATGTGGCCGGGCATGCCGAAATGGTTGCCGCGGCAGGGCCTTGGTCGCACACCTTAGGCGTGCAAGCCTATGGCGCCGATGGGTGAAAGCGCCGTGGCGGCGCTTACCATCTTCAGCCCCGACGGAGTTAGAATGTGGTATACGCAGTGGGCTCCGCCGGTCTTCGGATTCAGAAAATAAAGCCGCATGAAGAACAGGAGAAATATGAATGCGAACAGCCAATCCATGATCAAAATGCGCTTGTCCTGTTTGGCTTGCTTTCTCAAGCTCGGGCTTCTTGGCGCAATGGTTTCGGCCGCCTGGGGGCTTAACGCCCAGGAGCGGGCCCCGGCTGCTCCGGCGGCACCGCAGAACCCGATGGTCTTCGAGCGGCCCGAGATGGCGGGCATAAGCGGCTTCCGCGCATACTGGGACAAGCCGGTCGTTCTAGCTGAGGACGGGGCGACCCGCATCGTCGACCACGGCAACAGCGGCAAAGGATCCGCGTCGCGGACTGGTCCACAGACAAGCCGGGCGACATCAAGGGCGGCCTCGATGAACGCTGCGCCAAGGCGATGAAGGATCTCGAGCCGCCTCCTCAGGGGAAATAGGAATCTAAGGCGGGCTTTGCCCGCAACCCAAACTACAGGGGCATCAGCTCCAAAAACAAAAGTTTGAATAAAAAATGTTTGCGCCAAAACGCTCAGGTGTGGTGCCACTTTCAGCCGGTGCTCAAGTGTCGGCGGTTGAACCACAGGACCAGTCCGAGGTAGAGAGCCACACCAGGAACCAGAGCCAGGTGCAGGCCGAGATGGTTCTGCAGCAGGCGGCAGAGGGAGAACATGAAGACGAAGGATAGGCAGGAGATGGGTATCTGCCGGCTGGTGGTATAAAGGCTTTTCCGCGTCTCGTAGGAGGCCACCACGCCGAGCATAGGGAAGGTGGTCATGAATCCTTGCAGTTCCTTTTTAGCCAGCACCAGGGCGGTGACGACCATGAGGATAATGATAGTCTTCATCCAGACCGGCAGCGGACTCCTGTATGGTGCCTCATCCTTCGCCGGCATGGCCAGCACCAGTCCCACGGCTACCGCCGCGACAGCCGCCGAACCCAGCCAGAATACTGTTTCGGTCCGCGGCAAACACCGGGCCAGCCACGCCGATCCACCGCCGTAAGCCAGAACGGACACTACTATGGCTAGGAGGATTGGTGCGCGAAGGCTGCGGTAGAGCCCCAGCACCGCCATGGTGAAGCCCATGGAGAGCAGCAGTCCGGCGACGTTGGTGATGTCGATCGGCCGCCCTACCGACAGGATGCCTAAGGTTACCGGCACGGGGATGACCAGCATCAGGCTTTTCGCGAACGGATTGCTCAAGTATGCCATCAGCAGGCATTGCCCGGAAACAGCAACGATGAGGATTATGTCAAACAGGCTAAACACGTTTAAACGGAAGAACCACCGCTATTTCACATTTGTTTGCAAAATATCCTGAAGCAGCCCGGAATTCAACGTATGTAAAAAACGGTTTTGAAGGAATTCATTTCTCAATTGATCCAGCTTCACCAAGCCGCATCCGCCGTGGGATCCATGCGCCAACGACTGGGCGCTCTACCAGAACATGGAACTGCCCCCGGTTGGACAAGAAGGCGGGCTCGCTGAAGAAAGATGTCGGGACAACCCTTGACCCTAATTGCCGCAGTAGAAAATATCCTTTATAAGTTAACACTCTCATAATAAGGCATTTACATATTTAGTCCCTTACGGCGCGACTTGGAAAACGTTTTTTCCAAAAGTAGTTTGCGCGCGCCGCGCGCAAGCAACATAACACAGCATTACTCGTATGCAGAGTTTGCCCTTTGCGCGCGGCGCGCGCAAGTTACCTGCGCGCCGTAAGGGCGCCTTTTTCCCGCAGGGAAAAACCTAGAGGCTTTCACCCAATGAGTGAAAGCCAGTTCCGGCATATTTTCAACCCGGGAGGGTTGGCCGCACTCGTCCATGGACGGCATGAGGGTCTCGGGCATAGACATTGAAAGCCGCAGGATGCGCGCGGCGATATTCGCCGTCATGGCGCTCGCCACAGCCCCTGAATGCTTCATTGCAGTTTTAAAACGAATTTCAAAGGAGTGCCCGTCCCCGAGCGCGAAGCGCCCCGGGGTTTTGTAGATCAGAAATTCAATGGAGGACGGTTTCCGCCTAGGCGGATTGAGCTCCCGTCTTTGTCGGACTACGACGAGGCAAGCGGCTCAACCCTCCAAAAGACGACAAAGATAGAGACAAAGTTGTCCGAGTTTCAGCAAACGCATGCTTGCAAAAGGCCCTTTGCGGCCTAAATTGCAAGATTCAACCGCCGCCAATAAGAGCCGATATGAGCTTTGCATCTACGCGAAATCAGCATAAGTCTGCCCTATTTTTTCCAGTAGCCGGCGTCTTGCTCTCGCTTGTGCTTGCGGCCCAGTCCGTCCGGGCGGACGGCGGCGAAGCCCGGAAGCCTATTGAAGTCAAAGTCACCCGGTTCTACAATCCCAACTTCCCTACGGATCCCACGACAAAGCAGCTCATCGAGCTGATGCGCAAGGACAAGGGGATCAAGATAACGCAGTGGGGCGGCTTGTCTCTGCCCGGCGGTGCCGGGCGTGCGCCGATGATGATGGCTATAGCGGGCAGGACCGCGCCGGACATTATGGAGTCATGGTTCCACATCATCGGCAACGACATCCGCCAGGGCTTCCTCTATCCTCTCAACGAATGGATCGGCGACGATCTCGATGGCGACGGGCAGATCAGCGACGCCGAGGCGAAATGGGAGGGTTGGAAGAGGGTTCCGCCGCTCTGGCGCCAGGTCGCGACGCGGAACGGCAAGGTCTATGGCATCCCGCAGGTGGCGAAGTATTACATGGGAGTCATATACCGGACGGACATGATCCGCGCGGCGGGGCTGGACGTCAACAATCCGCCGACTACCTGGGACGAGCTGATATACTGGTGCCAGAAGCTGACCGATCCGGCCAAGGATATTCCAGGCGCCGTCATAAATGAAGGGCAGCGTGGCATAGCGCTTGTCCCATATGGCTTCACCTGGCTTCCATGGATGCAGTCCGCGGGCGGAGATCCGATCGTCCAGATACGCAAGAGTCCGACCACGGGCAAGGAGTATGTCCTGCCGCCGGACACTCTTACCTTCACCACCCCAGAGGGCGAGAACCTTTCCAAGGTGGAGCCCACATACAGGGCCAACTTCGCATCGCCCGCCGGGGTCGACGCGGCCGGACTCTTCAACAGGCTGCGCTGGATGAAATGGCTGATCGATCCCGAGACCAAGGAGCCTGTGAACCTAACTGAGGAAGACATTAAGAACGGCAGTGTAAAGGTCGGCGAAAGGAAGATTGACTTCAAGGAGTCTGACATTATAAAGGGGGTCGCGCGCGGGCAGACCGGGCAGAGAGGCACCAACGCGTGGGATCTCATCGCCCGCGGCGAAGTCGCAATGACGACATGGTTTGTCCAGGATCTCAACAGCATCGGCTCCGGGGCTGGCATCGATCCAGACCTCCTGAGCTGGTTCCCGTTCCCGGCCAAGTCCAAGACCGAGGGGAAACAGGTAGTCCAGCTCCAGATCCACTACGCGGACATGACCGAAGGCGTGGGCATCCGCCCTAAGGCCGAACGCGACAAGGTCTGGGAGACCATAACCTCCATCACCGATCCGGCCGTCGCAGACGACATAGTCAGAAGGAACGTTCTCGCCGGCCTTTCCCGATTCGTTAATCCGCAGGACCTCAAGCGTCTCGGCTTCGACGACTATCTCAAGGACGTGCCCGAGGCAATACGCAGGAATTTCGAGAGGATAGACAATGGCGAAATCGCAGTCTACACCGAACCCTACATGGGGTTCTGGGTCACCATGGACATGGCGTTAAGCACGCGCTGCCTGGGCCTCATCATAGCGGAGACCGGCGAGAAATTCGACTATGCCGGCGCCCTCAAGCAGATCGAATACGACGCCAACACCGGACTGATGTTCGGACGTTCGGAGGAGGAGCTCAACAAATATCGGCCGACGGCCAGGATAATATTCATAGTGCTCATCGCATTCATGCTTTTCTTCTTCGTGATGATTGTCCGTTCGCTGGTTGCGAGCCGCACCGGCCAGGCGGCCACACGGCAGGTCCAGAACAACCTGGTGCCATGGCTTATAATGTTCCCAGCGCTCCTTCTCATCGGCCTCTGGAGCTACTACCCCCTTCTGCGCGGCATGTTCATGGCTTTCCAGGACTACCGCATCGCCGGAGAGTCTAAGTTCGTCGGGTTGGACAACTTCATTTCGCTTGCGCTCGATCCTTCCTTCTGGATGAGCCTGTGGCGGACGGTCGTCTTCGTATTCCTCAACATGCTGCTGGCGTTCACAGCGCCGATCATAATCGCGCTTCTTCTCTCCGAGATCCCGAAAGGCAAATACATCTACCGCACGCTCTTCTTCCTGCCGCAGATCACCAGCGGCCTGGTGATTGCGCTGCTGTGGAAGCTGATGTACGAGCCCACGCCGCAGGGCTTCCTCAACCAGATGCTCTCATACCTCAACTACATACCGTTCGTCCACATCAACCCCCAGCAGTGGCTCAACGACCCCAAGATGGCGATGATCTGCTGCGTAATCCCCACCGTCTGGGCCACGATGGGCATGGCCAGCCTCATCTATCTGGCGGCGCTCAAGGGCGTCCCCGACGAGATCTACGAGGCGGCCGACCTCGACGGTGCGGGCGTCTGGACCAAGCTCGCGACGATCACATTGCCGACACTCCTGCCTCTCATCATCATCAACTTCGTCGGCGCATTCATCGGGACATTCCAGAACATGGGCAACATATTCCTCATGACCTTCGGCGGCCCGGGCGAAAGCACCACCGTCGTCGGCCTTAAAATCTGGATCGAGGCATACAACAACCTCCGCTTCAGCATGGCAACGTCAATGGCCTGGATCCTCGGCTCCATGCTCATCGGATTCACATACTTCCAGATCAAGCTCCTCAAGAGAGTCGAGTTCAAGAAGGCGGAGTGGGACTAGGGAGGAATGCCGGATCGCACCCAATAAGTTACTGTGCGCGGTGATTATTCACCGCGATTTAGTGGAGTCAAAATGCCAATAATAGCCACAGTCGGACGGCGCTCGCTGGGATCGCGGCTGCTTATCGCGGCCATGTATCTCGTCCTTAGCATGCTCGGGATTACGATGGTCGTCCCGTTCATGATCACGGTCAGCTCGTCGTTCTCGAACGAGCTGGACTACGACCGTTTCAGACCCGTCCCGCGCTGCCTTTATTCTGCGCCGGACCGCTTTATGAAGGGGCTGGTCGCCTATTTCAACAGGTATGCGCAGTGGAACTCGCAGATGCAAAGCTATTTCCCCGAGATGCCCGAGCACTGGGCGAGCTGGCGGGAACTCGGACGCGACAGCGGAGGGATCAAGGCCTTCGCCGCACCGTATCTTTCCGCATCGCCCGACACGCGGCGGAAATGGCGGAAAATGGCCGCCGACTACTCCGAATTCGTAGATCAATATCCTGCGGACGACCTGATGGTTCCTGTGTCGAACCTCGACGCCTCAACGTTCCTTTCCGACTACTACATGGACAGGCTGCTCAAGCTGGATCCATCCATGGGCGGGTTTTTCAAGGGGAAGCGCCGGAGCGAGGCCGCGCTCGCGCTCCTCAACGACTACTGGGGCGCCGCGCAGGTTAACTTCTTCTCCATAGACTTCGAGAACTCCGAGTGCCGCCAGCCCTACTGGCAGCAGTCATGGTCGCCGCCTACCGACAACAAATACAAGGACTTCGAACTGTTGAAGGAGCTCTACCGCCGCCATTACTTCACGCCGGGCGTCCCTGAAAAATGGGAGAACTTCCTCAAGGAGAAGAAATGGAACGGAAACGAGGCTTCCGACATCCTGTCCATGGTAACGGGGAACCCGAGCGAGGATCTGAAAAAGCTGTGGATAGAATTCAAGGCCTCGCAGGCCCCCGCGGCCCCGGCGGTCCCCTTCGCGCTGCGCACCCAGTGGGCCGCCTTCCTAAAGAGCGACACCGCCCGCGCCATTCTCAAGCTTTCGGACAAGGAGAAATTCACCGTCGAGACCTACAACAAGCTCGCCGGAACCTCCTTCAAATACCTTTCCGAGATACCTTTTCCGCATCCCTCCGACGGGCCGGAGAAGCTCGCCCAGCTCTGGCAGGAATTCGTCAAGAACAGGTATCCGCTGAGGCTGACCACCGTCGAAGTCAGCGAGGAGAACTCAAAGCTCTTCCACAGCTTCCTCAAGGACCGCTTCAAGAACATCGAGTACCTCAACAAAATCCTTGGCACGGACAAGAAAGGCTGGGATGAGTTCGAACTGACATCCTCCGCGCCGAAAGCGAAGGAGCATGAAAAGCTGAAAAGCGTATGGTTCGACTTTGTCAAGAATCTCCCCCCTGAAAAGCGCATACTGCATTCCTCGGAAAAGTCGTTCCAGGACTTCCTGACCTCGAAATACGGCTCGCTCGACAAGGTCAACGAGGCCTACGGCTGGAAGCTCTCCAGAATAGAGGAGGCCTTCCCGCCTTTCGCCGCCGCATACGCCGTAACCTTCGAAGGCAACCAGTGGCCCATGACGCTCAAGCCGTTCTACTCAAACTACAACTTCATCATGTCGTATCTTCTGAAGCAGGGCAGGGCGATTTTCGTCACGGTCCTTCTCATCACAATCGCTATTCTCGTGACGCTCACCGTCAACCCGATGTGTGCGTACGCCCTATCGCGATTCAGCCTTCCCGGCAAGGACAAGATCATCCTCTACATGCTCGCTACAATGGCCTTCCCCGCGATGATAAGCGCCATCCCGGCCTACCTCCTCATGCGCGACCTCGGCCTCCTCAACTCCTTCTTCGCCCTCGTCCTCCCGGGCGCCGCGAACGGCATGGCCATCTTCATACTCAAGGGCTTCTTCGACAGCCTCCCCCAGGAGCTCTACGAGGCCGCCGTAATAGACGGCGCGTCCGAGCGGCAGATTTTCACCATCATCACCCTGCCGATGATGAAGCCCATACTCGCCATCAACGCCCTCGCCGCGTTCATGGCCGCATACAACGGATGGGAATGGGCCCTCATCATCTGCCAGGACAAGGACATGTGGACAATTTCCGTGTGGATGTACCAGGCCAACCAGATATGGTCCATCGCATACCCTTGGATCGTCACCGCCGGATTCGTCGTGGTCTCGATACCGACCCTCTTCGTCTTCCTATTCTGCCAGAAGATCATCCTCGAAGGCATCGTCATCCCGCAGATGAAGTAGCCTTCCTTTCATTTCTACTGCGTATCGACGGCCTCACAAATTGCCAAGCTTGACACAACCTGTTGGAGGAGATGACCGATGATTAAGACTTTTTCTCCTGTCCTTGCCGCCTTGTCGCTCCTCGCGGTCCAGGGATGCGTCACGGAGGATGTGGGTAGGGCGGGAACCGCCGAGGCCGTCATGGCGGGAACCGCTGACAAATTTCCAGTTCCTGGCCCGCGGAAGTATGATGTCGACTACGCCAGTGCGACATACTTCGTCGGCACGACCGGCAGCGATTCGAACGACGGAAGATCGCCGGAAAAAGCCTTTGCCACCATGCAGAAGGCTGCCGACGTGGTTCGGCCGGGCGAAACCGTCCTCGTCCTGAAGGGCCTCTACAAGGAAGGTTTCTGGACGAACAAGGTCGGCCGCCCCGACGCCTGGATAAGTTTCATCGCGGAGCCGGGAGTCGAGATCAGGGGCTCCGACGTCGAGAAGAACTGGAAGCTCGAAGACGCCGAAAAGGGCATTTACAGCGTAGAAAGGCCGACGCTCTTCAATCCGTTCGGGCAGAAGCCGGACACGCCGCTCACGCTCAGGACGGAGCAGGTCTTCCTCAACGGGAAAATCCTTCGCCATGTCTCCGAAAAGGCGATGCTGAAGCCGAAGAACGTCTTCTTCGTGGACGACGCCGAGAAGAAAATCCTGATCTGCCTTGAAGGGAAGGCGGATCCTAATCTCCAGAACTGCGAGGTTTCCCGCAGGTGCTGGGCCGTCGCCGTCGGCTCCCATGCCAACAGGAACTCCTACACCGAGACCGAAATCGCCAGGCAGTGCGTTGCCGCATATGTCCGGATCCGCGGCTTCACCGTCCGGAACATCGCGAACTTCACAAGGATGGCCGCCATCCAGATCCGCGGAAGCGACGTCCGCAACATCGTCGTCGAGGACTGCGACGTCCAGTTCGCGAACCACGCAGGCATCTCCGCGGCCGGTCAGGACTACTGGAGCAAGGAGGAGTCCAAATACATGATCTCCGATGTGAAGGACGTCATAATCCGGCACTGCATATCCAGCAACAACGGAGTCACCGGGATCGGCGCCGCCCTGGCGGACAACATACTCATCGAAAACAACATCATGGACAACAACAACTACAAGGGCTGGTCGTTCACTTCCGAGGGCGGCGGCTTCAAGGGCGGCTTCTGGGGCCTCAACAACGTCGTCAGGGGCAACGTCGTAAGAAACAGCGGGAACTACGGACTCTGGACGGACTGCGGCGGCGAAGGCCTCGTCTTCGAGAGCAATTTCGTCTGCGGCGCGGTGCCGGGCGCCGTGCTCGTCGAAACCACGCCCGCCAACAAGCTCGAATACGCCGAAGGCGGCAACAAGAAAAGCATCGTCCCTACGCCGGAAGAGGCCAGGAGGAACATCACCAGGGGGCCCGTAATCAGGAACAACGTATTCATGAATTCCAGGACCCCCGGCGGCGCAGGCGTCTGCATCGCCAACTCCAGCGACTCCCAGGTCCGCAACAACATCTTCTACAACAACGGCGGGCAGGCCGTCGAAATCAAGGCTCACGACAGAAGGACGGACGCCACCGGCGCCAGACGCAACACGATAATCGGAAACATCTGCGAAGAAAACTATTATTTCGTGACGCTGGTCAAGGACCTGGACGACAAGTTCAAGTGCACCTTCGGCAACATGATAAGCGGCAACCTATTCCTCTCCGCGAAAAACCCCAAGCCCTTCCAGCTCAGCGGCATCCCGGCTACGAAAGAGGAATTCGCCGCCTACAACCCGGAATTCAAGAACGTCTTCGGAGGCGGCAGGCTCTTCAGGAATCCCGAGGCCGGCGATTTCACCATAATCAACAAGGATCTTGCCGCGAAGATCGGTTTCGACGCGTCGGCCATGCGTCTCGACTGGAGCCCGTATTTCGTCAAGTATATGGGGAAATCCTCCGGTGCGGGCGGCAGATCCAATCCGGTCTACGAACCCATGGACATAAGCACCTATTTCAACCGCTCGCTGAAGGACGAGGTTCCCGGCGACGGCAAGGGCGGTTGGAGCGACCAGGGCCTGAACGACATGAGCCTAATGCCAGCCGGCAAACAGGTGTTCGACGGCATCCCATGGCTCGTCGGCGATCCCGAGGCGCCCGCAGGCGCCGTCATGCTTGAAACACAGAGGATAAAGATCGACAAACCTTATCCCGTCTCCGTCTCCATCGCGTGCGAAGGGAAGAAATTCTCGGAGATTTTCTTTCTGTATACCGGAGCATACTGCTGGGCCGGGAAGACCCCGGACGGGAAAGTCCGCGAAAACGCCGAAATCGCGAAATTCACGGCCGAATACGAGGACGGCTCCAATGCAAATATTCCCGTCATCTACGGGAAGCAGATCATAGACTGGTGGGCCGACCCTAGCTGGCAGGAGGTCTCCACATTGAACGAGAACAACTGCTTCATCGCCTGGCAGGGCCCGAACAGATCCGTCTCCAAGGTGACTTTGTACTACCTTAAGTGGTCGAACCCCGAGCCGGACAAGCCTCTGAAGTCGATCGAAGTCTCTAAGAAAAACGCGGACAACGACACGGTCTTCTTCCTCCTGGGCGTCACCGGTGCAACTCCCTCGGAATGAGGATGATGCCCATCCCGTCCGGATCGTTCATGATGGGGTCGGGAAACGGCGGCTTCGACGAGAGGCCGGTGCACCGGGTGGCAATCTCAATTTCAAGCGCGTGGGCGGATTTTATATCTATGCTCGAATAAGCCTGCCTGAGGGGGACTTATTCGAACACGATCTCGCCCCAGTTCTGCGGGAGCGGCTGGAGCTCGAAGACGACGTCGTCGACGAGTCCTGTCTGCTGGTTGCTCCAGTGCGTGCGCAGCTTCGTGCGGACTCCCGACGGATCGGCGTGCGTTGCGCCGACGTCGCCGCGGAGGCTGAGCCCCGGCTTCGGCGCCAGCCCGAGAGTCGCCAGCGGCACTGAAGCCTCCACGATGTAACGCTCCTTTTCAGTCTTCACCTTCACGACCGCGTCCGCGAGCGCGTCGACCCAGTCCACCTGCCAGCCCTGTATCACGCCTGAGGTGAAAGTGCGCGGTTTCTTGTCCGCGGAGACGAATTTGTAGAGGACGGCGGTCGGCTTGCCCTGGTAGTTTCCGATCGAGAGGCGCAGGTCGCCGCTGACGGCCTTGTTCCGTTTCGGATCGGCCGCAGGGTCGGCGCCGATCTGGAAGTCGACGGTGTCGCCGCATGCATACATCTGCGAGATGTCGGTCGCGCCGTTGATCCACGGAGTGCTGTCGCGCAGTTCCCAGCCGAGGTAGAGGTTCTTGTCGTCGTATGCGAGCGCGGTACGGATCCGTGCGTCCTCCATCTTCTGGAAGTCGGTGAACTCGCACCCCTTGAAGTCCGCGCCAAGGTTGCCGGTGAAGTTGACTGTGGCGCGCTTGACGGTGATTTTACTGCCGGCGCTCGCGGCCTGGAGCGCCTGTTCGCGCAGCGCCACCGCCTGCTTCGTCTCGGCATCGTTCAAGCTTATCTTCCCGCCCGGTATCGCGACGGTCTGGTCGAGTCCGGTCAGGAGAATGTTCCAGATGGCCATCTTGCCGGACTGAACCATGAGTCGTCCGTCGTCGGCCTGCGTGACTGATCCGCCGAAGTCTTCGCCGCCGCAGCCGGGCGGCAGGTTTGTCATGTCGACTCCCGGCGTCGCCTCCTGCGGCCACTGCCACTCGAAGACGTTGCCGTTGAAGAGGCGCGTGAGGAAGAAGCCGTCGGAGGTCAGGGCATACCATTCGCCGAGGTTGCCGTTGATCACCCAGAAGTCGCCCACACCTTTCGCGGAGAGGGCGCCGATCGGCCCATATGCGCCGCGGAAGAGCCCGGGATCAGGCGCGGGCGCCTTGTGCGATCCGTGCACCTGGAAGAATGGATTCGGGTATGTCCACATCAGCTTGCCGCTGGCCAGCTCGAATCCATGCCAAAGGTAGCCGGCCGGGTGATCCTTGGCGCGAAGGTTGACCAGAATCATTTTATTGTCGGCGCTCGGGAGCGCGCAGCCCATGTTGCGTTCGTAGCCGGCCGTCATGGATTCAGGCATGGGCCGGAGCTTGCCGAGATCGTATTTCGGAGCGTTGCAGCCGTTGAAGCCGTCCGCCGGAAGGGCTTTGAGCTTCTTGTCCTTCCAGTCCTGCGCGTAGAGCGTGAGGTCGGGGCCGAGGTTGAGCGACCAGCTGTTGCTGCCTGCGCAGAAGAGCGCGCCCTCCTGCGTCTGAACTTCCTCCTGCTGTTCCTTGCCGTCGCCGTCGGCGTCGACCCAGAGTTCGGTTTTTCCAGCTGTGTTGCGCAGGTCGCCTGCGGTGCGGAGTTCCGCGCGTTTTGCGAAATTCGCATCGCCGAGCCGCTCCCATACCTGCACGCCGCCGACGCCGTATTGTCCATATATTGTATAAAGGTAGAGCTTGCCGTTTTTCCCTTCGCGGAACGTGGCGAAGCTGTGATACTGCCGGTCGAATGTGCCGACACAAGTGGAACGTCCGGTCTTGGGATCGAGACGCCACTCGCAGCCGACGCCGACCATCAGATCCGGATCCTTCGGATTGATGGCGGATCCGGAGGCGCCGTATTGTGTCGGTCCGAAGAAGTCGGCTACGAGCTTGCCGTCGCTGAGCTTCCAGACGCTGACGCGCTTCGGATGGGCATCTCGCTCCATGACCCAGAGCTGTCCTTCCTTGTCTACGGCAACACCTGCGGGGAAGAGCATGCCGTCGGCCTGCCAGGGGCCGAGCGGGGCGCGGCCGCCCTTGCGCCCTATCCGCTTCTCCTCCTTTCCGCTGGCATCGAATACTGTCACCTGGTTGTCCGGATCGCCGACGCTTACATAGATCTTGCCGGACTTATCAACGTTGATTCCGGCCGCGTTCTTAAGCCCGGAGATCAACGAGGTGCCTTTGCCTGACGCGAGATCAATGGCAAGCACATCCGTTCCGCCGGAGATCACATATGCCAACTTGTCCGAAACAACCTTAAGGGCGCCGCCCATGGGCAGCGGCCAGCTTTTCTCGACCTTGCCTGTCGCATCGTCGAGGACGATAAGGATGTCCTGCGGCTGGGTGCGGATTGCCGGCGCGAATGTCTTCTCGAGGAAGGCGCGGTTTGCGCGGGCCAGTAGCCGAGGAGGAGGAAGAGCGACGGAAAAGGGGACAAGATCAGTAGCCGGGAGAAGCTTGTTTAAAGATTCAACTACTTCGCGGTCGAAGCGCGGTCCTCCGTTCCATGTCGCGAATGCGCGCTCCTGCTCGACCTTGCCCGCGAGGAAGTCGGCAAGGCGCTTTGTGGTTTCCGGATCGACCTCCGCCATGATGCGCTTGGCCATCGCTGTGTCGCCCTTGAGATGCGTGACCATCGCCTTCCAGTCGACGATGTCGTTCACGTAAAATGTTGCGTCGCTGGCGGTAGCGTAGATTTTTCCACCGCGCGCGTCAAGTCCGTCCCAGTGGTCGGCCATAGCGGCGGCCTGGTCCGGCGGCCAGACGGTTCCAAGGCTGAGGACATGGCTCTTTGTGCCCGGCCACGGCAGGTATGCGCCGGTCGCGGCGTCGACGCGTGAGATCGAGCCGGGTCCGTTCACCCAGCTCAGCTTCGGATGGAGGACATATACAATTCCATCGGCCGAGGCGATGAATTCCGGATCGCCCGCGCCGGTTGTGTTCTGCAGACCCCAGATAAAATTGCCTTTGAAGTCTGTCGCCAGCAGATGGCGCCCGCCCTCGGCGCCGTCGCAGGCGAGGTAGATGCGGTCGTCGTCAGCGAGGACCGCCGTCGGCACTCCGTGGTCTCCGAGCCAGAAATCCTTCGGGCCTGACTGCCAGGGAACCCGTCCGCCGTAGCTCGCCCAGCCGCGGAATGTGAGCTTGACACCGGGATGTGCGATTGCCTTCCAGCAATATTCGCCTGAGGGAAGGGGAGTGCCGGGCGTGCGGTAGACTGAGTCGCTCAGGCCGTCCCACTGCACGGTGTGCTTGCCTTTCGTACGCTGGTCCCAGTTGAGAAGATGGCGGGCGATTGTGCCGTCCGGCGCGATGATGTTCAGCGACACGTAGCCGTCGAAAGGCATCTCAAAGCTGATCGGCTTGAAGCCGGGCCATTCGAATCTGCGGACTAGCCCCGTCCAGTCTACGACGGGCTGGCCGTCCTTCATGCTGACCGGGAACGTGCGGGTATCGGCGACACGGACCGGCAGCGGCTCTATGTAACCCTTCGGCATCAGCGCGGCGGTGCCCCAGTGCTTGTATGCGCGGAAAGTGAATATCCTGTCTGGAGCCTTGACGTTGGAGTTGAAGATGTCCTTGATGGTGATGCGTCCGAAGGCGCCCGCGGTGAAGTTGGGCTCGATCGTGATCACAAAGCTGTCGCCTGCCTTGGGAACCTTGCCCGACACTCCGAGCAGCTTCCAAGGGATCGAGATTTCCTGGGAATAGCCCTTGCCGTCCGCATCGACTTGAAACGCCTGCTTGACTCCCTGTTCGTCGGCGCGTGGAAGGGAAGGCATCACATTGTCCGGCACGCCGTTCGTCGGGCCGGGGCAGGAGCGGTCGATGACATTGGCACCCTTTACGTCGCGCCACATCGTCCACCAGGTGACGGTGCGCTCAGGAGTCCCGTCGTCCATAATGAAGCGCACCTGCAGGCAATCGCCGTTGAAGCCGTGGCCGCCGAAGTTCTCGGGGTTGTTGAGCGGCGTCGGATCCTTCCAGCGCGCGAGGAGGTAGAGGTTTTCCGCGTCATACATCGCGTGGAACCACACCGCGAACTGATCGCGCAGATGCTCCAGCTCGCCGCAGGCGAAAACGCCGCCCGATAGATCCCAGTCCTTGACCGCACCGTCGACGGCGACAGGCCCCGGCGCAGGGAGGACAGGAAGCGTGTGGTTCTCGGTCTCGGTTGCAACAGCCGACGCAGCGCACATCAGGGCGGTCGCCAATACCGCGCAGGTCTTTCTGATCAGACGGCCCGGCACCAATACGTTCCTTATTCCTCCGGGGATGAGGCAGCGATAGGGGATGCCATGTGATTCGCCCGCCTTGAACTGTTCGAAGCGGTTCATGACGTCCAGCTTGCCTTCCTTGCTCTTTTCTATTTCGTTCTTGGCGGTATGCACGTCGATCGGATAGCTGTTACGGCTTATCTCGTCGTCGAAAGATCTGCGCGCCAAATAGTCTTCGATGGTGAGGACATAGTCGCCGACGATCCTGCGAGTTTCGCGGATTCCAAGGAGCGATCCGGTGTTCACCAGGAATGAGTTCTTGAATGCCGGATGGAATTCGGCGAGCGCGCCGCGGAATTCGCGGGCGATCTTCCGGCCCTGTATCAGGGCTTTGGACACGGTTTCGGGCCGCGTGTTGTCGACATCCCAGACATGCCCGGCGTTGAAGCCGAAGACTCCAGGACCTACATGCGCCTTGCACATGTGGCCGTCGGTGAGGGCCGGATGCGCCTTGAGCATGCTGTGCCTCCACGAGCCGGGCGATGAGTTCCACCAGTCCATCTCGTCCTTGCCGACATGCGGCATCCCGGCCTTCAACTTTTCAAAAACCTGCTGCGCAAGGCCGCCGTAGATGATCCTGGTCTTGTCGGAGAAGGGGCACCATGCGGGCACAAGGCCGGAAGTTCCCATTCCTCCGAGCGCGGAAGTCGCCTCGATCAGGAGCGTCCTCGCGCCTTCGCGCGCAGCGGCCGCCGCGGCGGTGCAGCCCGAAGGGCCTCCTCCCACAACGACGACATCGAATGAATCATCGAGCGGAATCTCGCGGGCCTTGAGCCTGTACTTTTTCATGTTCTTTTTCTTCTTTAAGTTTTAGAGCGAATTTCAAGCTACAATATTCAAATTCTGAATCGTTAAGATTGGAATTTGTAAATTGGATTTTATTTGTGATTTGGAATTTAGTGCTTGGAATTTATTGGTGGTCCATATGCCCGGATTTCGAAGACGCGGGCGCTCCTGCCGCCGGCGTGAACGGCGTCTACGACAATGCGGACAGCCGAGACCTTCACGGTAGGAAAGCGATGAATCCTGAAGCGGATTCGGTTGTCCTCCTCGCGTAATATTTCGCGCCAGACGCCATTGGAGTAGGCTTCAATGCGGTATGATTTCACCAGTGTGTCAATTGGTTCGAACGCGGGATGCGACATGTCCAGGTCCGTATCGAAGACGATGCGGATCTCCGATAGTGTCCGCTCCGACTTCCACGAGAGTTCGAGCGCCTGCGGGAGAGGTTGTTCCGGATCGGAGATCCAAAGTTCCGGCATCAGGTCGCTGTGCGATGAACCGCTGAGCACCTGCTGTGCGCGGTAAGGCCGCTGTACAGGGGAAATTTCAATACAGGGGATGCGCGGGCAGTCTCTCATCAGGTGGTTCGGCCTCCAGATTCGATGGAACCTTTCCCTAGTCCAGCGGGTATCTTCACCGGGCGGCGCCATCATGATCGGCTTCATTACCGCATACAGGTTGTCGCGGACGCCGCGCTTCGGAATATAGTAGCGCTCAGGATCAAGGACGAGCGTATGGCATCCGTAGGGCGCCTCTCTGCTTGACTTCCACTCAATGATTGCGGAAGTGGTGACACCGACGGAGTAAAGCCCCTCGGGCAGATTCTTCAGATTCAGCGGCCATGAAATGCGATTTTCGCCGGGCTTGATTCTGAACGTTTTTGCCGAGAGAGGATTAAGATCCGAAGCATGGTTCGGATGCAGGCAAGGTGAGAAGAAAAGTTTCGCCTCGGCAACCGCAATCCCGGGATTGCGGAGCGACAAGGTGATTTTGTCGATCCGGCCGCCGGACAGCGGGAATGAAAGCGCCCGGCCATTGCTTATGGCAATGAATTCCTCGGAGGGGATGAATTTCAACGGCTGGTCGCTAGTGGCAGTGCATGCCGCCTTGCGCGCAAGATCAAGCTTGTCCTCGTTGCGGACACCGGGAATGTAGGCGCCGTCGCGCAGGAGCTCCTGCTGGATCCGCTTGATATGCTTCCGAGAGGTTCCGCGCGTGCCGAGTCCGTGGTTGTGCGCGGCTGCGGCGGCGCATGCGACCGCGTGACCCATCGCGCCGATGGTGGCCTGCAGGCGCGTGGCGCCAAGCGCGACATGTGAAACGCTGATGTCACGGCCGACAAGCCAGAGGTTGTCGAAGTCACGGGAATACAGGGCCCGCAGCGGCAACGGAGCGACCCATGGGAAATTGGCATGGATGTTGGGCTTGAACGGCGACTTGAAGCCGCCGGGCACGTGCACGTCGATGTTCCATCCGGCGTAGGCGACCGCGTCGTGGAAGGCGGTGCGCTCGACGATGTCCTTTTCGGTGACGACGATGTCGCCGACGACCCGCCGACTTTCGCGCTTGGCCGGTGAAATGCTGACGCGGTCAAGCGACCATTTCTCCATTTTCCGCGACGGATCGTTCTTCAGGAAGGCCCAGCAACCGTAGAGGCATTTTGAAAGCTCAATCCGTATTTGTTCGTATTCTCCGATCGGATCGTCGTGGTTCCCGGCGTATTCGATCCACCAGAATCCGCACGGCACCGGTCCTTTCTGCATGGAAAGGCGGTGAGGAAGATCCGCTTCGGTCCGGTATTCGTAGGCCCATGCCGGACGTGTGAATGTAGTGGTCTCCTTCTTTTCGCTGGCGCGGAACAAGAGAGATGCACCCATGATTCCCGTGTCGGGCTTTTCAGGAGCGAGTATTTCACCGAACGTCCCGCATCCTTCGCGGCCGCTCATGAATTCAGCACCCGCCAAGGCGGCGACAACCCCGTCGCCTGTGGCGTCCACGAACTGGCGGGCCCGGAAGGAAAGGCGCCGCTCGGTGCCGCCCTGCGAACCGGTTACCTGCACGATGCGTCGGTCCTTGGTGGCAACCTCGTCGATCAAAAGTTCGCTGAAGACATGGACTCCGGCTTCGCGGCACCAGAAGAGCATCACAGTGCTGTTCTGTCCGCCCTGTCCGTAGGGATCCAATTCCGCGATGCGCTCCTTCAGTTCCTCGACAGGACCGCCCTCGCGCATGTTCGCGAACATGCCGAAGCAGTGCGCGCCGTCGATGCTCACGCCGATCTCGGAGCATGCGTTGCCGCCCAGCCCGGCCTTGTCGTCGAGCAGTGCCACCGAAAGACCCTTGCGCGCGGCCATGACGGCGGTGATCACGCCGCCCACGCCGCCGCCGCAGACAACGAGGCCGTAACTTTTTTCCGTGCAGGGTAGGGCAGATGAATTTTCCATGGTGTACTCCTAAGCGACCGGGACTGCCGAACTCCGCAGTGCCGGCGATTCGTGCAGTTCCCGTGTTCTCTTTCGGTTCACTTGCCGAGTATGAATTCGCCGAAGCCCTGGGGTTGGATGATAGCCTCGCCGGGCTGGTCCATTACCAGGCCGGTGTTCTTGTTCGACCAATAGACGCGGGCGGAGTTGATCGTTCCGGACGGGTCGGAGAGGATGAAGCCGGCGTCGCCGCGGAGCTTCAGCTCCGCTTTCGGTTCGACGCCGAGGACTGTCCAGGGCAGGGCGGCCGTCACGGTGTAGCCGTCGCCGCGTATCGCGACCGTCGGGGTCACCTCGGCGAGCAGCTTCACCTGGTCGAAGGTCACGGTCATCACCGGCGATGTGAAGTTGAACTTGTCCGCGGCCGGGGCGCCCGGGGAGACCTGTTTCATCAGCACCGCGATCGGCTTGCCGTTGAAGTTGGCCATGACGACGCGCAGGTCGCCTGCGGCGGCCTTGGCGGACCTGTTGCCGCCGGGGCTGAGCTGGAAGTCGACGCAGTCACCGGTCTTGAAGAGCAGGCGGTGTTCGTTGCCGCCGTTCTTCCACGGCGTCGGATCGTTGACGTTGTATGAGACGTAGAGATTGTCATTGTCGTAGGCGGCGCGGAATTCGGCCGTTGCGGGCTGCCCCTCGTTCGCAATCCGCAGCCCCTTCACCGGCTTCCAGTCGATCTGCCCCTTGGCGTCCTTCTTGGCGGCGGCGATGGTATAGGGCTCAGGCGGGCGGGCTGCGGCCATGGCGCGGCGGGTGTTGTCCTGGTCGGCCTTGACCAGAACTTCCTGTGTGACATTAAGTTCCGGAGCGGCGAAGCGGCGGATGGACTCCAACCCCTCGATCCGGATGATGTTGCAGGCCTGGTCGGCGGGGATGGCGCCGGAGCAGCGAACCACGCCGTCCGACTGCCTGCTGATCAGGCCGCTGAAGTGCTCGCCTCGGCCGTTCAACGAGGCAAAGGAGATGGCGCGGAGGGCCGCTTCGTTCTCCGGCCGCTGGATGCCGGGGATTCGCCCGTCCTTGGTCAGGATGTCGACGAAGAGGCCGTCGGTGGTCAGGTAGTAGTCCTCGCCCAGGTTGCCGCGGATCATGAAGACAGCGTCGGCGTCGCCGCACTTTTCGACGATGCCCGCTATCTTCAGGCAACCGATCAGCATGCCCGGCTTCGGCATCGGCGCCTTGTGCGAGCCGTGCACCTGGTGATAAGGCGAGAGGTATTTCCAGAGGATCTTCCCATCGCTCTTGGTGAAACCGGCGACATAGACCTTGTTCTGCAGGTTGATGAAGCTCAACACCAGGTCCTTGCCCGGAACCGGCACCGCCTCCATCAGTCCGAAATCCACTGGCATCTTGGTGAAGCCATCGGATCCGAAGACCGGCCGTCCGTCGTCGCGGAAACGCAAGGGCTTAACCTTGAAGACCCCTTTGTTGTCGGCGGTCTTGAGGCAGCCGTCTGCGAAGAAGCTGAAGTCCGCCGGGTCGACCCGGCCGCCGCCGCCGAAGCCGCCGATCGGCGCCGCGACGTCACCGCCTCTCGCGGGTTTGCCGTCGACCACCTTGTCGGTCTTCTTGAGCGGCGGGATGACCTCGCATTCCGTCTTCTGGACGTAGCCGTCGTTGTTGAGGTCGTTCCAGATGAGAATGTCGCAGGGGTCGTTCTCGGCGTAGTCGCCGCCGGGATTCTTGACGATCTGCGCGCCGTACTGGCCACCGAACAAACCCTGCAGGCGGGCCACGGTGAATATGCCGGCAACCGCGTGCCAGTCCTGGCCGACCTTCATCATGACGAAGACCGGAGTGTTGCGGAATTCGCCCAGCGAGACGAAATATTCGTGACGCCTGCCGGAGGCCTCGCTGAAGAAGACGTTGCCGCTGCCGAACGCTGTGTCGCCGGGCATGACGAAGTCGCCCTTGGCCGGGTCGGGATTGTACATCACGGCCGAGACCGTCCACTTGCGCGTTGCCGGGTCAATCGTTATCTCGTTCATTTCGGCGAAACCCTTCGTCGGGTCGGAATCGTGCGGGAAGCTGCCCTGCCCGGCGTAGCCGGTGTTGCCGATGAAGTCGCGCTTGAGAGTTCCGTCGGGGTTCCAAACGGAGACCCGGCGGGGATGATGGGAATACTCCGCCACCCAGACATTGCCGGCGGCATCCACTGCGACGCTGGACATGTCGCGCATGCCCTGCGGTTCGAACGCTCCCTGGCGGGCCCGGCCGCCGGTCTTGCCGACCCGCCCGAGCAACTTGCCGTCCGGGGCGAATTTCTTGACCTGCAGATCCTTGCCCAAGTCGGAGATGTAGAGGTTCCCAGCTGAGTCGAGGGCGATTGCGCCCGGCTGGTCCACCGCGCCGTTCAGCGGGATCACGACAGCCTTCGCCGCCGGGTCGGCCTCGGCCTTAAGAGCCTCCACCCCCAATTTCACCAGATCCTTCTGGCGGAAGAAGTAAAGCTGTTTGCCGTCGAAGGCGAAGGGATGCTTGCCGTCAAAACCGGTCAGCTCCACGCTGGTCTGCTTTATCAGCGCGGCGGTTCCGGCGTCGAAGAGCCAGAGGCGGTTGTCCTCGGTGGCGAGGACAAGAACACCATCGGCGACGGCCAGCGCCCGGGACTTCGGCGGAACCTCCGGCGCCGCACCCTCGGCCGGCGCGGCCAGTCCAAGCAGATCGCGGAAATGCAGCGGCATCGGCAGTTCCTTGCCGTCGCGGACAAACGGCGCGAAACTGCCGTCCTTGGCGCTCATGCGCAGCAGCTGCACGCCGCTGGCGCCCCAGTCGTTGGGCACGGTGTAGACATAGGCGTCGGTGGCGGCCAGGACGTTGGCGCCGCGGATCTCGCTCCAGGCCTTGGCGCCGTCGGGCTTGACCGCGAAGGTGCCGTAGCCGCCCTCGGCGAAATCGCAGGTGACGACGACGTTGTCGCCGGATCGCGCGACGAGCCGCGGGGACGTGTGGTCGGCGCCCCAGGCGCCGCGTTTGTCGTTGGTCTGCCATGGTGGTGTGCCGGGGTTGTAGAAGCTCATCTCGTAGTAGCCGTTGAGTCCGCCCTGTGTCAGACCGCGCACCTTGTAGCTCCCCGGCTGCACCAGCTTCCCGGCTTCGTCCAGGCCGTCCCACATCACCTCCACGGTCGCAGTCTTGCCGTCCTTGGCGACGGTGAAATCCGCCACGCCGTAGCCGCCGGCGAGATTGCGCACACGGTTCCCCTCGAGGTCGTCGATGACCAGAGTGAAGGTGGCGGCGTCGGCCGGCACCTGGGCGCGCACCGGGATCGTTCCCTGCGGCTTCAGGGAACCCTCAACATACTTGCGCGGTTCCTTGACGCTTTCCGCCACGGTGGTCAGGTCGCCCCAGGCGTTCTTCGCAGTCCAGTAGAATTCTCGGCTGGTGACTCCGGGCTGCATGTTGTCGGCATAGCGGTGCATCGGGTGGCCCTTCCCGGTCTCGTTCCCCCAGAGGAACTCCATGCCCATGCGGACGGTCTGGCCGGCCTCCCCTTTCCAGTCCCGGTTGTAGACGACCTTCCAGGGCAGCTTCATTTCGTGGATGAAGCCCTTGCCGTCGTCGGCCATCGCGTAGGCCGACTCGACACCGTCGCCCAGCTCGTTCCGGCCGTCCTTGCCAGTGTAGCGCAGGACGGTCGTGCCGCCCTTCTGTTCGTTCTCGCCGGCCCAGTAATAGACGTGTACCGCCGGCTTGCTGCCCTTGTCGAAGCCCCAGACCGTGAACCAGCTCGGCTGCTTGGCGGCGAGCACCCGCAGCTGCACGGCGTCGGCCATCCAGCCGCGTTCAGGGTCGAACTTCGGATCGACGTTGCTGTTCAGCGGCATCGGGTCGCGCCATACGAAGCTCAGATAGAGGTTGTCGGCGTCCCACATCGCAGCAGTCTTCACCGAGAAGGTTTCGCGCACCGAAGTGTCGGCGTAGCTCCAGATCTGGCCGGAGAGGTCCCAGTCGTCGAGCTTGCCGTCGATTTTCACGGCGCCCTTGGCAGGAACGGCGTAGAATCCTTCGTTCTGGGTCTGCCGCCCGATCATGTTCTGTCCGTCCTGCGCAAATACGGCGCTCGCCAGCATGATGCCTAAAGCCATCTGCAGTAGCCCTCTATTCATGTGCTTTCCCCCTTGGTTGAACTTATTTGTCGACTTGGATTGTTCTGAAAAATCAGAAAAGCTTGTCCGCCTCCGTGCTCCAAGTGCACCATTTCACATTGTTGTCGGGCGGATTGAGGTTTCCGCTGCCGTCGATAGAAAGGAGTATCATGTTGCTCGGCGCGGAGATGTTCGTACCGCCCCAGCGCGTGAAATAGCGTTCTGCGCCGACGTGCTGACCGTATTCGATCCACGGATGCCAAGTCGCGGATCCGTCGTTGTATCCCACGTTTCCTCCGGCCTGTATCATCCCCTTCTTGTGGTTAGCTCCGCTCCGCTGGTTGGCCTCGAGATACCAGTTGCAGCTGTCAGTCCAAAGGGCGACAGAGTTCTGCGGCTGAACCTTCGCCCCTGACTTCCGGGCGGCCTTGGCCAGGAGCTCGAGGTTAAGTTTCCTGTCGTTGGCCGATCCGGCCCAGAAGACATAGGTCTGCCAGTAGAAGTCGGACCGCATGACGGACGGGCAGATCAGCACCTTCGCAGGATTGAAGCGTAGTGAGTCGGAGCTGACCGTTCCGGCGCCGTAGGTCAGGTTGCCGAGATTTCCCTTGAGGTAGTCGGTGTACCAGTTCCAAGTGTCGTCGATGCTCCAGCTGTCCAGTGACTGCTTAGTGTGGAACGTGCTCCATGAAAGCGTGTTGTTCCGCCCAGCCCTCATGACGGACTCGTTGTCCATGTCGTAAAGGATGGTCGCGCCGCACAACTGCTTGACGTTCGAGGCGCACAGCATCCGCTTCGACGTCTCCTTCGCATTCTTCAACGCGGGAAGAAGTATGGCCAGGAGCATCGCGATGATGGCGATCACCACGAGCAGCTCTATCAATGTAAAAATTTTCCGCGGCGGAAAATTTTTACCGGCGGTGGCATGAACGGCTTTTGAAGAGTCGATCATGATTGGTTCTCCTTTCATATGTTCTCATACGATCCTATTCTCCTCATGAAAAGTTCGCCTTCCCTTTTTACAATCCTATCCTTTCGCCCGGGCGGATTCCGCAGCCTTTCGACGCAGTCCGAGAGCATGCGGACTATGTCGTAGCCCAGGAAGTCGACCGGGAACGGCGGCTTGTCGTCAAAAGGATAGTTGCAGTGGGACACGATCTTAAGCTTGCCAGGTACTTTTATACCCATGCGGACGATCTCACCGAATACGCTCCAGGCCACGTTGTCGTCGAGTATGATCAGGCCGTCGGGATTCGAGGCCCTCGATTCTGGAAAAAGGATTCGTATGAGCCTGCGGTTCCATTCGGCCATCCCTATCGTGCCCGCCTGAAGCCATTCTTCCTTGAACTGGAGCTCCCTTGATTCAAGCTCGTTGCGGAGCATGATTGCCAGATTTGACGCGTCAAGCCCTATATGCGCCAGGCATGCTATCTTCCTGCACCCGGCATCCGCAAGGTGGCCGACCGCCGTTTTCATAAACAAAGAGAATCCATGCCGCCCGTCCGCGAGGCAGTCCGGTTTTTCCCGGCCGGACATCACCGCCGCGTACGGGATGCCGGACGAAAGCACGGGCGTCTCCATTAACGGCCACGGGTCGAACGGGAAGATCATCCCCGCCAAACTTTTGTGCTCTACATCCCTCAGAAGCCTCGGATAGTCCTCCCGGGACTCCCTGTTATCAACGTTCTTGTAGACTTCGAACGTAGTATTGCCGTCCGAGATTATTGATGCGGCCGCTATAAGCGCCTCGTAAAAGCGGTTCTGAAAGCCAGCATCCTTTGTCGGCAATGGCGGAAAAACCAGCGCGAAACGGCGAAGGTGAGGCTGGCGTTCAGATACGAATGTCCCCTTGGAGGGGATGGAGTCTACGAAGCCGCAGGCTATCATGCGGTTGAAGGCCCGCTGGACCGTAAGATAGCTTACGTGGAACTGCTCCTTTATAGCCATGCGGTCGGGCAGGCAGTCGCCCGGCCTGAGACGGCCGTCGAAGATCCGGTTGCGGAAATACCGGACTATTTCGTCCTGGCGGTCAGGAGGACGCCTCTTCGCGCTCGGCGGCATAAAACTTTTTACTCTCATGCTGGAGAATCCCCTTTGCAGGACGGCGGATAAGCGGATATGCGCTGAAACTCCGCCGTTATATTCACATATTATATAATAATAAGTAAATAATACAAGAGTTTTTTAAATTTCTGGAAATCCGGCGCGGAACCCTCGGACTTGCCAGTTTGCATCTAAAAGATTATTATATCAAACAAGAAACAGGGGTAATAAAATGCCGCAGCTAAGCTTCCCTTTCAGCGATAAGGATATAATCGCGCTTGCCGCAGGTGAAACTGCGAGCTTCGATCTGGCGTCGGGCGGGCACTGGTACGGACACGGGTTCAGCCATGTGCAGCCGTATCCGCTGGAGAATGGGTCGGTAGTCAATGCGAATTTCGCGGTAAACAACATACAGAGCCCGATTTGGCTTTGTTCCGCAGGCTGTGCGATATTCGCGGAGACGAACGCCCCTCTCGACGTGCGGATCAACGAGAACAACGACGGGCTTCTGCGCGTGAGCTGTCCAAGGTCGGCGTTGAAAATCCGGCTTTTCAAGGGGGCGAACCTGCCTGAGGCGCAAGCTGCGCTGATGCGTCATCTCGGCTGGCCGAACAAGATCCCCTCGTCGGAAATCTTCGGCGATTCATTCTTCTGCACCTGGACGCAGTATCCGAGATGCATCACGCAGAGCCGCATCATCGACATGGCCCGGCAGATCCGGTCGCACAAGTATCCATGTTCGACGCTTATCATTGACGACCGCTGGGAGTCCTGCTTCGGAGAGCTTTCATTCTCGAAAGACTTCCCAGATCCCAAAGCCATGATGGACGAGCTTCACCGCCTTGGCTTCAAGGCATGGCTCTGGGTTACGCCGTTCGTCAACCAGGAGGCCGCAGGATTTGCGGAACTCGCAGAAAAGAGAATCCTGGTCCCGCATAAAGACAACGGCGGCGCGGCGCTCTTCAAGTGGTGGGGCGGAACCGCGGGTCTCGTCGATCTGACCGGAGCCGCAGGACGGAACTGGTACATGGACAAGCTGCTTGCCCTGAGGAATATTGGCGTGGACGGCTTCAAGATCGACGGCGGCGACTTCAAATACCAGCCTTCTCCTGCCGAGGCCGCATGGGCTGACTTCAAGGGTGCCTCCGGCTATTCAGACGTCCTCCTGTCGATATTCGAAGAGATCGCGCCGAACCAGTGCGAAACCCGCACAGCCTGGCTTTCGCAGAAAAGGCAAATTATCTGGCGCGAGGGCGGCAAGGATTCGCACTGGGGCCTGGACAACGGCCTCAAGGCGATGGTGGCGCTCGGCATCCATCTGGGGCTGGTTGGATACGACATTCTAATGCCAGACATGATCCCCGGCCGTGTCCAGACGATGGTCTCGGACATGCCGCTGCCGACGGACGAGCTCATGGTTCGCTGGACCGAAGCCAGCACATTTTTCCCCCTTGTCCAGTTCTCGTATCTTCCCTGGAACTACTCCTCCGAAACGGAAGCGGCCGTAAACGCCTATGCGCAAGTCCACAAGGCTCTTCAGGATTACATCGTAGCACATTCGGTAGACCGTTCCGCGCCGCTCCTGCGCCCGATCTGGTATGGCAGCCCGGAGCAGAAAGAGCTCTACGCTGTCGCGGACGAATTCATGCTGGGGCCTGACCTGCTTGCCGCGCCTGTCCTTGATCCGGGAGTGAATTTCCGCGACATAGTTCTTCCGCCCGGGAAATGGATCGACGCCTGGACCGGGAAGAACTGCGAGGGGCCAATTAAGAATTATCCTGCGCCATGCCCGGGGATTCCTGTCTTTGTCAGGGCCGGAAACAAGGAGCTTGCCGCAGTCCTGAGGGATGTATTGTCGAAGGTTGAAAGAGGATCAGTGCCGGGTGGGATTACCACGACCAAATACGTATCCGGCCTGGACCGTGACCTGAATGTGACTGGTTAAAAATGAGCATTGATTGAAGATTTGATCAATTGGAGCCTTCATGAGACAATGGCCTGAGTTGGTTGGCTTCTGGGAATACACCTCACCCGGAGGGGGTTCGTGCGACCGCTACAGCATCGACGACTGGAAGCGCCTGCTGGACGAGGCGGCGGCCGGCGGGATGAACGGGCTTGTGCTTGGAATCAAATGGCTCACAACCGGATACCGTTCCCGCCTGCCATGGCTCGACCAGGATAAGAACTGCACCGCCATCGCCGACGACAACCGCACGCTGCACAAGCTCCTTGATGAGTCGAAGGAACGTGGAATCTCGGTCTGGCTGCTTGTAGTCGCGACGCAGATGCGGTCCTCCGCCTTCGGCGTGACGCCGTCGCTCCCATCGGGAATGGGCTCCGATTTCGGCTCGTATGATCTGGACCAGCCGGAGATGATAGAGCGAATTCCCCTTCTGTTCGGAGAGGTGGCGGAACTATTCGGCCGGCAGTCGGCGGGAATCATCGCCGAGGTCGAATTCTGCGACCATGATGCGCCCCACCGCGCCGCGCCATACGGCGCCTGGGCGAGAGCGAACAACCGTCCAAGCTGGGATGACATCCACAATATCCGTCTTGAACCCCGAAGCTATCCGTTCTTCCACTGGCGCGACTATACGACGTACCGCCGGATCGAGACATACCGCGCCATCGAGGATGCGGTCCGGGCGGCCGATTTCTGCGGCGGCCTCGCTACTATAGCCGAAGTGGACAATGGTCCCGGCTGGCTGGTACGGAACATGAATCTCGACATGCTGCGCGCCGAGCTGCCGTCCTGGCAGCTGGTCACTTACGATTCGATCTACGACCGCCGGAGGAACCGTGCCGCGACAGTCGAATTCTGCCTGGGGCAGCCCAGACGGCTCGGATTCACAACGCATTTTGTGACTCGCGGGGTCATGACATTCAACTGGCCTTTGGACGCCCCGGGCTTCCCGCTGCGCGAACAATGGGAGATGGAGTTGGCGGATGTTGCCGCAGAACCGCCGGACGCGTTATGGTTCATGGGCGCCGATGCGGTCGGCGACGGTCCCGTCTGCTCCGCGGTCAAGCTGCCTGGCTGGGGTTTTCATGACGCGAAGACCGCACGCCGCGAACTCATAGCAATGACGCGGGCCGCGGCGGGAAAGGCGTAAATGAATTTTCAATATCCAACACGGAATAACCGATGACCAAATATTCTTTCACTTCTTCGTTTGGGATTTGAGTGTTGGTTGTTGGATAATCAGGAGAGGTTCTATGAGGTCAATTGCCGCTGCTGCAATTATAGGGATTCTCGCCGGCTGCATTTCGCAGGACGGCTCTTCACTGCGAAATACGCAGACAATGGTCTTCCTTGGTTCTTCCACGACCGACGGGTTCACCTATGCGATGCTGGTCAAGCAGGCGCTGTTGGACGCCGGGCTGCCGGCGCCTCGCATTGTCAATGCCGGAGTCGGAGGCGACGTGACCGCCGGGATGCGCAAGCGTCTCGAGCGAGACGTGCTTTCCTTTGAGCCTTCCTTGGTGGTCGTCCAGGCAGGAGCGAACGACGCCGGCCGGAAAACTTCGGCTATTGCATTAAAGGCGGATCTCGATCCGATCGTCAAGGAACTTCGAGGTCGCGGAATCGAAGTTGTCCTCCTGACCCCGAACGTGCGCGGGCCGAAGAGAATAACCGAGGAACCTTTGCTGGAACAATACATCTCCGCCATGCGCGAGGTGGGGGACGCACATGGTGCGAAAATCGCAGACGCCTATGTCCTTGAGCAGAAGGCCCGGGACTGCGGCGAACAGTTTATCGAGGAAGACGGCCTTCATTTGAGCTTTGAAGGGTGCCGCATCATTGCCCGAGCTGTCCTCGATGCGCTCGGACATCCAAGCGTGCCGGTGCCGAAGGAATTGTCCGTCTGACCGCTGCCCGGCCTTGTCCGCGAATGGCGGCTCAAGGCAATGCCTGAAAAGGAGCAGCTCTCCGACGAGGCGGTGAAACTGCTAAAGCCGGACTCGACATGGGAGGAACTGCATCTGACACAGACTGTACCGGCAAAGCATTGGTGGCAGGATCAGATCCGCCGCGAAGGCTATGCGCTGGCGCTAGACAAGATTGCAGGGCCCGGCGGACGTTATGTCGCGGCCGCCACGCTGGCGGAACCTTGCGAACGTAAGGTCTTCATCAATCTCGGCGCAGGCGTGAAACGACTATGGCTCAACGGCGGAGAGCTCTACGAACAGCCGTCCGAATTCCGGGGCTACCATGTCGGCCGCGAACGAATCCCCGTGGTTCTCCAAACCGGTGAAAACAGCATCGTCATCGAAACTGGAAACGACTTCGTCCTGACAGTGACAACTGACAAGATTTGGTAAATATCCTTGTCCATGCATAGCCTGTTTCAACATGAAAATCCATGACGACATAACATTCATAACGTTTATGCTGTTGTTTTCGACACCGTTTTTCGCCATAGCGTTTATGGTGCCTTCCTGGGAAAAGTTTAAGATTAAAAGGAACGCACTCCGGCGATTATGGACTGTCATATTTTTCCTCCAGGAGATTGAAGTCATGGATTGGAGAACGCCAGATTGACAAAAGGCTGGATGAGATGAGTAAGACTGGCTGGGAGAAGGCGCTTAAAGAATTTGGGAATCCCTGAAAGGCAAGGGGGTCGAACCTGTGAATGTCAAGTACCAGCTCGGCTCAAGCATCCGTGAAGGCGACGAAGATAGCGAAAAAGATCGCGATTAAGATTGCCGAGTTTCAGAGGAATGCCTATCTGCGAACCTCGCAGTTCTGTCGAACAGAAACTCGGTGGAGGGCGACGCTTGTCGGAGCCGCGGTTGAGCTCGGCTCAACCCTCCGGAAGACGACAAAGATAACGACAAAGTTACCGACAAAGATGGTCGATTATCAGAGGTGCATAACAATAATAAAGGAGGTCGGAGATGGCGGACACGATGAAGAACATCAGCAGGGCGATCAATGTGGTTGTGCTGATCGGGATTGTGATAGGGGGCTATCTGGCCTATCAATACGTCCAGAAGGGATCGTCGAAGGCGTCCGAAATCGGCCGTCTCCAGAGCCTATATTCCGCGGGACAATACGAGGAATACCTGAAAGAATACGACAAGCTTGCGGCGAAGTATCCTGAGATCAAGGGGCAGTACGGCGATCAGATCGCGGGTTGCTATGCGGGGATGGCACAGGCCAAATATGAGAAGGCGATAGGGCTGGCGGCGGCGGAGAGGGCTCCGGCGATGTCCGAGATATGCGGACTGTTCGAAAAGGCCGAATCGTCCGGCAAGCTTGACATTGAAGGACTTGTGATCTACTGCGACGCGCTTCTGGACAGCGGCAACTTCGACAAGTGCGCGCAGGTCATCAAGGATGCCGAGGCGAGGAGCGACATCGACGCGGGGAGGCTCTCAGCATACAAGGCTAGGGCTGCGAAGAGGAAATGATTTCAGATTTTCCCGCGCCTATTCCTTTCGCAGGCATTTTTTCGCCGCCTCGATGCTTTCCTTCAGACCGAGGAGGAGGAGCTTGTCGCCGGCGAGAATTTCGGTGTCCGGCTCGGGGTTGACGATGCTCTTCTCGCCGCGCTTCATGGCCACGATGCTGGCGCCGGTTTTGCTGCGGAGCTGTAATTCGCTTATAAGCCTTCCCGCGGCCGGGGAGCCGCTTGCAATCTCGACGGTCTCCAACACGGCTTTGTCCAGCATCGGCATGTTCATCGGCGGCTTCGCCTGGACATGCTCCTGCCCGAAGGTCTCCTTGATTGAGATCTGCGCCTTCTGGTAGAGGCGTATGAAGTTCTGCCACATGAGCGCGAAAAGCACTCCCAGTATCAGGAGTATGCTGGTCAGGACCGGCCACGGCGGAAGTATGGCGATGCAGACCGCTATCAGCCAGATGCCCAGGATTGACAGGAAAAGTATGTGGATTGCGATGGAGACGATGTTCCTGACCCTGAAGAGCTCCTGCGGATCCTTTATCCTGGTGATGCCCATCTCGGCGAGAAGTATCGAGATTGCCTTGAGCTTGTAGAAGGTATGCGCCAGCACCGGCAGTGAAATCACCATCGCCGCACTCCAGAACAGCGTCCTCGGGCCGCCCGTCCATGCGGGCATGGTGGCGAAGAAGGCGAAGGTCTTGCGGCTGAGCTTCTCCGCGAATATGAACGTCGCGGTCAGGATGGTGACATTCAAAGTGATCTGGAATATAAGCTTGCCCAGTATCCTGACGACCATCTGGCTTGTCTTGACCTTGCGCTGGGCCACGAACTGCTCCATCCAGCGGTGATAGAGGTTCAGGAACGAGGTCAGCGAGTGCGGGAGCTTTTTGTCCACCGCCGTGACGAGCCCGTCGGACGCCCTGATGAGGTTGGGCGAGACGATGCTGGTGACTCCGGATACGGCGACTGCGACGGGATATATGAACTCGTCCGTAGCCCTGAGGCTCATTCCGAGCTGGGCGATGATGAAGGAGAACTCTCCGATCTGCGACATGCCCATGCCGACCTTGAGCGAGGTGCTTGAATCGCTGCCCGACACGAACGTGCCGATGTAGCACGAGACGATTTTGCCTGCGATGAAGACGAGCGTTATGATCACCACGGGGCCGGCGTATTTCCCGAGCAGCCCTGGGTTGAAGAGCATTCCGACCGACACGAAGAAGAGCGCGCAGAACATGTCCCTTATGGGTGCGACCATGTCCGCAATCTTCGCGCTTTCCCTCGCCTCGGAGACTATGGTTCCGGCGATGAAGGCGCCGAGCGCGACGCTGTAGCCCAGCTCGGACGCCAGCAGGGAGATTCCGAAGCATATTCCCAGGACTGAGATCAGGAGCATCTCGTCCCTGTCGTAGCGAGCGACATATCTGAGAAATTTCGGGATCGTCAGCAGCCCGGCGATCAGGAGCGGGGTCAGGAATATCGCAAGCCTGCCTATGATGACAACGAGATCCGCCGGTTCGCCGCCGCCTTTCGGGGTGAAGCCGGAAAGCAGGGCGATTAGTCCGATTCCGAGTATGTCCTCGAAGATGAGCATGCCCAGGATGAGCTGGGCGAAGGGCTCCCTGGTCTTGCCCGTGTCCTCCAGCGTCTTGATGATTATGGTGGTGGATGAGATCGCGAGTATCGCGCCGAGGAACATGCTGTTTCTTACGCCCCACCCGAGCAGCAGTCCGACCTTGAATCCGATGAATACCATCAGGCTTATCTCGATCAGGGCCGCGATGAAGGCCTGGGCGCCGACCTTGAAGAGCTTGCGGAGGTTGAAGTGGAGGCCCAGGCTGAACATCAGGAGCACCAATCCGAGGTTCGCCATCGTCCGGATCGTGTTTTCGTCGCTGATCAGCGAGGCGGCATAGGGGCCGATGAGGATTCCCGCAAGGATGTAGCCGATGACGGACGGCTGCCTGAAACGGTGGAAGAGAACCGTCACAATCCCGCTGACGGTCATCAGTATCGCAAGATCCTTCAGCAGCCCTATCTCTTCCATTTATCCCGTCAATTTCTCTTTTCAACAACCTTCATCTTCACTGAGAACTCGACGCTTTCGCCGGGCTCGAGCCTCTTGAGGGACTTGAAATGCTCGCGCTCCTTGTCCATGCCCTCGACGTGGCAGTTGGCGGGCTCGATGCCGAGGACGTATTCGCCCTCGCCCATCATCTTCCATTCGGTAAGGAACGGGAGCTCCTTTTTCCTGTATGAGACCTCGAAGCCGAGTCCGAGGTCGGGATTTGAAACTGCGATTTTCGCATATCCGTCCTTTTCGGCCGGGATGTCGTGGTAGAAGCACTGCTCCTTGAAGCCCTTCTGGGGCGGTATGAGCTTGTTCCATGTCGCGAGACCGGGGGCGGCGACGTTGTCGCGCGGGACGACGGGATGCTTTTTGGCGACGATTTCGGCCGAAGGGGAAATCATCGGGAATCCGAGGTTGATGTGGTAGAGCATCATCACCGGCGAGGTGCCGAATCCTTCGTTTGTGACGGTGTCGGTGATTTCGATTTCCGCGGTTCCCATGACGGTGGAGACCGTCCTCTTGAGAAGAAGGTTTTCGCCGAACATTCGGCTTTCGCGCAGCTCACCGCTTACGCTGAGGACGTATTTGCCGTCGATCCAGGATTCGCCGCGGACGCATTTTTCGGCCTGGAGGTGTGAGAGGCGGCCATGGAGCGTGAGGTCGGTGCCGGAAGGCGCTCCGGCGTTGTAGAGTCCGCATCCGGTGACCAGCCCGCCGTGCCAGGTGCGCAGCCAGCCGAACCCGTCGCCGGCGTCATGGTAGAGTCCGGGATGAGAACAGCCGCCGGCGGAAAGCCAACCCAGGGGTATCCCCTTGAAGCTCGCCTCCTCGATGTCCATTCCCCTGTCGAGTAGCACGGTGAAGTCGAGGCCCGCCCCGTTCTTGAAGTCGACTATCCTGATGCCGCGTCCGCGTCCGTCGTTCAGCACGGACTCGCGCACTCGTGCGATCTGCCTCATGCTGCATACGTGCCTGCGAAGATCCTTCTGGTTCTTCTTCAGAAAATCAGCGCCCATTTTCAGTCCTCCTTGTTAGCCTATTTCGTTATTCAGCAATTGACGGTGTTCAGGTGTCAGTGTTCAGGTGTCAGCAGGAAGAAACCTCTTCTTGTCTTTGTGAGTTTTACATAATTCTGCTGAAAACTGACACCCGACACCTTGGCGGCAAAACTTGATTTTGCATCCACTTAGTTGGTAAATATAAGATACGAACACTTTGCATCAAAGACAACCCGATTATCTCCGATAAACAGCAATTCCCGCATAGCTTACGCAGTGCGACCAGTCGCCGGTTGATTCGCCGGAGGTGGTATATTCGATCAGCGACGCCTTGAGTTCCGCGCCTTTCGCGGCCGCGAGATTCGCAGTTTTGAGGAGTATTCTTATCGGGTTTGCGCCGCAGATTGTCGCGCCAGTGCTTTCGACATATTTGGAGAATCCGTCGAAGTCCAGCGCGGAAATCTTTTCGACCGCGCCGAGGTCGAGCTTCCTGAGGTTTTCGGGTACGTCCGTCTTGAAGGGGACGTATCCGAACGAGTATCCGAAGTGGGTGAAGTCCGAGCTTATCACCCATAGAGTGGAAGGTCCGAAGAACTGGAGGAGGATTTTCCCGATGCATTCGGCTATCTGCTTGTCGACGTGGCCGCAGATCAGCGGGATGATGGGCAGTCCGGGGAAGAGGGTGGCCAGGAAAGGAAGCTCGACCTCGAGCGAGTGCTCGCTCTTGTGGGCGACATCGATGGATTCTATCCACTGGCAGGAATGTCCAGTAATCTTCGCGGTCGCATCGGCGTCGACGGGTATGTTACCCAGCGGCGTACCGTATGCCGTGTAGCTGCAGCAGCCGATTCCGCTGAACGGGACGCCGTGGGACGGCGCCAGGATCAGCGCACGCTCGTATTTTGAGGCGTGCTTTTTTGCGGCGGCGAAGGTCTTAGCGGCGGTTGCGCCCGAAAAGACGTAGCCGGCGTGCGGGACGATCACGGCTTGGACGGTCATTCCAGGCGACGGCGGGGCTGAGATTTCAGCCGACGCCAGAAGCTTTTCGACGTCGCGTTTCAACGACGCGGGATTCCCCTCGTAGAACTGGCCCGCGACGGCTGGGCGCCTGATTTTTTCGGTATTCATTGCTTCCTCCTGAGAAATAAAAATGACGGCAAATAATTGCCGTCCACGGCAACTAATCGATCCAGCCGGCGGGGTTGAAGGCCTGCGACGGCAGCCTGCCGTGCCATATCAGATCCTTGTCCTTCAGTCTGGAGCATTTTTCCTTGTCGGGCGGGGAATAGAAAATCCGGTATTGCTCGCCCCAGGGGTTGTTCTCGTTGACCAGGCCGATTTCCGTCGGACCCTTGCCGGCGGTGAAGAACCACCTCTTGTCGGCGAAGTCGATGTCGAAGGACCATTTCTCCTCCGGCTTGAGGACGATCACGCTGGCGTCCGTAGGGACTGTGGCTTCAGGGACATGCGAAGGCTGCTTTTTGATTTTTGTCCATGCCGTGTTTTCGACGATGAACGAGGCGTGGTCTGGCAGGTCCACGATTGCCAGCGGCTTGTCCGAGGCGTTCATGAGCGTGACGCTGATCTTTGCGCTTCTTCGGCCTTCCGGGATCTTGTTCGGGTTTGCGAAGTCCCTTTGTGCGGGCCGTTCTATTACTTTGATACCTATGCCGACGGGATTCCACTTTCTGCCCTTGAGGACTGCGGTGCCGGACTTGGACAGGGCCACCTCCATTATCAACGGGGTTTGGATTTCGTTCCTGGAGCCCGCCCGTTTTTCGATTTCAAGCCCTTTCTCCTGCTGGACGAAGAAGGCCTCGATGCCGTATTTGACGTTCAAACCGCCGCTCGGACGCCAGTCCCTTGTGGCATATCCTTTGATATAAAGGCCGTCCTTCGGTCTCCGGTCGGTGCAGTAGTCGACGATTGAATTGCCGGCGCCGTCGTCCTTGAGGACCGTGAAGACCTTAGTCCCTTCCGTGATGTCCTCGACTTTTGCCGTGCCCTTGAACTTAGACTGCGGTATCGACGAAATTTCGTAGTTGAGGCGGACGTATGTTCCCATGAAGGGGTTGTTCGGGTCAATGGGTGCGGTCCTGAGCTGGATGATGCGTCCGGTTACTGCGATAAGCTCCCGTTCGGCGGCCATGTAGGCCAGAACCGCGAACTGGAAGACTACGGCGGCGGCGATTAGGAAATTTCTCATTGCTTCACCTCCGCGGCGGAAGATTTCCTTTTCCAGTAGATGATTCCGACTGCGAATATCGCGGCGCCGACGAGTATGAATACCAGCCCTCTGACGAGGAGGCTGTCGAAAAGGTCGGCGTATCTGGCGAAGGCGAGCGCGCCCAACATGACGGTTCCTGCGGCCGCGGATTTCGCGCTGAGGTTCCTGCAGCCTGAAGAGATCAGATATATCGAGTGGAAGAGGAATATGATGTTGAAGAGCGCCGCGCCGACCCAGCCGTCCTTTCCTGACAGCCAGCCGCTAGCGAACATCACGGTGAGCATCACAGGAACGCATGCCAGATGGCCGGAGTTGAATGATTTGCCAAAATTCTCCCTGAACTTGGACAGGGGGAAGATTACGAGGAGCCAGGATGCGGATGCCAGCGCGGCCAGGCCTATGAAATAGCCGAAGGCCGCCTTGTTCCTGATGTCGTGCCACCGGAATATGTCTTCCGAGACTGCGGGGAACGTGAAGACAAACAGCGTGATGAAGTAGATTATGCTCCCGTAGAAGGAAAGGAACGGCGAGCTTTCCGGGAAGAAGTCCGACTTTCGCGCGGCGATGCCCAGCGCGATCAGTGCGGTCGACGTGAAGATGAAGACCTGGGGCATGAGGTGGTCGAAGAAGGAGCATGTGAAGCAGATCGCCAGGATCGCCGCCGGGATGGAAGTTCCGACAAGGACAAGCGACCGCAGGTGGAACGCCAGCGGGAAGATCCCGGCGGTTATAAGCAGCGCCGCATAGTGGTTGGCATGCCTGAAGTCGAAGGTCTCGAACCCGCCCCACAGGACGAACAGTACTGCGGCGCCGACCCCCTGCGATATCGAGGGCAGAGCCCAGGCCAGGAAGAGCGCGCCGAGGCCCCATATGAGAAGCCCGTTCGGATAATGCTCGTCTATGTGGTATATCTGCGCGACGAGCCAGATTCCCGCGCCGAAGAGCATTGTCCCGAGCAGATGCATCGCGTCCGGCAGGAAATTTTTTCCAATCTGCCTAGCTCTGAAGTAGATGCCGGCGGCATGCGCTGCCGCCAACGAGGCGAACACGGCTGCGAGCTTCGCGAATTTCGGGATGCGTTCCCAGTTGTAGGCGAATAGAAGGATGACGCCGAGCCCGAAAATTACGGTTCCGGCTCCGGCGAAGATTATCGGGCCCCAGGAGCGCGGCTTCTCCTCCGGATAGAGCGAAAGTATCCTCTCCGCCTGGGAACGGTCGATGATCCGCTCCCCGATCCAGCGCTCGACCTGAGATTCAAGCCATTTCCTGCTCATGCCAAATGTCCTAATATGCCATGTCTAAAAAACCAACAAAACAGCAAAAGGTTCCAAAGTTGAAAAAAGATACAGACGGACAGCTGGAATTCAAGATACTCCTTTAGCGTGAAAACTTACATTTTGACAAGCAAGATTTGGGATTGGATTTTTTTGTTCCGACCGAGTGGCGGCATGAATGTAGTCCGAGGAAGGAACGGAAAAATACGGCCCAAAGATGCTCGCCGCAAGGCGGTTGCGGCCTTTTAGTTTTGCTCCGCACCCTTCGAGAACCTTCGATACCTCACTTCATGTCGAAGTCGCCGCTTTGCAATGGAGAGCCCGAGCCGTAGTTGTAGCCCTGGTTCTTGAAGAACGCGATGCGGCGTTCCGGATCGACGAAGAAGGCCACATGCGCGTCCATGTAAGCGACATTGAAGCCGGGCTTGTGTGTGCGCGACCAGCCGATGAGCGGGCTGGCGCCGGCGAAGACTATGGCGCTGAACTGCTGGCAGGCCGACCCCATCTCGCTGTCCATGAAAAGGGCCTTGCGGTTGGCATCCTTGTCAACCATGCGCATAAGCGGGCCACGAACGTCGTAGTTGGTCTGGTAATAGCAGTAAGACGCGCCGCCGACATAAAAGTCTTCCTCGTAGTTCCCCCAGTAGTTGCCGCCGTTGAAAGGTTTTGTTAACCCGATGTTTGCGTCAGCCGGGGTCGTGACGCATTTCCCCCCCCAGGGCTTCTCCGGCTCGCTGCGTTCGACTTGAGGGCAGGCGACGGCTATGCCTCTGGCGGGCAGATAATTCCCTAATGTAAGCTGCCCCACATGGCAGATGTTCTGAACGCCGGTGGGGCCGTTGCGCCCCGAGCCTGGTTCGCCTGGGCGCGCATCGCCCCAGTCGTCGTCGTAGACCTTTGTCCAGTAGAAACGCCTGTCGTAGCCGCTAATCGGCCAGCCGGAAGCGACCAGGTCCCTGCCGTGAACGCTGAACTCGTCGCTGTCGCAGGCGTAGGAGGCGTTGGCGGTTATTATTCCGTGGAGGACGCCGGTGCACTGGGCGAGCGTGGCGGTGTCCTTGGCCTGCTTCAGCGCGGGCAGGAGCAGCGCCATCAGGATCGAGAGGATGGCTATCACCACGAGCAGTTCGATCAAGGTGAATTTGTTCGGACGGTTCTGACGAGCTACATCCATACCGCACCATATCCTCTTATAGGTAATATAATTGCATTCGGACTTCTTGCAAGTCCTTAATCGGAAAATCGCGAGGGGCCCGCGTCTTGATTTATGCCCGTGCTGCCTTATATTGCAGCTTTGCGATACAAAACGCATTCGGAAGAGGAAAATGAGAGAGCTTTTCGGAACGGACGGCATCAGGGGGAAGGCGAACAGCTATCCGATAACGCCCGAGATGGCGGTTCAGGTGGGCAAGGCGATCGCGCACGTCTTCGGGGCGAGCGGGCACGGGTCGGCGAAGGCGGTGCTCGGCAAGGACACGCGCCTTTCCGGCTACATGCTCGAGACGGCGCTCACGAGCGGGCTCATTAGCATGGGCATGGACGTCCTGGAGATCGGGCCTCTGCCGACGCCCGGCATCGCGCACCTCACCAAGTCCATGAACGCTAACTGCGGCATCATGATAACCGCCTCGCACAACCCCTCCGACGACAACGGCATCAAGGTGTTCGGCGGCGACGGATTCAAGCTTCCCGACGAGACGGAGGAGAAGATCGAAGAGCACGTCCTCGGCGGCGAGATCACCAGCGAACACATAAGCACCCAGCTCATGGGCAAGGCGTACCGCATCGACGACGCGCGCGGCAGATACATCGAATTCGCGAAGAGCTCGATCCAGAACCAGAGCCTCAAGGGTCTCAAGATAGTCCTCGACTGCGCCAACGGCGCCGCATACTTCATCGCCCCGCTGATCTTCAAGGAGCTGGGCGCGGAAGTCATCAAGGCAGGCACGGAACCGGACGGCTACAACATCAACCACGGCTGCGGGGCGACTCACACCGAGACCATCTCGTCCCTCGTCGTCAGGCACAAGGCCGACCTCGGCATCGCGCTGGACGGCGACGCGGACAGGGTGATCTTCTGCGACAACAGGGGAAGGATCGTCAACGGGGACCGCATAATCGGGCTATGCGCGCTCGACTTCAAGGAGCGCCGCCGGCTCGCCAAGAACACTGTCGTCGTCACGACGATGACCAACCTCGGCCTCCACGACGCCATGAAGATGGCCGGGATCCGCGTGGAGGTCACGGACGTCGGCGACCGCCACGTAATCGACCTCATGAGGAAGAGGCAGTTCAACCTCGGCGGCGAGCAGTCCGGGCACATTATATTCATGGACTACGTCACCACGGGCGACGGCATCATCTCCGCCCTGCACGTCCTCAAGCTCATGATCGGCAAGAACAAGGGCATCTCCGAGCTGGCCAACTTCATGAAGGAATATCCCCAGAAGCTTACCAACATCCACGTGAAGAGCAAGATCCCGATAGAGAGCCTTCCGCTCGTAAGGGATACCGTCAGGAAATGCGCGAGGGCGCTCGGCGACAGCGGCCGGACGATGGTCCGCTATTCAGGCACCGAGAACAAGATCAGGATACTTGTCGAAGCGAAGAGCGCGTCCGCGGTGGCGCACTGGACCGCCAAGCTAAAGGCCGCCGTCGAGAAGGAGCTGTGCTGATGGAAAAAAGGATTATCGTTGTGGAATCGGGCGCCCTCACCTCTCTGCACCCTGTCACATGCGCCATGAGGATAGGCGAGCTGCCTGTCGCCAACACGCCCCTGGCCGAGGCGATCGAAATGCGAATTTCGCAGTTCCTCGGCAAGAAGGGCATGACCATCTCCGTCATCGAGCGCCTCTGGCCTTCGCTGGAGCTCGCGGAGAAGCTGGCGGAGTCAACGGCGCCGTCGGTCTTCCTTTCGTCCGCGGGCATCCCGGCCGCATGGGCGTCCAAGGACGGCCGCATCGACGAGTTCGCCGAGAAATCTCCTATAGACGGGAAGTCCATCCTCATCACTTACCCCTGGGATCTGATAGAGGTCAACGCCGAGCTGGTCGGCGCCCTGGACAAGGACAAGATCAAGGGCGAAATCCGGAAGGGTGTCAACATCGACGGACATGTCGTGGTCGGCAAAGGTTCCGTCCTCCTGCCCGGCACATACGTCGAAGGCAATGCGGTGATAGGGAAGGACTGCAAGATAGGCCCGAACTGCTATATCCGCGGCAACACCTCCATCGGCGACGGGTGCCATGTGGGGAACGCGGTTGAAATAAAGAACTCCATCCTCATGGAGAATGTCAGCGTCGGCCACCTCAGCTACGTCGGCGACTCCGTAATCTGCAGGAACACTAACCTCGGCGCCGGCACCATCACGGCGAACCTGCGCCACGACGGCAAGAACCAGAAGTCCTTCGTGGACGGACAGCTAATCGACACCGGCCGCCGCAAGCTGGGGGCTATCGTCGGGGAGGACGTCCACACCGGAATCCACACAAGCATCTATCCCGGCCGCAAGATCTGGCCCGGCCTATCCACGCGCCCCGGCGAATCCGTCTCCAAGGACATCATGTAGTTTCAGATTTCCGTCATGGGCCTCCTCGTGTTAAATGGTGCGAGCGACTCTCCAGCCTGATGAAGAAATGGATATTAACTGCCATTAATCTGCACATCATAATGATACATGGCGGATCGACTTATATAGACAATTATCCGCGCCAGAAATCTGGTATGGCGCTTTACTTCACAAGTGGACTAAGCTAAGTTATACAAGCAACAGATGCAGATCCATTATGATACAAGTCAATACCCATGCGGCTAAAACAAACCTTTCGGCTCTTCTTTTTAAGGTTGAAAACTCCGGGGAACAGGTGACGATCTGCAGGAATGGAAGGCCAGTTGCGCTTCTTTCACCATTCAGGCGGCTGAAGCGGAAAAACAGAGGCGCGATCGCAGCCCAGGTCATAGCCGGAATGAAAAGCAAAGCAACCACCAGGCTTTCCACAGATGAAATAATGGCGTTCACCCGCAGATAATATGGACCGGCAAGCTTCTTTGAGAGGGAACAGATTCCGTGGGAGGCGGCCTTTCTGGCAGGAAAATGTTTTTTGAAATATCGCAGGAAGGGCGGCGTCCGGAGATCACCTCTTCCGGACTTTTTCATTGGCGCCCACGCCTCGGTTAGGGGGATGACTCTGCTGACGCGGGATGCCGGAAGATATCACGAATATTTTCCGAAACTGGACATCATTTCCCCTTGATATCAATAATGCCGATGCGCACACTGTAAACGCCATGACACGGAAGGAGAAACAATGCCAGTTTTCAGAGCAGGGAAAGATCAGGCGCCGAGATGGTGCGAACTCGAGGAGTTCGAATTCATCGCGATCAAGCCTGGGGAGTCACGCCAGTTCACAAAGAGGACCGCCAAGGAGGAGCTCATCGTCTGCCGCGGCAACGTGGCAGTGACATGCGGCGGCCTGGAAATCGCTCTGACTGAGGGCGGCAAGATCGATCTGAACATGTCCGGGAAGGCCGAATATTCCATAAGCGGCCAGCATGGAGAGCCTCTGATCTGCCGCCTCATGGGCAGATGGAAGTCCATAACCAGCTCGGGCATCTTCTCCGTGCAGACCGCCGAACCTCCGAAGCACGACACTCCGTACTCCTACAAGAAGACGACCCGCTTCGACAACCACTACCACGACTGCGACGAATACTGGCTGGTTTTCGAGGGAGAGGCGGCCGTGGCCAGCGAGGGGAAACTCTACGACGTGAAGCCGGGTGACTGCGTCGCCACCGGCATGGGCTGGCATCACGATGTCGTCTCGCTCAAAGGTGGAAACCCGCTGCGGGCCGTCTGGTTCGAAGGCACCCTAGAAGGTGGGAAGCGCACCGGCCACCTCTGGGAGCCGCAGCACGGCAAGGCTATGCAAATGATTGATAGGCAATAGCGTGCAATAAATCATGGCAAGGAGTTTCATATGGGTAAAAAACAGCGGTTCATACAGGTCGGAGTAGGCGGATTCGGCGGGCACTGGTTGAACGCGGTCATGCCGCGGTTGATCGACGAGCTCAAGGTCGCGGAGGCCGCCGCCGTGGCCGACATCAATCCGGCGACGTTACCCGCGGCGATGGAGAAGTACCATCTGCCGAAGGAGAAATGCTACACTGATGCGGCGAAGGCCTTCGCGGAGAACGACGCCGACTTCGCGATCATCGTGGTGCCTCCGAAGTTCCATGAGCAGATCGTCGATCTGGCTCTAGCCAAGGGCATGCACATCCTTTCGGAGAAGCCGGTCGCCGACACGATGGAGGCGTGCTGCAGGATCCGCCGCAAGGTCAAGGCGGCCGGTAGGAAGATGGCTGTGACCATGAGCCACCGCTTCGACCAGGACAAGCAGTCGCTCGAGGCCGCGGTCAAGAGCGGAAAATACGGCCCGCTCAACTATCTCGTCCACCGCTTCACCCACAACTGCAGGAAGTTCGGAAGCTGGGGGAAGTTCCGGCACGAGATAGCGGATCCCCTGCTCATCGAGGGGACTGTCCACCACTTCGACATCCTGCGCGCAATCAGCGGCTCGAACGCGGAGACAGTCCACGCCGTCACATGGAATCCCCCATGGGGCGAATATGCGGGCGACTCGACCGGGCTGATACTCATGGAGATGGAAAACGGTGTGAAATGCTTCTACGAGGGAGCGAAGGCCAACGCAAGCACGATGAACGGATGGGGCAACGATTATGTCCGCGCCGAATGCCGCGACGGAACCCTCGAGCTCGACCGCCGCTGGCTGCGCGTCCTACGGGGCGACTCTTGGGGCCGTCCCCTCGCCGAGGACCTGCCGCTGCTCGGACAGCCCGTCTGGACGAACGCCTGGCTCGCGGAACTCTTCGTGAACTGGCTCAACGGCGGACCGGCTCCGCAGAACACCATCGACGACAACATCCAGTGCTGCGCGCTCCTCTTCGCCGCGATCGAAAGCGCACACACCGGAAAGATCGTCGACGTCCAGGACTTCCTGGAAAAAAATCAAAACACATAAGTATGTAGGGCAGGCCTATCATCGGCGGAAGCGGCTAGCAATCTTGATTTCATGTCATTTCCGCATTGCGCGGTATGGCGATTTTTTTTCTTTAATCATGGAAATCCCGGAAGATATTCCATCGTCGAGGAAGGCTTTCAGCGAGCGTGCTACATCGGGGCATTTGGCCTTTATCTGCCTGTCCTCGGTGACGAGCAAGGCACCAATCGAACGCGCCAAGGATACATAGCATGCGTCATAAGCGGTCAAACCGGAATCCTTCGCGGTACGCAATACGCTTGATCGGTCGAATCGATGACACTTTCTGTCAATTACGGCTGCCGCATTTGAAGAGGCCAGGATAGCATCCTCAAGTTCCAGGCTACCTGCCCGGACTTCCATCAGAAGACCGTTTAAAACCTCGGCCTCCCATATTTCTGGGGCCGTCCAGTCGGGGTCTTTATCATATGCTTCTCTAGCAAGTGGCGTGAACGCCGTCTCACGGACAAGATATATTATTACGTTTGCGTCAACGACTATCATGCCCGGCCATCCCTGGCTTTCCGTATTGCTCTCACAACCCATTCAGGTTTTACAGGCCTTTTTCCTTTCACAGGAGGTGGAAGCGGCGGCACTTCTGCCTTGCCGAGTTCTCTTTCAAGAATCGAGATCGCCTCCCGGTTCATGGAACGGTGATGCATTTCAGCCTCGATACGCAGCTTTCGATGGAGTTGTTCTGAAAAATTTCGCAGGAAGAGAGACGGCATATCGAACCTCGGATTCACTTATGATATCATTATAATATCGCTTTATTATCAAAGCAAGTCTGAACGGCAGAAATCCATATCAAAAGGTCGCAGTCACCTCAGGACGAGCCGGGGCTTGATCATCTTCGTGACAGGCAAGGCTCCTGCCTCTGAGGACTTGGTTTCAAGAGTACTGCAGACAGCCTCGGCGACGGCCTCCAGGTCGAAGTCCATTGTCGAGAACGGCGGATGGCCGGCCAGGCTCCACGGTGTTCCGCCGTAGCCGAAGATTTCAATCTTGCCCCGCAGACCCGGAATCTGCTCGGAAATTATGTTCTGGCAGACCCATGCTTCTACGTCCCGGATGCCGAATACCGCAGTGGGATGCGGCTCCGCCGCGAACTCGGCGCGAAGCTTTTCCGCATCAAGGAGCGGGGTGGGATACGGCTCCCCCTCGGGGCTGTAGCTTTCCAAGGAAGACCAGCTTCCGCCGAGCCTTTCCCATTCCTGGACGAAGCCGAATCCCTGGTTTCTCAGCCGGGCCGGAGTCTCCGGCCTCAAGTCCGCTATCATCGTGGACGACCCGAGCAGCAGCGCCCTCCGGTGCCCGCGCCTGAAAAGATGCCCGGCGGCATCGCGTCCGCCCTCCTCGTGATCCACCAGTATCTTTGAGATACGTCCTTGGAGGGCGTCCACGCGCCAGTCCAGGATGCCGATAACCTTGCGCCCGGCGTCCACGAACTCCTCTATCGCCGGATATATCTGCCGCCGGTAGGGCGAGCCGAACACTATGAAGGCCGGCACGCCGGAGACATAGAGCTGGCGCAGGCGGCGGACGACGTCTTCGTCGTTGATGTCCAAGGAGAAGACGATCCTGCCCGCGTTCTGAAGCCCGATGTTCAAAAGCCGGTAAAGCTCGGAATGGACATGGCCGCCGGTGATCATGCATAGGGCCACGGCGTCGGCCATCGTCAGCTCCCGCGGCCGCTCCCGCACGAAGGTGCCCGACCCGTGCCTGCGGACTATGAACGCCTGGCTCTCCAGCCTGTCAAGGGCCTTCTGCACCGTCGCCACGCAGATCCCGAAGCGCTCCGCAAGCTCCTTCACGGGGGGTATGCGCGATCCCGGAGGGTAGGTGCCGCGGAGTATCTGCCTCCTCAGCTCGTCCTCAATGTGGCGCTTATGCGATATTCTGATTGTCTTCAGCAGTCCCATGCATATAAAGTGTATGCTTTTTATTAAATATCAAGGAAGAAGCGGATATTTTAAACCATATATTTTTTTTACATTATTATTATAAGAACGGCTTGACGGCCTTTTCCCGCGCTGTATTTTGAAAGAGTATACTTTTAAATAAGGAGGCTCATCATGTTGAACGGAAGAGCTTTGAGGGCGGCGGTGTCGGCCGCGATGACTTTCTCGGCGGCTTTGGCAGCGAATGCCCAGTTCAAGGCGGAGGACTTCAAGAACGAGTGGATTCCTTCGCTGGCGGTGCCGCGCATGAGCAAGCCGCCTGTGATCGACGGAACCATTGATCCCAATGAATGGCGCGAGTCCTCTTCGCTGAGCGGTGTCGCCGACTGCGGCGTCCCGTATCTCCTCCCGCGCCCCACCACATACTACCTGGCCTGGGATCCGGGGCACATCTACCTCGCATGCCGCACATATCTAAGGCCGGGGGTCAAGCCGGCGGTCTACGGCGGTCGCGCGGACGGACTCGCGAACACATCCGACGACGGGATGGAGTTCGTCTGGAAGCCGATGGGCAAGAACGCCGTCAACCGCAACTTCGCCTACAAGTTCTTCATGAACAGCATCGGCAACAAGGGCGACACATGCCGCCTGACCCTGGGGCAGATGTTCAAGGACTGGAGCCCGAAGTTCAAGGCCGCACACAGGCTGACCGAGCCCGGCTCAGCCCCGGGCGGCGGACGCTGGCTGGAGATCGAGATGAGCTGCACGCCCGAGGACTTCGAGCTCAAGGGCGAAAACAGCGCCGGCGACGAATGGCGCATGATGCTGGGCTTCAACCACATACCCATGTGGCTCCAGGCGCGGATACCGTGCGTCGGATCATACTTCGACGACTCCGGCGGCGGCTATCCGAGAATGACCCTTTCCGAAGGCGCCCCAGCCGTCCAGCTGCTGCAGGAGAGCCTCTCCAACCTTTCCTCGGACGGCACGGCCGACCTTGCGATACGCGCATGCAATCCGTTGAAGCAGGAGGCCAAAATCGATATCTCCGTCGACGTGGCAGGCCAGATTGCAAAGAATGAAACCCTCACCCTTCCGCCCGGTGGCGAGGCGACTTTCAAGATGTCTGAGAAGCTCCCGCCGGACGTCAAGACCGGGGTAATGCACATCAAGGCGCTCTGCGCAGGAAAGCCGCTGCTCACCTATTCGACCTTCTTCAAGGTCGGCAACCGTCCGGACATGCTGGCGCCGGTTCCTCCGCGGGATCCTAACAAGTTCGGGCTCGACGTCAAGTTCAACCCCGTCACCGGGCTGGTCTTCCTCACAGGCGACACATGGTTCTTCGACAAGCCGGAGGATGCCGCCTCGATGTCCTGGAAGATCTATCCCGAGGGCGCTCCGGACAAGGCGGTCGCTTCGGGCAAGGAGGAGAAGACGGTGCTGTGGCGCTTCCAGAGGCTCGAGGAGCTCCCCGAGCTGAAGGTCGGCAAATACTCCGTCGAAGCGACCATCGCAATGAAGGACGGCAAGACATGCGGACCTATGACGGCGGCCATCGAGAAAAAGGACGAAGCCAAGGAATATCCGCAGTGGTGGGGCAAGGACTTCGGCTCATCCGAGCAGGTAATCCCGCCGTTCACGGCGATAAAAAGTGTTCAGGTGTCGGGTGTCGGTGTTCAGGAAGAAAACCCGGCCTCTTCCCCTGACACCCGAAACCTGATACCAGAAACCTTCTCCTGCTGGGGCCGCGAATATGCATTGACAGGGCTTGGTCTGCCCGCGGGCATCAAGTCGCAGGACAAGCCCGTGCTGGGCGCCCCCGCCCGGATCGTCGTCAAGAGCGGCGGGAAGGAGACGGTAGTCCCGCTGGCCAAGGCGGAGATCACCGACCGTAAGGACTGGCGTGTCCGCTTCAAGGGCACTGCCTCCGGCGCGGGGCTGGCTTTCTCCGCCGAAGGATGGCTTGAGCAGGACGGTTTCGTCTATACGCGCCTCACCTATGGACCCGAAGGCAAGGAGCCCGTGGCGGTCGAGGCTCTCCGGATCGAATATCCTCTTGCCGACGAGGATGCAGACGCCTTGGTCTGCCTGGGCCCCGGCGGAAACTTCTCAAGCATGACGGCGATGCTGCTCCCGCGCGAAAAACAGGGACAGCTCTGGTCGACGCTTGTCACAGGCCGTCCCGGCAGCGGAATGGTGAAAGGATCGTTCTACCCGACGGTATGGGTGGGCAACGAGCACCGCGGCCTGGTATGGTGGGCCGACAGCGACCGCGGATGGCTGCCCGAGGACGACGTGCCCGCGCATGAAGTTGTCCGGGAAAAGGTTTCAGGCGTCAGTGTTCAGGTGTCAGGAAAGAGTGAAGAAAAAGCTCCCGACAGCCGACAGCCGACAGCCGACACCTGCGTAGTGCTCCGCAACAACATCCTGGGCAAGCCCGCGACACTCGCGGAAAAGCGGACAGTCGAATTCAGCTATGCTGCGACGCCGTTCCGCCCGTTCGTCAAGGGCTGGCGTTCAATAGGAGCAACCGACGACGGCACCTTCGTCGTCCCCTTCAGGGGCCTCCGTAAGGATTCCAAGACCGGCGAAATGGTCGATCCCGGCGCCAGGCAGCAGAACTGGATACATCCCGAATCGCGATACCCGGAGGAATGGGACGCCATGTGGGAGGAGCAGCGTACAAAGGGGCTTGCCGGCACCAATTATACCGTCGGCGCCGACCAGCATGCTAAGCAGCTTCAGTGGACCAATCCCTATGCGGCCCGCAGCGGAGTCAACTGGGCGCACATGTCACTATGCCTATTCGGATACGGACCGAAGACAATCGAAGAAAAGCTTCTCGCATACTTCGGCGGCAACTGGACCGACGAACATGACGACAGGCTGATCGACTACCTGATGTATCTCTTCGACGGCGCCATCGGCAAGGGCGGCGTCCGCTCGACATATTTCGACATCACATTCCCGGTTCAGAACGCAAACCCGGTCCGCGGCCTATGCTACCTGCTGCCCGACGGCAGGCTGCAGCCCGGCTATGTCGGCTGGGGCTCCCGCCGTCTCTACCAGCGCCTTCAGGCGGTCTTCGCAAAATACAAACTCGTTCCCGGCGCGCACGGAGGCCATTCCACAAACGCATATCTTACCGTGGCAATGCCCTGGATGGACGCCGTGCTCGACGGCGAGCGCGACTTCAACCTCGACGTCTCCGACCGCGACTGGGTCGACAATTATTCCATCGAGCGCATGCGGTCAATGTCCAGCCCGCACAACTGGGGAGTCCCGATCTGCTGGATGGGGAACATATATTCTTCGAACCAGTCCAAGGTAGATATTGTCAAGCTCAAACGGGCTGAATATCTGTGGATGCACGACTCCTGGAAGAACCCGTACGCCGGTGTCGGCCGCGAAGACATGCCGGACAAGATCCTGGACTTCGGCCTCAACGGCGACGCGACCGCATACAGCCCCTACTGGCGCAACCCGTATGCATCCTGCCCCGACAAGAGCCTGCTCGTCTCTACATGGCGTATCGCCGACAATGACGACACTGCCATGCTGGCGGTGCCGACCACCGGTCCGGTCGACCGTGCCCTCATCGGCGTCTACAACTACGACCGCCAGAATCCGCGCGGCGCGACGATAAAAGTTGACTTGAAAGCGCTCGGCCTCGACGCGCCTGATTCAACAGTGATCGCACGCGAACTCTACGGTCCCGAAACCGGCAACGACAATTATGGGAACCGTGTCGCAAGCGACCTCTTCGGAATGGAATGCCGCCTGGATACGTCCGCAGGAATACTTGAACTTCCCCCGGTTCCGCCGCACCGCGGACGCTACATCGGGCTCCAGCGCCTCCGCAAGGCGGAGTCCGAAAAGTTCTCCTCCGAGCTGAAATCTGTCGCCGACAAGGCCGGCGCCGTCCTTTCGATCAGGCCTGGCGAAGGGCTTCTCAACTGGGGCGCCGCCGACCCCGGCGCCGCCTTCTGCGAACTCGGCAAGGCGCCGGACGTCGCTGCTGACAATCCCGCCGTCCAAGTGGCCTCCTGGACTTTCAAGGACAGGACGCTCCTCGCAATCGTCAACACCGGCGACAAGCCAATTGATGCGAACCTGTCGGTCGACCTCGACAAGATGAACCTAGTCCCGAGGCTTCCTTGGCAGGAATACATCCGGGTGCGCGACTTTAGCAGATCCGAAAGGACGGCGACACTCGACTACCACGCCCGCAAGCTGGCGATCCCCCAGCTCGCGCCCAAGACCGTCCAACTCGTCGGGATAAGGAGATATTGAATAAATACGGCCCCAATCGACCGCAGAGCAATTGAAAAGATGAGGGGGGATTTTTATTATGAACACTGTACGCGGCCATCCTGTCCACAGTGAAAATTTTACGGGGCGAAAAATTTTCACGAGATACGCGATCTGTCGGCGGTAAACGCACTGACGGAGATATATCCCGGCCCGAACAGCAGCGGCACCGTCGGCTGGGCCGGCGCCCCGTTCAACGGCAACGGCGAGAACTTCGCCGGATACGGTGGCAATGTCCGGCACCGTAAGAGCACAATGGAGCCGGCCGGCGGCAACATAGGCTGGTGGGACGGCCACGTCTCCTGGCACAAGAACTTCCTCCGCCTACCGTGGAACGGCTGGCAGTACACGGTACCATAACCCAGAGAATATTCCGCATATATGACGATGTTCCGCACAGCACTGGCAACACTGTTCCTGGCCGTCCCGGCCGGCTGGACTGCGTTCGCGGGCCCCATGCCGGAAATTCCGAAGTCCGCGTTCTGGGAACCGTATTCCTTCGACGACAAGACCGTGGCGCTCTACCACTTCGACGGCGGGCAGAACGCTTCGGTCGACGACATCCTCGACGGAAAAGAGACTGATGCGGCAACTCAGCTCATCAAGGAAAACACCTCATCCCCCGCAAAGGATTCCTCAGGGGGGGCATCCTGCAATTCCGTGTCGGGCAGGGAGCGTCTCCAGTTATCCGGCGCCTGTGCAGAGACGCCGGACATAGGACGCTTCGGGGGCGGACTGCGCTTCGAAGGCAAGGACGGCATGGCTCTCGGTACATTGCCCGACGGCCCGTGCACCGTCGAGTTCTGGGCCAGACCGGAAAAATTCCCGGAAGCGCCGGCAACCTTGGCCGAAATCGGCTGCGGCAAATCAAAGCCGCCTGCAGTAAGGCTGCTTCTGCAGCCGGACGGATCGCTGACGCTCGACTGGAAAGGGCTTTCGCAGAATGCTCCGGACACCGCCCTCAAACCCGGCCAATGGACGCATATTGCAATTTCCTGGGACGGGAAGACCGTCGTCGAATTCAGAATTGACGGCAAGAAGGCGGCCTTCCAGAACCCCCTGGGGATTACGAATCCCGGCGAACTAAGGCAGTTCGCGCTGGGAAACGGCTTCGATGCCAAGAATGGATTCCTAGGTGCCGTAGACGAACTGCGGATTTCGCGGGACGTCCGCGCCTTTTACCCATGGGAATTGCGCTGGGCCGACTTGGACGGATCTCTCGGACGTTCCGAAGGCCAGCCCTTCTTCAGGGATCCCGCCGACCTGATCCTGCACATGGACTTCAACCGGACATTGAAGCCGGTAAGCGCTCCTGCCGGAACGATCTTCCCTGAACTCGGCGCGGATATCATCGGCGACAAGCTCCAACCAGACCGCTGGAAGCGATACTTCGCTGACGGTGTGGAGCGCGAGGGCCTGCTCCTCAAACAAAAAGGCCTCGATGCGAAACTGCGGGGAACGGGCCTTGCGAACCCCGATCACGGCACTGTCGCATTCTGGATACGTCCGCTGGACTGGCACGACGAAGTCCGTTGGTGCAACTTGGCAGTCTGGCCCATGCTGCATGTCCCCGTCTTCACCATTTCTCAGGGAGATGCGAATGCGCAGCCCGCCCTCTCGCTCAGCCTTGTCCGGACGCCGGACGAGGGCGTCCTCAATCCGATCGGATTTCACCCTGGGCGCTGGGTTCATCTCGCATGCACCTGGGAGGGAAAGAAGGAGAAATGGTTTGTAGACGGACAGCCTTGGACCGACATGGGGTCGCTCAGCTGGCGGCGTGCAGCCTGGGACGCCGGAAAACCTGTCACACTGCTTTTCAACAAGGGTGATTCCGGCTGCGAAATCGATGACTTCCGCATCTATTCCCGTCCGCTCGCGCCCTGCGAAATCCGCAACTTGGCGGCTCTTTATGACAAGCGCAAGGAGCCGCAGCCGCTTTCCCCGTTCGAGATGATCGTCCGCTACAACGGCGTAATCGGCTATGTGGACGTCGAGTTCTTCCCGCTTCATCCAGATTATTCAAAGGCCGCCTCCGCAACGGTCGCGGTCTCCGCAAAAGGCGCCGCGGAACCCCTGGCCTCTCAGAACTTCGACCTCTCGAAGGAATTTGCGCCCGGCGGGCGCATCAACACCCCTCCGATGGACTTCGGCGAATACGAGGTCGAGGCAGTGGCCCAAGATGCCGCAGGCAAGGCGCTCTTTTCCGCCAAGACCGAATTCAAGCGCGAACCTCCGCCGTGGTGGAAAAACAAGATCGGCGTCTCCGACAAGGTCATGCCCGGATGGACGCCGGTCGTGATCAGTCATCAGTCATCAGTCACCAGTGATCCGGCAGGAAACGGCCTCGCTGAACAAACCGTCATCGGCGTAATCCTCCGTGACATCCACTTCAACGGCGCAGCCCTGCCCGCAAAAATCATTTCGGCCGGCGAAGACATACTGGCCGGGCCTGTCGCGCTTACTGCGAAGATCGCAGAAAAGGAAGTCCCGCTCGCGTCTGTCCCGGGCGCCTTCCGCGCCGAAAGAAAGGGCGAAGTCCGCGCCGATTTCTCCGGCAGGGCCGAGGGCGGCGGCATCACCGCCGACATCAAAGGATACATCGAATTCGACGGAATGATGTGGTTCCAAATTACACTGAGCGGCGCATCCGCCACCGTTCAGAGCCTTACCCTCAGCATCCCGTTCGCCGAGGACTCATCCCGCCTGATGCACTGGTGGAGCGGCGCCCATGGATTCCGTAATCCGAAAGTCGTCCACATCGGCGCAGTCCCGGCCGGAGAGGGAATCGTCTTTTCAAGCCTCGACAAGGAGCGCGTGCAGCTGCATGACAAGATGCGTGGGAGCTTCATTCCATACTTGATGCTTACGGGCGACCGCCGCGGACTCGCCTGGTTCGCCGAGAACGACAAAGGCTGGACGCAGAGCGCAGAAAAACCGGCGGTGACGGTTGTGAGGCAGGGAAAGGCCGTCATTATCAACCTCAACATAATCTCCGAGCCGATACCCCTTAAGGAGCCCCGCACTTTCGAGTTCGGCCTTCACCCGATACCGGTCAAGAATCTCGAGCCCGGATGGCGCATGACGCCAAACTGGGGCGTCTTCCCCGATTCCTTCTGCGGTTTCAACCTCAAAGGGCCGAGGGGATCAACGCAGTTCTTCCGCCACCCCGACGGCATGGACTGGGAGATGGCGAAGCGCAGATACGACGGCCTCGACGGCTCCCTCGGCGCAAACAACTTCGTCAATCAATTCCTTGCACAGTTCCGCAGGGAATACGGGCGCGACCCCATGCCGAACGAGAACTGCGTCGAAGGGCTGTACTATGATCTGACAAACATATCCGGATTCCCCGACGACACCCGCGAATGGGGCGAGACCTGGTGGCCGCAGCGCTATACCCCCGAGATAAACGACTACTGCGCGTGGATTTGGGACCAGTGGCTCAGGCACGGCCTTGCAAAGGGCATCTACTACGACGACTGCTACAACCATCCGATGGACGCCTGGCCAAGCCCCGTATCATACAAGCTTTCGGACGGCTCCATCCAGCCAGGCTTCCAGTGGCGGCAGCCGCGCGAACATTTAAAGCGTACGCGCCAGACCTTCATAGACAATGGGCTCCGGCCTTATCTGTGCGCCCACACCACGCACACCAACTTCATCCCATACCATTCGTTCTTCGACGTCATACTCGACGGAGAGGATTTCTATCAGGCGCCGGGAGAGGATCGCGACTTCATGGACAGCTGGCCGCCGGACCGCCTTCGCTTCATGAATTCCGAGAAGTGGGGTCTGATCAGCACCTGGCTCGGATGGCATAAGGGCGGTGACGGCGGCAGATGGGGCCAGTTCAAGACCAAATACTGGCAGCACTGGCGGGCATACACCGCGGGCCTTTTGATCCACGACCTTGTCTGGACTGTCGGGATGGGCTCCCATCATGAAGTCGATTCCGCCTGGCTTAAAAGTTCCAGGCTATGCCTCGACCCCGAAACAAAATTTGTCGGATACTGGGATCCGGCAAGTCCCGCCTCGCACAGGCATCCCGGCCTCTATGTCAGCGTCTGGAAACGCCCGGGCTGGTGCGCGGCGGCCGTCGTGAACTATGGAAAGGAACGCATCGAAGCCGAAGTCCGCCTGGACTTGAAGGCGATGGGGTTCGACGGAGCCGCGGAAACGGTTACCGTCAAGGACGTGGACAGTTCCCTGATCAGATATTTCGACGACGACATCACCAAATACAAGAAGCCGGAGGCCTCGAAAGTCGAGGACATCGAAGGCGGCAAGGACGATCTTGCCGACCTCGGCCTCGAGGAGGCGAAGACGGCGGACCAGCGCAAGGCCGCCGACCCCGACGCCAAATTCGAATGGAAGGACGGCATCCTCAAGTGCCCGGTGCGCCGCCACGACTTCCGGCTCTTCGAATTCAAGACGGGAACGGCGGGCCAGTAAGAAAAAGGGAAACAGAGCTTCAGGAACAGAGAACTGTGAGTTTCGCAGTTTTGTCAGCCGGAAATTCGTTTGAGGGCGGAATTCCATTCCGCCGCCGAGAGGACGGTTGAATGGAATTCAACCCTCCGGAATACGGCAAGGATAGCGAGGAAGATCGCGATTAAGATTGTCGAGTTTGAGAAGAATGGCGCTCTGGCGAGGAAATCCGCCAGTTCTGTCGGTGTGAAACTTAAAGTAGCGCAGGTATTCCTACC
>CAZWRV010000001.1:0-148788 GCA_964636325.1 uncultured Victivallaceae bacterium | reverse complement strand
TGCGATGCCGCAGACAGGAATGTCTGCGTTACTTGAATCGAGTTTCAGAGGAGGAATTTCCAATGAGAAAGCATCGGGTGGCGGTTGTCGGATGCGGGGCGCTGGCGCAAGGGGCCCATCTTCCGAGCTGCAAGAGGAATCCGCGCATCGAGCTTGTCGCGACCTGCGACATCAGCAGGGATGCCGCCGAGTCCTGCAGGGATCAGTTCGGGGCGGCCAGGGCGGAGACCGACTGGAGGAGGGTTGTGGAGGCCAAGGACATCGATCTTTGCATCCTCTGCACGCACACGAACCTCCGCGGGGAGTTCATATTGCCGGCGCTGGAGTCGGGCAAGGCCGTCTATACTGAGAAGCCGCTGGCGCCCAGCCGCAAAGAGATGCTCGACATCGTCCTCGCCTCCCGGCGGACATCGCGCCCCGTGTGCGTCGGCCACAACCGCCGGTCCAGCCCCGCCGTGCTGGAGTTCAGGAGGCTCGTCGAAAAGGCGAAGAAGGGGCCGAGGGGCACGGCTGCGGCCGTCGACCGCATGGGCGGGCGCGCCCTGATACCGGAGGAGTCCTGCATGCAGCTCCTCATGCGGGTGAACGACGACAGCAGGAGCTGGAAGGGCTGGGTCTTCTTCGACGAGGAAGGGATACTCCATGCGGAAATGGTCCATTTCATCGATCTGGCCCTCTGGCTCGCCAGCTCGCACCCCGTCAGGGTCTTCTGCGAGGGGAGCCCCCGCGGCAACTTCACCATAATCATCCGCTTCGCGGACGGCTCCATAGCCACGCTCGCGCATACACTGGTCGGCAACTTCAACTACCCGAAGGAGCTTTTCGAGGCGACCGTCAACAACATCACCGTCGCCATGGACCAGCATATCGAGGTCAGGCAGATCGGCATGGACGACGAGATGGTCCAGAAGATGTTCCCCTACGCGCAGGGCTGCGGATGGGCGGCCAGTCTCGGCATGTCGGGCTACATGCGGGAGTTCGACGAGGAGCGCGCGAAGGCCGCGAAGGAGAAGCGCCCAATGCGCTGGCTCAACGTCAACAAGGGCCACTACGAACATCTTGACCGCTTCCTCGACCACCTCGAGGGCAGGGGGCCCAACCCGTGCGAAGTGGACGGCGCGGTGACGGTCAACAGGATCGCCCTCAAGATCCTTGAGTCCGCCAGGCTCGGCCTCCCGGTGGCGGTCAACCCCGAGGACTGGCACATTCCCGATGTCCCGGCTTGAAGTGCGAGTCCGTAAGATAAGGATAATTTTTGAGCGTAATCTTAATCTTAAATTAACCGACTACCGGCAATAATTGCGGCAAAGATTGCGATTACGATTATGATTATGATGAAAACTTGGGTGCCCGCATGACGAGAAACATTCTCATAGCCTTCTGCATAGCACTGGCTTCCGGCTGCTCGAGCGTGAAGGTCAGGCCGAAGACGTTCAGCGACTTCCAGGCCGCGGTGAAGGGCGCCGGCGAAGGCATCGGGGACTCTCTGGAATACGGCTACAAGTGCTCCCGCGAGGACTTCGCGAAGAAGCTCTCCCGGGAGAAGGATCTGAAGTTCGGCGACCTCATCCTCAACCAGGAAAGGAACGAGGACAAGAAGCTCTGGGCAGCGAATCCAGTATGCATACAGATCAAGAACGCCAACAGCGCCATCGAGGGCATCAACCAGGCTGTCGAGCAGTATGCGTCGATACTCGCGAAGCTCTCCGCAGGGGAATACAAGGAAGCTGAAGACCTGGAGTTCGCGGCGGAAGCCCTCAACATGGATCTCAGGAACGCCATCCAAAAGGCGGAGTTCCCGAAGGACAGCGATGCCGGCGACCTGTTCACCGCGGAGGCCGTGGCCAGCGCAAAAGCCTATGTCGGGACAAAGAGGCCGGAATCCCTGGGCGAAACCCTCGAGAAGAGCCAGAAGCCGCTCGAAATGTATTGCAAAATCTGCGCAAACCTCGCAGCCCCCGTCCGCTCGGACATGAAGGCTGGCTACGTCAAAAGGGCCGAGGCGCTCACCGCCGAATGGAACGCCGCCCAAACCCCCGAAAGGAAGGAGGCGCTACTCGCCGAACTGCTCGAACTGAACGACCGACAGACCGCCTTCAATGAAATGTTCGACGGAATACAGTCGGTTTACGACAAGATTCCAAAGATACACCAGACACTCCGCAAGGCCATCTTCAACAAGGCGTTCTACTACGAGGAGCTTCAGGCTTTGAACTCAGAAGCCCAGAAGATCAAAAGGCTCTGCGAAAAGCTCAAGAAAAAATAGGCGTTATTTCGCGTTCTCGGCCGCGAAGAGCTTAATGAGGCCGTCGTAGCCGTCCGTTTCTGCGATGGCCTCCATCATCCTGAATCCGCCGCCGTAGGTTTCGTCCGCGTTCTCCCTGATCCTCAGGTTCCTGGCCTCGTTGCCGTAGATGGCGTTGACCTTTGCCGCGACATATTCGGCCCAGCCCTCCCTGATCTTCAGGTCGCTTATGTTCGGGTAGTTCTTCTGCATCCAGTTGTGCGCGAGCTCGTGGGCGGCGACCTCGATGATCTTCCACTTCGGCATCTTGTCGAGGATGAATATCTTGTGCCTTTCCTGGACGACAACGTCCTTGACCTCGGTCTTTACCTCCCCTGAAAGCAGGGAAGTCTTTTTGAGAATTGTCTTCTCCTCCATCGTTTCGTATTTGTAGACGCCCATTTCCATATATGCGGTCTCGTTCATGGACAGCTTCTTGAGGGTCTCCATGTCGACGAGGCGCCAGGCGATCCTGTCGTCGGTGGAAATTCCAAGTTCGTCCTTCATCTTCCGCCTGACCTCCTCCGCGAGGGCCTTGAAGGCGCCGTCGTCGGTTATTGTCTGCGCGTCGCATTCGGGGCAGACGGTCCGGCCGTCTTCGAGCATGCGGCATTTGGCGGGCAGATTGCAGCAGAAGCATCTGGGGCCGTCGGCGCAGGCGTCGCAGAAGAATTTGCCCGACTGGCCGCCCACAAGCTTGCCGTTCTGTACGTGCTTCTTGCAGAGCGTGCAGACAGGCCAGGTTGTCCGCAGGCACTTCTCGGAGCAGAAAAACCTGCCGTCGGCGCCCTTGAATCCCTTGGACTTCAACGGCCTGCCGCATACGGCGCATTTCGGGAGGCTGGCCTCGAAGCAGTTGTCCGAGCAGTAGGTCTTGTCTTCCGAGACGAGATAGTTCTGGTTTCCGCCGATCCTTTTCCCGCAGCTGGCGCAGCGCATGTCGGCGGCTTGAATATCCGGCGCGGCCGAAAAAAGCGCGAGAATCGCGAGCGCCGCGGCCGCCGGAAACGCCGAAATGGCAGGCAAAATGCTTGTTTTCATACAGTGGATTTTTGTTTTCATCCGCATTCCCTGGGGGTATGATGAGTTCAGTACAATAATCTCTTTGCGGCGGACTTGCTGAATTAATACATGGTTCCAGACGGCTGAAACAGCTCAAAATGCCGTGGGCGAATATTACTTTGCACCTTTGCAACTTTCAAACGAAATGATATGGTTCATACCTTTTTTATGTGTCCGCCCAACTGTATATTGCCCCGATGAAAAAAACTTCCGGGAAAAACCAGACCGTCTTCAACGTGGAGATCAAAAACTCCCTGGGCCTCCATGCGCGCCCGGCGGCGATGTTCGTGCAGACCGCCTCCACGTTCGAGTCCGAGATTCTTGTCGAGAAGAACGGAGACATGGTCAACGGCAAGAGTCTCATGGGCCTCCTGATGCTCGCCGCGGGATGCGGCTCCATCCTCAAGATAATCATAGCCGGCGAGGACTCCGAGGAGGCGAGGAAGGCCATCACGAAGCTTGTCGAAAGCAAATTTGACGAGGACTGAGCCCCGATGAGGCAGCAGAGGGAAGAGTTTCTTATACATGGGATCCCGGCGTCCCCCGGCATAGCCATCGGAACCGCACTCGTGATACGGAGGCCGGACTCCATCATCGAGGAGAGGGAGATACTGCCCGAGGAGATCGAGCCCGAGATACAGAAGTTCAGGGAGGCGCTCGAAAGCACGCGCAAGGAAATCCAGGCGCTCCAGGGCAAGGTGCAGTCCGTCCTCAACGAAGGGGAGGCCAAGATCTTCGACGCCCACCTTCTGCTCCTGGACGACTCCTTCCTCATGGAGGAGGTCGAGAACACCGCCCGCAAGGAGATGAGGAACATAGACTTCATCTTCAACAGGATCGTCCAGCGCTACATATCGGCAATATCCAAGATGGCCGACCCATACCTCTCCGAAAGGGCCGCCGACATCCGCGACGTCGCCGAAAGGGTGATCAAGAACCTCCACGAGAAGGAATATTTCGTCCTCGACAACCTGCCCGGGCAGCGCATAATAATAGCCCACGACATCACGCCTTCCGACACGGCCAACCTGGACAGGGACAACGTCCAGGCTTTCGCTACCGAGGCCGGAAGCAGGACCTCGCACACCGCTATCATGGCCCGCTCCATGCAGATTCCGGCGGTGGTCGGCGCCCAGAACCTCTTTCTGGACACGATACACAACGGCGACCTGCTCATCGTCGACGGCTACCTGGGCATAATCATCGTCAACCCACAGGCGCAGACGCTCAAGCTCTACGCCGACAAGGTCGTAGAGGCCGAAAAATACTATTCCGGCCTCCTCAAGGAGTCCCGCCTCTGGTCTGAGACGGTCGACGGGTTCAGGGTTCAGCTCGCGGCCAACATCCAGGAGCCCGAGGAGTCGCAGAACGCGAAGCGATACGGCGCCGCCGGCATCGGCCTGTTCAGGACGGAGTTCCTCTTCGTCAACACCAAGGAGCTTCCCGACGAGGACAGGCAGTTCGCCATATATTCCAAGCTCGCCTCCGAGATGGAGGGCCATCCGATAATCATCAGAACCTTCGACATCGGGGGTGACAAGATGTCCGAGATCATCTCCCCTATCAACGACCCCAACCCCTTCCTCGGATACCGCGCGGTCCGCCTCTTTCTGGAATACCAGGACGGCCTCCGAGCGCAGATCCGCGCCATCCTGCGGGCCAGCGCCTTCGGCAACGTCAAGCTCATGTTCCCAATGGTCACCAACTGCGAGGAGGTCGAGAAGCTCCTCGAAATGGTCGACGAGGAGAAGCTCAACCTCGGCAGCAGAGGCACCCCTTACAACGAACATATGCAGATCGGCATCATGATAGAGATACCTTCGGCCGCGATACTGGCCGACAAGCTTGCGGGGATGGTCGACTTCTTCAGCATCGGCACCAACGACCTGGTCCAGTACACCCTCGCCGTGGACAGGACGAACGAGCGCGTCGCATACCTCTACCAGCCGTCGCATCCGGCCATCCTTCACCTGCTCAAGAGGATCGTCGACGCGGCTAGAAGGAACGGGATATGGGTGAGCGTATGCGGCGAGATGGCCAGCGAGCCCCGCTACATCCCCCTCCTCATCGGCCTCGGAATACACGAGCTCAGCATGAGCCCCCCCGCGATCGGCCCCGTCCGCCGCCTCATCAGGAGGATGAGGATGTATGACTCCGAAAAGATCGTAGAAAAGGCCCTCAAATGCCAGTGCGCCAAGGAGGCCCTGAGGATATCGGAGGAACTGCTCAATTCCATCGGACCCGACATCCTCAACATGTCCTTCAGAGGGGAGTGAGGGTATGAAGGCGGAATCGCGCGACGTGCTTGAGTCGAGTCTCAGGAAGCGCATATCTGCGAATCTCGCAGCCTTGTCGGTCAGAAACTCGATGGAGGGCGGAATTCTATTCCGCCGGGCGGCGGGTGTTCCCGCCGCCAAGAAGACGGTTGAATAGGATTCGACCCTCCGGAAGACGACAAAGCTCACGGCAAAGATGTTCGAGTTTCAGAGGAGTGCCCGTCTGCGTTGACCGCAGTTTTGTCGGTGTGAAACTTAAAGTAGCGCAGGTATTCCTACCTGCGATGCCGCAGACAGGAATGCCTGCGCCACTTGAGGGCAAGTTTCAGAGGAGAATAAAATGCCCCTCGAAAAACAGCAGCGCCCCGATTGGGACAGCTACTTCATGGACATCGCCGAAGTGGCTGCGAGAAGGAGCAACTGCTCCCGCCGCCACGTCGCCGCCGTGATCGTGAAGGACAGGCGCATCATCTCCACCGGCTACAACGGCACCCCCCGCGGCATTAAAAACTGCGACGAGGGCGGATGCCCGCGCTGCGGCTCCAAAACCCCCTCCGGACACGGCCTCGAGGAATGCCTCTGCTGCCACGGCGAGGAGAACGCCATCGTCCAGGCCGCATACCACGGCATCTCCGTCAAGGACTCCACGCTCTACACCACCTACAGCCCCTGCCTCCTCTGCGCAAAGATGATCATAAACGCCGGCATCAAGGAGGTCGTCTACAGGCAGCGCTACTCCATCGACGGTACATCCAGCCGCCTCCTCAACGAGGCCGGCGTAAAGCTCCGCGCACTCGACGAATAATACGGCACATTGCCGCGCCGCAGCCGTCCCCACCGCAGAAGCGCACAGAGAAACCTCTCCACAGTCGTAATTGACGAGATACAGAAAGTTCCGGGGCTCTTTGACGATGTTCAATATTTCTTCGACAAGTATCCGGGGGAGTTCGACTTTTTCCTCACCGGCAGTTCGGCGAGGAGGAAGCTTAAGACGAATTCTTCAAATCTTCTGCCCGGCAGAACGCATCTCTTTCACATGACGCCCGTCTTTCAGGCGGAGCAGCGCAGCACGGAAATACTTCCACTTCCTATGAAGGGATGTGATCTTTTCCCCATGCGCTCCATCGAGGAAATCCTTGTCTACGGCAGCCTCCCCGGACTATACAACGGGGAGGCGGATTCATGGAAGGATACAGTAAAAACAATTGAATCGTCGAGTCATTTACTGTAGTTTGAGATTTGACTTATCAAAATTTCTTGGCGTTCTTGGCGGTTTTTTTATTTCCTGTCCGTGGAATATTTGGCCACTCTCTTGTGGACGGCGAGTGTGCGTTGGGCGAGCTCCTTCATTGTGATTTCCTGGAAGCCGAAGACTTGGGGCTTGATGATGTCGTTGAGCGCCGGGGCGAGCTTGCCGCCGAATTTCTTCCTGCCGGCGGCCGCGCCGACGATCGAGCCGGTGCTCGCTCCGTTGCAGTCGGTGTCGAGCGCGCCCATAACTGATATGCACATCGACTTGTCGGGGTTCATCTTTCCGTAGAATAGCGACATGACGACTATGAGGGCGTTGTTGACGGTGTGGACCGGGCTCATGCCCGCATACTTCGCCTCCATCCTCTCCATGAACGATTCGAAGTCCTTATACTGTTTGATCCACTTCAGCGCCTCCCTGACGCCTTCGGCGAGCCTGCAGTTCTTCGGGATTTCGGAAAGGCCGATCTCGACGATCTTCCGGGGATCGTCTTCTACGAATGCGGCAGCGATCATCGCGGCGAGGAACATTTCGCCGTAGATGCCGTTGGCGGTGTGTGTCCAGTGCGCATCGCGCCATGCGAATTCCGCGGCGAGTTCGGGGTTCCCTGCGCAGGCGTAAGCCCAGCCGTCGGCCCTGATCTGGGCGCCGATCCATTCGCGGTATGGGTTGTTGAAGCGCCTCGTGAACTCCGGGGTTGTGAATGAGTTGCCATTGCCCCAGGCTGCCGTCCGCGGAGTCTTGATGTTGTAGTTGAGAATAGCCTGCGTTTCGGCGGTGCAGATCGCGGCGTAAGGCAGGGAGCTGTTCCAGGTTCTGGCGACGTCCTCCCACGTGAAGCCGGGGCCGGCCTCTTCGAGAACCTTGAGCCCGATTATTGAGTAATGGATGTCGTCGTCGGGCTCCATGTATGCGATGTTTTCTCGCCATGACTTCTCGCAGCTGAGCCTGATCTTGTCGGACGCCTCCTTGCCGCTGAAGAAGTAGTCGAGGGGCCAGTGGCTGCGATTCTTGAGATAATACTTGATCGCCTTTCTTCCGTTGAGTCCGAGTTCCTTGACCCCGCCCATGCCGAGGCCTTCGACCGGCTTGCCGAGCGCGCAGCCCGAAGCCCTGCCGGTCCAGGCGCCGTGCAGCTTGTCGAGCAGTTCGGCGTCGCTGAAAGCCATCTTGAGCTGGCGCGGGCCGTCCGGGCGTTCCTTCCTTATGCCTTCGAGGTCGTTTGGCTGGGCGTATTTGAAGTTCGGATCTTTCGGAAGGTTCTTCAACTTTTCGGTGAGCCTGTTTATTTCAACCTCATTGTTGGCGTCATATGTGTCGCTGAGGGAATTGATCTCCTCCTTGAGCTCCTGTGGGACGATGAATCCTTCGTATTCAGTCTGAGCTATCTCACTCTTGAGCAGCTTGACTCCAGAATCCCAGCCGGTGATGATCATTGTAAGCCTCCATTATTTCAGATTTCCTCATCCGCCTCTATGTCAAAGCTGCGGGTCGGAAATCTACATTGATTACTTTACGTCCGTCTTCCGTGCGTTTGCGAATTCCGCAAGATCCCGGTTTGTGGATGCGGCCAGCGGGGTTACGACGGATTGTGCCTCCTTGCGGCCGATGCTCCCCATGAGGTTGAGGACGGTCCTGAAGTCCGGGGTGAAGCGGATCTTGGCCATGGCGGCGCCGGATTCGGCCGGGCTTTTTGAGATCAGCGCCTCGACGTCGGGCTGGGTCATCTCGCGCAGTGCGGCAAATCGTTCGCTCAGGCTGGTCCATGACGCAGTGGCCGCGGCCAGCTTCGCCTTGCCGATTGTCTTGAGCTCCTGGAGGTTCCCCAGGCTTCTGCCGCAGTAGTCCTGATAGAGTGCGCTTCTCAGCCATTCATGTATGAACTGATCAAGATATGCTTTCGGCTCATGGCGTGAGAGGTAAGCGAGCCATGCGATGCGTGCGAAGGTACTTTCCGCGTCGATGTAGGGGTTTGTTTCGAGCATGGCGGAGTCGGGAAGGATCTGTTTTGCGAATTTCGCACGGATGTCGGCCTCCTGCTTGTTCCAGGCTTCGACGCGGCGCTTTCCTTCCTCTACGAGATCCGGCCTGGGATAGAGGGCGACGGCAAGGGAGAGGTCGCGCAGCCGCTCGAGCTTCGCGTCGGCGGTTTCACCGGGGAGATCGGGCGGCTTGACGGCCAGCTTGACGAATTCGGGATCTCCCGCGAGCGCCAGAAGGATGTAGCCGTTCGCCTGGATTATGCCGTCTTTGGAAGCAACGGCGCTCCGTCCGTTTGCGGCCGCCTTTGCGGGCCGTTCGCGGTGGAGGATGGAGACGATCTTCATCCGCTTGTCGAGTGGGATGTTGCTTACGGATGCAAGCTGGCCGGTGAGAGCCGCGGCGATCTCGGGGCCGCCGGCCAGGAAGGCGCGGTCGATCAGCGCCAGGCGTTTCTTCAATGCCTCGCCTTTCAGCTCGGCCGCACCGGTAGCCGTTCCGGCGTCAGGCAGCTTGAGATCCGCCCCTCCGTCCGCCTTTTCAAGGTCTTCGAGCGCGGCGTCGTCGCCCTGACTGTCCAGATCCTTGAGGATTGTCTTTGCATCGGCGGCGACGGGGGGGACGTTCTTGAGGGCGTCGGGAGAAAGCCAGAGCATGACGGCCTCCGCGAGCTTTGGCCAGTCCTTCCAGTCGAAGAAGGCAGTTACGCCGTTCTCTGTCTTGCCGCGGTAGTCTACTAGAAGGCATGCGACTCGGCCCTTGCCGAGCTGCCATCCGACGAGGATCGGCCGTTCACCGCTCTTGAGGAAGATTTTTGTCCCGGGCTTGAGAACCACCTCGTTGCGGACCCAGAACGAAGGTTTTGCGGCGAAGTCGAGTTCGGTCTTCAGCTCCGCGAAATCTGGGCCAGGCTCGAACGGCTGCGGCTTGTCGGGATAGACCGTGTCCACCATGCCTGTGCAAAGCAAGGGCAGAAGTTCGCGTTCCAGGACGGTATACATGTAGCCGCCCTTGCCGAAGGCGTATTCGCCGCCGGTGAAGAAGGCGGCGCCGCCGGCCTTGACGTATTCAGCCAGCCCGTAGCAGTTCTCCACTCCGATCGCGCAGTGCGGGATTCCTGTGAAGAGCAGGATGTCGAATTCCGGGTAGCGCTGCCAGTTGACGTTTCCTCCGAGGCCCATTCCGGGGCTTTGGCGGCATGCTCCCCAGAGCGGGGCGTCGTGGATCTTGAATTTGTCCAGGCGCGCGAAGGAGAGCGGCATCTTCAGGCGGTAGTCCATTGCGCCGCGGCCGTAGAAGATGTCGAAGCGTCCGTCACGCCTGGGAGAAAGGTCGCCGAAGTTGAATTTCTTGTCCTTGAGCTTCAAATCATCGGGAATTGCGGCGCCCTTCCACCATTCCTTTTCCAGGGCCTCTACCGGCTGGCGTCTTGCGAGGAGCTTTTCGTCGCGGGCCTTTCCCGATAGGGCGTCAATTGCCTGGAAGTCCTTGGCGAGCTTGATCTGCCAGTCCGGGACGAGGTCGCTGACCTTCTTGTTGACCTCCCAGATCTCGATCTTGGGGTCGAGGACGATTTCCGCCTTGCGGTCTGACTCCTTGACGCCGGATCTCTTGACGCCCAAAGTCTTCGGGGGTCCGAAGAGGGCTCCTAGCGACGGGGCGCCTTCTTCGACGGCAAGGTTGATCACGACGACGCTCCATGCCGAGACCGGCGGTGCCTGGAATTTGTTGTCCTTCAAGGGGATGTCGGTGGTCACTAGCGTATGCGGGTCGATGAGTGCCGCCGAGGTCGCGCGCAGTCCGGCGGGGAGCGAGATCGCGAATGAGACCGGTTCGGTGCCGGGCGGCATGTCCCATACCGGCTTCGGCTTGTCATCGCGGTTGTTCGGCCTCTTTTCCTGGAGCGGCAGGTTGAGGAGGTTCACGACGAGCTGCCGCTTGCCGGCCACGGTGGGTGTTTCGTATACGAACGGCTGCCACCAGACTTTCGTCTCGGACTGCGGAGCGAGCACCTTTTCAGGCGTTGCGATACGGCGGAGGTTCTCGTCGAAGCAGTACTGCGAATATCGCGTGCAGTAGCGGCGTGTCTCCAATGTCATGGCGTCGTTGTAGGGGCGGCATCCGGCTGAAGCCCAGAGCGCGCTCTCGATTATCATGTCGCGGGGCGTCATCGCATAGCTGATTCCGAGGTAGTAGCCGCCGCGCTCGCGGCAGAGGTCGCCCTCGACCTGGAGGTTCTGTGCGATCTGGGCGAAGGTCCAGCCGGCCGAGGCGTTTCCGATGGATTCGTTCATGAGCAGTCCGCCGCCGCGGCAGAGCTCGTCGAGCTCGAAGTCTTCGACGGCCCAGTCATAACCCTTTGTCGGTTCGATGAGCAGGTAGTTGTATCCGTGCCTGAACCTGGGGCATTTTTCGGCGATGACCTCCTTGAAGTAGCGGACGAGGCTCTGCGTCTTGCGCGCAGCCCAGGCCTGGTAGTCGCCCGACGCGCCGCACTGGCCGCCGCCGCGCGGATGGCCGTCCCAGCGGATCGCGTCCCAGCCGAACATCTCGGCCGAACGTGCGCACTCCTCTGCGGCGATTCTGACGTTGAAGGGGGTGGCATCGGGATTTATGGGGAGGAATGTGGACCACCATGTGTTGAACGGATTCCCGGGGACGTTCGGGCCTTTGCCGTAGACCCTGAAGTCCTGGTCGCGCCGTCGGTCAAGGTCGGAGACGTTGACGCCCTCCCACATCCCGACCGGATAGAAGTAATTGCCGCGGTGGTCGCCGGGGTAGTCGTAGGCGCGTTCCCAGCCCATGAATCCGGACATGATGAACTTGCCGTAAGTCGAGACGGCGAATCCCTGCTCGTGCGCGAGCTGGAGCTGGCGCTGCATCGTCTGCTTGTGCTGGCGGTAGTTAGTCTGTCCGGACGACCAGAAGTCGGTCTTCGGGCTCATTCCGACCATGTCGTCCTCGGCCCATGCGAAGTATTCGGTGGCGTTGAAAAATTCCGACCTAGCCTTCTTCAGGCCCTTGCGGATTGTCTCGTCGTCGAGGATTGCGTCGCGTGTGGCCAGGCCGCCGCCGAAGATCGCGATCCGCTGGAAGTTGTCGGCTATGCCGAAGTATGCGGAAGCTTCGGATCGGTCCGCGCCGTCTGCCGATGCATATTCGGCGACGAGGGCATAGCCCAGCTCCTCCTTGGGGACAGGCACGTCGAAACTGACGGTCTGCGGCTCGGGCTTCAAGGTGACAGGCAGGCTTTTTGCCTTGACGCGGTCCTTGACTCCGTGTTCGAAGTAAATGTTCAGGGAGCCGGTTCCGCCCTTGCCGCCGAGATCCGCCACCTCGGCCGTGCCCTTCAATGTGTCGCCGGGCGTGTAGCGGATCTTGTCGACCTCGATCTTTGTGACAACACCCGCGCATGACAGCAGGCGGAATTCGGCCTTGTCCACGATGTAATAGACGGCCTTGTCGGGGCTGAGCGCAAGATCCAGTTCCATGTCGAGTTCGGAGTCCTTGCCCTCTCCAAGGTTCTCGGTGTCCTTGCCGATCTTCGGGCCGCCGCTCTTCAGGTTCGCCGCAGTCCGGGTTTCCTCGGTGATTTTCTCGTCGCCATTGGCCTCGAGCGCTAGGGATAGCGGGCCGGCCTTGCGCTTGACCGCCTTTACAATGCGGACTTCCGGCTGATGCGTCCTCGTGAAGAACTGCCCCGGAAATTCCGCGGCGACGGCGTCGTCCATCTTCGCCTTGAGAACTGTGTTGTATGCGATTCCGTCGGCGGTATGTGAGGGAAGTATTGTGAGGCGGAATTCATACTGCCCGCAGGACTGCGCATCAGGAACCTGAATTAAAAGAGGCTTCGCCTCCTTAGCGGGGAGGGCCACCACCGCCGCGGCTGTCCGCTTGAGCGAAGGCACGTCCGCCGCTAAAGTCCCTTTCCACTGGCCTTTGGGAATTTCCGTCCAGGGCTGCTCCCCGGCGGCATTGAGGCCGCAAAAGGGCAGGCATGTGAGGACTGCAACAGAAAAAAAGATTCGTGGCATATTCATTATATTCCTTAATCAAGTCCCTTACAAATAATTATGTAAAATGCTTTTGTCGCAGGATGCCGCGTTCGATGTAAGCGGCACTGGCGACTTCATCGAATTCGCCGTACTTAGGCTCCGACGCGCCGCAAGGCGGCCTTTTGCCAGCAGATCTGGAAGTCGTGCCAGCTGGCAGCGTAGAGGTTGGGCGGGACGTATTTCCGACGTGTGTCCGCTTCAATCGGCATTGCCTCCAGCCTTGGCTTGGAACGTTGTTTTGCCGGTGTATTGTCGGGCAAAGATTACATAACGCCTCATAATCTAGCCCGCCGCCGCCGAAAATCAATGGGGTCGACCCCCTCCACATTATCCGTTTCGGTGCTTGAAATTACGGTCCGCACGGATTAGCTTCGTAGATGGTGAAAATCAATTTCCCCATCAGTCTTTTCACGAAATTCAATCAAGGAGCAGTTACATGAATTGCAGCGAATGCTCGCACGAGGTGCAGCAGATGTGCCACGTGGCCAAAGGGGCCAAGCACGATCCGGCACCCATCCCTGAGGAGGGCAAGTGGGTCAAGGCCAAGGAGATCAAGGACATAAGCGGTCTTACGCACGGCGTCGGCTGGTGCGCGCCGCAGCAGGGGGCCTGCAAGCTGACGCTGAACGTCAAGAACGGCGTCATCGAGGAGGCGCTTGTCGAAACGCTCGGGTGTTCGGGGATGACGCACTCGGCAGCGATGGCTGCCGAGATCCTACCCGGCAAAACCGTCCTGGAGGCGCTGAACAGCGATCTGGTCTGCGACGCCATCAACACGGCGATGCGCGAGCTGTTCCTTCAGATCGCCTACGGGCGGACTCAGACGGCGTTCTCCGAGGGGGGCCTGCCGATCGGTGCAAGCCTGGAGGATCTGGGGAAGGGGCTGCGCTCCCAGATCGGCACCATGTTCTCGACCAGGAGCAAGGGGCCGCGCTATCTGGAGATGGCCGAGGGCTACGTACTCGAGGTCGGGCTCGACTCCGATCAAGAGATCATCGGCTACAAGTTCGTCAACCTCGGCAAGATGATGGAGGCCATCCGCAAGGGATGCCCGCCTCAGGAGGCATACGAGAAGAACATCGGCACATACGGGCGCTTCGACGAGGCCGAGCGCAAGATAGACCCACGGAAAGAATAAGGAGGCTGTGAGATGATACAGTTTGAAGGATATGAAAGGCGTATCGCAAAGATCGAAAAGGCCTTGAAGGACAACGGCATCGCCTCCCTGGAGGAGGCCAGGCAGATCTGCCTGGACAAGGGCATCGACGTGCAGAAGATCGTCAGGGGCATCCAGCCTATCGCCTTCGACAACGCCGTCTGGGCCTACACCCTCGGGGCCGCCATAGCCCTGAAGAAGGGCTCGCGCGGGGCGGCCGAAGCCGCCGAGAGGATAGGCCTGGGCCTGCAGGCCTTCTGCATCCCCGGTTCGGTGGCCGACCAGAGGGACGTGGGGGTAGGGCACGGCAACCTTGCCGCCATGCTCCTGCGCGACGAGACCAAGTGCTTCTGCTTTCTGGCCGGGCACGAGTCCTTCGCCGCGGCCGAGGGGGCCATCGGCATCGCCCGCACCGCCAACAAGGTGCGTAAGGAACCGCTGCGCGTCATCCTCAACGGACTGGGCAAGGACGCCGCCTACATAATCGCCAGGGTCAACGGATTCACGCATGTCGAAACCTCATACGACTACGAATCAGGCCGGCTCGACATCATCCGCGAGAAGGCGTTCTCGAAGGGCGAGAAGGGCAAGGTCAGAGTCTACGGGGCGGACGACGTCTCCGAGGGCGTGGCTATCATGATTCACGAGGGGGTGGACGTCTCCATCACCGGCAACTCCACCAACCCGACGCGCTTCCAGCACCCCGTGGCAGGCACATACAAGAAGTGGGCCCAGGAGAATGGGCGGCGCTACTTCTCGGTGGCCTCCGGCGGCGGCACGGGGCGTACGCTGCACCCCGACAACATGGCGGCGGGCCCCGCCTCCTACGGCATGACCGACACCATGGGCCGGATGCACGGCGACGCCCAGTTCGCCGGATCCTCGTCGGTGCCGGCCCACGTCGAAATGATGGGGCTGATCGGCATGGGAAACAACCCCATGGTCGGCGCCTCCGTCGCCGTCGCAGTTGCAGTCGAGCAGGCCGGCACCAGGTAGCCAACCGGAAGAGCCAGATTTTCACGGGCGGGATCCGGAACTGTTAAGCTGGACGATTTCAGGCGGACATAAGCGAAGCATGTGCTGGCTTCATTGTCGCGCCGAAGTTCAACGAAGGCGGAAGACTGCGCATTATGGAACAGGCCATCGGCAAGTCACTTCATCGTGCCGGAAGAAGCAGCTCTTATGTAGACTCTCCTTCCGTCGAAGACTCCGGCAAGTCGATAGTTTTGCGCTATATAATCCGCCAGTTCCTTGAATGACTCGTGCCTGTCCTTTGGGCTGGAGAAGACAATATTGAACTGGCACACGTCGTCTACGAAAACTTCCGGTGCCGTTTTCCTTACGTCGTCGAGCAGACGTCTGCGGTAATAGTCCTGCAAAGGCCCCTGGGATATTGCGTAATATGTCATTGTCTCCCTAGTTCCGAGCAGCATTTTAGTCTGCAGATGGTAGCATGGCATCCATCCCCAGACCAACATTTTCTGGCCGGGTTCGGTCATGCTGCGGATGCAGGCAGCGACAGGGCTTCCGGGCATTTTAAGCGTTTCCGGATTGAAATCCTTCCTGATAGGCAGTTGATCACTGTTGAAGCATAGAAGCGTGATGAAAGGCAGCACAATCGCAAGCATGAAAGACATCGATATTATCCCTTCTAAGCTGAATGTGCAAAGATTCAAATATTTCCCCGTACCGCCAGGGGCCGGATTTGATTTTTCCGTCATTGACCGCAATCCGGGGACCGACTTCAGCAGCAAATTAAGGAGCGCCCCGTTGAAAAGGGCAAGCGGGAATATGAGGAAATTCAAGTAATGGGCGAACAACCTGCCAGGCGTCAGCACCGCGATAAGCGAACCCAGGCACAGCAGGACGGCGGCGGCCAGGCACATCGACGGCATCTCCCATATGGTTAGGCGTTTCCGCCGCCTGACGAAAAGAAGGGCTGCTATCCCCGCCGCGGCGATTATGAAGCTTCCGACGCACAACGCCTTGAACGCCACGATGGAAAAGAACAAGGTAAAGGTGTTGATGGCGTGGCTGCCGCCCATGACATAGCCGATGTTACGGGAGAAGTTGTTTACTGTGAAATCCCCAAAAAGGCCTTGCGACGCCAGTGCTGCAGAATACAAGGCGGGAAAAATAAGCAGGCCACCTATGAAGATCAGGACGGCCCTTGTGAGGGATACCTTGTCCCTGTTCATGCAGACCGATATCAGGCAGACGGCACAGGCCATCAGGACTACAGGGACGGACTGGATTTTAGAGAGGACGGCAAGGCTCAGGAGAAAACCCGCCGCGCCCAGAAGCCACGCCCTTGCATTTTTAGCCTCGGAATAGGCCGAGATCAGAGAAAGCAACGCCAGCATTATCAGCAGGGACGGAAAAAGTTCGGAGCTGCAGTGAAGAAAATCAAATTCGCATGCAAGGGAATAGAAGCAGACGGGCTGCAGTACGGCAAGCCTGGCTGCGGACTCCCCGAAAAGCGGACGGCAGGCCGAGTATATGGAATACACTATCATCAGCTGCAGTGCGAAGGCGACTATATGCGCGGTGATGTAGTCGGGCTCCAATCCCAACCCAAGGGCAAACGTCATCGGGATCAGGTTTGGCATTCCGCTTGTGACGAGGTCAATCCTGAGCCAAAGCCCCGGAATCTTGCGTATGCTCTCGGCCGCTACCAGGAATGAGCCCTCGTCGATGTTGAGCTGCTCGTTGCAGAACATCCACTGCCAGCGGAATGAAAAGAAGAACAGGGCCAGCGCGCTCAGGTATATTGCCTGTGACAATGCAAGAGCTGAAGCCTTCTGCCTGGAATATCCCGCGTCCAGCAGCGGAACCAGAATTTCATACAGCAGCAACCCCGCACTTGCGAACGCGCACCAGAAAAATATTTCCGAATAAGCCAATTCCCCACCAACTCCTTATTTGCAATCATATGTCCTTGTTCTTGAAGACGATGATGGTGGCGGCGCTAAAGACCAGGACGTATGCGAGGAGGACGAGCAGATTGAAGACGATGCGCACGGAGGGCACGGGGTCTAGCCAGAAGAGCGCGCAGGCGTTCATGACGTGAGAGAGGAAATACGGCCTCCAGGATACGAGGAGCGGCAGGTTCTCGAAGATGTATGAGACGAAGTAGAGCGTTATCCCTGCGACGGTCGCGGAGGTCATCCTGTTGAAGATGCTCGAGAAGAAGAGGGTGATGCATCCGAGCGTCAGCACCGACAGGCCGTAGTATGCGGTGACAAGCCAGTACCTCGCCATCGCCTGCGAAGAGCTCAGGATTTCCAGGTCGGTCCCCAGCCCCAGGTCGAGGAGCGGGATAATCTGCGTGTTCTGCCATCCGAAGAACAGGTATCCCGAGACGAGACCCGCGACTCCGAAATATATGCAGAAGCCCATGCAGAAGACATACATCGCGATGATTTTCGAGAAGACGATGCGGAGCCTTCCGCGCGGCCGGGCCGCGTAGAGGCGCATGCTGCCGTCCTGCACCTCGCCCGCGATCAGGTCGCCGGCGACGGTGCAGACGAGTATAGGCATGATTATCATGAACGACGGCACAATCATTGTCCTTGCAAAGAAGAGCCCGTCGAGGAATTGCTGGAAGTCTGAAAGCGATATCCCCATCCTGTCTATGTTCGTCATGCGGTGCAGGTCGGCGGTCCTGCTGACGCCAATCACGCAGAGCGTCATCAGCACGAAGTGCCCGACCATAGCGATGTAGTTCTTCTTCTGCCTGACGATTTTCAGGAATTCGTTTGCTATGTCATTTAACATCGGTCTCCCCGTCGGTGACTCTCATGAAGAAGGATTCGAGCCTCTGCTTCTCCTGGCAAATGGAGCTTACGCGGATGCCGCGGCCCACGAGGAGCGCGTTGATGTCGGCCGAACAGTCCCTGTCGGACTCGACGATTATCCTGCCGTCCTCAGCGCGGAGCGACAAGATTGGGCATTCCTTTTCTAGCTTCAGCTTCTCCAGGCATGCCATGGCCTCGGCGGCAGGATCAGCGCTTATGCAGACGGTGATGCATTTGCCGAGGAGCTCCTGTATGCTGCCTGCAGCGGCCAGCCTGCCGCGGTGTATGATGGCCATCCTGTCGCAGATCTGCTCGACCTCGCCCAGGAGATGGCTTGTGAGGAAGACGGTCGCCCCGAACTTCCTGTTGAACTCCTTTATCAGGCCCCTTATCTCGATGATGCCGTTGGGGTCGAGTCCGTTGGCGGGTTCGTCGAGGATTACCAGGCTTGAATCTGGCAGGAGCGCCAGCGCCAGGCCTAGCCTCTGCTTCATGCCGGTCGAGAAGTTGATCACCTTGTCGTCGAGCCGGGAGGCCATGTTCACCATCTCGACGACCTCCGTCATCCTGCTTTCGAAATCCTTGCCGTATGCCCCCGTAAAGACCTTGAGGTTCTGCCTTGCCGTAAGGTAGGGGATGAACGCCGGCCATTCGATGATCGCTCCGACACGCTTCAGCGCCATGTGGTGCTCGTTGTGGACGTCGTATCCGTTGATGCATACTTCCCCGTCGTCCGGCCAGACAAGCCCGGTAATCATCTTGATCAGCGTGCTCTTGCCAGAGCCGTTCGGGCCGAGGAGTGCGAAGATGTCATGCTCCTTCACCTCCAGGTTCACATCGAAGACACCGTGGCCGCCCGGATATCTCTTGCTCAAGTTCGAACATTTCAGCATCTCAGTTCAGCTCCAGCTTGCCGGAAACACGGGCGTCGATGTAGAGGTAGTTCTTCGGGTGGGGCTGATCATGGAAGTTGTCGTAGTCCATCATGATCACCCTGTCGTATCCGAGGAGCTTCAGCGAGTTCTTGTCCACTTTCCTGCCGTTGACCATGGAGGACTGCCATTCGTAGCTCAAGCCCTCCTGCTTGAAAAACTTGCCGTCCGGATCCGACGGGCACAGGAAGACCTCCTGGCCGCCGGCAATATACGGCGAAAGTATAGTCCGTACCGAGGGCAGGCCCTCCTCTCCCGCCGGAGGATCGGAAGGAGCCATCGTGCAGGTCGGCAGGAAGTAGTCGTTTTCCGAGGAATACATCTCAAGGGCCTTGCCTATCTGGACGAGATTGTTCATGCATTTCGTCTTCAAGCCCTTCCGCTTCATTTTCAACGTCATGGGGATGAGCAGTCCGGCCAGTATCCCGATGATCGCGATGATCACGAGCAGTTCGATGAGGGTGAAGACATTGCCTAATGATGATTGCCGATTGCCGATTTTACTTTTTGATTTCAATGGTGAAATGCCGACTCCTAGGAGGTATTTCAGATTCAGATTTCCGGCTCCTCGCACTGAAAAGCCACAAGAGTCTTAGCCCATTATTAACCACGTCGAATAAGCGGGTCAGGAAATCTGAATTCACTGCAGCGCCTCCAGTATCCCGACCCATTCCTTGACTATCGGTGCCATCTCCTTCCTCTCCTCGGGGGTCATCTTGTTGACCATGGCCTCGCCCAGGGATGACGAGACCAGCTCTCTGCTCTGTGCCTTCATCTGCTCTATCTGCTTCTTGTCCTCTTCGGTCAGATCCTGCGGATTCCTGGCGATCTCCTCGGCGACCATCCTGTTGTCGACGGCCTCCTTCTTCATGCGTTCAAGCAGCTCCTTGCGCCTTTCCCGCTCCATCGTCCTGAAAACTGCAAGCCCCTTGTCGATTGTGATGTTTATAGTGTTCTTGACAAGCTTGTCCTGCTCCTGCTTCGGCAGCTTTTCGATCTGCTTGCGGAGATGTTCGTAGACCTCCTTCGGCGCACGGGCGCTGTCCCTCGAATGCCTTTGCAGCGCCATCCGGGCCAGGGTGTCGGATAGCTCATCCTTCGTCCAATCGTCCTTCGCCAGGATCTGGTTGTGCGTCAGAGGCTCACGCTTGTCGGAAAGATAGCTGCACAAGAGCACGATTCCGCCGAGCAGCGCCAGTGAGACGCCGCATACGGCGGCTATAAAGCCCTTCCTCGATTTTTTACGCCTTGCCATCTACGCTCCTAATAATACCGCAAAGCACAATATACTGCGTAAACATCTAAAAGGTTACAAAAAATCGAAAATTTCAAGTGGCCATCCCGTAAGGCAATGCCCCCCTCTTGAATTTTCATCGCTTCCACAATATTTTTTAGTATAATGGCAAAAAATCATTCTCCCAGTTCCCCCGGCATTACGGATGAAGGCGGTGCCTCAAAGCCGATGGTAGAACAGCGCCGGCGAGGGCCGGACAGTCTCGCGCCGCAGCTGCCGTCCGGGGTGGTAGTCCGTCGAGCGACAAGAAAAGACGCACGGAAGTTCCACGCCATCTGCTCTGCGCTGGATCGCTGGATCGACGAGTGGACGGACGCCAGCTTGGTTTATGTCGCCGTCCGCGGCGAAGAAGTCGTCGCGGGCGCGCGCGAATGGATAACCTCCGATGGCCGTTCAACCATTGTTGACGTATGGGTCAAGGAGGATGAACGGGGCGCCCGTCTGGGGCATGCGGTGATGCGTCATATGATTGATGCCGTTTCAGCGGAGGAAGTTTATATCGACTGCGTCCCGTCCCTTGAAGCGTATTATGCCGAACTCGGCTTCAAAAAAATAGACCGCTCGCTGACTCCCGACATACTCGAGCCGGATGAACTGCCGGGCTCGATAGTGATGATCCTCAGCAAGTCCGGATCCGATGTCTGAACGCCCCTGCCCAATATTGCATTTGCGCCGTCAGAAGATCAGATCTAAATTTTACATGCATTCTTAAGGATGGTTTCCTATGCTTCTCATACCTGTGAGGATCGGGCCGAGCGATATCCACGGCCTGGGAGTGTTCTCCGTGCATGACATTCCGGAAGGGACCGTGGTCTGGAGATTCACGCCCGGCTTTGACTTGGATCAGGATCCGCGGCTTCTGGACGAGCAGGCGCCGCATTCCCGCAAGGTCTTGCTGCACTACGGACACATCGATCCAGTTCTTGACCGATTCATCCTGTGCTGCGACGACTGCCGCTTCATGAACCACAGCGACCGCCCCAACATCAGGATCGACAGGGATGCTGACAGATACGGGGTCGCTGTGGCCGCATACGACATAAAGGCCGATGAGGAACTGACGGTCAACTACGATATTTACGATGGAATTTAGACGTTGGAGGGCCGAATGCCCATGGCTAAAGATGCTGCCGCGCCGGAATGGCTGTATGAAAACGGCCCTTATTCGGACGAGAGGCACGGATTCAGGATCGACCGGATTCTTTTCCGCGGGAAAACGAGATACCAGGAAATGTTGATCGCGTGCAACTCCTTCTACGGGAAGATGCTTTTCATAGATGGAGCACCCCAGTCGGCGCAGCGCGACGAATACATGTATCATGAGGCGCTGATCCATCCCGGGATGTGCATGCATCCGAGTCCTCGGAATGTGCTTCTGCTGGGCGGCGGTCCCGGCGCAGCCCTCCGCGAAATCCTGCGCCACAGATCCGTAGTCCAGGCCACGATGGTCGACATCGACGGCGAACTCGTCCAAAACTGCAGGCGCCTGATGCCGGAATGGTCTGACGGAGCGTTTGAAGACCCGCGCGTCAAGCTGGTGATCGGCGACGGAAAAGCCTGGCTGGAGAATTCGAACGAGAACTTCGACCTGATAATAATGGATCTTACCGACCAGGTGGACCTCGGCCCGAGCTTTCCGCTATACACGCATGGCTTCTTCAGCACTTTGAAGTCGCACCTGAATCGCGGGGGGTTCGCCGTGGTGCAGTCGGGCTCCTTCTCGGGAGTAGAGACTTTCTGCTGCTGCTCGATCCGGAAGACACTTGGCTCCGTGTTCAGCCATGTACGGGCCTATTCGCACTACATCCCGAGTTTCTTCTCGGAGTGGTCCATCATCCTTGCGTCAGATCGGCCGATCAAGGCCTTCAAGAACACCTCGTCCGTTGACAGGACGATCGCCGGACGCTTGGACTCCAGGCTCAGGTTCTACGACGGGGAGACACACCTGAGGATGATGATGCAGCCGAAGGACGTGAGGCAGGCGCTGCACAGGACAGGAGTCATCGTCAGAACACGTGCGAAATTCGCCGAGGCCTACGAAAGGCACTACGACTCCAAGTTCACGCTCGAAGGAAAATGAAGGCCGGCGTGTGCCTTCAATAAATCAGAACCGGCGTATGGCGGAGGGGGCGGGACAGCGACGCAGGATGCAAGCCCGCTTTAAGGGCTACGATAAGGCCCGCCGCCTCCAAGTAGCTCTCCACGAAAAAAAGCTGCCCCGGCGCAAAGGGCAGCCTCCCCAAATCGTTCTTCATCAGATTCCTGTTGTTTTTAACGGCAATCACGGATATCCCCTGCAGAAGCGCCGCAATCACCGGGATTCCTATGCAGCCGTCCGGCACTACAAGGCAGGAGATGTCCTCGGCTCCGATGACGGACGGATCATATGCTCCGTCGGGATTTGAAACAACAGCGGGAGCCTTGTGGAGGCCTTTCAGGACGGAGAACATGAAGCTTGTAGATATGACCTCGGCGGCCTTCCTGGGATCCACCTGCCCGAAGTCGTCGAGCCGCGTCTCCATGTCCTCGACTGTCGGAGCGTGGGCGGAAGGAATGTCGAACGCCATTGAGACCGTGTGCGTCAAGGCGGCCTCGACGCCGCCCCATGGATTGGGTCCGTCGTTTCCCCGGAAGTAGCTGGAGATCAAACGGCTGAGATCAGTATCGGCGGATATCCGGGTCGAAAGCGCGACGGCATCAAAATTGGCCCGTTCCTCCTTCAGAAGCTTGCAGAGTGGTTCCAGCCCGGCGATTTCTCCGACGGAACGCCCCGACGGCGCAGTGGTCATGGTCATGTCAAACCTGTCCTTGAGCACCACGACCTTGACGCAGTCCGCGCCGAGTGTGGCCCTGGCTGCGCTCGAGGAGTTCACAACCTGATCCACGGGCCATTGGCTGTCTTCGCGCGATTCGGTCACCACGAGTATCCTGTTGCTCCGGACCTTCCTGACCGAGATGTCGCCCATCAGAAGCCTGCAGAGCAGGCTCCCCTCGACGTAAAGGCAGGATTCGGTCTGTTCGTTGATGTCGGAGGCGTTGACAGCGTTCGGATGTATGACAAGCTGATCGCAGACCTGCGAGATCAGCCGGACAGCGGGAGTCGCGTCACCGGCATGCCCTCCGATCGCGCAGTCTATCCCGGTCGGGATGATCATCGCGGCGTTGAACTCGTCGGTTCGCGTCCGCCTGCGGCGCCGGAACGAGAAAATCGAAGGAATCGCAGGGACATCGGTGCCGTTCCCGCGCTGGAGTGCCTCGAGCTCGTAGCGCCATCGCGAGCCGGTGTTGTCGGTAATCGCAAGACGCAGCGGAACAGTTCCGGAGCCACAGATTCGCTCTATCTCCTTGCGGAGCCGGCCAAGCCCATCCTCGGTGGCTTCAATCGGAGCCAGCAGGCCGTTGAGGCACGTGATGCGCATCCTTGCCGAACCTTTGCCGTATTTCTTGGTCATATCCATGCCTCCTGTTTTTTGCTCGCGCCGCTATAATGATAGCATTGGAGATGTTGAATTGGCGTAGGGGCCGCTATCGTCTGAAATCCGTCATCCGTCCATGGACATGTAGGCCTTTATCCAGTCCTCCGGCCAGCGCCGTTCCTTGAGCAGGCTGGAAACTGCCTTCTCGTCGTAGATGAGGCTGCAGATGTTCCCGCAGATGCTCGTGTCCAGCTTTATGCCCGGCCCGGATTCAAAGTCCAGAAGCAAAGGATAGATACGGCATTCGAAGGGTCTTCTCCCATAAATCTTGCAGCCGCGTCCGGCGTCATCCAGGAAAACACATCTGCCGTCCCCCTTTTTCGCAAGCGCTTTCATGTCCCTGAACGGTGTCCTCACCAAAACTGAGTTTCCCTTGAACATCTCCTCCTCCTCCGGAATGAGGATGGGTGAGAGAGGATCCATGCAGCATCTGCCGCCGCAGCCGTCACAGCTTATACTGATCATAAAAAATACCCCACATCCTGCTTTCTAGTCTATAAGATGACTATCGGCTCAAGTCGTCTTGGGGCTGGCACACTCTCCCGCCTGCTTGCGCCAGAGTCCCGCATAGAGCCCGTTCTTCGAAAGAAGCTCCTCGTGCCGCCCCTCTTCGACTATTCTTCCGTGATCTAGGACGATTATGCGGTCCATCCCCTTAACTGCGTCAAGGCGGTGGGAGACCATGATGACGGTCCGTGTCCTGCCGACGCGCTCCAGCGTTTCATTGATGGCTTCCTCGGTCATAGGATCCAGCGCGGAAGTGGCTTCGTCAAGAATCAGTATCTCGGGATTGTTCAACAGTGCTCGGGCGATTGCCATGCGCTGGCGCTGGCCGCCGGACAGCATGCCTCCGCGTTCGCCGACGGGAGTATCGTATCCGCAGGGCATCTCCAGGATGGACTCGTGGATTTCCGCATCCTTCGCCGCGGCCTCGATCTCGGCGTCGGTGACCGAACTCCGCGACAAGCGCAGATTCTCCCTTATCGAGAGGTTGAAGAGGAAATTGTCCTGGAACACAACCCCCATCAGCCTCCTGAGGGAGCTTTGCGTCACGGAACGGATATCCAGGCCGTCCACCGTCACCGATCCCTTCTGCGGATCATAAAAACGCATGATCAGCTTCAATATCGTCGATTTGCCGGATCCGCTTCCACCCACAAAGGCGACTCGCTGCCCGCGTCTGACGACAAACGATATGTCTTCCAGATTGTATGCCGACGCCGTGTAGCCGAAACTCAGGTTTGTGAACCTGATTTCATTTTTGAACCCGGAAAGTGGCAGGGCGTCGGGAACGTCGTCCACGTCCGGCACCTCCCCGACTATCTCATCAAGCCGGGTTATCGAACTGCTCGCCTGAATCAGGTTGGGCATGAACTGCGTAACATAGCTCAAGTTCGTGCTCATAGACATGAAGATAGCTTGGAACGCTGTCAGGCTGCCTATAGTAATCTGTCCCTGCCACGCCATGAATGCCCCAACGCCGAGGACTATCACCTGCATGATTACTATCCCCACAAGGGAAATGTGCTCTATGAGCGCGCTCAGGAATCCATAACGGCTTGTGCTTGCGCAGAGCCTCATGTTCCTGCCGGAGAAGACCCTCCTCGACCAAGCCTGAAGTCCGAATGCGCGCACTACGTCCCTGGCATCCAGATTTTCCTGAAGCACCGAGAGCGTCAGAGCTTCGTCCTGCTTCTTCCTGTAACTTGCCTTCGTGGCCGCATCGGCAAAAAGATTCGGCAAAAGCAGGCAGATCGGCCACACAAGAAGCGAGAGAAGGGCGAGCCTCCAGTCCAAGTAGAACAGCACCGCCGTGCCGATGAGGACGTTTATCCCGGGGAGAAGAACCCATGCGTCCGTGTTGATAAGCGTCTCCTCCACGCTTACAAGATCCCCGGAGAAGCGGGACAGCAGATCCCCTGTCTGCCGTTTCGAGAAAAAAGACATCGAGAGCCGCTGCAGATGGTCGAAAAGATACATGCGTATGTCACGAATGACCTTGGCTATCACGGCCTGCGTAAGGTAACGCCTGGTTATCCCTATAATGGTTACAAGAATCACCCCGATGCTGAGGGGGATGATGATCTGCATCAGATGCAACTCGTCCTTCTCTGTTCCGATCTCGACGGACATGTCCGGTCCGATCAGCGCGTAGTCGATGATATATTTGAAGCTTATGGGAAGCGCTGCGTTGAATGCCGCCTCTATGAGCAGCGAGACAATGACGACGGAAAGAAACAAAGGATACTTGGAAAAATACGGCCAGAGCCATCGGACAAAGGCGCTTATTGCCTTGTTCACGGCCAAGTATCGGCTGGCTGCGGATAAGATGGTGTCTTTTTTCACTGCAAAATACGCGGATCGGATATTATACTCATTTTCATTAGTGTCAAAAATATTCTCATCGGTGTCGGAATCGGGGTCGTTTGAATTCAATTTGCGATTCCGATTCCGATAGCGATCCCGACCCGAAAAAAAACACCCGTTGAGACGTTTTACATAGACAATTCCATCTTTATTTTGGACGGGATTGATACTCATTATAGGCTGAGAATAGCGTATTTTGATTGCGGAGCAAAACCAAAAGACCGCAACCGCCTCGTTCCAATATTCCACGCACTGATGTTTAATGTAAGCAAACCACATCTGAAATTCAAACGGCGGAGCTTCATGCCAGCGGACATTCCGGCGAGCAGCCTTTTTTCCTGCAGTCCTGCTTGGAGAGCCTGACGATAAGAGCGTGAAACTCGTTGTAGATTTTATGATCCTTCGGCAGAGAGTCCATGAAGATTTTCTGGATTTCATGGTATCCGATGTTTTCGGGAATCCCGAAGTGCCTGGCCATCATCCGTTTCGTGTAGGCGTCAATGACGAAGGTCGGCAGGTTGAAGCAGTATAGTAGGATGCTGTCGGCGGTCTCCGGACCGATTCCCTTGACCTTCAGCAGCGACTCCCTCCAGTTCAAGAGGCTGCGCCCGGCCGGATGGAGCCTGCCGTCCTTCGTGTTGGCGGCCCACCATTCGGTGGCGGCGCGGAGGCGACCGGCCTTGAGCCGGAAGTAGCCGGAGGGCCTTATGGCATCCTCAAGATCGGACATAGGCATCCGAAGCAGGTCCTCAGCGGGAGGCAGGACGCCGCGGTTACGGATCTTAAGGTTTGCAATTGCCTTCTCGACGTTGGTCCAGGCGGTGTTCTGCGTGAGGACCGCGCCGACGCATACCTCCCATGGCGTGTCGCCCGGCCACCAGTGCTGCGGCCCGTAGCGCTTCAGCAAGATACGATATGTTGCAATAATATCCTTCTTCACGATTCCGCTTGCAATTACTGGAGGTTCACAAAGACGGACTTCCCGGCGGGGATTTCGATTTTGCCGTCGGAGAGTTTCTTTCCGGCGAAGGATGCGAATTTCGCATTCAGGGCCGGCGTCACGCTGACGGGTTTGTCGGCCGGATTGTGCAGTTCGACACTCCATGCGTTCTCGTTTGTCTGGCAGACCTGGATGAATATTTCAGGGTTGTCCGCGGTGACGGGATGCCCCATGAATATCTCCGTTTTTCCCTTGACCGGAATTACAGCCCAGGCCTTCTTTTCAAAGATGCCTACAGGGCGCGACTTCTTGATGTTTCCGTCGTAAAGGAACGCACTCCACTTGTCGTTCAGGTCGGAGACCGTAATCGGAAGCGTCGAAATCAGCTTGCCTTCGATCGTGCCGTGCATGCACGCGGCCTCCTTGCCGTCTACGTCCAGTATATATCTCTGCGAAAGGACCTTGCCGGCATCGAGCGCCAGTGCGTAGCCGGTCTTGCCGCCGTCGAGGCCGAAGTCGCGGTTGAATTTGTCGATGACCTCGTTGCTTTTCCCGGGCAGATTCTTGGTGAAGTCCGTCGGCCTGGGAATTCCGATGACAATGAACGAAACATAGGCGGACTCATGTGCCTTCTGCGGCGTCTTGTCCGCAGGAATCCCGAAGTTTAAATTGGTGTTGACTTTTTCAGGAAGCGCTAGCGATACGCTGACGTTGTCGCTCAGCGGGAACAGTGCCGCGCTGCCGAGCGGTGTATCCATGAGTCCCGCGTATGCCCCGGCGCCGAACGGAATGCTTAGATATCTAGCCGGGGATTTCGCGTTGTCCTCCCAGTTACCAGCGAGGAACGAGCCGTCGCTCCCCTTCAGCAGCCAGAGCTTCGCGTCGTCCGTCCTGAAGGCGCCTACATGCGCCCCGGTATTGGGGATGTCCTTCTTGAGCGTCATTTGGATCTTGTAGATGAACACGGCGAGCGGGCTGTCGGGATCGACATTGAAGAAATGCAGGCGCTTCACAACGGTGAAGTTTTCGGCGGGCTCGGTCTTCCAGAGAGTGTGCCAGACGTTCGCGACCTGGATCTTGTCGGTGAAGTTGTTGTCGTACCTACCTTCGCCTATGTTGACGTCGCCGGTGTGGAACATGCGGAAAGATTCCGTGACTGCCGGCTCCGCCATCTCGCCTTTTTCCTTGCTGTGGAGGTAGACGGAGGGGAAGAACGGGGGTTCGCCGCCTGTCGCGCCGTCGAACGCGGGAGCTCCGAGGTGCGGATCGTTCTTGAAGGTTCCCGCGGGTGAAATTTCACCGGAATGGACACGCTTGTTCGGGGATGAGAGGGTCTGGTTGCCGCCGAGCATGATGTAGCTGCCGTCGGAATTGGTGAGATATCCGTAGCTGAGCTGGTTGTTGCGGTCGGAGCAGTTGAACTCCTCAAGCCTGTGGTTGCGGTCCCATTGTTCGCCGCTGACGGCCTTCTTGCCGTTCGCATCCTCGACGACCATGACAAGGTTGTGCTGCTTGTCGTGGTTCAGTTCAATGGTGAATTCGAACTCCTTCTCGCCGGCCAGGATGAAATTCCTGAAGAGTTCTGGGCCGTCGAATATCTGGATATTCTTCAATCCTGTGTCCGAACTCGCCTTGCCGTATATTCTCCAGCGGAGATTCTGCCAGACAAAGTCTCCTTGGTTGCAGCCTTCGTAGTCGCGCGGCCCCGCGAAGGACCAGTTGTCGATCTTCGGCCCTTCGGTGATGTAGATCTTGGTCGGGTTGTCCGGGTAGAAATGCCAGGTGTTCCAGTATGCGGCGATCTTGTTGGCGCCTTCGAGCTGGCCGCCTATCACCGCTCCGTCGTCGCCCATCCGGACGATTGTCCTCCACGGGCTTTTCGCGATCATCGACGGATCCGACATCAGGTCTATCGCGATCGGCACCGGACCCTGCCCGAAGTCCACCAGCGAGAGGTAGTCCTCGAGAGCGTTTTCAACAACTTCCCCGTCCTTGGAGGTGACCACGCCCGTCGCATCCCAGTTCGAGAAGAAGTTAGCGAACGGTGCCGCATCCTTCGAAAAGAGATAATTGCCGGCGCTGAGCTTGAAGCCGCATGTGGTATATGCGTAGTCCAGCGTCGTCATGGCGAGCTGGCCCTTCACGAACGGCTTGTCCGGGACCAGCCCCGTGTCGCGGGAGACGAATACCTTCCCGTCATCCGAGAGAAAATCCTTGGGCGGGTAGATGAAGGTCGTCCCGAAGTAGAAATAGTGATTCCCTATCTCGTCGTCGATCGTGAAGCCCGGGATGGCTGCGAACTTCGCGTCCGTGAACTTCGCGCAGTCCTGCTTCAGGCTGTCGAACTTCTCCTTGGAAAGCGCGCCGAACTCCTCGAGGAAGACGATGAACGACAGTCCGTTCTTCTTAGCCTCGTTGACCCAGTCCTCCACCGTCCCCTTGCCGGAGGAATATTGTGTCCTCGCTCCGATCAGACCGGGATTCGACGCCGGAGATTCAAGCCGTTTTACGTTGTCGTCCCATGGGAAAGGCCCGCAGAACTTCGTCTTGTATGGGTTTTCAAGAAGAGCCATGTTCATCGGCGCGCCGCCGAGCGCAGCTTCCGCCAGTGACGGCTCGGCAAGCCATTTAAGCGAATTCTCGATAAGCCTGCAGCCGTCGGAGGGAACCTTCTTCAGGCCTTTCTCCATCACGATCCCTTCCAGCGTAGTGGACGCAACATTGCTGAAAAGGTATTCGGGCGTTATCCCGAAGCATACAATCCTGCCCTTGCCGACGTTGCGGAACGCCAGTATCGGCACTTCTCCCTTGAACTTCCCTTCCACGGGCTTGTTGGCGTTGACCCCCTCTATCGCGACGGTCTGCGTCACGCAGCTCTTCTCACCCTTGACCGCCACCGTCCAGCTGCCGTCGGCCGTGAACGGAGTGGTGTGGTTCTGGGCACCGGCCCTGCAGTTGACCGGAAACCACAGGTTCTTGACGCCTTCCGTCACCGGCGAGGCCGCGATGTTCGCAGTCCTGGCGAAGTCGATCTTCCAGGACGTCCCCTTTACGGAAGTCTCAGGATCTATTGGGACATCCTCGAAGACCGGATCAAGCCCCAGAGGATTGAGGAAAGCCTTCTGCGGGGGGATCAGGTTGTTTTGCTGGCCCCAGCACGGTATGAAGAATATGCCGCCGCCCTCGGCAAGGAACTTGTTGAGGACTTCTATGTTCTCCTTGTTCTTGTCGCTGAGCGTGAAGTCCGCGTTGGAATGGCCGAGCCCCTGGACGACGAGAACGTTGTATTTCTTGACGTCGTCCCACTTCAATGCGGGCCCTTCAAGCCCGGGATGTTGCATCCCGTTTATGTTGAATCCGCCCTTCTGGAGTTTCGCGGCCAGCTCGAACCCGCATGACATGTGCGGATATCCGATGAACCAGACCGAGGGCGCCTTCTTTTCCTGGGACGAGACCACCCCCCCACCCAGCATCAGCGCCGTCGATACCAACGCAATTCTTCCAAAATTCCGCATAATGATACCTCCATGAATTGTAATATTTTGCATTTTTCTTTAAGTGCGGAACGAGCAAAAGGGCGCAGTTTCCTGAATCCATACGCGAAAATGAGCGAGGATGAGCGATTTATTCCTTCCTGCTTATCTGCGCTATCTCCACTTAACTTATTTTAAAGACATATGGAACTTTTTCAACATTTAGCCGTGGAAGCCGGACGAGCAAGAGCTGTTTCGCAGCCTGCCTGCGCGATATCCGCTTATTTCCGGCAAAGGGCTCCCTGAGTTGGATTATCGAGTTGAAAATCAACGTTTTCATTATAAATTAATTCTTTTTATTTATTTCGACGTTTATTGGCGTCCTGTCAATTGACGGGGCGGAGCGTGTTTAAATCAGGTTTTTCGAGGCAAATCGAATTGTGATAGGGATATTTTTATGTTTAAAAGGGACGCGGCACTGATCGGGGCGGGCTATTGGGGCAAGAACATCGCCAGGAACATCCACGAACTGGGCGCCCTCCGGGTGATCTGCGATTCGTCGGACGAGATAATCGGCCGGGAGAGTAGGCTGTATCCGAATGTCGCCTTCGTTAAGGACTGCAGGGAAGTTTTCGAGGACAAGTCCGTCGAGAACGTGTTCATAGCCGCCCCAGCGGTGATGCATTTCGACCTGGCCAGGCGGGCCTTGGAGGCGGGCAAGAATGTGTTTGTGGAAAAGCCCCTGGCGCTGACGCTGGAGGACGGCAAGGCGCTGATCGCCCTTGCGAAGAAGCAGAGGAAGATCCTTTTCGTCGGGCACATCCTCCACTACCATCCGGCGGTCGTCAAGATGAAGGAGATCATCTCCGAGGGAACGCTCGGGAGGCTGCAATACATATATTCGAACAGGCTGAACCTGGGCAAGATAAGGAGGGAGGAGAACATCCTGTGGTCGTTCGCGCCGCACGACATCTCGCTGATACTGAGCCTTGCCGGGGAGGAGCCGTATTACATTGACTCGGTCGGGAGCAACTTCCTCCATCCTGACATAGCGGACATCACGCTGACCAACCTTAAGTTCCCGTCGGGCGTCGGCGCCCACATATTCGTGAGCTGGCTGAATCCGTTCAAGGAGCAGCTGCTTGTGGTGACCGGGGCGTCCGGGATGCTCGTGTTCGACGACACCAAGGAGATCGACGAGAAGCTGGTCTTTTATCCGCACACCATCGAATGGAAGTCCGGATTTCCCATCCCGAAGAAGGCCGAGGGCACCGCGATCAAGCTCTCGGACGGGTGGGTGGAGCCGCTGAAGGCGGAGTGCAAGGCATTCCTTGACGCCGCGAGGACCGGCTCGGAGCCGATTACCTCCGGCGCGGAGGGGATGAAGGTCCTCAGGGTTCTCAAGGAGTGCCAGGCTTCCCTCGAGGCGCGGCAGACGGAAGCCCTCAGGAAGAGCAAGGCCGATGCGCCGAAGGCCAAGGAGCCGGATTTCTTCGCCCATCCGACTGCGGTCATAGACGAGGGCGCGAAAATAGGGAAGGGGACTAAAATCTGGCATTTCAGCCACATATACAAAGGCGCGGTTATAGGCGAGAAATGCATCATGGGGCAGAACGTCAGCATAGCCGACGGCGTGCTGATCGGAAACAACGTAAAGATACAGAACAACGTGTCGGTCTATACCGGGACGACCGTGGAGGACGACGTCTTCCTCGGGCCGTCCTGCGTCCTGACGAACGTGACGAATCCGAGAAGCCAGGTTCTGCGCCATTCGCTCTACGAGACCACGCTCCTGCGGCGCGGCGCCACGGTCGGGGCGAACGCCACGATAGTCTGCGGCACTAAGCTCGGCAGATACTGCTTCATCGCCGCCGGCGCGGTCGTGTCGAAGGATGTCCCCGACTATGCCCTGATGATGGGCGTCCCCGCCAAGCAGAAGGGCTGGATGAGCAGACATGGGCACATACTCAAAAATCCTGATAAGCACGGCGTGATGGTATGCCCCGAAAGCGGATTCAAATACAAGGAGATCGAGCCCGGCATCCTGAAGTGCCTCGACCTCGACGAGGACGCCCCCCTGCCGGAGCATCTCAAGGTCGGGAAGGTGCTATACGATGATTTCAAGAAGAAGAAAGGCTGAATGACTTCGAAGCAATTTTATTGGCAGACACGTTTCATAGGAAAATCAAAGCATGGTCCGACAAGGAGCGGAGGCAGAGTAAAAAGATCAAGGATCTCGCCTATATCGCCAGGCTTGTCGAGACGCATCCGGAGCTACGGACGCAGTTGGATCCTAATCTTCAGAAAATATTAGCGGATATTTGCGCAGATAAGCGGTGATCATAAAATGAAAGGAAAAGCATAATGAAAGTTCCTCTGCTGGATCTCAAGGCCCAGTTCAAGCCGATCAAGGGCGAAATCATGGCCGCCGTGGAGAAGGTCATGGAAAGCCAGATGTTCATCAACGGGCCGCAGGTGAAGGAACTGGAGCAGCTCATCGCCCCATACTGCGGCTGCAAGCATGCCATAGGCGTCTCAAGCGGAACAGACGCGCTTATCTGCGCGATGATGGGGCTGGACATCGGCCCCGGCGACGAGGTCATCCTTCCGACTTTCACCTTCTTCGCCACGGCCGGCTGCGTCTGGAGGCTCGGAGCGAAGCCGGTCTTCGCGGATATAGATCCTAGAACCTACAATATCGATCCGTCCAAGATAGAACGGCTTGTCACCAAGAAGACGAAGGCCATTGTCCCGGTGCACCTGTTCGGCCAGACCGCCGACATGGATCCCATCATGGAAATCGCACGGAAACACAATCTTCATGTGATCGAAGACGCATGCCAGAGCATCGGCGCCACATACAAGGGCAGGAAGGCGGGCTCGATCGGAACGGTCGGATGCTTCAGCTTCTTCCCTTCCAAGAATCTCGGCACGGCGGGCGACGGCGGGCTCATCACCGTTCCGGAAGACATGGAGCTGGCGGAAAAACTCGCAGTCCTCAGGATGCACGGCTCCAAACCAAAATATTACCACCAGATGGTCGGCGGCAACTTCAGGCTTGACACCATCCATGCGGCGATACTCATCGTCAAGCTGAAATATCTCGACGGATGGTCGGAGAAACGCCGGAAGAACGCGGAGAAATACAACAGCCTGCTCTCAGGTCTCAGCTGCGTCGTCAGACCGCACGTAGAGAAGCACAACGTCTCCGTGATCAACCAGTATGTCATACGCGTCCCGAGGCGCGACCAGCTCAGGGAATTCCTGACAAAGAACGAGATCGGCACCGAAATATACTACCCGCTCAGCCTACACGAGCAGAAATGCTTCGCCTCGCTCGGTCACAAGAAGGGCGACTTCCCGGAATCCGAAAAGGCCGCCGCGGAAACCGTGGCCCTGCCGATATATCCCGAACTCTCCGACGACCAGATAGGATACGTCGCTGGGAAAATCAAAGAATTCTATTCTTGACAAGGCCCAAACTTGTTTCGCTTAAAGCGGGATATGCCAAGGGCCTTATAAATTGATGCTCGCCGCAAGGCGGTTGCGGTCTTTTGGTTTTGCTCCGCACCCTTCGAGAACCTTCGATACCTCGGTATCGGCGGTCTCTCAGAATGCGAAGCAAATTCCAAAATCTCCGCAATCAAAATGTAAATTTTTCAGCCTAAAGGAGTATAAAAGGCGGCGGCGAGTGTTCCACAAATTGACTCAGGGATTATGACCAAATATCCAACCATCCAATCAGCAACACCGGAGAATACAGACAATTACAGCTGGGTGGAAAGCGAAGAATGGCTAGACTGGTACAAGCTGAGCGCCTCCCAGCGGTGGGCTGAAAGCGCACGGCTCTTCGATTATTTTTTAATGGCGGGAGGTTCTCTTGACCCCGAACCCGATACACAAAGTCCTTTCTACTATTTTGAAACGCCGCTGTGTCAAATGCCTGCTCATGGGCGGGCAGGCCTGCGTTTTCTACGGCGCGGCGGAGTTTAGCCGAGATACTGACGTGGCGTTGCTGGCCAGCCCGGAAAACTTGGAAAAGCTTAAGCTGGCGCTGAAGGATCTTGATGCTGAAGTCGTCGCTGTTCCCGCGCTTGACATATCCTATCTGGAAAAGGGTCATGCGGTCCATTTCCGCTGCCATAGTCCGGAAGCCGAAGGGATGCGCTTGGATGTAATGTCTGTTATGAGAGGACTTCCTGATTTTTCGGTTTTATGGGCAAGGAGGACTACCGTTCAAATCAACGGCAATGAATCTGTAGAACTGATGGGACTTCCAGTCTAAAAAACGTCCTTTCCTGGAGCATATTGCCCGTATGACGGATGAGGGCTCGAGGAAGCTCTCGCGGCTGAGGAAACAAGAGAAAGGGAGCTTGATAGGGATTATTGGAAACCTTTGCGCAAAGAACTTGAACAGCTTCGCCGTCACTCCCAATGAAGTAGCCTGTTACAATTATTTATGAAACTGAATTGTTTCCCCTTCTGTGAATTCAACCCAACCATCCGGCCTGCCGTACCGCGGCCTGGCGAAGATGAACCATGCAATCATCCTGTCATCCAACCCCCCGCGAGGTTATTTTATGTATAAAAACAAGAAAATCGGCGTCGTAATCCCCTGCTACAAGGAGGAGACGCAGATCGGAATGGTGATCGAGACGATGCCCGACTACATCGACAAGATGATCGTCGTAGACGACCACAGCCCTGACAGGACCTCGGAGGTGGCCAGGGAATACGCATCCAAGGAGAAATACAAGGACAAGGTGGTCATCATCAGGCACGAGGACAACAGGGGCGTGGGCGGTGCCATCTCCAGCGGATATGTTTGGTGCCGCGACAACGACATGGATATAGCCGTCGTCATGGCCGGTGACGGCCAGATGGATCCCAACGACCTGCCGGAGCTCCTGGATCCCGTGGTGGACGGCAGGACCGACTACTCGAAGGGCAACAGGCTTGTGACCGGAGAGGCCTGGAAGAGGATACCCAAAGTCCGCTACCTTGGAAATTCGGCGCTGACACTGATGACGAAGATTGCCAGCGGCTACTGGCATGTCACGGACTCCCAGACGGGGTATACGGCGCTGAACAAGAGAGCCCTGAAGATGCTGCCCATAGAGAACATCTACAGGAGCTACGGTATGCCCAACGACTTCCTGACCACGCTGAACATATACGACATGAAGGTGATGGACATCCCCGTGAACCCGCTATACGGTGTCGGTGAGAAGAGCAAAATGGTCATTTCGAAGAAGATTGTCCCCCTCTTCCTGCTCATGGTCAGGCTCTTCATGCGGAGAATGCTGAGGAAATACGTTATCAGGGACTTCCATCCGCTTATTTTCTTCTATGGAGCCTCCGCAGTCCTGTTCCTCATGGCCCTGCCGGTGTGGGGCAAGGTCATATACTGCCTTGTGAAATACCATACCCTCCTAAGGGTGGGCACTCCAACCGCGCTGCTCATAACCATCATGGCCTTTCAGTTCCTCTTCTTCGCGATGTGGTCGGACATGGACTACAACCGCGAGCTAAATCCGCACAGGTAAGACGTGGCAGAGAAATATACCCTTACTCATCTTGAGCAGTTGGAGTCGGAGAGCATCCACATAATCCGGGAGGTCGCGGCCGAGTTCGAACGACCGGTGATGCTATATTCCATCGGCAAAGACTCTTCCGTGATGCTGAGGCTTGCGCAGAAGGCGTTCCATCCGGGGAAAATACCCTTCCCGCTGATGCACGTGGACACAGGCTACAAGTTCAAGGAAATGTATGAGTTCCGGGACAGCTACGTGGAGAAGATAGGCGCGAAACTGCTGGTATACCGCCACGAGAAGGCGATAGCCGACGGCATGAACCCGTTCGACTACGGAACCCAGAAGTGCTGTGCCTTCCTGAAGACGCAGGCACTGGTCGACGGGCTCCGCGAATACAAGTTCGACGCCGCCTTCGGTGGGGCGCGGCGGGACGAGGAGAAGTCCCGCGCGAAGGAGAGGATATATTCATTCCGCGACGAATTCGGACAGTGGGATCCGAAGAATCAGCGGCCCGAGCTGTGGAACATCTACAACTGCAAGATCAACAAGGGCGAGTCTATTAGAGTCTTCCCCATTTCCAACTGGACAGAGCTTGACGTCTGGCAATACATTTACCGCGAGAAAATACCAATCGTCCCGCTTTACTATGCGAAGAAAAGAAATATGGTCGTCAGGGAAGGCCAGCTGATTCCGCTTGACGGCCCCATCCCGCTGAAGCCGGGGGAGAAGCCGCAGAAAGTGATGTGCCGCTTCCGCACACTCGGCTGCTACCCCTGCACCGGCGCGGTCTATTCTTCCGCCGACACGCTGGATAAAATAATAGAGGAGATGATGACCGTGAAGGTCTCCGAGCGCTCCACCCGGATCATCGACCACGACGCCGAAGGCTCCATGGAGACGAAGAAGAGGGAAGGGTACTTTTAGGCGGGCTGCGCCCGCAACCTCATTTTAACATTCAACGTCGAATTTAATATTTCGAACTGATTTCAAAACTCCAAAAACGGCTCAGCTCGGCTTCGCCCTCCATCCACCTAGGCGGAGAAATTGTGGAGGGTTGAGCCGCGCTCAACCGCATTTTGAAACTGGCTAAATAAATTATGATTATTAGTCTAGACTTAGTCCTGAACTTAGGATACTTTCTCAAAAAGTTCTAGCGCAAAAGCGTGCATGTGTCTATGGAATTCATTGAATTTTGGGTTGCGGGCGAAGCCCGCCTTAGTCTATTGCTGGCAGATATGAATACTGCAAACATACATTATGCGAAGACTCACCTTTCAGCGCTTCTTGCAAAAATAGCGATTGGGGAGGAGATAATTATCGCAAAATCAGAAAAGCCCTTGCCAAAGCTGTCACCCTTGGAGCCAACTTCAAAAAAGAGAGTTCCAGGTCTGGATCGTGGTCTCATAAAAGTTTCCGACGACTTTGATGAAGAAGATGAGGCAATAAATAAAATGTTCTATGGCGATGCTGAAGAAATCCATTATTGATTTCCTTGACGAGGACATCCGCAAGGATCTCCTCCGCTTTTCGACTGCGGGGAGCGTGGACGACGGCAAGTCTACGCTCATCGGGCGGCTCCTGCACGACTCCAAGGCGATATACGAGGACACGCTTACATCGCTTAAGAACGCCGCCTACAAGACTACTGATGAGACAGAGATAGACTTCGCGCACTTGACCGACGGCCTCAAGGCCGAGCGGGAGCAGGGGATAACGATAGACGTCGCCTACCGCTACTTCACCACGCCGAGGCGTAAGTTCATAATAGCCGACACCCCGGGCCACGAGCAGTATACCCGGAATATGGCGACGGGCGCCTCGACCGCGAACCTCGCCATCATCCTCATCGACGCGCGCAACGGAGTCGTTATACAGTCGAAGAGACATGCGTTCATCTCATCACTCCTGGGAATCCCTCACATGGTCGTGGCGGTGAACAAGATGGATCTTGTCGGCTATTCCCAGGACGTCTTTTCACGGATAAGGGGCGAGTTCGCGGAATTCGCAGCAAAACTCGGCATACACGATGTCCATTTCATCCCGATAAGCGCGCTAAAGGGCGACAACGTCGTTGACAAGAGTGCAAATATGCCATGGCACCAAGGGGCTCCACTCCTTGAATATCTTGAAAATGTCTACATAGCCAGCGACCGAAACCTCATAGACCTTCGCTTCCCGGTCCAGTATGTCCTGAGGCCCGACCTCAATTTCAGAGGGTTCTGCGGCCAGATTGCCTCCGGCGTCGTCAGGAGGGGGGACGATATCAAGGTTCTGCCTTCCGGGAAGACAAGCAGGGTGAAGTCAATAGTCAATTTTTCAGGAGAGCTGGAATATGCGTTCGCGCCTCAGTCTGTCACAATCGTCCTGGAGGATGAAGTGGACGTGAGCCGCGGAGACATGCTCGTCCATCCCCACAACCTGCCACATATTTACAGGCACTTCGAGGCCATGGTCGTATGGATGAACGAGGCCCGCCTCCAGCCCGACCGGGAATACCTCATAAAGCATACCTCGCACATGGTCAAGGTGCGCGCCGACGAGATACTCTACAGGATAAATGTGAACACCCTGCACCGTGAAAAGACTTCAGAACTCGGCCTTAACGAGATCGGAAGGGTGATTTTCTCTGCAAAAAAACCAATATATCACGACCCCTATGCAAAAAACCGATCGACAGGCAGCTTTGTCATTATAGATGTAATTTCCAACGCAACGGTCGGCGCCGGAATGATCCTCGACCGCGAGCCTGCGGAGAGCATCCCCAAGAAGATAGTCCATGGCACGGCGGCGGAAAAGCCCGCGAGAAGAACCGGCCTTGTCAGTCCAGATGAACGTGAGGCGAAATATGGCCAGAAGCCAGCGACCGTATGGCTGACCGGCCTGGTCTCATCCGGGAAGAAGGAAATAGCCGACCATCTTGAGAAGATGCTTTTCGACGCCGGCAAGATCGCAGTCGTGCTCGACGGTTCCAAGGTGAGGTCCGGGCTCAGCAGCGAGCTCGACTTCTCCAGCTCCGACACCGCCGAGCATTTGCGCAGGGTCGCCGAACTCTGCAAGCTGTTGAACGACAGCGGCATAATCGCGCTTTGCGCCTTCGTCTCCCCGTCCGCCGACATCAGAAGGCAGGTGGCCGAAATCGTCGGGAAGGAAAGGTTCATCGAGGTGTTCGTGGACGCCGACGCCGCATGGTGCGCCTCGCGCGACCGCACCGGCCTATACAAACGCGCCGAGCTGGGGGAGATCAACGACCTCGCCGGCGTCACAAGCCCGTATGAGAGGCCCGGGACGCTGGCGCTGTCAGTGAAGCCGGCGGTTGAAGGCTCCAGCCGTTGCGCCGAAAAGATACTGACGGTGCTAAAGGACGGAAGCTTCATTCGCTAACCGCTGGCGTGGCAGTCTTGCCCTTCTCGGTCTTAATCCTGCCCTGCTTTTCGCCGAAAAGCAGAAGGTGGTTGAGCAAATAGAAGCTTATAGGTCCCAGGACAAGTATCACTGAGAGCGAAAATATCCTAAGGATTGAAACTGCCGCAAGCCCCTGGTTCACCGTCATTCCCAGGATGGAGAGGGAATATATTACCGCCCCTTCGTAGACTCCGAAGGATCCAGGAGTGAACCTGAAGATGAAAGAATAGTCCGACAGGCAGGTCGGCAGGAAGAGCGAAACGAAACTGGCGGACTTGGAGAACGACGCCACTGCCACGTAGAACATCGCGGCCGAAAAGAGAAATTCGAGGACGGTAAGCGCCGCCAGTCTTAGGATGAGAGCTTTTGACTTCCTAATGTGATACCAGCTTTCAACAAGGGATTTGACCCGCTTCAGGACGCTGTTTCCGAAGTCAGGGATGCTTATCGAAAAGAGAAGCACCGTCAGACATCCGAGTATTATCATCACGAAGACAGCGAGCAGCACCATCTTGTTCCTGTCCCCTCCTATTCCCGCATGGGCAAGCGCTATCATGCCGCCGGCCGTAAACACCAGGAATTCGAGAAGATAAGTCGCGCCGAGCGTGCTCACGAAGTGGGTGTAGTCGAAGTTGTATCTCTTCTTGAGGTAGGCCGCCCTGAACCCGAGGCCGCTGTAAGGCAGGAAGTAGTTGCCGAACAGAGTCACCATCAGTATTCCGAAGCATTCCCGCACGCTTATCCTCACTCCGAAATGCGACACCAGCTCCTTCAGAATGATCCCTTGTGCGAAATAGTAAAGGATCGTGAACAGGAACATGAGAGCGGCCCCTGAAGGGGAGATGGTCTTTATGAGGCCGACAATTTCAGGATGCTTACGGAAATACCATATGGCGAGGCAGATGAACCCGCCGAATACGGCGGCGGAAACTATTTTCTTGACTAGCCCGGCATATTTCATCTGCGAGTTCCTGAAAGGGTGAAAACTAACCGATCTTGCATTTTTTGCAAGCATTGAATCCAAGGTGCTTCCGACGATGATCCAGACATGTTCCAGGTGTCTGCTCGATACCACTGTAAGCTCGATCAAGTTCGATGAGAAGGGCGTCTGCAACTACTGCAAATGCCATGACGAGATGCTCAGGTGCTATCCGCAGGACGAGGCGGAAAGGTCGGCCCGTTTCCAGCGGCTTATCGAGCAGATCAGAAAGGCGGGGAAGGGGAGGCGCTACGACTGCATCGTCGGAGTCAGCGGTGGCACCGACAGCACATACACCCTGTATATGGCCAAGAAGCACGGCCTCAGGCCTCTCGCGGTGCATTTCGACAACGGCTGGAGTTCCGAAACTTCGATCAAGAACATCAAATATTCAACCGGGAAGCTCGGTGTCGACCTCTACACGTACGTGGTGAACTGGGAGGAGTTCAAGCATATACAGACGGCGTTCCTCAAGGCGTCTGTTCCTTGCGTCGACATCCCGACCGACATCGGCATTTCCGGAACGCTCTTCAGGCTTGCTGCCGAAGAGGGGCTCAAGCACATCCTGAGCGGGATGTCCTTTATCACCGAGGGGACTGTTCCCCGCGAATGGAGCTTCATAGACGGCACTTATGTGAAGGACGTCAACGGGCGGTTCGGGGGGATGCCTCTTAAGTCCTTCCCGAACCTTACAGTATACAAGGGCGCCTACTATACTTTCATAAAGAACATCAAAATGGTGCCGTTCACGAACTACTTCCACTACGACAAGCTGGAGGCAAGGGGGGTGCTCGAGAAGGAGCTGGGTTGGAAATACTACGGGGGGCACCACTACGAGAATATCTACAGCCAATGGGCCTTCGGCTGGTATACTGTCCGCAAGTTCGGATTCGACAAGAGGAAGGTTTCGCTTTCAGGCCCTGTACGCATGGGCAGGCTTTCGAGGGAGGCGGCCCTCAAGGAGATCGCTGAGCCGCCGCCAGTGAAGGACGGAACTACCGACTACATAATAAAGAAGCTGGGGCTTTCGGTCGAGGAGTTCGACACCATCATGAAGGCACCGAACAAGTCTTTCCTGGACTACCACACCAGCTATCCGATGCTCCGCCGCTTCAAGTTCCTGGTGCGCATGGCCGTCGACATGAACCTCATTTCGCCGGTCGTCTACTACAAATACTTCGGGTGAAGGATGATGGTAATCGTCGACTACGGCATGGGCAATCTGCATTCCGTCCTCAAGGCCTTTCACCGCATCGGGGCGGAGGTGAAGGTCTCCTCTGAAAAGTCGGAGATTGAGAAGGCCGACAAGCTAATCCTGCCCGGCGTGGGACACTTTAGGAATGGCATGGCGAGGCTTTCCGAGCTCGGATTCGTCGAAGTCCTCGGAAGGGCGGTCCTTGAACGCAAAGTGCCGATACTGGGCATATGCCTCGGCATCCAGCTCTTCACTAGGTACAGCGAGGAGGGCGATGTCGACGGGCTCGGATGGGTAGACGCGCAGACCGTGAGGTTCGACTTCTCAGGACTTGGCCGGAAGCTGACAATACCTCACATGGGCTGGAACAATCTGCATCTCAAAAAGAAATGCCCGCTGCTGGAAGGAGTGGGTGACTACCAGTTCTACTTCGTCCATTCATACCACTTGAAGTGTGCTGACAACGAACTCTCTGTCGCCGAGACGGACTACGGATTCAGGTTCACTTCCGTCATACGCAAAGGCAACATATACGGCACGCAATTCCATCCCGAAAAGAGCCACAAAGGGGGGCTGCGAATATTGAGGAATTTCCTTGAACATGCCTGAAAGGAATATCCGGTCTGAAACCGCCGCGGAAGGAGCGACGCATGTTCCGTCCTAGGGTTCTTCCATGCCTGCTTCTTAAAAACAAGGGGTTAGTCAAGACGGTCAAGTTCCGTAACCCGACATACATCGGCGATCCGATCAACGCCGTGAAGATTTACAACGACCTCGAGGCAGACGAGCTGGCGTTCGTGGACATCACAGCTACTAACGACGGCAGGCTGTTGGACATTGACTTCGTCAAGAAGATAGCCGAGGAGGCATTCATGCCTTTCGCGGCAGGCGGCGGCATAAGGACTATTGAGGACATCCGCAACATCCTGAAGGCGGGCGCGGAGAAGGTGATAATCAATTCATCTTCCGTCCTGGATCCGGAGCTGATTACCAGGGCCGCTGACCTGTTCGGGAACCAGAGCATCATAGTCTCCATCGACGCCGCGAAAGGCTTCTTCGGAAAATACGCCGTATACATCAAGTCCGGTAGACAGAAGACCGACATGTGCCCCGTCAAGCATGCGGCCAAAATGGAGTCCATGGGCGCCGGTGAAATCCTGATAAATTCTATCGACCGCGACGGCATGATGCAGGGCTACGATATCGAACTCATCAAAAGCGTCAGCTCCGCCGTCCATGTGCCTGTCATCGCCGTCGGAGGGGCGGGATGCGTCGAGCATTTCAGGGAGGCTGTCCTCTCCGGCGGAGCCAGCGCGGTGGCGGCCGGCAGCATGTTCGTCTACCACGGTCCGCGCAAGGGCGTCCTGATCAACTATCCCGACAAGTTGGAGCTAGAAACCGCATTCCGGGGGATTTCCTGAAACCCAGATGAAGATAATCGTAGACATCAACCATCCGGCGCACGTCCATTTCTTCAGGCATTTCATAAGCGAAATCCGGGCCTCAGGCGCAGAAGTCGTCATCACCGCCACTTCGAAGGACATCACATTCGAACTGCTAGGACGCTTCGGCCTGAAGTACATCGACATGGGCTCATACGGAAAAAACATGATTGTCAAGTATATAAACTTCATCATTGTCAATTTCAGAATGCTCTTCGTGCTTCTCCGGGAAAGGCCGGACATCGTCGTGAGCATTTCCAGCGCGCGCCCTTTTTTTCCGATGATGCTCGGTGCCAGGCTCTTCGTCTTCACTGACACGGAGCACGCCGTAGAACAGATCAGGCTCTTCCGCCCCTTCGCCGAGAAGATCATAACGCCCGACTGTTTCAAGGGCGACCTCGGCCCCAAGCAGATCAGGTATCCTGGATATCACGAACTGGCCTATCTTCATCCGGCCCGATTTACTCCGAATCCCGCCGTACTTGGCGAACTCGGCATGAAGGAGGGCGATGTCTTCTTCATTGTCAGGTTTGTGGCCTGGCAGGCCACGCACGACAGGGGGCAGCACGGCTTCTCCTCCACCGAAAAGCTCAAGCTTGTCGAACTGCTCAATTCCAGAGGACGGGTGATAATAAGCTCGGAATGCTCCCTTCCCGGCGAGCTTGACAGATACAGGATGTCCATCGACCCGGTGAAAATGCACGACCTCCTTTATTATGCGACAATATATGTCGGCGAAGGCGGAACCATGGCCTCCGAGGCTGCGGTGATCGGTACACCTTCTATCTTCGTGAATACCCTCACCATGGGCTACACTGAGGAGGAGGAGAAGAAATACGGACTTCTCTTCCACACCGACAACTATGCCGAGGCGGAACGGCACATCGCGAGGTTGCTTGAGAAGGATGACGTCAAGCAGGAATGGCGCAGAAAGCGCGAAATTCTCCTCAAGGATAAATGCGATCCCAGCTCATGGATGCTCGACTTTTTCAGAAAACATGCCGGCAGGTGATCCGTGTTTGTCCTTGACGTCCTAGTCTTCGTCTTCTGCTTTCTCGTCTGCGGAATCATACTGACCGGGGTCTATCTGACGCTTGCCGGCCAGTTGAAAACCGATGTGGATATCGGCGTTGCTCTTCTTTTCTGCTTTGGCCTTGCTCCTGCCCTGACGTCTCTGGCCGTCTGCGCGATGTTCGTCTGCCTTCCCGGCAAACCCGCCTCCATATATGTCCTCGTGATCGTCTTCGCCTGGGCCGCATGCTTTGTTCTGGGCCTACCCGGACTGCGCCTGCTTTTACTCAGGACGCATGCCTTTCTAAAATGGGAGCTGCAGCGAATTAGGGGCGGTCTTGAGAAAGACAAGGCCGTCCTGGGGCTGGCGCTGGTCTTCATCTTCTCCTATATATTCTTCCAGTCTGCATTATATCCGATCGTAAGCCATGACGGCTGCGTCTACGAGGTCTTCGGAAGGATCTTCGCGCAGAACAGGAGCCTGAAGAACTATCCGATGAGCGCCCCGGACAAGGCGAGCGGGTTCTACAGCACCATAAAGCACCCTCCCGGACTCCCGCTCCTTTATTCCTCAATGAGCCTTATCAGGAACGAACGGGATTGCCTCGCCTCCCGTGTTGTTTCAGCGACGTATTCCTTTTATCTGGCTATTTTGCTCTTCTGGATTCTCAGGTGCAGGGCTGGCACATGCCAAGCCTTGTTCGGAACACTGCTGCTGATGCTTGTCCCGGCCTTCGTTTGGCAATCCATAGAGAACAGCATCGACCCTCCAAGGATGTTCTTCTTCCTATGCGGAGTCTATTTTGCATCTGAATTCGTCGGCACTTTCAAGCCATTCCACCTTGCTTCAGCGCTACTAGCCTTGTTTTTCTGCCTGTATTTCCACCTTACAGGAGTGCTTGTTGCAATTGTGGTCTTTTCCCTGCTTGCAGTCGAATCGCTTGTAGCCAACAGGGGAAGGCTTCTCGGAATCTTCCCGAAATTGCTCACAAGACACGCGCTTGTCTCAGCCGGAGTGGTCGGGCTTGCCCTGCTGATGACGGCCGGACTGGTTACGACGTTGCTCGCACAAGGTGGATCAAGGCATCTCAACTATTTCAAGAAGATATTCAGCCTCGACGTCTCATACGACAAGGGCGACCTCGAGTTCCGTGGTATTTCCGTCGAGGAAGAACCACGTAAGAATATAACCCTTGAAGATGCTTTAGAACAGGCTTCTTGGCTCACGTTGGATACAAACAAAATCTTATGTGTGGGGGAAAAACCGGAAAAGGAGACAAGGCCAACACCTGGGAATGTCATTTGGTTTTTCGACGAAGACTTTATTATCAAGGATATCTCAAAGATTATAAAAATCAGAGTCATGTTGCGATACCTCATAGAGCAAAAAATCGAAACAGTAGTTGTTGACCCACGAGGCGATGGAAGGGATGAATATTACAACTCACTGCTGAAAGAAGTTATCAGTAGATCTAAGTTTTACACCAAGGTCTTTGTTAAAAAAGGTACTACCATCTACCATCTGAATCCTTCTGTCTCATATGATGAAAAAAGTAGTCCATTGGAAGTCAAACCGTTGCAGTTGATCTCCCCGGTTGTTATTGAGCCAGACAATGTACCTGGAGAAGAAACCGCAGGCATAAAATCAATTTTGACAGACATTACAGAAGAATTATTTTCAAAAAAGACCTTACTTGGCAGACTCCAGATATTCACACAGCCACAGCTTTTCGGACTGACCTTCTACATATTCATTATAGGCGCGGCTTATTGGATAGGATATGTCAAGGTGAAAAGGCCTATGGACTGGATGATGCTGGCGGCGCTGGTTCTTTTCGCGCTGCCGGTGCTCTACAAGTTTTACTTGAACAGGCGCTACATACTGACAATCCTGCCGATGGCGGCCTATTTCGGAGGCATTTTCGCTGGGGATATTTATATGATGCTCAAGGCAAGGAGAAAAGTGAAATACGTCTGGATCATCGCCACGGTCGCCGGGATTGCGATTGCCGCGTCATTCGCTATTCCCGGCTCCAGCGTCTCCGCCCGTCTTTTTGCCGGCGACGGAATCAGCGCATACATCTTCTCTGGAAAACTCAAACAAAGCGACTTCCTGTATCCCGGACTCTACGAGGCAATTATGTTCATAAATGATAACACTCCGGACACCGCCGTCGTCCTCACCTCCAACGATGCCCAGTTCTTCAGCCTTTCAAAAAGGAGAGGCGTATATTGGAGGAAAATCGACGCATATCCGGCCGTCAATAAGGTGAAGGAGCAGCTCAGGGATCCTAACAAGATGGGATTTTATGAGGATTCTTTGACGGGGCAGAAATTCACCCTTGGAAAGACGGGCAACGCGCTTTTCATGGATCTCTACCGCTTGGACATCAGCTATTTTCTAATAGAGCCTGTAGAAGGGCTCAAAAGGTATCCCGAGACCTACAGGCTCTATGCTCCGCTGCTTTCAGATCCCAGGTTCGCCAGCCTTGTGCATGACGGCGAGACCAAGGTATGGAAGATAAACAGAAACACCAAGCCGGTGTTCAAGCAATAGCGCATGGAAATACGGGAGCTCAGGCCTGTTGATCTTGAGAGGCTGCTCGAGGATCGATCTTTCTGGAAGTCGGAGAAGCTGCCCGTATCGAGAAGAAGGGCGCTTTCGCAGGCTAACAACCCAAGGGCTAGAAAGGACGACATCCTCCTTCTTGCCGCATACGAGGGAGAAAAGCTGGCCGGATTCCTCGGCATGCTGCCCGATACGATTGCCGCAGGGGATGCCGTCCATAAGTTCTGCTGGCTGAGCACCTGGTGGGTTGCGCCTGAATTCAGGAGCACTGGGATTGGAGCAGCACTGCTCTTGAGGGCGCTTGAATTATATGACGGAAAAGTGGCTGTTGCATCATTCACGGAACAGGCTAAGAAGATTTATGATGCGACAAGGAAATTCATGACGCTGAGGGAGCGGACGATGCATCTGTTTGTGTTGAAGATTGATCCCGCTCTCCTGCTTGGTTTTCTTGACGGCCGAAACATTCTCGTGCCTGTCGCTCTGAGAGCTGCCGCGCCTTTTGTAAATTCCCTCATGCGGATCCGTAGGATTATCTGGGATGGCCGCCTGTCTGACGAATCAGGATTCAGATGCGTTGAGCTGGCTGATATCGACAAAGAAACTGAGGTGTTCATACGCGGCAGGGCTGGCTCTGAGCTTTTTCACAGGGGATCGGCTGAAATTGAATGGATCGTCCAATACCCATGGGTCGGCTCGGATGAGTCAGACCTTGAAGAAGCCCGCAGATATGAGTTCACAGCCTATGCGAAATCCGCTCTGTACAGGATGCTTAGGCTGAATGCGCCTGACGGCCGGATTGTAGGATTCGCACTGCTCCATCAGATGGACGGGCACACTACGGTTCCATGTCTTTACCATGACGAGCCTGATCTGAAGGGCATTGCAGCCGCGCTTGCTGCCTTCATCGTGGACAGCGGAACCTCCGTCTTCAGCACACGGAACAGCGCTCTGGCGTTGGAACTCAGGAACTCCGGAATGCCGTTCATCCGCGAATTCCGCCGCCGGAAGGACTGCATCGTATCGAAAGGATTTCCTGCGGGAGCATTCGACGGACTCCAAATGCATGACGGCGTGGGCGACATTGCTTTCACATGAAACTCGGTCCGGCCTTATCCGCCTTTTCAAGGATGGCACTCCTCCACGACCTCCTGCTTCTTTACGGGAGAAGGAGCCTCAGGATAGCATATTACCATCTTGTTGCCGACAAAAGCCCGCCTTATTACCAGCAGGAAAACCTGACCACGCCTGCGGTATTCAGGCGGCAGATAAGATGGCTGAAAAAGCGTTATGAGTTCATCTCTCTCGAGGAATCCGTAAAAATCGCCCGAGAAGGCGGAGATCTGGACCGCAAGATCGTCCTTACCACCGACGACGGCTTCAGGGAAAATTATGAGGTAATAGCACCGATCCTCTCAGATGAGAAGATCCCAGCCGTCTTCTTTCTGCTAGGCACTTGCATCGACAACGCCGAACTGATGTGGAGGAACAAGATATTCTCCGTCGTCAACACGGTTGGCAAGGAACAGATTGCGAAGCTGATCCCGGATTTCTGTACGAAACACGGATTGCAAGAACCCTCCGGCAAAACCGGGATTCTCAAATGGAGCCTGGGCTGGGACATGGCAAAAAAGGAATCCCTTGCTCAGTCCCTGTGGGAGATGGCCGGCCTGAACCCCCTTTCGGAATTCCTGCATGAGCACAAACCATATATGAATCCCCAGCAGATCAAGGAGCTTATCGGCTCAGGCTTCGAAATCGGCGCACATACGATGACCCATCCGGACTGCAGGAAACTGAACCAGCAGGAATTGGAGGAAGAAGTGTTCACCTGTGCGGATATTCTCAAGGACAGATTCGGAAAGCCAGTAAGATTCTTTGCATATCCATACGGCCTCAGGCCTGAGCCCGCTGCGGAACGCATTATGCTCGGGAAGAGACCTTTCGACGCCATGCTCGGAATTAGGAACAGGCTTGCGAACTTCGCAAATCCCTCCCGCTGGGAGAGGGACAGCATGGAGAAAAGCTTCGAGGAAAGCGTTGCCAGATTTGTCATCCTCCCCATCATAAGGCAGTTCCTGCCGAGGAACATATGAAAAACGTACCAGACAATTCGAACCCACTACATTTTGTATAATTTTCCGTAAGGGACTAGGTTTTTCCCTGCGGGAAAAATGCGCCCTTACGGCGCGCAAACTACTTTTGGAAAAAACGTTTTCCAAGTGGCACCGTAAGGGACTAAACATATATATTAGGAGGAATATGCCATGACCAAGAAGGATTTTTTCACGGAGATCGAGACGATCATCGAAGCCGGCGCCGGTACGGTCACTGGCGACAAGGAACTGGCGTCACTGGAGGGCTGGGATTCGCTGGCTGTGATGGGATTCATCGCGATGCTCGACGAAAAACTCAACCTGAAGGTTCCGCCCCAGAGGATCGCCGCATGCAAGACGGCCGACGATCTCGCCGCCCTCGCAGCAGACAAGATATCCGGCTGAAGAAAAAGTTGACAGGATAACAGGATTGACAGGATTGTTATGAACCCTCTTGACTTGGCTGGAAAGCGTATCATGGTCACCGGCGCGTCGTCCGGAATCGGAAGGGCGATCTCGCTGATGCTTGGCTCCCTGGGCGCGAAGGTCGTCCTAGTTGGGCGGGACAAGTTAAGGCTCGACGAGGCTTTGTCAAGAATTGAAGGGCAGGGTCATCTGGCCGAGATTTTTGACTTGAACAATCTCGACGCCCTTCCTGCCTTCTTCAGGGTTGTCGTCGAAAAGGCCGGAACCCTGCACGGTATGGTTCATGCCGCAGGCATCCATCTCGCCAGACCTATCAAGATGACCACGTCCGACAAGATCGATCAACTTCTGAAGACCAATGTGACTTCGACATTGATGCTGGCAAAGTCGTTCCGCCAAAAAGGGGTTGTGTCGCCGGATGGCGCTGCCATAGTCTTCCTTTCTTCGGTTGCCGGGATGACCGGAAGCTCCGGAGTCTCCGCGTATTCCGCAAGCAAGGGAGCGATCATCGCCCTTACTAAATCCCTGGCGATCGAGCTTGCAAGAGAAGGCATAAGGGTGAATTGCATCGCGCCGGGGCTTGTCCGGACACCCATGACCGACGGCCTCAGGCAGAGCTTGACGCCCGAACAGTTCGATGCCGTAGAAAAAATGCATCCGCTCGGTCTCGGAACCCCGGAGGACGTGGCAGGCGCCGCGGCGTTCCTGCTTGCGGGCACCGGACGCTGGATAACAGGCTCGGTTCTAGTCGTCGACGGCGGATATACCGCGGCATAAAAACCCCGCCGCTGGAAAACCCAACCCAGGGAACGCCGAGCCCAGCTCGGCTTTGACGGCGGAATTGGGAGCTTGGCGTTCTTGAGTTTCAGGAGTGCCGAACTGGCGACGCCAGTTTTGTCATACTGAAACTGTGGAGGGCGAAGCCGTGCTGAGCCGTCCTCGGGACTCAGAGTTGGGAGAAACGGTTGAGGACGCCTCAACCCTCCGAAAGCAGAACCGAGTTTCAGAGGAGTGCCCGTCTGCGAAAGTCGCAGTTCTGTCGATCAGAAACTCGACGGAGGGAGGAATTTTATTCCCCCGTTTTTGAAATTGGCTCGGATATACAAGATTTATTTCATACAAAAACATCCTGATCATCCTGTTATCCTGTCTAAATATTTCTGATTTTTTATAAGAGAAGGGATTCTGACCTATGAGCACACAAGCATATATCAAAGGCATAGAATATCACCTGCCGGAGGCTATCCTCAGCAACGAGATGCTCTCCGCGGAGAATCCCGACTGGAGCGTGGAGAAGATCCAGAGCAAGACGGGGATTTCTGTCAGGCATATCGCGGCCGAAGGGGAGTGCTCCTCCGACCTGGGGGTTGCTGCGGCGCAGAAATTGTTCTCAAGAGGCATATGCACCCCGGCCGAAGTCGACTTTCTCCTTTTTTGCACCCAGTCTCCTGACTATTTCCTTCCGACTACGGCATGTCTAATCCAGAAAAGGCTGGAGGTGTCTCCATCATCCGGCGCCTTGGACTTCAATCTGGGCTGCTCGGGCTTTGTCTACGGACTCGGGTTGGCCAAGGGTCTCGTCGAAACCGGACAGGCCAGCAACGTGCTGCTCATAACCGCAGAAACCTACAGCAAGTTCATACATCCCTCCGACAAGAGCGTCCGGACGCTCTTCGGGGACGCGGCGGCGGCCACGCTTATTTCAAGGACGCAGTGCGAGTCTCCATCGATAGGACCATTCGTATACGGCACCGACGGTTCCGGAGCACAGCATCTGATGGTCGAGTCAGGGGGTATGCGCAGGAGGCTCTGGAACCTTGATTCAGCACCTGCCCCTGACGGTGTCGGCGGTGTCCGCAGTCCCGACTATCTTTACATGAACGGGCCTGAGATATTTTCATTCACCATAAAGGCCGTGCCCCAAGCGGTTGAAGATATATTGAAGGCGTCGGGGCTCAGGCTTGAGGACATCGATCTTTTCGTCTTCCATCAGGCAAACCGGTACATGCTGGATCATTTAAGGAAAAAGATAAAGATTTCCGAAGACAGATTTTTCTTATTTCTTGAGTGGTGTGGAAACACAGTTTCTTCGACGATCCCGGTCGCGCTCCGCGCCGCGCAGGAGGCAGGCCGCCTTAAAAAAGGCTCGAAAGTGATGCTAGTCGGCTTCGGCGTAGGATTCTCCTGGGGTGCCGCAATGATAAGGTGGGAGATATGATCAAGCTTCTGTGGAAAATCGCCGCCCTGCCGCTCAGGCTCTTCAACGCCGCCAGGATGTTCTACTACTCTGTCAACGGAATCAAGATCGGGAAATACACTTATGTCTCGCCGAAGGCGTATCTCGACACTCACAAGCCCGGAAAGATCGTCATAGGCGAAAACTGCTACATCACAGGCAACGTAATCATCCTGACCCATTCAGACACCAGGCGCGGCGGACCGCTCGGAATATGGGAGAAGGAGGGAGGCAAGAGGATACACGGCGACGTAATCATCGGTAACAATGTCTTCGTGGGTGCCGCCTCGCTGGTCATGCCAGGGGTCAAGATCGGCGACAACGTAATAGTCGGCGCCATGTCCCTTGTGAACAAGGATATCCCGGAAGGCAAAATCGCCGTGGGCATTCCAGCCAAGGTCGTGGGAAACACTATGGATCATGTGAGAAATGGCTGAAAGCCATTAGTCCCTTACGGCGCGACTTGGAAAACGTTTTTTCCAAAAGCAGCTTGCGCACGGCGCGCGCAAGCTACCTGCGTGCCGCAAGGGCGCCTTTTTCCCGCAGGGAAAAACCTAGCCCCTTCCAGCGTCAATATGACAAACGATATTATCGAAAAAGTAGTTTGCGATCTCCGAGCGCAAAAAACAAAGTTGGCGGCCCCCGGGAGCACTGAGTTTGCTATTTGCACCCCACCGGCGTCTCGCAGCTGCGGGAGCTATGGTGGACATCGCCTTAGGCCGCAAGTTACTTCGCACCGTAAGGTCGCATTTTCCCACGCCAACGAAACACTTGATTTTAATTATGCTCAAGACACTAAAGATAGCATTTGTCGGGGGGCTAAGCGACAGGAAGCTCCTCCAGAAGCTGGTTCCGCTCGAGGAGCTTGAAGAGGTCGCATCCATAGAACTTTTCCGCAGGGAAAAGCTGGCAAGCTCCCCCAAGACCCGTTGGATGCCGATACCCGGAGTGCTGCAGCAGGCTGCACCGGCGGCTGAGCTCTACCGCTTCCTCCTTCTTATCTTGTATGGATGGAAGTACGACATCATCGTCGGATGCAACCAGGCATACCACGGGGTGATGGCATATCTGGCCGGCGTCGTCTGGCGTAAGCCGGTCATCCAGATCATAACTACCGACGTAGGGCTTGTCTGCGGCAACGGACTATTCAAGAAGGCGATAATGTCTTCCAAGTCATGCGCGGTCCGCGGCGCTGTCTCCGCCGAAAGGCTCAAGGCCGAAGGCTATCGAGGGCACATTGAAATCCTTGCGAACATCTATCCTGATCCGTTCGGGCGATCCGTCGTGCAGTGCAAGGATTTTATTCCCCCAGAGGGCGGTTTCGACCTGGTTTTCGTATCGCACTACACCTCTAAGGCCAAGGACTTTCCCTGGCTCATGCAGATTCTCGCCGGACTCAAGGCAGTCCGCCCGGATTTCAAGATGGCGATCGTAGGCGGGGAGCATGCGGAAAAATTGGCCGGCGATGTTGAAAAATACGCACTGGCGGACAATATTGTATTCACAGGCGAGCTTCACGGCGATTCCCTGGACAAGGTCTATAAGTCTTCGAAGATCCTATTGCTGACTTCCAGGGTGGAAGGTCTTCCCATGGTGGTGGTCGAGGCGATGTCGTTCGGCCTGCCCATGGTTGTCACAGCCGTAGGGGACATTCCCTGGCTTGTCCGGGATGGAAAGGAAGGTTTCCTTGTGAAAAACGGAGACACCGCATCGACTGTTGACAGAATAAGCAGGCTCCTTTCAAGCCCCGAGGAAATGCTCAGCTTCAAAGAGCGCTCTGAAAGGCGCTACAAGGAGATAATCGCCATGTTCCAGCCGGCAGAAATCCGGGAGTCTTGGAGAAGGCTTGTCAAGGCCGCAGTGTTATGAGCAATGAAGGCATGAATCAAGATAATCTCACAAACAGAAGTCAATTTCAAAATGCGGTTGAACACGGCTCAACCCTCCGCACTCCGCACATGTTCCGAACTTGGAGTCCGAAGCCATGCTGAGCCGTTTTAGGATACTTTCTTAAAAACTTCTATCACAAAAGCGTGCATGTGTCTATGGAATTCATTGAATTTTGGGTTGCGGGCAAAGCCCGCCTTAGGTGTTTCAAAATTGACTCAGACAGGATTGCACGTAATTATCCGCCCCTGCTGTTTGGCATGGTTTTCGTGCTAGGCCTGCTCATGTCCTTTTTCCGCAGCGCCTTCGGCGACGAGACCTATTATTTGGGCGAGACCATCGTCATGGCTGACAGCATCAGGCATTTCCACTGGTTCGGCAATCTCGATGTAGGATTGCATGGATTCCTTTTCAAGATCCCTGTCGCTTTCATTTTCATTTTCACCGGACCCTCGGTGTTTGCGGCGACCCTCTTCAACATCCTTATGTCCGCCCTTTCGGCCGTGATGTGCTACCGACTCGCTGAAAAAATGTTTGAGTCTCCCCACTGGAGCGCGTCCGTATCCCTGCTTAGCGTCTCTTCATACTGTTATTTCTCCCAGATTCCCACGTATCTTAGGGATATACCGGCCTTATTTGTTCTACTCCTGTTGATCCTCTTCGTGATCGAAAGGAAACCCTACTGGGTTATTGGACTGCTTCTGCTCCTCCTCTTGGATGCAAAGGAATATCTCTTCTTAATCGTTATGCTTCCGCTCGTTATAACCATCGCTGCCGATACCCTCTGGTTCAAAGGAGGGTTCAGAAGCTTGAAAGGCTGGATCAAGTGTGTCGGCAGTTGCTCGCTAATATTTATTCCCTCAATAATCTTCATTACCCTAATGTTCACCACGCCACTCTTCCCACCAAACATGTTCCTTGCATATCTCACAGGAATGACACAGAAAAGCATGAGCAATGTACTAGAAGCCTTTTCAGTAAATACGGCCACATACAACCAATATCGCGACGGGAAGAACATTGTCAAGTTCGATCCTAGAGAGCAAAGGACCAGGACGGCAAGGCCTACTGACCAGAGACGAGACATCCCCGCCCAGGAAGCCGTGAAAGCTGCCGCCGCGAAAACGTCTCCTGATGAAACAATCCTCCTCATTGACAAAAAGGTCGACAAGTTCCTGAGCGAGGTGGCTGAGGGAAAGAAGATCCTCCCGTATTTCTACTCTGAATTCCCCGAGGTTGTATTCAGAAGAACAAATGATAAATGGCTTGCCTATGAAATCTTAGATAAACTTAAGATCGGAACCGTCGTCGTAGATCCATCCTTCGAATCCAATAAATACTATTTGAGATCGAAGATGTCGGATATGCTCAGCGACAAGAACATATTCAGGAACATATACCAGGATAAGGCAATCGGATTCAAGGTGTACCGCAGGCTGCTGTTCTCCGAATTTCTTTTCAGCTTCGCCGGGAAGATCACCTCGTCCGGAGGAACTATCCTGCTTGTAGGCGAGATTCCGCAGGAAGCCCAAATCAGTAAAATTTCAAAATTGGATGGTAAAAGCCTTGTCCCGTATTTTGGCGGAACCTTCGATCTTTCTAAGTTCCAGGCGTGCGACAAGTCTGCCGACGCCTTTAGGATTTTGGTCGAGGCCGGCGTCCAGACAGTAGTTGTCGACCCTAGCTTTGACGGCATGGAGCAGTTCCAGAATTCTCAGCTGCCTTCAATCCTGGCGGACAAGAAGATGGCGACACCGATATACTCCAAGCGCGACTACAAGATATATAGGATAAATAAAAACTATTTCGAGGACAAGGAAACTGTAGCTCTGAATGAGAACATCAATATCAAAATAGAAAGTTCCGAGGAAAAGTTATCTAGACTCACTTCAATAGCACTTTCAGTAACTGAAAAGGACAAGAAACTACTCATTGTAAGTGAACTGTCCGCCCATATGGGACAGGACATGGACGGCAAGGGTAAAACGCCTAGCTCCGGTCAAAGCCCTGAAAGAATCGTCCAATATTTCGGTCAGGACTTCGACAGGGAAAAATTCATGGCGGCAGGAAGTGCACAGGATGCCTTTGAAATCCTGAGGGAATCCGGAATTGGAACTTTGCTACTTGATTCCGATTCCACCAGCAAACAGTTATGTAAAGAATCCTATCTGGAATCTTTTATTGCCGGAGGAGATTATTCGGATGTAGTATACGAGTCTGAATCATACAAGGTTATTGTTTTAAAGAAAGTCATAAAACAAGACATTACAATTTCATCTAACGATGAAGAATCAATGTCACCTTTTGAAATAGAGCAAGATCTTATAACTTTTGCCATTAGTGTGATAAACCCTGAAAGCTTCATACTGCTGATCGGCGAACCTTACGCCGAAGAGGACTCGAGCAAGCTTATATCTTTCTTTAGTATGTCTTTTCCTGCCGAGGAGCTTGTAAACAGCAGCAAGGACATTCGGAAGGCATGGTATTTCCTAAGGAAAAACGGAAACATAGAGGCCGTCCTCGTGGATCCGTCCTACGGCAATAGAAAAGAATTCATAGATTCGCCAATTCCGACGCTTCTTGCCGACAAAAAGTATAGTGATCTTATTATGACCAGGGGAAAATTCACACTTTACCTGCTCAAATCACAGCTGGTCGCGCTTGAATTGGCTTCTGCTGATACGGATTTCAATTCCGGAGCAGTTACGGACGGAGGTGAAAAGACTGAAAAAATACCGTATGTTCAAGAGGAACAGATAAGCGAGACGGTTTTTGAAAAGACTCCACCCACAGAGGAGCCAAAGCCTGCCCGAAAGAAAGGCGAAACGGTGGAGAATGGCAAGAAGCCGCCCAAACACTCAAAACCGCTTTTCGGCGGGATTTTCAACAAGCTTGGAAGGACGCTGCTGGCATATTATGGAAAGATGTGCTATCCCAGGACATTCTCGTTCCTTTCGGTACCGCTGCTGGTCGTCATTCCTTCCCTCGTCATGGCGATCAGCCTCTGCATCTCATGCTTCCGCAGGAAGGACATAAGGATATTCCTCCCCCTGTTCCTTCTCTGTTTCATCGCCGTATATCTTCTCAGGGCGAGCCATGGCAGGTATCTCCTGCACATCGTCCCAGTTGTTTTCACCTTTTTCATGATGCTTGTAAAGGATTCTTTCAGTTCCAGGAAGATGCTTGCATTGGCGCTTGTCATCATGATGCCGTTCCTTATTGGGAACATAGTTTTTGAGGAGAATTATTCTACCATCAAAGTTCTGGCGATTATGTTCTTCTACCTGCAGCTGCTCGCAATCTGCCTCTATATACGCTCGGCGGGAGAGAAGTCGAGAAGATTCACCGTCATATTCCTTGTCTCATCATTTTGTGCCTTCACTGCCGGTACCGCCCTTGCATCATCATACAAGATAGGGCAGATAGGTAAGAGCTTGAAATTCGGCAACAACTGCCAGATGAAAGAGATTGCCAGGAACTTCAGAAGGACCGACAAAATCTGGTTCAATACGGATCTCCAGCTCTTCGCTTTCTACAGGCATGAAAATCTGTTCCAGACGAAATTTTTTCTGAAACCGTCAATCCCTAAAAGCAAAATGATGGAGAAGAGCGACTTCATGACCTTCTCCTTCGCCGCAAACGCTAGATACTTCCAAGATTTGGCCTACAGGAAGGGGATAAAAAAGGTTGCAATATTGGTGGCCGATCCAGAATTCAAAAAATTTTCTAATCAGGAAATGCTTGAAGATTTTAAAAGGGCAGCATGGCTTATCCCTGAAAAGGAGCAGAAGATGAAGAACAAGACATTATACATATTTAAAGTGCAAGGGGCTCAATGAAGCTGAAGCGCAGAAGGAGGATTTGCGTCATTCTAGTAGACAGGGCCAACTATGGAAGATTATGGCCAGTAATGAAGGAAATTAAAAAGAATCAAAAGCTTGAACTGCAGGTAATCTGTTCCGGCACAATGGTGCTCGACAGATTTGCCAACACCTACAAGGAGGTCGAGGAAGACGGGTTCGGCATAGATGCAAAGGTTTACATGGAGGTGGAGGGGAACACGCCGATGACCATGGCAAAGTCGGTGGGACTCGGCATCGTTGAATTCGCGACCGAACTTAATAGGCTCCATCCCGACATAGTCCTCCTGATCGGCGACCGATACGAAGCTCTATCAGCCGCAATTGCGGCTGCATATTCAAATATCCCGATCGCCCATGTCCAGGGCGGCGAAGTCAGCGGAAGCATAGACGAGAGCGCCAGGCATGCCATAACCAAATTCTCCCACTGGCACTTCCCTGCGACACAAAAGGCCGCCGACCATATCCTGAGCATGGGCGAGAGGCGGGACTGTGTTTTCAATTATGGATGCCCTGTCGGCGACTATATCCTCAACCTCGACACCAGGCTTCCGGACGACGTATTTAGCTATGGAAGTGGTGCCAACATAGATTCACGCAAGGACTTCAACCTCGTCATATTTCATCCGGTTACAACCGAATACGGCACAGAAACTCAGGCAACCAACGAACTCCTATCCGCCCTGAACGAACTTCAATTTCCAACCCTCTTCCTATGGCCGAACATCGACGCCGGCGCCGACCACATCAGCCGCGAAATACGCAGATACTGGGACAAGAATCGCAACAACTGGCTCAGATTCATCAAGAACATCCCCCCGAAACATTTCCAGAGGGTTCTGAAGAAATGCAAAGTTGCGATAGGCAATTCGAGCAGCTTTGTCCGTGACACGACCTTCATGGGAACCCCCGTCGTCTTGATCGGTGACAGGCAGGAGGGCCGCGAAACCGGAATAAACGTCACCGTCGTCCCACCTTTGAGAAACGAGATTCTAGCTGCGGTGAGAAGGCAGATGGAGCACGGCAGATATCCGGTCGAGACCATATACGGCAAGGGCGGTGCCGCGAAAAAGATCGCGGCCACCTTGGCTAAGGTTCCGCTATACGTCCAGAAAAGGCTGGACTATATTTATAGGTAAGAGCTGCATGTCGCATAAAGTCTGCATCATCGCTGAAATTGCCCAAGCGCACGACGGCAGCCTGGGCATTCTGCACTCGTATATAGACGCGCTGGCCGGCGCCGGCGCCGATGTCATCAAGTTCCAGACCCACATCGCCGAGGCCGAAAGCAGCTCATTCGAACCGTTCAGGGTAAAGTTTTCCTACGTGGATAAGACCCGCTACGACTACTGGGCGAGGATGCAGTTCACGCCGGAGCAGTGGAAGGAGATCAAGGTACACTGCGACAAGGTCGGTATCGAGTTCCTCAGTTCCCCGTTCTCGAACGCCGCAGTGGACCTTCTCGAAGGCGTCGGGGTAAAAAGATACAAGGTCGGCTCCGGCGAGACGACGAACTTCCTCCTGCTAGAGAAAATAGCCCGGACAGGTAAGGACATCATAATCTCCAGCGGGATGAGCAATTACAAGGATATGGATATGACGGTCGAGTTCCTCAAGCCTTTCGGGAACAAGGTCTCCCTCCTCCAGTGCACGACAAAATATCCGACCGGGGCCGAGGACATAGGACTTAACGTCATCAGCGAGATGAAGGCCAGATACGGCCTGCCCGTCGGCCTGTCCGACCATTCGGGTGCCATATATCCTGGAATCGCGGCAGCGGCACTGGGTGCGGAAATCGTCGAAGTCCATGCCGTCTTTGACCGAAGAATGTTCGGCCCGGACGCAAGCTCCTCGCTTTCAATAGATGAGATTAAAAAAATGGTCGAGGGCATCCGTTTCATCGAAAAATCCCTTTCAAACCCCATAGACAAGACGAGCATCGACGGCTTCGAGAAGGTCAGGGAGATTTTCGGAAAAAGCATCGCGTTAAATAAATCCCTTCCGAAAGGGCACATCATCCGCTATGAGGATCTCGAGACAAAGAAGCCATACGGGATGGGTGTCCCTGCCAAGGAGTATAGGTCGGTGATAGGAAAAATCCTCAGTTCGGCCAAGAATCAATGGGACTTCCTCAAGGAGGAGGATTTGGAATAATATGGCTCTAGGAGGCTAGTGGACGGTCATAAATTCAGAACGCTCGGGATCATACCCGCCAGAGGGGGATCGAAGGGCGTGAAGCGCAAAAACATCAGAGATGTGGCCGGGGTTCCGCTGATCGCTTATACCATAAGGTCTGCGCTCTCCAGTTCCAGTATCTCGGAGTTTGTCACATCTACGGATGACGAGGAGATAGCCGAGGTCGCCGCCTCCTTCGGATCAAAGGTGATTATGCGGCCCCCCGAACTGGCTGCCGACGACACGCCGATGCTGCCTGTGTTGTCGCATGCGTTCTCCGTCCTCGAAAAGGATGGTGCCGAGTTTGATTTTGGAATCATACTTCAGCCTACCGCGCCGTTGAGGACGGGAAATGACATCGATCGTGCGATTGACATACTGGAGAGCTCGGGCGCCGACACCGTCATAAGTGTCTACAAGGTCGAAGACTGTCATCCGTCGAGGATGTACAAAATCAACGGAGAAAAGCTTGTGCCATACGCCGGAGAGCCTAAAAATATGCTCAGGCAGAAGCTTGAACCCTTATACCACAGGAACGGGGCAATCTACGCTTTCAGAAGGAAGCTTCTCTTCGCAAAAAACACTTTCATCGGCCAGGATACTAGGCCCTATATAATGCCAAAGTCAAGATCTATCAACATTGACGACGAATCGGATCTCGAATATGCCGATTTCATCCTGAGAAAGGTTCGGACTGCATAATGTTCAAGATTTTGAATTCCGAGCCCGAAAATTTCAGCGCCGCCGCCAAAAAAGTTTATCTTTCCGTTGGTTCATATATTGGCAGGGAACTTTCCAGAGCCGGCCTTATCAGGGAAATACCCGCATATGATGTCCTGATCGTGAGATTGAAGAACCAGATTGACAGGGAAGTCATTGGCGCGGGGGAGAATCTTAAGTTCATAATAAGCGCCACCACCGGACTGGACCATATTGACTTGGGATATGCTGAATCCAGGAAAGTCAAAGTCCTGAGCCTGAAGGGAGAAAAAGATTTTCTTGACTCGATTCCCGCGACGGCTGAGTTGACCTGGGGACTGCTGATCTCGCTTTCCAGAAGGATCCCGTTCGCGTTTGATTCCGTCAGGGACGGGATATGGGATCGCGACCGGTTCAGGGGGCATGACCTTTCCGGAAAAAGGATCGGTATTGTCGGACTCGGGAGAATCGGCAGGAAGATTGCGAATTTCGCATCCGTGTTCGGAATGCATGCCTATGCCTACGATCCATACATTGAAAGATGGAATCAAAACGTGAAAAGAAAAGATTCTGTCGAGGATCTCATGCGTGTTTCCGACATCCTCTCAATAAATGCCGCTCTGACTGAGGAGACCAAGGAGCTGATAGGGCAAAAGGAGCTGTCCCTGCTTCCGCGAGGAGCCCTAGTAATTAATACGTCGCGAGGAGCCATTTTGAATTCCAGCGCCCTTCTTGATGAGCTGCGAAAAGGTAATATCGCAGGAGCGGCGCTAGATGTGATCCCGGAAGAGAGGGATCCCTCGGGCCAGGAACGCTCCCGACTGTTTGAATATGCAAGGTTCAATTCCAACCTGATTATAACCCCTCATATCGGTGGAGCGACCTATGAGTCCATGGAAATGACTGAAATTTTTATGGCCAATAAGTTTGTAAGGGAAGCGATGAAATACAAAAAAGCCAGGGTAGAATGAATATTCTGTTTGTGACGCAGTCGAAAAGTCTCGATGTCTTTTATCAGATATATAAAAGGCTTAAGGGAAGGCTAGACATCAAAAAGGCTGGTTTTTATGTGGCCAACTGTAGGCACTTCTTTGATTTCACCTCAAAAAATCCCGGATTTCCGGACGAGAGCTCTCTGCTTAAGGAGTGGGAAATCTACCAGGAGGCTCAGTCTTGCACTCCGGATTTAGCATGGATAGCCCAAATTGAAAAGGAAATAGGTGATCCCACTCTTTGGACTCCGATAATCACCGACAGGCGTCTCTACCTTGGATCCAGGGCGACATTCCACCAAGATTACAAACCGGCGTTTTCACACGAGCGCCAGCTTGCCGTATTGGATGTCGCGCTTAGGAAATTCAAGAAGCTTTTTGACGATGTCAAACCGGATGCGGTATGCACTATTTATACGGCCACATTCGGAGACTGTATCGCCCATTTGATTGCCAAGTCGCGAGGTATAAAATCCCTTGACCTGAGGCTTGCCCGTCTTAAGAACTATGTAATGTTTGTCGACGGGATAACGGAACCTCCGCCGCATATCGCCGCCATACACGGTTCCATGGACGGCGGAGTCCCGCGCGAACTGGCTGAAAAGGCTGAAGAATATATAAAGTCCGTCATCGATAAAAACGCAATGTATGAGGGCGTTGTCCCGGCCAAGGAAAAGGCCGGGAGGAAAACCGGAGGAGTATCTGTCTTCAGCGTCTTCCCCAAGGCGGTGAAAATCATGTCAAGATATCTGGAGTCGGGAAGGGCGCCGTTCAAATATGACTACCAGAATCCGGATCCTATCAAGTCGTTGCTCTACAGGAAAATCTTCAATCCATTGACGGTGAGAAGAATAAAGGGCGAATTTGCCGGCCGCTTCGTAAGGGCTGGGGACGTGGCGGCGCTGGACTACATACTGTATCCGCTGCATACGGAGCCCGAACTTGTCCTTGCCCAGTTCGCGCGGCCGTTCCTGAACCAGGTGGAGGTCATAAGGAACATCAGCCTGAGCATGCCGGTCGGAATGAAGCTACTGGTCAAGGAGCACCCTATGATGGTTGGCCGCAGGCCGGTCTCTTACTATAGGAAAATCCTCGACATCCCGAATGTCAGGCTTGTTGATCTGGATCTCCCGTCCGAGTCGGTTTTGAAAAATGCGAAGATGTGCGTGGTCATCAGGGGCGCCATAGGCCTGGAGGCCGTCATAAAGAGGATTCCTGTTGTTAGCCTCGGAAAGACTATGTTCGACCTGCTGCCGGACTGCATGTTCAGGAAATGCCGCAATCTTTACAGTTTGCCCGATGACATCTCAGGCATGCTCCGGAACTACAAATACGACCATACGGAAATGGTAAGATATCTGGCCTCCGTCATAAAAGGCTCTGTTCCTGTCAACCTCATTTCAGACCTCATGGGGAAGCCGGGAAGGTTCCGTGAAGCCGGGGACACCGACAAGGTCCCATATGAGGAGCATCCACATTTCGATGTGCTCGCCGAATATCTCCATGACAGGTTAACCGATGGAATAAAACTTGCAGAAAATTAGGACCGTGGCGCTTAGCGGTGTTCAGAAATGTTTGGTCTGCTCGGGGGAGAAACTGCTTCCCCTGTGCAGACTTTTTTCGTTATATTGCGCAAAAGGGATTTCCCATAATGTGTCAATTTGCGGAGAATGCGGCCATATCCAGCTGAGTCCCGTTTGCACGCCAGCCGAAACCGCCTCCATAAACGAAAAATTCCTCGGCTCAAAGTATCTGAAGGAGGGCAGGCCAAACCCCTTCAACAACGACAAAAAACTTGCCAGGCTAGAACAGGGGCTGTCGCCTTTCGTCAAGGCGGGCATGAAGATTCTTGATGTCGGCGCCGGAGAGGCCTGGATGATGGGCCTTGCACGGAAATGGGGCGTGTCATACTACGCCATTGAGCCTATCAAAAAACTGGCAGACTCAATAACTGAAAGAGGGGGCAGCGTCATTGGGGACTCGATTTCATCCGAGTTCCAAGGGTATCAGTCGTTTTTCGACATCGTGGTCATCCGGCATGTCATCGAGCACCTTGTCGACCCCCTGGGGGCGCTGCTCAAGGTCAAAAGCCTCCTCAAGCCTGATGGAATTGCATATGTAGCCGTGCCCAATGCATCTTGCTTCTCAACCAAAAAAGGTTTGCGGACAAGCTTCCTGAGGCCAGCGCACATATCATATTTCTGCCCGGACAATCTTGTGAGGCTTGCCAGCCGAGCAGGTTTGGAGGCCGTGGATGTCTCGCCGACTTCTGAAATAGTGTGCATCGCCAGATCTTCTCAAAAGAAGGAAGGTGTGCCGTTCAATAACTCATATGAGCGGCAGAGGCGGCTGTTCACGGAGCAGCTTGTCAAATCGGCACCCCGCGACTTCGTGAAGGTCATGTCTATCGTCCTGGCAAAGATGCTAAAATAAACTCCGCTTCATTCCCACGGCCCGCTTCCATGTATAAGACTCTCCTGAAGAACATTCAGCGATGGCTTCCCATATAAAGTATTTTGCGGCAAGAACCCTTAGGGCCGTCGGTTCGGTCACTTCGCAGGCAAGGCGCCAACTTCCGGGCGAGGAATATTATTCTGTGCCAGGCCATCATGTTTTTTTCGGATACTATGACATCACGCCATTCAATCCAAAGGAAACCCGCATCCTGGCAAACAAGCTGCCGCCCATCAACAGAACACCAAAGCCTGATGATTCGTTGTCGGTGGGATATTTCAACCTGCATGAGGGTTCAAAGTTTGTCGAAGTGGGCAGGACTGAAACATGGTGCTGGCAGCAGGGGTGTAGGCTGCAATGGTTTCCGTCCGGGGAGGGAAAGGAGCTTGCCATATACAACAAGTTCTTGGATGGGGCTTACGGCTCCGTTGTTCAAGACATGTCAGACGGCAGGATCTTCCGTCAATATGCGGATCCCATATATGCCCTGGGCAGGGATGCAAAGACCGCGCTCACCCTCGACTTCTCAAGGCTTCAACGGCTCCGGCCGGGATATGGATATGTAAATTTAACCGACGCAACAGCCGCGGAAGAGGCGCCGGATAGTTCAGGCATTTGGAAGATCAACATGGAGAACGGGGAAAAGACGCTTCTGTTTTCAATAAGGGAAATATCCTCGATGCAAGGCCGGCAGGACATGGCCGGGGCTCACCATTATTTCAATCACATCTGCTTCAATCCATCATCAAGCAGATTCCTGTTTTTCCACCTTTGGGACAAAGGCGGAAAAAGATCCTCGAGATTGATTACGGCGGATGCAGGTGGAAAAAACGCGTATGTCGTCGAAAACAGCAGAAATGTCTCACACTACACCTGGAAGTCGGACGATGAAATACTCTATACACGTAGTTCCGGGGACGGAAGAGTCGAATATGTGCTTTGCAGGGACATGACCGGGGAGGAAGATGTCGTGGGGACAGGGCAGCTCACTACGGACGGTCATCCGACATATTTCAACGGCGAAAACCGAATATTGACCGACACATATCCGGACATTTTGGGCTTCAGGAAGCTTGTCATATACGATGTCGACAGGTCGCACATGCGCACCTTGTCGTCTTTCCACAGCCCGTATGAGTTCCGGGGCGAGACCAGGTGCGACCTGCATCCAAGGCTGAGCCCTTCAGGGAAGTTTGTCAGCATCGATATGATCCAGGATAATGTCAGGAAATGTCTTGTAGCCAATCTGCAATTGTAAATTCTGAAGGCATATAGGCTTTCTGATGGTTTTCAGCTCATACATATTCCTCTTCTATTTCCTTCCGCTGGCGCTTGCCTCGTATTACGCCCTTTTCAGGAATTCGAACCGGACGAGGAATTTTTCGCTTATCATAGCCGGATATGTCTTCTACGGCTGGGCGAATCCTTGGTTCATATTCCTGATGCTTGCGACAACCGTCGTCGACTGGTTCATGAGCGTGGTCATCGCCCATAACGAATGGCGGGTCTGGCGGGTGTGGCATGAGCCGGTCGAACCGCTCGTCAAAGACGGCAAGCGCACAAGGATTCAAAAATGGGCGATCGTAGGCTCGGTGGTGTCAAACCTGATATCGCTCGGATTCTTCAAATATTTCAACTTCGGCGTGGACAGCTACAACGCGCTGGTTGCCTCCCTGGGCTGGCCGCAGGCGCAGTGGGACACCGTGTTCCGCGTGGTTCTGCCGTTGGGCATAAGCTTCTACACCTTCCAGTCGCTTTCATACACCCTCGACGTATACCGCGGCGACGCGAAGGCGATGAAAAACTTCGTCGACTTCTCGTGCTTCGTGTCGATGTACCCCCACCTTGTAGCCGGCCCCATCCTTCAATTTTCGTTCCTTGCGGAGCAGCTTGAAAACCGCAAGCTTCTGCTTGATCGGTTTGCGCGCGGGACTGCGATATTCGCACTGGGGCTCGGGAAGAAGGTGCTGCTCGCGAACGGGTGCGGAAAAATCGCAGACACCGTCTTCAATGCCGGCAGCGCGACCCCTTTGGACGCCTGGTATGGGACCGGCGCATACGCTTTCCAGATATATTTTGATTTTTCCGGCTACTCTGACATGGCGATAGGCCTCGGCCTCATGCTCGGCTTCATATTCGCAAAAAATTTCGACTCCCCGTACAAGAGCAAGTCGATAACAGAGTTCTGGCGCCGCTGGCACATATCGCTGTCAAGCTGGCTCAGGGATTACCTGTATGTGTCGCTGGGGGGAAACCGCAAGGGGCCGATCCGCACGTATGTCAACCTGTTCCTTGTGATGCTTCTGGGAGGGCTCTGGCACGGGGCCAGCTGGAATTTCGTCATCTGGGGCGGCATACATGGGGGCTGGCTGGCGCTGGAACGCCGTCTCGGAAAGGACAGCTTCTATCATACAATGCCGAACCCCTGCCGCGTCATTATCACATTCGTCATAGTATGCCTGAGCTGGGTGTTTTTCCGCGCCGCAACTCTTGAAGCGTCAGTCCATTATCTGCAGAACATGTTCGGCATGGGATACATGCAGGAAGGCGCGAGGCTGCTTTCAGGAATCATCTACAAGCCGTATTATCTTGTAACGTTCGTCGTGGCCGCCTTTGCCGTCTGGTGGATGCCCCAGTCCTGGGACATCACTCGCAAGATGACCTGGCCCCGCACCGCCTGGTGCATATTGGTTATGCTCGCTTCGCTCGTGGTTCTCTTCACCCAAAGCTACAACCCGTTCATATATTTCATATTCTAGCCGATGAAGAAGAAAGAGTTCGAGTCACATTCCACTGCCGGCATACATGCCAAGATAACCCGTGAGCAGCAGGCTCTGATCGAACTCGGCCACACCGAGTTTGCCAAAGGTGTCAGGCTGACGCTGGCCGCAGTGTTCCTGTTTGCCATTGCCGCAGTACCGCTGGCCCAGTTTTTCATGAAACCAGACGGCTGCGGCGGGGAGGTGGATGCCCAGAAGGCTGCCAGCCGGCCTGTTGGGAATTCAGAATCCCTGCTCCTTGGCTGGAAGCAGATTTGCAGTTCCGGCCTTGCTGACGTCTGGAGTGTCGTCCCTTCAGCCCGGAAGATAAAGGATTTCGAGGAGGCCTTTGAGCGTGAATCAGCCATAGGGACAAGACTGATACCCCCCGTGCAGTATTTCCTGGCGTCGAATTTCGGCCTTGGAAACGAAAAGGCGTATATTGGACAGGGCGGATGGCTGTTTTATCGTCCGGACGTCGACTATGTCACTGGACCGCCTTATCTGGACAGTAACGAAATGCGCCGCAGGCGCCTCTCTGAAAACGCGCCTCAGCCGGATCCGCGCAAGGCGGTCCTCAGCTTCCATAAACAGCTTCAGCAAAGAGGCGTGCAGCTTGTCCTGATGCCGACTCCGGTCAAGCCTATGATCGAGGGGGAACATTTCTCGGCAATGGGATCAAAGGGCATTGGCCTGCTCCGCAACCCTTCAGACGAACCGTTTTTCGACGAGATGCGCAAGGAGGGAATTTTGATCTTTGATTGCGCAAAAGATCTCTATGAGGCAAAGAAAAAAGGGGGTTCGCGGCAGTTTCTTGAAACAGACACGCACTGGACTCCGGAGGGGATGGATCTCGCCGCAAAAAACCTCGCCTCATTCCTGCGGGAGCTGGGAGTCTTGGACAAGCCGGATACCGCATATGTGCGCAAACCTTGCGGAATGTCAGATCTTGGCGACATTGCAATAATGATGAAGCTACCCGAAAATCAGAAGCTTTTCCAAAAGCAGACGGTGACAACACAGATCGTCATGCTGGAAGACGGCTCGCCATGGCGCCCTGAAAGAGGTTCGGAAATACTGCTCCTCGGCGACAGCTTCAGCAATATTTATTCCTTGGCCGAGATGGGCTGGGGGGGGTCGGCGGGCTTCGCGGAACAGCTCAGCTTCCACCTTCAGCGGCCCGTGGACACCATCTTGCGCAATGATTCAGGCGCTTTTGCCACCCGCCAGATGCTTGCACAGGAACTCGCCTCAGGAAACGACAGGCTTGCAGGGAAGAAGATACTGATATGGCAGTTCGCGGCCAGGGAGCTTTCATCCGGCGACTGGAAAATAATCGAAATGGGACAGGCAGGGAGCGCCGGTAAAACCGGCGGTGATGGCAAGGCTGCACCTACCGAATCGGGCGACTTTTTCATCCCACAAAACAAAGAGCCGGTTGAAATTACAGGCACACTTCAAAACGCAACCAAGGCACCAAAGCCGGGAACTGTCCCATATAAGGATCATATCATTTGCATGGTAATCGATGACCTACATGTGAACGGGATTTCCGTGCCTGGCAAGCAGGCGGTCGTGCTCGCATGGAGCATGAGGGACAACAAGCTTACGGGCGCGGCAGGCATCAAGGCCGGTGAAAGGATAAGGGTGAAAGCAGTGGACTGGAGAAAAGTTGAAGACAAATATGGATCGTTCAACATTACGCTATTCGATGATGAAAAACTTGTTTTCGCGCCCTTTTTATGGGCGGAGGAGGTTGGTAGAAAATGAAAATGGCTTGCCTGTGTTTTGTTGTTTTCACCATCGTTTCGGCAACCGCGCTGAATGCCCAGAACGCCGCCCCCCCGTTCGCCTCCACCAAGGATTTCGTGGCCGCATGCGCGGAAATGGCGTCACGTATCCCGGCTGATAAAATGGCCGCACAGGGGAAGGAAGGATGGATGTTCGGAAAGTCCGAGCTTCTGCACCTGACAAGGGATACGGACTTGGCCAGCCATGACAACGAGGCATTCCAGGCTATCCTCGATTTCAGGTCGCAGCTGGAGAAGAAGGGAATTGAACTTGTACTGGTTCCCGTGCCGCCAAAGGCCGTCGTATGCGCAGACAAGCTGGACAAATCTGCCGACAAGGCGAAAATGGCAAAGGACTGCCGATATGATCAGAAGTTGGCAGGCCTTTACGCGGAACTGGCGAAGTCTGGAGTCAAAATCATTGATCTCACACCTGAATTCATAGTCCGCCAGGCCGAAGGAGAGAACATGTATTGCAGGCAGGACACCCATTGGTCAGGGAACGGCTGCGCCGCGGCGGCCGGATTGATAGCTGCGGAAATAAAGGGAAGGCCATGGTACAAGAAAGAAGGGGCCGCCAAATTCTCTGCCAAAAAGACCACCACAGAAATCACAGGTGACCTGTGGTCGAACCTGGAGGACAGCTCAATCCCGAAGGAAAAGATTGATGTCAAAGAAGTGGTGGATGGAAATGGCAAGCATGTCCCTGAAGACAGCACCTCTCCGATTCTTCTTCTCGGAGACAGCCATAATCTAATATACCATTCCGGGGATGACATGCAGTTCGAAGGAGGTGGGCTGCCAGATCTACTGGCGTTCGAACTGGGTAGGCCGGTCTCACTTGTCGCCGTTAGAGGCTCCGGCGCCACCCCGTCGAGAATGAACCTCGCAAGGAAATTGCGTTCCACGCGAGGCTATATGGACAATGTCAAAGCGGTGGTCTGGTGCTTTTCAGCAAGAGAATTCACGGAGGCCAACGGCGGCTGGAAGAAAATAGACATTTTCCCGAAATGAAAACACCCCTCTCATACTTCATCGTTTTTTGCCTCTTTGCAGCACCACCACTGGCGGCGAAACTTGGGGCCGCCTCCGAAGGCGGCTCCGGTGCCGATGAAACCGGCGGAACGGAGACAATCCGTATAATCGGTCGGGTCGAAAAGATGACCAGGGTCCCCGATCCGAAAAAGGCAGACTACAAGGACTGCCTTGTATGTGCGAAAATCACCCCCTTGAAAATTCTCGCCGGTAAAATGGACATGTCCCCTTTCCTCGCCGTGCTGTGGGGCTTCAAGTCGCGGATAGTGCAGCCGGCGTCCAAAATCGCAGATTCAAGTCTGCTGGAAATGGAAGTGGTCCCGTTCAAGGCTGTCGAAAAAAAATATGAGTCAATAATGACTATAGATGAAGTCAATGATCTGGATCTTCCTTTGTACTTTGTCCTAAAATTCGCGGTGTCTGACATGGCTCTTGAAAAAAACGGCCTGCCGCCCACTCCCGTTCCTGGTAAAGACCAGGGCCATGTGGAAACGGTCAAGGAAGAGGTACCCGCAAAATCCGGAAATTTGACAATCTCCGAGGAGCGCAGGAATGAACTTGACAGACGCAGCGAAGAGATAAAAAGGCGCATTGATCTCCTTAAAAACGAGATATCAGCAAACGGCGGTTGGGAGAAGTGGAACGAGTCGCTGAATACTTATAGAGCTGGTCTCGCCGACATAAAGCCATTAAATACAAATACGGACGGCAGTGCCTCGGATATTTTCATGTCTCAGGACAAATGGCTTTTTACAAGCGAAGAAAAGGGTTATCTGCTTTCCGAAGACATTGCCTCCGCGGACAATGAGAGGACTTATGATCTGGCGTTCGAATGCATCAAAACTTTTTCCGACCAGCTCAAGGCAAAAGGCATTGACCTTATAGTCATTCCAGCTCCTGTGAAAATGGAGTTCGTCTATGGCAGGTTCGGCCTCAAGGCCAAGGTTCCGCCGGCGATATTGAGGAAAAAGTTCATTCTGAGGCTTCTGCTGAACGATGTCGAGGCCGTCGACCTTGAGCCGGCATTCCGCAAAGCATGCGAAAACGGCGGCAGCATCTACCGGCCTGACGATTCGCACTGGGCCCCCACCGCCCCAGAAATCGCGGCACAGATAACAGCCGACATTCTAAAAAGATATTCATTTGCGGATACCGCTCCAAAGGAGAATTTCACACACACCAGGGAGACGGTTTCGCTGACGGTAAAGAAAAACATATATGACACCTTGCTCAAACCGTTAGGATATCCCGAATCCTTCAAGTTTGAAATGGACAGGGTTTTCGATGGACAAAAGCAGGCATACAAAGACTGCGAGGATTCACCAATCCTTGTCTATGGCGACAGCTGGTCCTGGATCTACAGCGAAATGTCTGCGGGATTCACCGCCCAGCTTGCCGCGGATCTTTCCATGCCTGTGTCATTCAAGTGGCAAAATTCCGGAGGCTCCTTGCTGCCGGTATTGATCAAGAGACGCCCAGAACTGCTGAAGGGAAGAAAAATCCTGGTCTGGCTCTTCTCCTCGAAATTCCTGTGGTGCAATCCCACCGAGTACAACAGACCTGACTCATGGATCAAGGTCAAATTAGATTGAACTTGAATTTCTGTGCTGGGTGCTGGTGGAATATTTCCGCCCAGCGTGCAAAAAAGAATGTGAGCCAATTTCAGAATGCGGTTGAGCACGGCTCAGCCCTCCAAAATTTCCGAGCGTTTCGGTGGAGGAGGGCGAAGCCGAGCTGAGCCGTTTTCTTAATCTTGAAATTGCCCCAAATAAATAAAATTGGAGACCATAAAGTGGACAAACAGCAGCTTGAGGAAAGAATTTCCGAACTGGGCAGAGTCCAGCCTTGGAACCATGCGATTGAACTGCCATTCGGCCTGAAAACAATAAGCGAAGGCCAGTCCCGTGCAGGGAAAAATCTTGTCAAATGGAGGAATCTGGAGCCTGTGGCCAAGCGGATTGTCAAAGGGAAAAACGTGCTTGACCTTGGCTGCAATGACGGATTTTTCTCGCTCAAGTGCAGCGAACTTGGCGCAAACTATGTCACCGGCGTAGACATCGATCCTCTGCGCATTGAAAAGGCGCTGTTCATAAAGGAAGTCAAGGAGTTGAATAATGTCGACTTTATAAATGCCAACGTCTTCGAAGATAAATCATGCAAGAATAAAAAATACGACATCGTCCTATGTCTCGGTTTTCTTCACAGGATAACCGATCCCTTGAATCTTATATCCGCAATTTCAAAGATGACTGAGACGGTCGTGTTTGAGTGGAAATATTTCCCTTACGACTCGCTGTTCCCTCACATAATGTATTTTGAGCCGATCAAACCTGGGAAAAAATACCAGGACCACAACATCCCCTACTTCAGGTTTTCGTTTTCCGCCCTCGAAGAGTTTCTCAGACGGAACGATTTCATATATTTCTACAGAAAATACCATGACTACAAGCGGGCCATCCTGATCGCTTCAAAAAAACCGCAGGATCTCGGCGAGTTTTCAGGGCGGATGCCGTTCGCAATGAAACTGCGGCTGTTCGCGTTGATGCTGAAGACATCCTGCCGGCATCTTCTCCCCCTTTAGACCCCCCGTCACTTCCCGGCCTATGTTCCTGATACAGACACTTAAAAATGTGATGAGCGGTTGGATATCAACCATAATGGCCTCATTGCTGAAGCTCATAATAATTCCTATAGTGGTGAACACGGTAGGGAAAGAGATATACGGGATGTGGCTCCTCGTGTTCAATGTCATAAACTATTTTTACATGGCCGATGCGGGCGTCTCTAACGCCATAAGCAGGCTTTATGCCTTCTATAAGGCGAAGAACGACGAGAACAGGCTCTCGTCTTTGATATTGGTCTCCTACGGGTTCCTGCTGGTCGTGGCAATCATTTCATGCATTGTCCTGTTTTTCTCTGAAAATTTTGTTTTTGATTTTATAAAGGGGATCCCGGGAAGCCAGAATATTTTCCATTTCATCTTCATCGTCGGAATCGTCGAATTCTTCCTGACTTTCACCCTCAAGGCTAATGCCGGCGTAATACGCGGCGAACACAGATATGACACGACATTCAATCTCGACACCGCCGGAAGGCTCCTGACAATCCTTTTCGTCCTGGCTTTCTACCACTTCAACCGTCTGAACATATACACAATCACGCTGATAGTCAGCGGTGGGCGTGTCCTGCCCAACATAGCTTTATTCTTCTATATTAGGAGGCGCATCTTTATTGACGCTGCAAGGACGGTCATGTGCAGGACGTTTGAAAGAAATGTAGTAAGGGAGCTGTTCGACCTCGGTTTCAGCTCCGTCGTCATTAGCGCTGGAAGCATCGCTCAAAATGCCCTGCCGGTGTTGATTTTTTCAAACATATTCGGCGCCGCCAATGTGGCCCTGTATGCGATACCGTACGGCATAATGGTGATGTGCAGCCAGTTTATCAACACCATATTTGTCGGAGTCCTCCCGAAGACGGCTGAACTTTGCGCCAAGGAGGACATGGCCAGCATAAGGAGGATAAGCCTTTACGGTATGACGTTTTCCCTGGTCATAAACAGCATAATCTTCACTTCGTTCCTTTCCTTCGGCGACATTTTCCTGAAGCTGTGGCTCGGCAGGAAGGTGTTTACAGGGGCGGATTTTTCCATCATGTATACGACATTGATGCTGGTGCTGGGCGGCCTGATTTTGACCAACATGCAGAAGGTCAACAACGTCATCCTGAGATCTTCCGGACATCACTGGTGGGTGAGCATGGAAACAATAATAACCACATCGTCCCTTCTCGCCGCAGGAATTATCTTGAGCTGGAACAAGAACATGCTTGGTTTTGCCATAGCGAATGTGCTCGCAGGAGTGGTGAAATACGCCATATATATGTATTTCCTTCAGAAATTCATCTTTTCAAGAAGCCAGACTTGGGACATGGTCAAGGGACATCTCAAATATTTCCTGCTGCTGAGCCCGCTAATTGTCTCGCAGATATTGTTCTTCCAGAAGCTGAGCCTGAATGTCACGAATGTCTTCCTGCTGCTCGCCGTCCTGGGGCTGGTGCTGGCTCTAAACTACTACCATCTGTCCAGGCATGAACCTGAGATCATCGACATCTGCAGGAATGCGTTCTACAGAAAGTTTCTCAGGAAAAAGGCATGAGCGGAATTTAATGGATATCTTCAGGAAAAAGTTGTTCACATATTTCCCGTTCAGTGTCGGCACGAGTGATGTGAGAACCATCTTCGCGGAAAAATATGATGTGGAAAACCATCTGGTGAAAACCCTTGCGGAATATGATGCCGGAATAAGATCATTCTCTGATAGCTCACTGTTCAAGTTCCACAGGGATTTCAAGCCAGAAAGCATATTTGATCTTGTACAGTCTGTAAGAGATGAAAAACTGGATCTGCTCAGGAAATGTTTCCCCAAGGGGAGATATCCCTGGGGCACCTGGGCAAAAGATGGAAAGTCTTGGGAACGGTCGCGCTTTTGCGGGCCAACTCCTGAAGATGATGTCAAGGATGAATGGGACAGATTCATTCGCCTTTATGAAAAGGTCAAAAAGGAAGGATTTATATATGGCAGATTTGGATATCCAGCAGGCGTTATCCTGGAGAATGCGAAAGGGGATAGGAGATTTGTAGTCCTTGCCGGTAACCACAGGACGGCAGTAGCTTGCTATATCGGTATAGAAGAGTTGAAAGTAAGACTTATAAATAGGAAGCATATCAATTCAGTTGTGCGAATTCGCGACATGGCTTTATGGCCGGCGGTCTCAGACAAGACTTTGACGGAGGAGGAGGCGCGGAATGTATTTGGATTGTTTTTCAATTGAAGAACTGAACAAACCCTGCCCAAGTGGTTTTTAGGGAATAGGGAATATGGGATAATAAGAACACGTGCAGCAAAGAAAAGTTAAGATTGTCTACGTTTCCAACGCCATCATCCCTTCGCGGCAGGCGAACTCGGTCCATATCATGAAGATGTGCGCCGCGCTGGCCGCCAACGGCCACGATGTAAGCCTCATATATCCGGATTCGCTGTCGCTAGAGGAGAATATCAGCGGCAGCTTATTTGACTTCTACGGGGTACCCGCAAGCTTCAAGACTGTCAAGTTGAACCCCTATCCCTTAAGGCTCACCTCCGGCAGGCTCTTCCTCTATCCTATGCTTATCTTCAGGAAGCTGATTTATCCTTTCATGGCTTCGCGCAAGGTTGATGATCTGGTTCCGGATATTGTCATCTCGCGTTTCCTCCCCGGCATTTTCTGGATGCGCAAGGGAATCCCGCTGGTTTACGAAAACCACAACTACTTCAGGGAGTTCGGATTCTTTTCATCCGTCTTATTCAGAAAACTGATCAAAAGGCCCTCATTCAAAAGGCTTGTCGTGATTTCAAGGCCGCTCCTCGACGACTACCTGCAGTGCTTCCCCGGACTGGATGGAAAGGCGATTCTCGCCCCGGACGGCGCGGATGAAATCCGCGAATTCCGCAGGGTCAGCCTCCAGGGCGGCTTCACATTCAACGCCGGATACACCGGCCATCTCTACAAGGGCAGGGGCGTGGAAATCATAGTCGAAGCCGCAAGAAAGATTCCGGACGTTGGATTCCATATAATCGGTGGAAGCGGCCCGGACATCGCGCAGTGGAAGGCTGCCTGCTCCGACTTGGAAAATCTTTTCTTCTACGGGTTCGTCCCGCCCCGCGAGATCAAAAATTACCTCTGCTCAATGGACGTCCTGCTCGCCCCGTACCAGAAATACACGGGCACTGCGGCCGGGGTGAATACCTCGGACAGGATGTCGCCTCTCAAGATTTTCGAATACATGGCTGCGGGTAAACCGATCATAGCGTCGGATCTGCCCGTCCTGCATGAAGTCATTGTGCCGGACAAGACGGCCCTGCTGTGCGAGGCCGGCGCCGCCGCGGAATGGGCTGAGGCCATTTTGAGGCTGAAGGGCAACCCGTCCATGGCCGCAGCGCTCGGAAACAATGCAAAAAAGGTTCTTCTTGAAAACTACACCTGGGCTCGGAGGGCCGGGAAAATCCTTGACGGAATCCAAGCATGACAATGGCGGATATTATTGTTCTGATACTGACATATCCGGTTGCCGGGATAATTTTCGGCGCCATTATCAGGCGTCTTGCCGATGCCTTCAAAAGCTCCGATCAGCTTAGCCCTTCCGAATGTCTTCTAACCGGCGCGATACTTGCCCCTGTCGCGATCGCGTTGCTGCTTTGGGCCGTCCTAGCTCTTTTTCCCGGCGCAGGCCCGCAAGCGTGCGTGGCTTCAATATCGGTCGTTTTCACCACCTTGCTGGCCGTATCATTGAGACAGGTTCTGGAATGCGTGTCGGCTCCGTTCAAATGGTTCTGCTTGAAATTCAAGGGGGCTGCCTTGTCTTCGCGGATCTGCCATGTCGTCATGACGTTCGCCTCGTCGGCCTTCATCTGCCATGTCTTCTATCAGGCGGTCGCGCTTCCCATAGTCGGCCACGATGCTTCTGTCTACGCCTACTACGGCAAGGACATATTTGAAAACCGCTCGCTTCAGAACTATCCAGTCACTGATCCGATGCTTGCCAAGAGTGGGTGCTTGAAGGACGAGCATCCGCCGGTATATCCTCTGATCCAAGCATGGTTCTACATGGTGAAAGGATCATGCCATGAGGATTTTCCTGCAAGAACCGTCTCCCCCGTTTACGGCCTTTACCTGGTCATCCTCATTGCGGCATTTCTGCTGCGGCGTGGAAAGGGATCGATAACTGCGGCGGTGATCCTTTTCGCCGCGACTCCGCTTTTCTATTTCCAGACCATCGGCAACGGGATAGATCCGCTTAGGATTTCAACATTCTTTCTGGCGGCATATCTGCTCTCCAGGTTTCTGGATACGCCTTCCATCTTCATGTTCATCCTCATGGGGTCAGCCTGCGCCGCCGCCGCGTCGATACATCTTGGGAACGTGGTTCTTTTCCCGCTCGCACTTCTAGTTTGCGCCGCCAACGCCCACAGGATCGGGATTTCTAAAAGGATGGCGGGATTCCTGGCCGCATTCCTTCTCGCCAATGTTGGTCTGCTCGGTATTCTGGCCGGATCGGGGAAACTGGACTATTTCATATCCCTGAAAAATGTAGATTCGGAAATATCCAGTAAGAGCAGAATCAATGCATTCGGGCAAGAATGGGCCGAACAGATCAAGGCCGGGGATGTCTCAAAAGGTTCGCTGATATGGAAGGAGCGGCTCCAGCTTTTCTCCAGGACAAGCCATTTCGGGCTCACATTCATCCTGGGATTCGCAGGATTGGCCTTGTGGCTGTTCCGGCCGAAGGAACGTATCGACTTCGTCATGCTTGCGTCATGGGTTCTGTTCTCCATCCTCGCAATTTCGACCTTTTATATCAACTACCGTTATGTTTCGACCGTCATTCCGGCCGCGGTCTTCTTCTTCGCGCTAGGTGCCGGACAGGCATGTGAAACAATCCGTAGCAAACATCCGGGTGCTTTTAATGCCGCACGGATTTCAATTTCCTCGGCCTTCCTTGCCGTAATGTCCGCCTTGCTGATGTATGGCCTGATTTATTCATCCCCGGACTGCAAAAGTTCCAACCTTCCCCAAAATTCTCTGCCTGCAAAATTCGTCAAGCTGGCGGCATGGAAGCTGCTGGCACATCCCTACGAATTCGCAGTCTTAAAGGCTTCTTCAGCGGCAGGAGACGGGACAATCTTACTCATGGGCGCATCCCCCGAGGCTCTATATTATCTTAAGGACAAGGACGTCATTTCTGCAAGGAACGTCGAGGAGGCCGAATCATTCATCTCTAACTTCAAACTTTCGGAAGTATTCCTTTCGGATACGTTCGAAGACGATCCCTCTTTCGAAAAATCAATTCTTCCGGAACTGCTCGGCAGAAATGAATATTTTAGGTTCCGGTCCTATGAATCAGGACTGAAGTCTTACTCATGTTCGTTGGAATATATACCCCTTCTTGAGAAGATAATTCTCGCTGCGCTTTCAGTAACCAACGCGAGAGAAAAAGTATTGCTTGTGGACAAGAAGTCCTCCAAGGGCACAGAAATGTTCAATAAATCTGACAGGATCGCCTATTACTTTAATTCCGACTTCCCTGTCAAGGATTTCCTCGAGCTAAAAAGCGCCAGCGAAGCTTGGAAGTTCCTTAGAAAGAGAAATATCGGGACTGTCATTTTGAATAGTTCTTATGACGATAACAGATTTGTTTCTGATTCCCCCTTTATGCTACTGGTTGAAGATAAGGACAATTTTATCAATATCAGCAGCGAGGGAATTTTCTCGCTCTTCAAGGTCGGCGGCAAATATCTGCCTTCAAGCTCTCTCCGCGCCATCCTTGCGGATGCTTTGAGGATAACCCCTAAGACAAAGCGAATACTTCTCGTATCTGGCCGGGACAGGCTGATTGAAACCCCTGAGGTGGAAAAACGCCTGGTCTGTTATTTCTCATCAAATTTCCCGCTGGACAGGTTCGTCAAGTACAAGGACGTTGAGAGTGCAATGAACGAACTCCTCAGACAATCAATAGACACGGTCGTCATGGATAAAAGATATGAGCAGAACACCAATTACATGAACTCGAAGCTGCCGCTGATCCTAAACAATCCTGAGACCTCCCTGCCGCTTGGGCAGAAAGACGCTTTCAGCCTCTGCAAAGTTGCACAAAATGTTTCATCTTTCCAGAAAATCTTATACTTGTCTGCCGTCACTAAGGAGCCTGACGGAAAAATCCTCTTCATCGGCTCGGACACTGGGAAGCGTGAACTCGACGATCTGCCGGATGCCGTAATCAAATATTTCCACTCCAGCTTCCCCGTCAAGACATTTTCTAAGCTCAATACACGTGGAAAGGTTATCAGAACTTTGAAAGAATGGAGTATTAAAAAAGTAATCATCGACAGCGGATTCGAGCAGAACCGCTTCTTCAAGGGCACTCAGTTCAGCAAGATGCTCGCCGATGAAAGTTGCGCCAAGATGATTGCTAGGGAAGGCGAATACCGGGCATACGGCCTGTCCTATTGATTGATGCGGAACTTTTACAGTTCAATAGCTGTCTAAATTCATACAACCACGGGTAATCCTATGCAAACCTCACAGCAGTCCGGACGGAAGAACAAATGGATATTGATCGTCGCAGCAGTAATCTGCATCCTTGTGTTGAACAACATGGTAATTATTTCTGTCCTGAAGCCTTCCGGCAAGGCTGATCAGTGCAAAGCGGACAATGACTCGGGGACAAATTATCCATCTAATGAAGATGGCTCTGCCGAATTCATCTTCGCTCCAGGGGAAAAGATGGCTTCACCACCGAAATCGGCCTCGCCGTCAGGCAAGAACAGCGGAAAACACATCAAGCCGAAACTTAGCTTCCCCGAAGAGGTGGCCGCCATGCTGAAGCTGTCCGGGGACGCAAGAAGGAACGCCCTGTCCAAGTTGATCTACAAGTGGGGCAGAAATGATCCCGAGGGCATAGCCCGATGGGCCATGCAGAACCTAACCGACGGCAAGGAATGCACGAACGCGCTTTCATACATTGGCGCGGCATGGGGCGCAAAAGCGCCGGATGAAGCCGCAAAATGGATGCTGGACAATCTCCCCGAGGGAGAAATCAGGGATGCCGCCCTGACCAGCGTATTCCAGGAATGGATGAGAAAGGATCCTAGGGCGGCCGCAGAATGGGCCCTGTCACTCGCGGAAGGAAAAGGGCGCGACGACGTGCTCGCCATCGCAACCAAGGAATGGGGCGCTCAGGATCCCGAAGCCGTCGAAAAATGGGTCATGAGCCTGCCCGAAGAAGTCGACAGGAAAAATCCGATCTTTTACACCGCATACTCATGGGCCTTGAGAAATTCGGCGGAGGCACTGCGTTTCGCAGCCGACCTCAAGGACGAGGCGCAGCGCAACAGCGCTTGGGCAGGCTTGGCCAGAGGCTGGGCCTCAAGAGATCCCGCCGCCGCCGCCGAATGGGCACTGCAGCTCCCCGGCGGAACAGGTCAGAACAACGCAATAGGCTCTTTGTGCAGGATCTGGGGGGCCGACGACCCGCATGCCGCCGCCGAATGGGCCTTAGCCGTAACGGATGAAACTCAGCGCAACAGCGCCATCGCAGGACTTGCCGCAGGATGGTCTTCTAACAACCCGGAAGCCGCCGCCGGATGGGCCGCAAAGCTGTTGACGGACGGCAAAGGCGATCTCGCCATGATCTATGTATTGAAAACCTGGACCGCATCGGATCGAAAGGCCGCAGCTGCCTGGATCAACAACTCATCACTCTCACCCGAACAGAAAAAGGCCCTGCTAGCAAGATTAAACTGAGGCAGAGGGCCACTCCTCCTCCTGAAACTCGCCTTTAAGTAACGCAGACATTCCTGTCTGCGGCATCGCAGGTAGGAATACCTGCGCCACTTTAAGTTTCACATCGACAAGGCTGCGAGGCTCGCAGATAGTTCCTTATGGTAAATTTTCCAATTGGCCCGGATATTCAATAGACACCGCGCCCCTGCAGGATGCAATCTGCCCGATTTTACGTTCAGTTCAGTATTGAAAAATCGGCTGACGGATATACAATAAGGGCTCAATTAATCGGGAAACGTCCGAAATGCACAAGCTTTTCCGAAGTATTCCATATGCCGCGGCCTGTCTCGCCCTTGCCTCAATGCTGTGGGCCTGCTCCGCGGCCGCCGGCTGGATCGAGGAGAAGGACGGCAAGACCATTATACATATCAAGGTATACTGGCTGCCCAACCCCGGCTCGACAGATCCGAACTCACGCGCCGCAATGGAGACGGTGAAGGAGTTCAAGAAACTATTCCCGAAGCTGTTCGCCGAGAAATACAAGGGGAAGTATTCCGCCGACCCGCAGAAGTACGGGAAGCACAAATGGGACGACGTCGAGATACAGCTCCACTCGTTCATGGGCATCCAGGTCGAGGGGGTCGAGATAGACCTCCTGGCCATCGCGGGAGGGATGGCTCCGGACCTCCTATATGTGAACTTCAGGAAGTCCGACAACTACATCCAGAACTCCTTCCTATATCCGCTTGACAAGCCGGAGGACGGCTACTTCACAGGCCTCACGCAGGAGGAGATAGACTTCAAGATACATCCGAAGATCTGGCCCGTGATAAAGAGGAAGGGGCCGGACGGGAAGGTGAACGTCTGGGCGATGCCCATCGGCGGCACGCTCGGCAAGGTGCTCCTCTACCGCAAGGACCTATTCGACGAGTACAAGATTCCGTATCCCGACGACAAGTGGACCTGGGACGACCTGATGTCCGCGTGCAAGAAGCTTACAAACCCGGACAAGGGCACTTACGGAATAGTCCTGGGCCGCGGAAAGCACGAGTCCTGGTTCTGGGTGAGCTTCCTATGGGCCGCCGGCGGGGAGGTCATGGAATACAACGAGACCACTGACCAGTGGCGCTGCACCTTCGACTCGCCTCAGGCCGCAGAAGCCCTCGACTTCTACGTCCGGCTCAGCGCGGAGAAGTGGACAGACAAGGAGGGCAAGGTGCGCAGGGGCTACTCGTCAAAGGAGTCCTCCGAGTCATGGCCCAAGTGGGACAAGGGCGAAATAGGCATGCTTTACGCATACATAGACGAGAAGATGTTCTCGCAGATCGATCCCGAGGTAACGGGCCTCGCCCCGGTACCCTTCGGCCCCACCGGTAAGCGCGGCGGCGAAATCAACTGCATGATGGCCGGACTTTTCTCCGGAATCAAGGAGCCTGCAGTCCGCGACGCGGCGTGGGAATACCTCAAGTTCCTCAACTCGCCCGAGTCCGGAAAGATATTCACCAGAATCCTAGTGGAAAGCGGCATGGGCCAGTTCCTCAATCCGAAGTATCTGAAGATGTACGGCTACGAAGACATCATCCGGCTCTGCCCAAAGGGCTGGAGCGAAGCCTTCGAAATCGCCATGGAGTCCGGCAACCCCGAGCCCTACGGCAGGAACAGCAACCTCGCCTACGACATGATGACGTTCCCCATCGTCAAGGCCGAGACCCTCGAAAGGGACGACAAGCTGCCCGAGGACAGGGCGAAGCGCCTGGAAGTCATGCAAAGGCTCCTCAAGGAGGGATGCGACGAGGCCAATGAAAGGATGATCGGCATAATCCCGCCCGAGAAGATGAGGATACGGACGGCCATCGCAGTCCTGGTCATCATCGTCATAGTCATCGCATATGTCCTGGTTTTCAGGAAGGTCGTCGCGACCTTCACGCCGCCCCAGTCCCCGGGCGCGAAGAAGGTCACCTGGGGGTTCATAAGATACAGGTACGCCTACCTGATACTCCTGCCCGCGGTTCTCAGCATACTCGTGTGGAACTACATACCGCTGGTCAAGGGGTCGCTGATGGCGTTCCAGGACTACAGGATTATCGGGGACACTGCCTGGACGGGCGTGACCAACATCGCGAACGTGCTTTTCTCGCAGGACTGGTGGAAGGCCCTCTTCAATTCGCTGCGCTATTCCCTGCTCATTATCGGCCTGACCTTCCTACCCCCGATAATACTCGCGATACTCCTGCAGGAGGTTCCGGTAGGCAAGCTCCTCTTCAGGATCATCTTCTACCTGCCCGCAGTCATCAGCGGAATCGTCACCATCCTCCTCTGGAAGCAGTTCTACGAACCCTCCGAGTTCGGCATGCTCAACTCCATCGTCCTAAAGATCCCGGTCATCGGCTTCCTGCTGATCGGCGCAGCCCTCCTGACGGTGGCCATGCTTTTCGCGAGGCGCCTCTGGTATCACGACATGCGCTGGCAGGCCTCGCTCTGCGCGGTTGCCGGACTGCTCATGCTTTACGCTGCGCTGGGACTCGCCGGCCCAGCCATATTCCTGAAGGGCGAAAGCGCCTTCAAGAGCCTGCTAATGTTCGTGCCCAGGATGTTCAACACGCTTCCAGAACCCTACGGCTGGCTGGTCAACCCCAAGACCGCGATGCTATCCTGCATCATCCCGATGGTATGGGCCGGCATAGGCCCGGGATGCCTCATCTATCTCGCCGCCCTCAAGGGAATCGCCGACGACTTCTACGAGGCCGCGGACATCGACGGGGCGACGTTCATCGACAAGATTCTCTTCGTGGTCTTCCCCGTCCTCAAGCCCCTCATCATCATCAACTTCGTGGGCGTCTTCATCGGTTCCGTCTACTCCGAGGGCAACATACTCGCCATGACCGGCGGCGGCGCCGACACCGAGGTCGCGGGCCTCCACATCTGGTACACCGCATTCACATACATGAAATACGGTCCGGCAACCGCCATGGCTTGGATGATCGGAACCATGCTTATCGGTTTCACCATATACCAGCTCAAGATGCTGTCGCGGCTCGAATTCAAGACCACCGGCGACAAGAAATGAACGGCAAGCGGCGGAGCGGCGAAATATGGCCATAATATCTCAGATCGGACGCAAGTCCATTAAGACGAAACTCCTGATCGGGACGATCTACCTGCTGCTCGTGGGAGGCTCGATCACCATGGTCTACCCGTTCCTCCTGATGATCGCGGGCTCCACCAAGAGCGGCATGGACACAACGGAGTCGGTCGTCATTCCCGGATTTCTCAGATCCGAGACCGGCCTGTACAGGAAGCACATGGAGGCCTTCTTCAACGAGAACCTCGAATGGCTCAAAAGCACCTTCGACTCCGACGACCAGTCCTTCAAGAAGCTCGAGCTGCCGCCCGAGCCGAACGCCGCGTTCGCGTCCGAATGGAAGGAATTCCTGCAGGAAAAGAAGCTGCCTCAGCATTATTACATGATCTCAAGCTGGTCCGTGATATTGTCAAGGAGGGTCATCCCCTCCAACCTGAGGAAGTTCAAGGCCGAAATGATGCGCCGTTTCGGCAACGACATCGACAAGTTCAACGAGGCCATGGAAGTCGACATGCCCACCTGGAACAGCTTCGCCTTCTACCCTTCCAGCTTCCTAGTTCGCCGCGATAAGCTGGACATGTCACCGCTTAGCCTTGAAATCAACAAGGTCAAGGAAAACACGCCGCTGGAGCAGCGCTACTACGTCAGCCCCGAGGGATTCTACAAGATCTACCTCAAGAACCAGTATACGAAGGACATCGCCGCATACAACAGGGCTCACGGGACGGCCTATGCCTCCTGGAACGACGTCGGTCTCGACAGGAAGTGCCCGGCCGGCCCCGGAAGAACCGATAAGGAGAAGGCTGACTGGGAGGCATTCACAAGAAACATACTCAACCTTCTTTGGCTCAGGGCCGACCCTGAGGCCGCCCCGGAATACCGCGAATTCCTCGTCGCAAAATACGGCTCCGTAGAAGGGCTCAACAGAATCTATGGGACCTCCTACAAGTCCGCCGACGAAATAAGCATGCCGGAGGAGCCGCCCCGGAGCGGAATCCAGATGCCCGACTGGGAGGCATTCCTCGTCGGATGGAAGGATCCGGTCGGAGGAAAAATGCACAGGCTTCCTTTGCAGCACATCAGTGTCCACAGCGCGGACTTCATGTTCAGGGACTGGCTCAATCGGAAATTCGGCGAAGTCTCCAAGCTGAACTCCGCGATCGGAACTTCGTTCAAGTCGTTCGAAGAAGTCATGCCTCCGCAGAAGGACTTCATATATATGGATTTCAAGAAGAACATCCCCTCCCTCAGGTGGGAATACGCCACCAGGAACTTCTATACCGTCCTCGACTTCTTCCTCTTCCACGGAAGGGCCGTCTTCAACACATTTTTCTACTGCGTCCTGGCTATCGCTTGCGCGCTCATAGTCAACCCCCTGGCCGCATACGCCCTAAGCAGATACCGCCCGCCGTCAACATACAAGATACTCCTCTTCCTGATGCTCACCATGGCGTTTCCGCCCATGGTCACCCAGATTCCGGTCTTCCTCATGATGCGCGGCTTCAACCTGCTCAACACCTTCGCAGCGCTGATCCTCCCCGGCCTTGCGAACGGATACGCCATCTTCCTGCTCAAAGGCTTCTTCGACTCGCTGCCGAAGGAGCTCTATGAAAGCGCCGACCTCGACGGCGCCAACGAGTTCCAGGTATTCTGGAAGATTACCATGAGCCTTTCGACTCCCATTTTGGCGGTGATAGCCCTCAACGCCTTCACCGGGGCCTACGGCAACTTCATGTTCGCACTGCTCATATGCCAGGATCAGGACATGTGGACGCTCATGCCTTGGCTCTACCAGCTCCAGATGGGCTCCTGCCAGGGCGTCGTCTTCGCATCGCTGATCATCGCCGCAATACCCACGTTCATCATCTTCTCGCTCTGCCAGAACATAATAATGCGAGGCATCGTCGTGCCGTCGGAGAAATAACCTGTGCGGAAGGTGCTTCAATGCTGAAGATCGATATTGAAAGGATGCTCGCGGAAATCGCAGGCGCCAGGATCGCCATCGTAGGCGACTTCTGCCTCGACGTATACTGGGACATCGACATGTCCAAGTCCGAGACCTCCGTCGAGACCAAGCTCCAGACCAGGCCGGTCAAGGCGCAGAAGTACAGCCTTGGCGGCGCGGGCAACGTGGCCGCCAACCTCGTCGCCATGGGCGTCAGGAACGTCGGCGTCTTCGGAGTCACCGGCAAGGACCCCTTCGCATCGGAGATGCGATCCATCATGGACAGGCTGGGCATCGGCCATGACGGTCTGCTCGAACAGGACTGCGGCTGGGACACCCACGTCTATGTAAAGCCCATCGAGGACGGAACCGAAGCCAGCCGCATCGACTTCGGGAACTTCAACAGCCTTGGAAAGGACACCGCGTCTCGCCTTCTGTCCAAGCTCGCAGACACGGTCGGAAAACTCGACGCCGTCATAATCAACCAGCAGGTCCCCGCCGGGATACACCGCTCCGACTTCTTCAGGAAAGGCCTCCAGGCGCTGATAAAGAAAAACAGCGGCAGGCTCTTCCTGCTCGACAGCCGCTCCTGCAGCGACGCCTACGACGGAACCGTCAGGAAGATCAACGCCTACGAGGCGACCAAGCTGTGCGGGATGGGCTTCGAGCCGGGGGATCTAATCACCGAGGACGCCGCCAGGGCCGCCGCCGCGAAGCTTCTTAAAAAATGGAGGAAGACTCTCTTCATCACCAGGGGCGAAAGAGGATGCCTCGTGGTCGAAAAGGACGGCGTCACGGTAGTCCCGGGCCTGCACATAATCGAGAAGACAGATCCCGTCGGCGCGGGGGACAGCATGCTTTCCGGAATAACCGCAGGACTTGCGGCCGGCTTCACTCCGGTCGAGGCTGCGACCCTCGGCAACCTAGTCGCAGGCGTCACCGTCCAGAAGCTATACCAGACCGGAACCGCATCTCCTGAAGAAATAATCCGGATCGGCACGGACACCGACTACATCTTCACACCGGAAAAGGCCGACGACATCAGATCCGCCAAATACTACAAAAGCTCTGAGATCGAAATCGTCCGCGAACTTCCTTCTCCGATGAAAATATCACATGCCATCTTCGACCATGACGGCACCATATCCGTACTCCGCGAAGGATGGGAAAAGATCATGGAGCCGATGATGGTCAGGGCGATACTGGGGGAAAATTACGACCGCGCCGACGAGTCCACATACCACAAGATCCTCAACAGGGTACGTAAATATATCGACAGCACCACCGGCGTGCAGACTCTCGTCCAGATGCAGGGCCTCGTCAAACTCGTCCGAGAGTTCGCCTTCGTCCCCGAAAAGGAAATCCTCGACGAGTTCGGCTACAAGAAGATATACAACGACGACCTCCTCCGCCTGGTCAATGGAAGAATAGAAAAGCTCAGGCGCGGAGAACTTTCCGTGGACGACTTCGTCATCAGGGGCGTAGTCCCGTTCCTGCAGAGGCTCCACGCCGCCGGAATCACGCTCTACCTCGCGAGCGGAACCGACAAGAACGATCTCGTCAAGGAGGCCAAGGCCCTAGGCTACTCACAGCTTTTCGGAGGCAGGATGTATGGCGCGGTAGGCGATGTCACAAAGGAGGCCAAGAAGATCGTAATGGACAGGATACTCGCCGACATCGGGCCGAAGAACTCACGACAGGTCGCCGCATTCGGCGACGGCCCCGTGGAAATCAGGGAGATAAACAAGCGCGGCGGCCTTGCCGTCGGCATCGCCAGCGACGAGGTCCGCAGGTTCGGCCTCAACCTGAAGAAGCGCAGCCGCCTCATACGCGCCGGCGCCGACCTGATCGTCCCCGACTTCTCGCAGCTTGAGGCGCTCTGCAAAATCCTCCGGATTGAATGATTGTTCTCCAAAAAATACATTAAAATCGCATTTCCCATACGATGCGCTTCATAATTTGAAAATTGATTTTTGAGATCTGGAATTTATCTGGAATTTGATGTTTGGAGATTGGAACTTAAAACTCTTAGGCGCTGAGTTCCAAACAGCAGGATCCATAAGCATGCCTCATCTGAAACTGAACAGGGACAGGCTAAGGATAAAGCCCCTCCGCCTCCGGTACAGCAAGATCGACGTAGAGAACGACCTCATATCTCCGGATGCGAAGTTCGCAGCCTTCGACGGAAGCGACGGCGAAATCATGGCTGAAACCGTCGGTAGCATCCTGTCGGCAAAGAGGAACAAGAAGCCGGTCATGCTCGCCTTCGGCGCCCACTCGATCAAGAACGGACTAGGTCCGGTCCTGATCAGGCTCATGGAGGACGGCTGGCTCACGCACCTCGCCACCAACGGCGCCGGCATCATACACGACTGGGAACTCGCGTTCCTGGGGAAAACCAGCGAGGACGTCGCCGCAAACGTGAAAAAAGGCGAGTTCGGCATCTGGCAGGAAACCGGATTCTTCATCAACCTCGCCATCTCTGTCGGCGCATACAACGGCCTCGGATACGGCGAGTCGGTCGGCCAGATGATCCAGAACGAAGCCCTTGTAATACCGACCGAAAAGGAACTCAAGACGGCGATGAAGGACATCTCGGACCTCGACAGGGCCGCCGCCGCCGCCGACCTCCTCGCCGCAGTCAGGAAATTCTCGCTCGAAGCCGGAAAGATGAAGATCGCCCATCCCCACAAGAAGTTCAGCGTTCAGGCCGCCGCATTCCGAATGGGCGTCCCGTTCACAGGCCATCCGATGATCGGCCACGACATCATATACAACCATCCCGCCAACTGCGGCGCCGCGATAGGCAGAACCGCCCTCCGCGACTTCCTCGTCTTCGCAAACCAGGTCTCGAAGCTCGACGGCGGCGTCTACCTGTCCGTCGGATCCGCCGTCATGTCGCCGATGATCTTCGAGAAGTCTCTCTCAATGGCGCAGAACCTCGCCATACAGGCTGGACGCCGCATTGAAAAGCACTTCATCCTGGTCGTCGACCTCGCCAAGAGCACATGGGACTGGGACGCCGCCGGCGAGCCGCCCATGGACAACCCCGCATACTACCTCCGGTACTGCAAGACCTTCAGCCGAATGGGCGGAACCATGAGGTACCTCTCAGCCGACAACCGCCGATTCCTAGCGCGCCTTTCTTCCGAACTTGCTTCTGGAAAAACACCATAGGGTTAATTTAGGACAAGTTTAACGGCAAAGATAGCGAAAAAGATCGCGATTTAGATCACCGAGTTTCAGAGGAGACGATTACGCTTCACGAATAACGGATAACCAATAACGGAGATATCATGAAGCAGGACTTCCAAAAGATCATCGACGGGATGAGCCTCGACGAGAAGATCGGACAGATGTTCATGGGAAACATCTGCGGCGGCGAGACGCTGGAGTTCGCAAAGGCCAACTTCGCCAGATACCATTTCGGTGCCCTCCAGTTCTCCGGCGTCTTCGAAAGGTTCGTCCGCGGCGGAGACTACATGCCCTGCGGCGTCGACAGCAACAAGCCGCTGGACAAGGTCGCGGAATTCATCTTCAGGGTCAAGAAGGCCGGCGAGGAGATAACCGGTCTTCCCGTCATCATGGCCGGCGACCAGGAGGGCAGCATCAGCAACAGCATCTTCCGCAGGCGAAACGTGTCGATCATGCCCTGCCAGATGGGCTTCGGCGCCTGCGGCAGCCTCTCCAACGCATACGAAGCCGCGAAGGTTTCCGCAGCCGAAGTCAAGACCCTCGGCCTGGACATGCTCTACGGACCGAGCCTCGACGTCCTGACCCGCCCATCCAATCCGGAAATCGGGGCCCGCTCATTCAGCGGCGATCCCGAAATTGTCGCGGCCATGGGCGAGCAGTTCATAAAGGCCTATGCCGAGGAGGACGTTATCAGCAACGTAAAGCACTTCCCGGGGCGCGGCCACGGCAAGGGCGACGCGCACCGCGAACTGGAGTCCATAAACCTCGGACGCCGCGAACTTGAGCGGAAGGCGCTGTATCCGTTCCGCAGGGCGGTCGCCGCCGGAGCCGATTCCTTCATGATCGCGCACACACTTTATCCCGCCCTCGAAAAGGAACGCCTTCCGGCATCTCTCTCTTATCGGATCATCACCGGCCTCCTCAGGGAGGACATGGGCTTCGACGGCGTGATCATTCCGGACGACCTGACCATGTTCGCGATCTCGAAGAACTTCGGCATCCCGCAGGCCGCGGCGATGTGCCTGGCCGCCGGCGCCGACATGATCTTCATGAAGGTCCCTGAGCAATACGCCCCCTCCATCGAAATGGTGAAGAAGTTCCTGCGTAGTGGTAAGCTGACCGAGGAGCGCCTCAACCAGTCCCTCCTCCGCATACTGGCTCTCAAGGAGAGGCGCGGCCTCTTCGGAAAAAAGACATTCTCCGCCGGACGCGTACTCTCGACCGTCGGATGCAAGGCCAACGCCGCAGTGGCCGCCGCGGCCGCAAGAAAAGCCGTCCTGCTCCTCAAGAACACAGGTTCGACGCTGCCGCTGCGCCTGCCGCGCGGCGGCTCCATGCTCGCGGTCGTTCCTCGGGACATGCATATCGTCCTTTCGAACGACGACATCCTTTCACATGACATGCTTCCGCGCTCGCTCCGCCGCCATTATCCCAATGTCCAGCAGGTCGTTGTCGACGAGTCGCCCACAAAATACCAGGCGTATGAGGCGGTCGGCCGCGCCAAGAACGCCGACGCCGTGGTCTTCGGCATCTATTCCGCCGGCGCCTCGGAGCAGCTCCTCGAACTGCTCAAGTCCATCACAGATCTCGGCAAGACGGTCATTGCAGTGAACACAAACTCGCCGTATTGGATCACGCGCCTGCCGGACAAGGTCGGAGCCGCCATATGCACCTTCGGGATAAGCACTTTCGCCTTCGACGCGGCCGCCGATGTCATCGCCGGCAGAGCCATGCCGACGGCGCACTTGCCCGTCTCTCTATGCAAAAAAATGCCGGCAGGCCACTCTCTCCGGCTCGGAGACGGCAATTGAATATCTGTTGATTCTTTTCTATTCTCCGCTTGACCCGAATGAAAAAGTGTATTACAATATGTAATACAAATGGAGGCGTTCCGTGTTGACTCTAAGAATAGAAAAAAAGCTTGAGGATGATATTCGCAACCTCGCCCGGATCGAAGGGGTCTCAAAATCCGAGATCGTCCGAAGAAGCATCGTCGAATATGTTTCGGCAAGTTTCGAGGCAAGGGCCTGGAAGATCGGAGAGCCCCTCTTCGGCAAATACGCCAGCGGAAAGGGGAATCTCTCACAGGACGCGGAACTTCTCCTGAAGCGGAAGTTAAAAAGGAAGAAGGCTCGTGCTCAAGTTAATCGTTGACACCGGACCTCTTGTTGCCCTCTTCGACAGTTCTGACCTCCATCACTCCCGCGCGGTAGAATTTGTCAGCCTGTCAAAATCGCCTTTAGGCACGACCTTGCCTGTTATCACCGAAACCATGTTCCTGCTCGACTTCTCCGTATTGGCACAGCGTGACTTCCTATGCTGGATTCATCAAGGCGGGCTGCAGGTTGTGGAACTATCTTCTAACGATTTCAAAAGGACGTCGGAACTCATGATGAAATATGCGTCAGTTCCAATGGATTTCGCAGACGCCACTATTGTTGCCGTTTGTGAAAGGCAGCAGACTCGTGAAATAGTCACCACCGATTCCGACTTCAAGATATACCGCTGTATGAACAAGCTCCCCTTCGTCAACTTGTTCGACAAGGTGCCGCACTGACTGCTCATATATTCAGGCAAGCGATATTGCCGCGCAGCCGTGGATCCTGAAGCGCGGCACTTCGATCTTCAGCAGACCTGCGGTCCACGACCATCCCGGTTTGTGTCCACCAGGTTCCCAGCTTACCGCCCGCGGCTTCTTCGAGATGCGAAGTTCGCACATGTATGGGCCAACTTCCGGGATCTCGTCCACCCACGTGTCGTCGCTGTTCAACCTACAGATGTCGCGTCCGGGATTCTGGTTCACGAAATGAACCAGCAGCCTTCCGTCGGCAGAGCGGCGCAACGACAGATCAACCCATGATGGCGCGTCTGTCCTGCACAGGCGTGTGGGCATGAGCTCATCGATGATTTCGCGCAGCCAGCGCAGCATCTGCGCGCCGAGCGTCCGATACTGGCTGAAGATGTCCGTGCAGATATGGACAACGCGGCCTTTCCCAAGCGTGCGCATTATCGCCGCAGGGCAGCCCGCCTTCTCGGGGTTTTCTTCGTCCAGCTGTCCGTGCATAGGCCAGTTGTTGCATAGGTTGCGCGTTTCGAAGTTCAACTGGTCCCATGACATAAAGAGAGGGTAGAGTTCCTTTGCCGTCCCACGTTCAAGCTCCACGCGATCCCAGCCGCCGTCAACGCCAGTAGGCTCGTCGCAGGTTTTCAGGATGACATGTCCGTCCTTAAGATCCCCGAGGCGGACGCTCTTTACGCCGAGCGTCTTCTGGAATTCCGGGAAGCGCAGGCTGGCGCCGCTCGAAAGAATCTTGCCTCCGGCGTGCACATAAGACTCAAGGAGTTCGGCCGTCTTCTTGTCAAGGAACGCCTGTTCGGGAAGCACTATGAGTTCGTATGGTAGAATGCCGGCGATGCCCGATTCATCCATGACATCAGGCGAAAGGTGGAGCGCCGCGAGCGCCTTGTGCGCGCCCTCGACGTTTGCACCGCCGAAGGTCGGCGTTGACGGATCGCTTACCAAGATTGCGTTCCAGCGGGCGCTTCTCGAGCCGATGAAAAGATCCTCGCGCTCCTTCAGGAACTTGCGGACCTCGATCGCCTTCTTCATCCGCGAGGGAACCCATGCGCCGTCACCGAGCGGATATGTCCAGTAGCCTACCTGTCCGCCGGCAGCGGCGACCGTCGCAGCCTCCTGCAGCATCCGGTCGAGCGTCTTCGTGCGGCTTCGGACATTCTTGCGGACGTGGGTGAAACTGGTGTCGCAGATGTAGGCGTCATACGGCACGTCGAGCGTCCCGTACCAGCGCATCATCCGCGCCATGTCGTGTAGATGAAAGAAGCCCGGCGAGAAGAAGTCGCCGCTGCGCCAGTCGAAGGGGGCGGCGAATTCGCGGCGCGGGCTTACGTTTCCGGCGCTGTAGACGCAGTCCGCATTAAGCGACTTCACGAAGTTCCGGAACTGCGTCCGCCACTCGTGCGTAATCCTGTTCCAGCTTTTGATATATTCAGCGTGGAAGTCCGGGCGCTTGACCAGATCGCTCCAGGGATCGCTCCAGCCGGTGTCAGAACGGAAACGTTTCCGGCAGCGTTCGCAGTAGCAGGGGCCCGGCCAGTCGCCGTCAACCCAGATGCCGTCGGGATCATAGTTGGTTATAAGTTCGCGAAGCTGCACGCTGACCCATTCGTTCCAGTAGCCGCTCAACGGGCAGATGGGGTATGCTATGAAGCATTTGAAATCGTTGAACCATGGTTCGGCAGGCTTGCCTTCGATGTTGCATTGGCGCCAGTCCGGATGGCGTTCCCCGGCGATCCCATCCACCATGCCGCTGTAGTAGAGCACCAGCTTCGTGCCGGCCTCACGGGTGTATGCGCGGAAAAGCTTCGGCATGTCGCCGCCGAGCATGTTGTGCTGCGTCTTGAGCGAGCTCGGCCAGGTGCAGTAGCCGCTGTGGCCCTTCGCATAGATGCACAGGTAGCCCAGGTCAAGCTGTTTCAAGAAAGGGACAACGTTTTTACGGGTCGCACCGCTACCGTACGGCCTGAACTGCACCTCCGGATAGTAGTCCACCAGAAGGTTCATTACGCCTTCGTCCAGCCAGCTTTTCTTTTCGTTCGCCTTTTTTCCCATGGATGTAATCCTTATGCGCTTGAATTCATACTCATCCTGGTTCATAATGGCATCATATCAGTATATAAAGGAGATGGGCTATGTGCAAAAACAATAGTCGGATTTTAGGCATATGCGAATATGGGGCGGTCGGCGACGGTCGAACCCTTTGCACTTCGGCCATCCAGCGCGCCATCGACGCATGCCATGCGGCGGGCGGCGGCCGCGTCCTATGCGGCCCGGGCAGGTTCCTGATAGGCACGCTGGATCTCAAAAGCAATGTGGATCTGCATCTCTCTCAAGGATGCGTTCTCGTCGGCAGCACGAACATTTCGGACTATGCCGATTTCAAGACTCCCGGCTTCAGGCAGGATCAGGCGCCGGAGAAATGCACGAAGAGCCTGATCCGCGCGGTCGATGCGGAGCATTTTTCGATTACAGGCCCGGGCGAAATCAACGGCTCCGGACCGGCATTCTACGACACCAAGACCATACTGTGGGAGCGCTTCTATCAGAAGCCGGACTCGCCGCGCCCCCGGATGCTCATGGCATACAGATGCCGCGACTTCCGCATCGAGGACGCTTCATTCAACGACTCACCATGCTGGACCTTCTGGCTGATCCAATGCCAGAGGGTCGGCATCCACCGGATCAAGATGATCTCCGATCAGAAGATGATAAACAACGACGGCATCGACCTCGACATGTGCCGCGACGTAGCAGTTAGCGACAGTATCTTCAAGACCGGCGACGACTGCCTCATACTGCGTTCGATCAGGCAGATTTGCGACACGGAAATGCCATGCGAAAACATCACCGTCAGCAATTGCGTTCTGGACAGCTATTGCCAGGGCGTCAGGGTGGGCTGTCCCGGCGACGGCGTCATCCGCAACTGCACGTTCAGCAACCTTGTAATCACCGGTCCCGGCAATGGAATCATATTCAACAATCCCAAACGATATCTGCCGGAAGGCTGCGCCGGTTCCGCCGACGTCCGGAACATACTTTTCTCGAATGTCGCCATCGACTGCAAAGGCTCTCCAATCAAGATGGATGTCGATCCCGGCGTCGCCCTGAAGTATCTTGGCGGGATAAGCTTCTCCAACTTCCGCATAAAAAGCGGAAGGCCGATAATAATCCAAGGAAGCCCTGAGACCATTATCCGCGACGTGAGCCTGAGCAGCATAGAGATTGAAACTTCCGGCGAAGACGCAGTAATCTGCCGACATTGCCAAAACATCAAGCTTGCGAATGTGCAGCTCGGAAATGCCGCAGCAGCGCCAGCGCCTGAAGCCTGACGCCATCCATATTGGAGATATCATGAAAATGCCTTTCCTCCGATCTCATTGCTGGGCTATCGTCTCATCGTCGACCAGCCATGGGCTTGGTACGACAATTCCACGGCCAACCCGGAGCTGCGTCTTGAAATCGTGAACTGTGGCGGGCAGCGCGAGCGGGGCGTGGCCGAGTTCTTCGTTGGGAAAAAGAAACTTTAACACCTCATAACTGCGCAACTTAGGCTAGCCATCCGGACCTTGGGATTTCCTCCATCACGACGTCGAAGTAGACATCGATAGGGACGTCGTGCTTCACTGCGATGTCGGCGAGAAGGAGGAAAAGATGATTTTTCATACGCCCTCCCTTTCCTAATTATAATAACGTGATATAGATTACATATTACTGATTGGCCAATCTGAGAACTTGAAAGGGAACTTGAGATGGACGGTGTTTTGAAAGTTCCTGCACGCAGCCTTCCAATAAGATATAAGTATGACGTGGCAGTGGTCGGCGGGGGAATAGCCGGAGTTGCGGCGGCGGTGGCCGCGGCGCGGCAGGGCGCGTCGGTGATCCTGCTCGAGAAGGAAATCTCGCTGGGGGGCCTTGCGACAGTCGGCAACGTAATAGTCTATCTGCCTCTGTGCGATGGGATGGGCCGTCAGCTCATAGGCGGGCTTGGCGAGGAATTGCTTAAGCTCAGCATAAATGACAACCGGGGGACGCCGCCAGCGCTCAACGACGACTGCTCCAAAATTCCGGAATGCTGGCTTCCCGGCGGCGACAAGGAGGAGCGCTCCAAAAAACGCTACCAGGTCCATTTCAATCCGGCCTCATATCTTCTTGCCCTCGAGAGTGTTGTGCTCGAAAGCGGAGTGAAGCTGCTTTACGACGTCCGCTTCTGCGGCGTCATGAAGTCTAGGGACAAGATCACGCATCTCCTAGTCGCCGACAAGTCCGGCCTCTCCCTGGCCGCCTGCGGAGCGGTCGTAGACGCCTCGGGCGACGCGGACGTCTGCCATGCCGCCGGCGAAGATACCGAATCCCTTTCCGACAACGTGCGGGCAGGATGGTTCTACTATACGGAGGACGGACTCTTCAAGCTGGAATATCTCAGCGACGTCTTTCCAGCGAGGAACAAGTTCATATACTCCTCCGACAACGCTGAAGGCGTCACCGCCCAGGTGCTCGCGACTCGGGACATGATGAGGTCCAAGATCGCCGAACGGCGCAAGGAAAAGCCGGATTCCTCCATCTATCCTGCCATGCTTCCAAGCATAGCCTGCTTCAGGATGACCAGGCGCCTGCGCTCGGACTTCGAGCCCGATTCGCCGGACGCGCAGGAATTTGTCGCGGACTGCATAGGGCTGACCGGCGACTGGCGGAAGAACGGGCCAACATACCATCTCTCATTCAGGTCGCTCGCCGCGGTGAAGTGCCCTAACCTCATAACTGCCGGGCGCTGCATATCCGTCAAGGGCGATTTCTGGGACGTGACGAGGGTGATCCCCGCATGCGCCGTAACGGGCGAGGCGGCTGGAACCGCCGCGGCCATGCTCTGCAAGGGCGCAGGCAGGTCTTTCAGGACGCTGCCAATCCCCGAGCTGCAGGCGGCGCTCAGTAAGAGCGGGGTCATACTGCCTGGCTAAATCAGCCTATAATGGCTGGCAGCGGTAGCCAATGCGGATTTCCCAAGGCAGCCTATTTTTGCGAAAGCCTCCATTCGGACGGGCTTGCACTGTGAAACGCCTTGAACGCCTTTGAAAAATAGAAAGGATCCTTGTATCCGACGCGCCTTCCGGCTTCGGCCACGGAAATTGACCCTTCCTGGAGCAGCTTGCGCGCCCAGTCCATCTTGAGCCTCAGCCATCTTCCGTGGACTGTCTCCCCCGTCAACTTTCTAGCGCAACGGCAGAGGTGCTCCTTTGAAATGCCGAAGGCCGCAGCCATTTCGTCGAGGTTGACGGGGCTGGAAATCCGTTCCATCATGTATTTCTCGAACTTCTCGGCGCTGATCCTCTCCTCCTTTTTTTCATAAGAGCTCTCAATAAGCGCGAGCAGGTAGGCGAGCATGCCGTCCGCAGGGGACATCTTTTCCTTCCCTGGGATTCCCGGCCCGGTGCGCAAAGGCGCTGAAACGAGCTGAAGAAATGCCTCCGCGGCGATATGCCAGGCCTCGAAGCGTATGAAGCTGGCACCTCCCATGAGCTCCTTTATCCTCGACGCGGATTTCATCGCCTCGCTCCCGGCGAACCTGCAGTAGAAGTGGTCATAGGGATCGTTCGGATCCGACATCAGGATGCCGACTTCCCTACCCGGCAAAACAAGACCGAGCATACCCCGGGACACCTCGCCGCATACGCGGCCGCATCGGTAGGAGCCCGATCCGTCCACGACGAGGGTCAGCATGGCGTCCTCGTTGTATGTGCCGAGCGTAGAATGGTAGGGGCTGTTGACCGTCCGTCCGGCCGCCCTGACCTTGAACGGCAGGCTTGTCGGCGGCGAAGGCGACCTGATGTATGCCCCTCCCTTCAATCCAGCAACTCTTGCCATGCCTGCATCTCCTTGAGATATTTGACCCAGTTTCAAATCTGCGGCCGCGACAAGCGCATAGCTCCATCAAATAGTCCGCCGACTCTGTTGGCAGATTACATCAATATATTACATGCATAATTTATTTTTTCTCCATTTCCATACAGGAGCATTAACAATATAATATGCCATTGTTTTTTATTACTGCTAATTTATTACATCAAATAGGAGTAGTCGCAATGAAAGGGCCAAAAGTCGTCGTAATCGGTGCCGGGAGCATATTTTTCGGGAGGCAGGCGATATGGCAGATGTCGCAGTCTGAGCATCTGAACAGCGGGACGCTGGCGCTTGTGGACACGGATCCTGTCCATCTGGCGCGGATGAAGACCCTTGCGGACAAGGTCGTGGCGCACACCGGCGTGGATCTGAAGATCGAGGGCTCCACGAAGGCGGAGGAAGTTCTGGAGGGAGCGGACTTCGTGGTGTTCAGCTTCGCGGACAGGTCGGTTAAGTTCAGGGGTATCGACTGCGACGTGGCCCTCAAATACGGGGTCAGGATGTGCAGCGGGGACACGATCGGGCCCGGCGGGATATTCAGGACGCTCCGCGAATTCCCGAAGATCCTCGCATACTGCAGGCAGATCGAGAAGAAGTGCCCGGACGCCTGGGTGATCAACTACATCAATCCGACAGCGGCCAACGGCATCGGCCTGCGCATCTTCGCGCCTAAGCTCAAGACCTTCGCGCTCTGCGACGGGCTGCACATGCCGCACGTGAAGAAATATTACGCAATGAGGGCCGGCATCATCCCGGACGTTGAAAAATGGACCGACAAGATTGACAGGGACTTCGACTTCAGGATCGCCGGCCCGAACCATTTCACCTGGCTGGTCAAGGCCGAATACAAGGGGAAGAACGTGGTTCCGAAGATCGCCGAGCATCTGGCTCGCGAGGCCGCAAAGGAGACCAACGGGCTCGACACTGGCGCGAAGGCCGTTTTCAACAACACGATCACATCCGCCCTCTACAAGATATTCGGCCATGTGCCGACATGCACCGGCCACACCAAGGAATATGTCCGCTTCTGGCAGGGGCTGGGCAGGACCGCCGAACCGATTCCGCCGCTATCCATCTGGGAGACCGGCGACCGCTACAACTGGCATTCGGAGATGTGGCGCGAAGTGGACGGCTACGACCTGGGCGTGAGGCCGGTGGACGAGTTCGTAAAGAACGGCAGGCCCGACCACGCGACCGACATCATCGAGACGATGTGGGGAGGCCTCAAGAAACCGTTCTTCATCAACACCGCAAACGGCGGCGCCGTCCCGAACATGCCGCAGGACGCCTTTTTGGAAATGCTCTGCGACGTCAGCATGAAAGGGCCTAAACCGAGACCGGTCGGAGACGCGCCGGTCGGACTGCGCGGACTCTGGCAGCAGGTTCTGGACACGCACGAGCTGACCGCCCGTGCCGCGGTAACCGGCGACAGGGAACTCCTGCTCCGCGCCTTCCTCTGCGATCCGCTCGTCTCCAGCATCGAGGACGCAAAGGCGATGATCAACGAGCTGCTGCAGAGGGAGCGCGACGCCCTGCCCGGCTACTGGTTCGGGAAGAAAAGGTGAGGCAATAGCCAATCTGAAGATTGGCGTACCTAGGATATGCAGATGTGGCCGTCCCCGAGCGCGAAACGCCTCGGTGTTTTGTCGGTCTGAAACTATAAAAGGGCGTAGTTTGCTGAATTCATACGTGGTTCTCTGGCGAGGAAATCCGCCAGCCCTGTCGATCAGGAACTCGAAGTAGCGCAGGTATTCCTACCTGCGGATTTCGCGGACAAGAATGTCCACGTTACTTTGAGGCGAGTTTCAGAGGAGGATACATGAAGCATACCATTCCTGTAACATGTCTGTGCGCATGTATCGCCCTGACGCTTCTCCTATGCTCCTGCGACGAGGAGAAGAATGAAGTCCTGATGCGGGTCGAGGACGGCAGGATGCTCAGGGAAAGCACGCTGTGCGTCCGCGACACAAGGCCGGGGCCGCAGGGTCAGAAAATCAAGCCGCTGTCCCAGGAAAGGCTTCAGGAACTCGAGGCGAGGCTAGGAGCCAAGGCTTCCGCCTCCGACGGCAATACCGGCATTAGCTCGTTCAAGAGGAAGATCGGCGGCATCAGTCCGAACGAATACGACGGCAGTATCTGCTTCTACGAGTTCACAAACCAGTTCGGCCGTATCACCTGCTATCTTGAGAGGATCTGGGGCGGCGACGACCTTGCGACTGATCTGGAAGCGGACTTCAAGGCGGCCGAGCACGCCTGCGGCCTTCTTTCGGAATGGATTGCAACTTCCGCAATGGCCGGCACCGCTGAAAGCGACAAAGCAAAGGTCGGACAGTTCATCAACGGGCAGTTCCTGCTCGGAATCAAGAACTTCATCCTGTATAAGCGCAGCTATCCAGGCGAGGAGGCGCGCACTGCACGCTTCGCGTTGTATATGATGGAACGTTTGAAGTTCGACGCTGAGAGGATCAAGGCTATCAGCGGCGAGCTGGCCGAAAGGATCGCGGCGGATAAGGCCAGACGCGGCGAAAAGGCGGGCGAAGATGAAACCGCCGTATTCCTCCTTTTCACTAGCGTCCTCATCGAATACGGCCTCGACTCATCTCCTGAACTCGCCTCGTTCCTGCGGGCTCATCCGATGGAGGCGAAATCTGCGGAGTTCGCAGGATTCGTCTTCGGACACGAGAAGTCAAAGCCCGTAGTCGAATCCTTGAAAAAAAGGTCGGACAAGGAAAAGCCGGATCTGTTCATTGTCCTCTTCGGCGGGCGCAAGATTGAGCTTGTCGAATTAGAGCTTTTCGGCCCAAGGAACCCCCGAACCTTCACGTTCACATTGGTAATCCCGCAAGGTCTTGCCAACGACGACATCCTGACGAACGGCAAGCTTGACGGCGGCGCGGGGAAGATCGAGTGGAGCTGTTCGCGCGAAGACAGGCATTCTCTCGGCTCCCCCTTCGCCTATGCGTTCTGGATCGAGATGGACGAGGGTTTCCAGCAAAGGCATTTCGGCGGAACAATCCTGCAGAAGGATGAATTCCCCCAATACCTTTTCTTCACCCTGGGGCTTTCGCCCGAAGAGATGAAGGAGCTCGAAGTACTCTTCGAAAAAATCCAGCCGTCCGACAATCCTGCGGAATTCATTCTCAAGAACATCTCATGGCCGCAGGAAAAGATTGAAAGGCGTTGCCTGGAGGACGCGCTGAAGCTGTTCGATCAATTCCACCCTTAGTGCTCTCTTGATTCTCGGCGATCGAGCAATATCTTGGCAGAATTATAGCATATGGCGGCCGATTTGAGATTGATTCTGCCGAATACATTCCGGACGGGGGGCTGCGGTGGCGGGGGGAAGAAAATCTTTCATCGACAGGCATTTCCAGGCGCTGATCTATGTGTTTGCGCTGCTGTCGTATCTTACGGTGCTTTATTATGCGAGGTCGTCGGGGCTGCTGCCGATGCCGCAGGAGGGGACGGACCAGCGCAGCATGCTTCTGACGGCGGCGGACCTCTACCGGGGGATACTTCCGCCGGAAAGCTATCTTTATTCGTTCTCCTACAATCTTTATCTTTTTGCGCTGCTGGTGCTTGCGCAGGGGAACCTTGTCGTGATGAGATGCCTTCAGGCGGCGACTTGCGCATTGATTCCAGTTTTCATTTACAGGCTTTCGAGGCGGCTGCGGCTTGGGCGCGGCTTCTCGCAGGCGGCGGCGTTGATCTACTGCTTCTACGGCCCTGCGGTGCTTATATCGCTGGATTTCCTGCGGGAGGCGCCGCTCGGCCTCTGCTTCCTGATCTCCATATATTTTCTTTGCAAGGCCTATACTGGGAAGCGGACATCCAGCTATGTCTGGGCCGGAATATTTTCCGGGCTGGCCATACTCGGCCGTGAAAACTTCATCCCGGTCGTCCTTCTGCCGCTTGCGATGCTTCTTTTCAAGGATGTGAGGAGGAACGTCCCGTTGAAGAAGGCTGCCTTCTGGGCGTCGGGGATCGCCGCCACTCTTGCGCCGTTCATAGCGTATAACCTTCTGAGGTTCGGGAAGTTCGCGATAATTCCGGGGCACACAAGCAACGTCCTCCTTTTCATCCACAGGAAGGAGGTGTCGGTCTCGCTCGGCGATCCGGAGTTCGTCAAGATACTGGCGAACTGTCCGAAGGTGCTGTGGAAGTTCTTTTCGTCGTTCGAACTTCAGAACAGCCTCTGCTTCTATGCGCACAGGGAGATGATCGACACACTGTGGATATTCATAATCCCGTTCAACCTCATCCTGGCGTTCGCGATTCTGGGGGTGTTCTTCAACTTCAGGAAAAGGATAGTCCTGCTGCTGTCGACGGCGGTGGCATGCTACGCCTGCACCCTGCTGATTTTCGAGATGTTCTACCGCTACAGGATACCGATCGTCCCGGTGCTGTGCGTCCTGGCCGCGATGGGAGTGAAGGCCTTATGCGCGGAGAGGCGCTGGGCCAGGAGGCTGTTCATGCTGGCCTTCGTCGGCGTCTTTTTCCTCGTAACATATGTTCCGCCGAACAAGCTCAGGCCAGCGTCGGAACGGATCTCGGTGGCCGCCGCCCTCATAGACGACGGCAGATACGGCAAGGCGGAAAGATATCTGATCCGGCTCGACAAGGAGAAGATTGCGAACGTCGATACGCTCTGGATGAAGCTTATCTTTGCCGTTCTAAAGGACGGCGACTTCCAGAAGGCCCAGGAGATAAAGGAACGACGTCCAGATATTTTCACCACCGATAAATAGGACAATTTCCGGTTTCCTGATTCGTAGAAAAAGATGTTGTGGAGAAATACCGCCCCCCCGGAAGGTTTTTCAGTTCAGAATTCCCGTTATGTGGTGCCACATAACGGGAATTCTGAAATCAATCCACGCTCAGGATCGAGAGGTTCGTCAGCTTGGCCTTTGCACAAAGATCGAGCACCGCCACCATTTCCTCGTGAGTCGATTCCTGAGAACAGGCCAGCACGACGGTATAGTCGCTCCCGGACTTGCCGATTTCGCAGAGGACAGTATCCAGACCTGACAGGGTAACGCTCCGGTCGTTCAGCATATATTTGCCCTCAGGCTTGACAGAGATGTTAAGCGGCTTCTTCGGACAATTGGTGACTTCCGGGGGCAATTGAGGCCTTGACACGTCAAGGTTGGCGATAATATCAATGGGCTTGCTGGTCAAAATGAAGAATGACAGGAGCTGGAAGGCCACATCGATCATTGCGGTCAGGTTGAGTTCTCCTGCGTTAGCGCTGACAATCCGTCTTTGCCGTTGCATCTCCGAGCCCTCCATTTTAATCGTTATTTGACCGTCCCAAACTTCTTTGCCCTGTTTTAATATAAACAATAATTTTAATAATTTCAAGCGAAATAATAAATTATTTTAAATATTTGTAGTGGTATTCTCCAAATGAGCCAATTTTAGTAAGCGTTATGTAAAATTTTCAGTCTAAAGGAGTATAGTCTTACAATCACTTCATAACAGCATAAGGAGAAGGCACAATGGCTGTAGATGCTGGAAGGAAATTATCGGCGGCCGGATTTTGCGCGATCTTGGTCGTCGGTGCTGCTCTCGTGATGTCTGTTCCGCCTGCGGGCGCCGAAGAAAAAGTTCCATATTACAGCGGCGACACCCGCTATCCTGCCGCGCCTCTGGCGGTGGGGCTCCCGACCGGTCCGGCTGAAATGTCGAGGACATATCCGGGCCTGTATTCGGACTACGAGGGCGAGATGTTCGGGGAAGGCGCCTATTACATTGCGGGTCCGCAGCAGCCGCTTGCGAAACTGGAAGTCACCGACCTCGCATTGAAGCCGTCAGGATGTCCGAACTTGAAGATTCTTGCCGTCGTCCGAACGGGATATCCTGGCCATGAAGCCTTCGATGTCGCGAGGCGGCTTGGTGCGGATATAGTTTCCGTGCCTGTGGCTTTCGGCAGCCCTGTGACAGCACCGAGGGGAAACCGCTGCAACGAGCTGTCCATGAAAAAGCTCAGGGAGGCCCTCAAGGACAAGGTGGACGTAATCCTTGTCAACAAGCTGATCGGCGTTTTGCCGGAGGAGGCTCAGTCGCTGATCCTGCAGAAGGTCGAATCCGGCGCCGGACTGCTTGTGGTCGGACCGCTTCCCGGGAAGGGCCCGCTGATGGCGGCCCTGCCGGTTGAAAATCCGGACGCTCCGATGGACGAGACCTACAATGACTTCAAGAAGGTTCAGGCAGGGGGGAGCTGGATTGCCGGCGGCGTCGCCTTTAGCTTCTGGCCGGGGCTTGACACGGCCAAGCTGATGCCGTGGATCGACTTTGATCCGCGCTGCGCCAACATGCTGAAGTTCAAGCCGAAGGCCGGCGCGGATTCCGTTCCCGGCCCCGGAGGATTCCCCCTGATAATTTCAGGGATGATCGGCAAGGGCCGCGCCGTGGTTATGGGCTACAGCGGAAACCGCTGGGATGGCTCATACCTTCCGAACATGAGCGCGATAGACGAGAAGTCGCTTATGCAGAAGAACGTCTTATTCCGCGAGCAGATGTATTCGCTGCTGCTGCGGGCCGTGGTCTTTGCGGCTGCAGGGCAGCCCGCCATACGGGTGGAATGGCCGGAGGGCGATCCGCTCGTCTGGCGCAAGGGCGCACCTATTAAATTTATGATCGCAAATTCCGGTGCGTCTCCAGTCGGCGTCCGTGTCCGGCTTGTCCTCAGGGACGGTCCAACCGGGGATGAACTATGGAACCTTGAGAAAAGTATTCCGATCCTTGCGGGCGGAAAGGCCGAGGCTGCCGTAGAATTACCCATGGTTCCCGCCGTCGAAGGCGCTGCCGGAAGGGCGGATCCGCTCCTTGAGGTCAAGGTTGTTGGTGAGGATGATTGTTCGATAGACTGGGGAACCGTTCCACTTGCCGTGGAAGGCGCGGAACCGCCGAAGGTGGCGCTGAAAAGCGATGTCGTCTATCCGGGGGAAAAAGCGGAGGCTGCTGTGGAGGTCTCCGCCGCATCTTCATGGCGCGCCGTGGATCTGTGGGGCCGCGTCATCGCCGCCGGGAGCATGGATGCCGGGAAGACGAATATCGAGTTTGTCCCCGATTTCCGGTCAGGGCTTGTCACGCTGATCCTGGACTTGGCGGACAAGGGCGGAGTTCCATTGGGGCGCGCGGTCCGCGAGATTTATACTCCAATGTATGACAGGGACCGTGACTACTTCAACCTCATCTGGCCGCGAGGCAAGGTTGACTCAGTCAATGCTTCCGTAATGCGTCGCCAGGGGGGGATTTCCGTGGTTCTCGGCGGCGGATATTTCGGCAATACCGCAGCCATGTACGGCCTTCTGCGTTCAGGCGCCCATGTCGCGATGACAAACGTGGGGCCAAGGCAGCCTTACATCGAACTCGACAAATTTCCCGAGCCTAGCGACAAGAACATGGAGCTGGCTAAGCGGAACTATGTCGGTGGCATCGGCCGCTACGGGCCCGTGACGCTCCATCTGCAGGACGAGCGTCACAGCCCGGCGATCAAGGATCCCAAGCTCAGTCCGGCCCTCCTCGGGGAATTCCGCGCCTGGATCAAGAATCAATACAAGGACATCGCCGAACTCAACGCCTCATGGCAGTCCAGCTACGGGGATTTCGCCGAGGTGGCTCCGTCGCTTGACGTAAAAAACGTGATCGCAAAGCCCGGGACGATCGCGCCGTGGCTCGACTTCCTCCGCTTCGTGGACCAGAAGGTGGCGATGGAGAAGGATATGGATCTGGTGAAGCTCCTCGACGCCGAGACCCGCGGAAAGATCACCGTCGGATTCGAAGGGATTTTCGGGCTTTACGGCGGACACCTCAGCCCATATTCCGGGCTTAATGTGCCGATGCTCTTCGACAGCGGGGCGAAGATGAACAACATGGCGTATGGGATCGGGACGCCGATGTGGGAACTGTGCGCCTCGCTTAATCCGGACGCCGACAGCGGTACCTGGCTCGGCTACGAGAGCGAGCGGTCCACCTACCGGACTGAGCCATGGCGCGGAGTGCTGTCCGGAGCCACGTTCATGGGGTGGTTCATCGACAGCCTCTGGTTCACCGCGGAAGGCGCCGTCGGGGAAAGGCTTTCCTGGGTGGAACAATACACCAGGCCGCTCCGGCAGGGCGTCGGCCGCTTGTTGATCGAGTCCAGGCGGCAGTTCGACGGCGTCGCGATCCTGGCGAACATGCGAAGTTCGCAGGCGGCATGGATGATCGGCAAGCAGATGGATCCCGCAGGCGACGGGCGCGGAGGGCATTGGATGCTGCGTCCCATGGAGGACAGCGGGAATGCGTTCCTTACGCTGAACCGCGACTGCGGCCTCAGCCCGTCATACATCACCGAAGGGCAGATACTCAAGGGCGAGCTCAAGCGCTTCAAGGCACTGTGCCTCGTTTTCGACGTCAGCGTCGACACGGCCGTGGCGGCCGCGATCAGGGAATGGGTCAAGGACGGCGGTGTCCTGATCGCCGACTGCGGCGCCGGATCATTGGACCAGCACGGTAAATTTCTTGCGAAGGGGCAGCTGGACGATGTCTTCGGTATCCGTCGCGAGGGCGCGCTGAAGATCGATACGGAAGCCGGTGACTTCACTGTCGGACTTATGAACCCGGCCGAGGAGCTTGTAGACAAAGGCTGCCAGAAGGGCAACTGGTACATGGTCGAGTATTATGAGTCGAACATCAAGCCCGACACCGCGAAGGCGATGGGGCAGTATGTATTCGGAAAGAGGCCGGACATGTGCTTCTGGAACTCGTTCGGCAAGGGAAGGGCGTTGTATCTGGGATTCCTGCTGAACCGCTACCGGACGGGCGAAGGGGATTTCACCAGCGTGCTGCCGCTCTACCGCGCCGCGCTTGCCCACGCAGGAATCAGGCCCAAGGTGGAGGTGACCGTCGGCGGAGGCACCCAGCTGAAAGGCTTTACCGTGAACAATTTTCTCGACGGAGATAGCCTGTATACAGGGCTGATGCGGCGCGAGGCCGATGCGCCGTCCAAGGTGGTTCTCGACTTTCCGCGCGAAGGTCATCTATACGAGGTGATGACGAACCGTTATATCGGCCATGGGCGCCGTTTCGATCACGACCTCGCGACTGGGGAACCGGTGAAGGCCGGCCTGCCGACCCTCGAAGGCAAGTCGATAAACCTGGCGCAGGACTCGGTGAGCGGCATGGCGCTCTTCGCGCTGATGCCATACAAGATTGCGGACGTGTCCGTCGATGCCGAGTCGGCCCGCCAGGGAGGGCAGTTGAAGGTTGCGGTCAAGGTTGAGGTCGAAGGCGCTGCGCCCGGCAAGCATGTGCTTCATCTCGACGTCAGGGATCCCGAAGGCAGGCAGGCCGAGCCATACTGCCGTAACATCGTGACGCAGAACGGTTCATGGGAAGGGACGCTTCCGCTGGCTCTGAATGAAATGACAGGCAGATGGAATATCTCAGTCCGAGAAGCCGTCAGCGGGCTCGCAAGTTCGACCACAGTGAAAATAAAATAATGTTTGTAAATGGAGCCGATTTTAAAATGCGGTTGAGCACGGCTCAACCCTCCGCAGTTTGTGCATATACCGAGTTAGGAGGGCGAATCCATGCTGAGCCGTTTTGTGAGTTTTGAAATTAGCTCATAACGTCAGGATTATTTAGACAGGATTACCCGCCTGTCTTGTTTCTCAATCGTTTTTGTAATAACTTGTCTGTGTGCATGCCAACGGAGCAAGAGGCTGATATTTTGCCAAACCAAAGGAGTATTTATGAGCGAGAATGCCATGACCCTGTTTCCCGAGGAGTCCGCGATCCCGGCTGAACACCGTCTTGGCGGTCAGCTGGACCAGAAGAGCTATCTGGTGGACGGGAAGCTGGAGAGCTGGGGCGGTCCGTCGCAAGACGTGGTGTCAGTCTACTGCGAGAAGGTCGGCGGGGAACTCAGGCGCAAGCGCATAGGCTCGTTCCCCATGCTCGGGAAGGCGGAGGCGGAGGCCGCGCTCGAAGCGGCCTCTTCAAAATTCGACAAGGGCCGCGGGCTGTGGCCGACGATGTCGGTGGAGGAACGGATCCAGTGCGTGCAGGCGTTCGTCAGGAGGATGAAGGAGAAGCGCGGCGAGGTCGTCAAGCTGATCATGTGGGAGATCGGGAAGACGCTGCCCGACTCGGAGAAGGAGTTCGACAGGACGGTGGAATACATCTGCGACACGGTCGAGGCGATGAAGGAGCTGGACAGGACAAGCTCGCGCCTTGTCATACACCAGGGCATTGCCGCGCAGATACGCAGGGCGCCTCTCGGGGTAACCCTCTGCATGGGGCCTTTCAACTATCCCCTGAACGAGACCTACTGCACGTTGATCCCTTCGCTTATCATGGGCAATACGGCGGTCTTCAAGCCGCCGCGCATCGGGATACTTCTCCACCAGCCTTTGCTTGAGGCGTTCAAGGACTCCTTCCCGCCGGGGACGGTCAACACCGTCTACGGGATGGGCAGGGAGCTTCTCGGTCCGCTGATGGCGAGCGGGAAGGTGGACGTGCTTGCGTTCATCGGCACGAGCAAGGCGGCAGACTATCTCAAGCACCAGCACCCCAAGCCGCACCGGCTCCGCTGCGTCCTCGGCCTGGAGGCGAAGAACGCCGGGATCATACTCCCGAGCGCCGATCTGGACCTTACGGTTTCCGAATGCGTCCTGGGGGCGCTTTCGTTCAACGGCCAGCGCTGCACCGCGCTCAAAATCCTCTTCGTCCACCGCTCCATCGCCGACAGTTTTCTGGAGAAGCTCTCGGCCGCCGTGGACTCCATGAAGGGCGGAATGCCATGGGAGCCGGGGGTGAAGCTTACGCCTCTGCCGGAAAAGGACAAGATACAGTGGATGAACGAGCTTATAGAGGACGCCATTTCCAAAGGTGCGAAGATCGCAAATCCACGTGGAGGGGAGGCCGAGGGGACCTTCATGCGTCCTGCAATCCTATATCCGGTCGCGCCCGGCTCGCGGCTGTATACTGAGGAGCAGTTCGGACCAGTGATACCGGTATGCCCTTACGACGACATCGAAGAGCCGCTCAGATATGTCTGCGACTCGGACTATGGGCAGCAGGTCAGCGTCTTCGGAACAGACTCCTCCCGGATCGCGGTGATGCTGGACACGCTGGTGAACCAGGTCTGCAGGGTGAACATCAATTCCCAGTGCCAGCGCGGACCCGACACGTTCCCGTTCACGGGGAGGAAGGATTCTGCCGAAGGCACTCTGTCGGTTTCTGACGCCCTGCGCGTCTTCTCGATCCGCACGCTGGTCGCGGCGAAGCAGAACGAACTGAACAACGGCATAGTCAAGTCGATACTTGTCGGGAGGAAGTCGAAGTTCCTCACCACAGATTTCATACTGTGACTTGTGAATTCCAGAGACGCTCTGATTTCAGATTTCCCGACCCGCTTCGGAGGCCGCAGTTTTATCGGGGCGAAACTTATTAAAGTACCGCAGGTATTCTTACCTGCGGAATCGCAGACAGGAATGTCTGCGTCACTTGAGGCAAGTTTCAAATGGGATTTCCGCATATCTACGGCGGCGATCCCCATGGCGCCTTGTCCCACCATCCCCAGGGAGGGTTGATGAAGGAGGAGTCCTTGGGCTCGTAATGGCCGTCCGCGAAAATAATGTTGCTGTTCCGCATGTGGCGGAACTCGTTGTGGGACACCCTGTCGATCCATGTGTACCCGAGGCGCTGGTCCACCCATGAGTCCGCGAGGCTGTCGCCGAAGGCTACGATTATTGCCGGATTACGGATCATGCTGAGATTCTTGTAAGGATTTTCCCACACGGCCTTCTTGCCGCCGATCCCGAACTGGTTCATGCCGTAGCACGAATACCAGCAGTCATGCGCGGCGGCTGTGAAAGGCTTCGCGGGGCATTCCAGGATCGAGCCCGCCTTGATTGCATCCTGTGTCGGACTCACAAAGACGCCCGGCAGGTATTCGCGCATTATGACCGTCCAAGGGCGGTGCGCCGGCGTCCACATCGTCACACCCCACACCGCGTTGTCGACCGGGCAGAGGAACCCGTCAAAGTCGCCCGCGTAATATTGCCATGAGTAGAAAACCTGCTTTTCCTTGTTGGAGCACGAAATGCTGTGCGACGACTCCTTGGCCTTCTTGAGCACCGGCAGCAAAAGCGACATGAGAATTGCGATGATCGCAATCACGACCATCAGCTCGATCAACGTAAAAATTTTCCGCGGCGGAAAATTTCTACTGACGGGAAGAATAAGCACCGAGCCAGAAAAAAACGCTCTCATGTCTCACTCTATGTTATACTCCTCTGAAACTCGTCTCAAGTAACGCAGGTAGGAATACCTGCGCCACTTTAAGTTTCCGAGCGACAGAACCGGCGGATTTACTCGCCAGAGCGCCACTCCTCTGAAACTCGCCCATCTTTGTCGCGAACTTTGTCGTTATCTTTGTCGTCTTCCGGAGGGTTGAGCCAAGCTCAACCGCGGCTCAGCACGGCTTCGCCCTCCATCGAGTTTCTGATCGACAGAACTGCGAATCTCGCAGATGGTCACTCCTGAAATTCCGTTCTCCGCTGCCCGTTGACCGTTATCCTCAACCTCTGTCGCTGTTTGCTGAATCCTTTCCCGGTCCGCCTGCATCCAGGAGCCTCGGCCTGATCATGGCCGTTCTTCCGGCGGCACCGGGGTTTGAGATGCAGTATCTGAGAAGTGAGACTGCCTCGGCGACGGTCTCGTCGAGATCGAATTCGATCTTCGGCATGCCGATCGGATAGAAGACATCGGTTCCGGAATTGGCACCATGGATTATGAGGAGTTCGTCCGGAATCCTTATCCCCATCTGGAGGACGGCTTGGACAACCCCCTTTGTGGCGATGTCGTCGGTGACGACAAGCGCGTCGGGCCGCTCCTTGCGTCGCCACAGCCGCTTCATGGTCTCGAATCCGGACTGTTCGGGGCTCGTTTCATGCGTGATCGGCAGGAAGTTTTCGCTTACAGTTTGAAGTTCCGGAAAAGAGGCGAGCGCGGTCCTGGCCTGCGGGAACTTGTCCGGGCTGGCGATCACTGCGATCTTCCGCCTTGCATGCGAGGCCAGATATCGGAGTGCGGTCTCGAAGAAGTCCACATAGTCGAATTCCGCGGTGAAGTCGGAATGCCCGTAGGTGTTTATCGCCGCATACGGAACCTTGAATTCATTCCAGAAAGTATCCTGCCCAAGAAACATGGTGAAGTTGCAGTTGGCCATGATCATGCCGTGAATACCACGGCTGCGAAGCGCGTCGGCCAAGCCGTCTATGGAAACCTGGCCGCTGAACTCACCGCCCTTCCGTTCGATGAAGCGGACGACCGAGAATCCTTCGGACTTGAGCTTGGCGGCCACCTTTTCGCCAAGGACGTAGGGATATGGCGTCTTCAGGGGCTGGAGGCATGATTCGTTCATCAGGAGTCCTATGTTCTGCACGGGCCTTGTCCTGGCGATGAAGGTTCCCTGGCCTCCCTTGCGCACCTCAAGGTATCCGTCTCCGACCAGCTGCTGGATGCCCTTGAATATCGTGCACCTTGAAAACTCGTATCTGCCTTCAAACTGGTCGACGGTGGGGAACTTCTCGCCGATCTTCCATTCGCCAGCCTGAAGCCGGCGGAGAAGATCGCTGTAGACAAGCTGATATCTCGGAGAAGGGGCCATAAATGGATTCATTCTTATTATATAATGATAAACAATAATCCTTTGCCGGGATTATTTCAAACGGAAAATCATATTATTATTAAAATAAAACAATACATATCAGCGTATATTATATAATAAGAAATCATTTTTACTTTGCCAAGAATCCCGTGATGCCTGTCATGACCATTTGAGCGGCCAGTGCTGCCAGTATGAGCCCGGTCAGCTTGCTCAGGATAGATATGCCCCTGTCGCCCAGGCAACGCTGGATAAAGAAGCTCAGGAGCAGGAGGCAGCATACACATGCGACGGCGCAGAGCAGGCCGAGGCAGCCGAGGCATTTGGCAGTAAGGCCTTCCAGTTCGGCGCCGAGAACCAGGAGCGTGCCGGTTGTCGCGGGGCCGACAATGATCGGGATGGCCAGCGGAACGACTGCGATGTCAGCCTTCCTGCTTGCACCGTCGGCCGCCGCCTTTTCCTGGACGAGCGCCACCGCAACCAGGAACAGGAGCGCGCCGGCGCCGATCCGGAATGAGTTCAGGCTGATGCCCAGCAGCGAAAACAGCTGGTTGCCTACGAAGAAAAGGATGAGGCATATGACCGCAACGGATCCGGATACCGCGAATGCCAGCCTGCGCCTCCGGTCTTCGCTGTATCCCTCCGTCATGGTCAGGAACATCGAAAGGGAGAAGAACGGCGTGAAGACGAAGAAGAATTTGATCCAGATGCTGAGGAAAAATGTTAAAGGCTCTTTCATATGTTCACTTGCCGTCCATAAGGACGAACTCCCTCCATTTGCCGGGCTGCGCGTCGATGCTCAGGTTGAAGCCGCCGAGCTGGACGGCGCCGAGCGCGGTGAACTTGCCGTCGGGCTTCTGGTCGATGTCGCAGACAGCGAGCGAGAGACGGAAGCGCGCACCGGGCTTGAGCTCCATCGGGGATATACTCTTCAGCGGATAGGCCCACTCGTAGACATATCCGGTGTCGTTCCGTACGACGGCGACCTTTATGTCATCCGCACCCGGTTGGCCGCCGGGCGGATTGCCGACGCGAAAGAGGCGCGCCTTCCCGTCGGCGCAGAGCCCCAGATGCTCACGGTAGTAGCCGGAATTTAGAGGTTGTCCGAGTTTCCAGCCCCAGGGGTAGAGCCCCAGCATGATGTTGTCCTCATGCCAGAGCTCAAGATCGTTGGCACGCATCACCGGGCTGTTGTCCGTGGCAACAACGGCGAAATAGAGGTTCTGCTCGTCCCAGCGCGCATACATTTTGGCGTCGAGATCCTTTGGGCCGTCGAAGGTTTTGCCCCAGGAGCAATGATAGCGTTCAAACGGAACCGGGCAAAGCTCGTCGAGCTTCCAGTCGGAGAGGTCTCCGTCCACGTTGATGGGCGAAGCGGCCTTGAGCGAGGCGCGGAATGCCAGCTCATCCTGCTTGTCGACCGCAATCCCGCTTTTGTCCTTGATTTTTGCGCTGATCAGGTAGCTGGTTGCCAGGTTAACCTGTTCCGGCGGCACTTCGAAGCAGATGACTGTCTCGCCCTGCGCCGGGATAGTATAGCTCTGGTGCATCGCCTGCGGCTCGGGGGTGATTCCAAAATATATGTTGTCCAGCGAGATCTCGCCGGACTTTTCAGAGTCGCTGAGGTTGCGCAGGGTTGCCGCGATCGCAGGCTTCCGCCTTGGAGTCATGGGGAGTCCTGACACCTGGACTGATATGAGATCCGAGACTTCCATTGGCATCTTGAGAAGGCCGAGCAGGCGTCCGCCTTCGGCAATCCTTATCGTGAAAGTATAGCTGCCGGGGCGGATTTCGGGATCGATGCTGATGGGCAGATCTATCCGGGCGGGCTGTCCGTCCGCAAATTTGACAGTCTGCGGCTCCACCTTCGGCCATGTCCCGTCGACGGTGCCGCTGACGTCGGCGCTGAACGCGCCTGCGAAGGCCGGCGGTATCGTCAGCTTGAACTTCGTCTTTGCGCCACGGGGCAGTGTAGGCGCAGCCAAGTCGCTGTCCAGCGCCTTCATAATGCCGACTGCCGTCGCCGCTTCAAACAAGGCAGGGACCTCCTTTTCAAAGACGATCACGGACGGAAATCCGGTCGCGGTTACGAGCGCCGCCTGCGTTGGTTCGAGACGTTCGGTCCTGCCGAACAAGTCCTGGACGGTGAACGGCACGTCTCCTTCTATCACAAGTATTTCCGGGCTGGCCGGCCTGGGCTGGTAGACGGCGCAGACTGTTTTGCCGTCGCGAGCGAAGACGTAGGCCACGGAGTTTTTCCCTGGATTGTATTTCGTCTTGAATTCCGCGCACTCGAAGTTCTGGACGAGGTTGTAGTAGGTCAGGCACTGGAGGAGCGGCATAGCGCAGGTTTTCGAGCGCTTGTCCGGCTGGACGGCGTCCGAGACCTGCGGGCGCGGCACGTTCTGTATCCACTGGAAGCCGTCGCCGACTCCGCCGCGGAGAACCGGCTCGCCTAGATTCGCCTGCACGTTGAAATATGTGATCATGCGCATCCCATGGGACCACGCCTCTATGTGCGAGGTGATCATGTCGCGGCTCCGCTCCACCTGGTCGTTGCCGCCTACGCGCGAGAACTCGGTGGATATGAAGAAGAGTTCCTTCCCCTTGGACTTCACCTCCTTGCGGACGCGGTCCCACTCGGTCCAGTCCATGCTCGGCTGGTACATGTGGTCGTCGACGAAGTCCGCGCACTCGTAAAGCTTTTCATCCATGAAAATCTTGGCGTCGGCGGACGGGTTCATGAAGAGGCCGTAGAGCATCATGCCCACCGGAAGATCGGGGAATTCCTTCTTCAGCGCGGCATATGCCTTCCTTTGAAGCTCTATGGTCCGGGCATCGATATTCCTTTCGAGGCCCGACGGCACCACCATCGCGACGCAATCGCGCTGGGCCTTCACCCTGGCGACGATGTATTCCACGTATCCGTCTATGTCGAAGGTCTTGCAGCCGGGATGGAAGGGGTCGTCGAAAGTCGCCCATTCTGGCGCCATGGAGCCGACATGCCCCCAGGGATGATCGGGCTTCCGGCCGCGTATCTGCTCGAGGTTGGGGCAATAGACCAGCTTGGGCAGGGCCGGCCTCGGCTCAATCTTGAACGGGCCTGATTCCTGCTGCTGCGCCTGCCTCCATCCGGAATAGTCCCAGTCATGGATGTAGGATACGCCCATCTTCGCGCGGAGGCTTTGATCAGGGCGCCGTGAATCCGCATTGGCTGAGTTCTTGAAGGCATCGCCGGTGAAATTCACGAAAAGACATTTCCCCAGATCCTTCGGGTCAATAGCGCGTGGATTCACAACCCCGTATGTGACCGTGTCTTCGGCGATCAGCTTGCCGCCGTCTTTCAGCGCGGCATGCAGGAAGAATTCCCGGCCGGCTTCCCTGGCGGGAGCGTCTGTGATGACATGCGACAGGCGTAGGTTGCTTGCACGGGCCTTGTCGTTCTTGTCGACCTGGCATGGCGCCGCGGCGGCGAACGCGATTTTACCGGACACGACGTGGAACTTCTCGTAGTCGCTTATGTCATAGGAGATTTCAGGATCGGCGAACTTCATGGGCTCCTTGCCCGATGGATTGTAGAGCAGGAACTCGAAGCGCAACGGATCTTCCGCATAAAAAATATTGGCGCTCGCGGCCGCGGATATTTCGAGGACGTATGCTGGCGCCTCCTTCTTTTCGCCTGCGGATCCGGGCGTCGGTTTTCCCGCCTCGGCCTTTCCCGGGACGACGTCGACCACCCTGACGTCGCCCAGGAGGCATTCCCCGCGGACGATGGCCTTCGGCCAGAAGAACTTGACGCGGTATTCCTTTGAAGGCGGAGTGAAAACCGCCTCATGGTATTTCCAGACCAGGCCGGCCTGGGTCAGCGGCCCCCACCACTGCTCGTGGCGGCCGTCGTCCCATGGGATTTGTTCCCATGTAGTCATCACCCCTTCCTTGCCGTCGGCGTTGCATGGCGAGAGTCCGACCGCCGCGGAATATGAAAAGTCCGGCTGCTTGGTGTAGTTGTCGGCGGCCCAGAAGCAGACCCTGACAGCCTTCCCCTCCCCTTTGAGCACAGGGCTCGTCCATGAGCTGTCCTGTTCGGAGTCCTGGTTCTGCGAAATTCGCAGGCTCCTGGTTCCGGGCCGGCGCGCGATATCCGACACGTCAGCCTTGCCTTTCGGAGTCCATCCCTGTGCGCCGTCCGCGAAGGTCCACTGCGCCAGCTCGCCCCCCTGCAGGGATATGCAAAGAGATGTGACCGCCAGCGCAGCGACAGCAAAGTTGCTGGTAGATTGCGATCTCCGAGCGCAAGCTACTCGGCTTTCAGAGTAGTGGCTGTCTTTCCTCCCAGGCAGACAGTTTTGTCGGTGAGAAAATTGATGCAAAGCATCCTTGGAGTGCGGCACCCCTGTGCCGCTTTCAATTTTCTGGTGGCCGCGTGAAAAGCCAAAGCGGCACGGGAGTGCCGCAGTCCAAAGATTCGCAGACGGCGAATCAAGAAAACGATGTCGAATTTCGGAGGAGAGATGCTTATTTTGGTGAACCGTGCTTGTAAGTCTGTCCATAACACTGATCCTTATTTTATCCTGTTACATACAAACAAACTTCATTCATTTCATATCATGACAGAGCCGCCGTCCGTCATAGTTTTGCGCAGGAGGCGGGCGTCGACCTGGTCAACCGACGCGTTTGACTTCAATGCCAGCCACGAGGCCACTCCTGCGGCCTCGCCGGTCTGGTTGCAGTTGACCATCACGCGGATTGCGCCGTAGGCCTCGCGGTCGGCTCCGATCAAGCGTCCTGCAACCAGCACGTTCCGCGAATTCCGCGGAACGAGGCACCGGTAGGGAATCTGGTAGAACGGCGTAACACCCTTTGACTCGTCCCTCCAGCGCGAAGGGATCGACGGTTTTCCCGGCTCGCAGTAGCATTCCCGCCCGTCGAGCCAGCGGAATGTGATTCCGGGCTTGTGGCTGTGGTGGACGTCCGACGGATAGGTGCCGTAGGCGACGGCGTCATCGAATGACTTTCCGTTGAGCAGCTCGTCCCCTGTGAGGGAATGCAGGCATTCCGGATGGCGCGTCTCGCGGATTCCGATGTATGAGGGAAGATTTGAAAGCGTAATGTTCTTGCCGCCTTTGACATGCCTCCGCAGGATGTCGCATATCGCCCGCGCCTGGCGGCGGCTTTCCATCTCGGCGGACGTGAGCTGGTCCGCGTCGCTGCAGTCGGCGTTGTGGACGCGCGTTCCGGCGAGCATGTATGCCGACTCGCGTCCGGGTATAGTCGTCCCCCATTGGAATCCGTTTTTCAGCGCGTTGGGATATTTTTTATTGAAAATCTCGTTGAGGACATTGACTCCGGGGTTCTTCTCAAATATGTCTGTGAAGTTCTCGAATATGGTTACGGCTGTCGGCGGCTGTATCCCTTCAAGGCGTGTAAATGGGAACCCCATTCTCGCGACAAGGTCGCCGTCGCCGGTCGCGTCTATGAAATATTTCGCGGCGATGGCACGTCTTCCCGTCTTGTCCTCGATGACGACCGCCTTCAGATGTCCGTCCTCCATGGCGGGGGCGACGAACTTCGCGTGCAGGAACGGCCTGACACCGCTTTCCCGGACAAACTCGTCCAGCTCTATCTTGAGCTCTTCAGTGTTGAGGACATAGTATTCCTGGCCTCCCTTCGGTTCGAAGTTCTTCACCGCGCCTCTCTTGCCGAGGCGTGCGATGACTTCCTGCGTCATCCCTCCGATGATCCGCCTTTTCATGCCCATGTCCCTCAGGGAATGCCATAAAGGGACCAGTCCTGCGGTCGCAGCTCCCCCGAAAAATCCGTTGTTCTCTACGACCGCGACTTTCGCGCCCAGCCTGGCCGCGCGCACCGCGGCGAATACACCCGTGCAGCTCCCGCCGACCACGCAGATGTCGCATTCGTGCACGACCGGAACTTTCCGCGCCGGCTCGCTGATGGTTTTGCTTTTCATGATTATCTCCTGAAATTCGAATATCTTTGTCGCTATCTTTGTCTTCTGTCTTCGTCCTAGGTCTTCGTCAGCCGTAAGAAAGACAAAGACTTTTGACAAAGACATAAGACAAAAACTTCGAGTTCCGAATACGGGCATCCTACGGGTTCCACCACGGGGGACTAGTCACTCCGACCCAGTAGGTGAACGACACGTCCTCAGGTTCCGCATGCCCGTCGCAGAAGACTATGTTGGCCCTGTTGTGATGTCTGAGGTGCAGGTTGTTGGCGATATTGGTTGTTATAGCATACACACCTTTTCCCGGATCAAATATCCCTCCCCTTTGTCATGCTGTCACCTCCACTAGCCTGGGCTTGATCATTTTCAATGCGTCGCTTTCGGTCGGCTTGAACTTTGCGACCGCGAGCCTCAACTGTCCGACCGCGGCGGCGGCTATCTCGTCCATGTCGTATTCGATTTTCGGCATTTTTACGGGATAGAAGATATTGGAGTCGGAGTTCGCATGATGGACAACCAGAAGATCTTCCGGAATCCTGATGCCCAGATGGAACGCGGCCTGAACCACGCCCTTGGTCACGACATCGTCGGAGACAAGCAGCCCGTCAGGATGCTTCTTCCTACTCCAGAGCTTCAGCATCGCTTCGAAGCCGTTCTGCTCCGGATTCGGCCAGGTGGAAATTTTCACGGACCAATCGGCGGCGACTTGCAGTTCCGGGAAGCCTGCCTTCGCCTTCATGGCCGCGGCAATGTAATTGTCGCCGCAGAGCAACGCGACCTTCCTGCGGCCCTTCTCCGAGAAATACTCGAACGCCAGCTGCAGGAAACGATCGGCGTCAAAGTCGACCTTGAAGCCGTCAAGCTCGGATTCCCCGATGATCACGTGAGGCACGGCGAATTCCTGCCAGACCGGGCACTTGTCCATAAAGCGCGGGAAGTTGCATGAGGCCATGACCAAGCCGCTCAGGGATCGGTTCTTCAATGCGGCCGCGAAATTCTCTATGCCCAGCCTGCCATGGAATTCGGTGCCGGAACGCTCTATGTAGCGCGAAACGGAAAAACCCGCGTCCTTCAATACGGAAGTCACTTTACGTCCGAACACATATGCGAAGGGCGACTTCTGGGGCTCCAGCGAGGGCTCGCTCATGAGCAGACCGATGTTCTGCACAGGTGTGGTCCTGGCGACGACGGTTCCTCCCCGTCCGCCCTTGACCTCAAGATAGCCGTCGTTCAAAAGCATCCGGACCGCCTTGAAGATCGTGCAGGGCGAAGATCCGTATTGCCCCTTCAGCTCCCTCGGCGTAGGGAACTTGTCTCCGATCTTCCAAAATCCTGTTTGGAAGCGCCGGAGCAGATCGCTGTATATGAGCTGGTAGTCAGGATGCCTTGACATTGCCTGGCCCGCCTTAAATAAAATTCGAAAATCGAAGCGTGAAATCCGAAACAATGGTAAAAATCAAAATCTGAACGTCAGATGCTATAATTTAAAAAAGGTCTAATGCAGAACCATTCATCTAAGTATCTAGGTTTTTCCCTGCGGGAAAAAGGCACCCTTGCGGCGCGCAGGTAGCTTGCGCGCGCCGCGCGCAAACTACTTTTGGTAAAAACGTTTTCCAAGTCGCACCGTAAGGGACTATTTGTCCGCGGGGACGATCGCGCAGCGGAAACCGGTCTTTACGTAGTCCCTGGCCTTGGGAGGGCAGAGGAAACGTGCCGCCGAACGTGCGCAGTCCTCGCTCCATTCGCTGTCGCCGCCGCGTAGGACCTTGTTCACGCCGCTTTCAGGGCCGGCCGGATTCTTGTCCGGAGAATTCTTGTAGTAATCGTGGTTGTACCAGTCTCCTACCCACTCCCATACATTGCCGGCCATGTCCATCAGACCGAACGGGCTTGCGCCTGCGGGGGTGCTCCCTACGGGCATGATCCCCTGCTGGAACTTCTCCAGGGTGCGTTCGATACCGACCGCCTTTTCCGGCTCCCACTTGTCCCCCCACGGATATTCCCTGCCGTCGGTTCCGCGCGCGCCCTTCTCCCACTGCGCCTCGGTGGGCAGTGCAGCGCCCGCCCACTTCGCATATTCGTCGGCCTCGAACCAGGAGAGAAGCGCGGGATACTGGTCTTCGGACGCGGACTTGTCGAGCATCATGGACTGGCCCCAGGGCATCTCGGGCATCTTCCTTCCGGTGGCGGCGATGAACTTCTTGAACTGGCCTAGGGTCACCATGTTCTTATACATCCAGTAGCCGTCGAGATGAATCTCCCGCTGCGGGCGCTCGTCGGATCCGCCGACTCCGTCCTTGCTTCCGCGGATGAATTTTCCCGCGGGGATCCATACCATCTCAGCACCGTCGATCTCGTTGACGGCCGTGCCTTTACCGATCTTCTTTATTTTCGGTGGAATCTTTCCAAGCGCTTCCGTCTTTCTGGCGGCGGCCTCGACTTTCTTTGTCTCCTTGACAAGCAGGCGCATGGCGGGGAATTCCTTCTTATGGACTTCGTTGGGCATTTTGACGGCGGCGCCGGTGAATGTGATTTCGAGCGTCTTTTTCGCGGCGTTAGGCTTCACTGTGACCGAGTCCCAGCCGGCGGCGGGGGTGCTGAGTTCGACCAGGATGCCGTCGCCGCGTCCGAACTGCACCGAGAGATCTCCTTCAGGCTTTTCGACCTTGAAGACCATCTCGCCCTTCACATCCATCTCCTTCGTCTCGTCGAAGAGGGGATTCTGGCAGTCCGCCGCCAGACGTTCCTTTGCGCGCATGCTCTTGACCGGCGCAGGCCCGGCCGGATCGATCCCTTCGAACGAGACGCATGTCTCGATGCCCCCGCCGCGGATGCCGAGCACGCCGAGCGCGGGCTCCGGAAGCGCCAGCGGCCATGCCGCGGAAAACCTGCATTCGGCCGGCATCGGCGCCGAAGACTTCCGCAGCTCCTCGAAGCTGCGTTCGACGACGAGCGCGCCGTCCTTGTCGAAGGATACGTTCCTGTGGAAGACGTGTTCGCCGAAGGAGCTGAGCCACTCGACCGGCCCTATCGTTGTCTTGGTCCTGACGGCATCCTCCTTTTCCTCCGTGACAGTCCACACCTTGGTCATCCCGGGCATCCTGTCCTGGTAGCCGGCCTGCGTTTCATCCATTGCAAATATATTCTTTCCGCTGGGCTTGTGAATGAGGCTCGCAATCCTGCCGTTGAGGTTCGGGACGATGGAGGCAACAATATCCTTGGATGATATTTTCCAGGCTGGTCCGCCGTATTTCTGGACAATCCAGGTCTTCCTGATCTCGACGGGATGATACATCCTGGGCCGGTCGACGATTTGCGCGAGCCTGTCGATCCGAGCCGGGGCGTTCAGGTCGCCGCCGTGCACTACCCAGTCCTTCCCGGTGGCCTTGTCCTTCACCTCCTGGAACGGCAGCCGCATGGCGCTTGAAAGGAAAAGCTGGTCGACCGAGGCGGCCTTCGCCATCGTCACATGCTTGAGGTAGTCAGGATTGCTTTCGGTGGACGCCGCCTTTATCGCCTCGTCAATCATTCTGTCCATTTCCGACAGCTTGTCCGGAGTGAATATCTTGTCGGTCATGATCTCGGCCCAGCTCGACCATCGGACGGTCGGGCAGCCATAGCCGCTTTCCTTGCGAAGCTTGTCCACGTAGACCAGGTAGTTCCAAAGAAGGGGGGCGGCCTTCGCCCCATAATAGCCGTTGAGGAAGTCCTTCACGAGAACTTCCGTGTCCTGCCTGGGGTTCCACATGAGGGAGAACCATACATATTCGCTGAGAGGGCCCCAGTTGCACTTGCCGGCCACATGCGCGCCTGCGACCCCGGCCTCGTGCCAGAACTTGATGTCGCTGCAGTGAGGGAAAAGGTTAGGCCATTCCGAATACTCGCTGTTTCCCTGGTCGACGCCGTCCCAGTGGTAGATTGTCACGCCGGACGCGATCTTGCACCAGTCAATTATGGACCGTTCGTAGTAGCGGTTCGCGGGAATTCCCTGGATGGCGTTGAGTTGATCGCCCGCCTGGTTCAGGGAAATAGAACTTGATACGATGTTGATCCAGAGGTTCTTATGCGGCTTCAACGTCTTCGGCGCCGGCAGAGTGCTGAAGTAGGCGAAGGTGATCGCGCTGAGGTTCGGGCAGGTCTTCGTCGCCTCCTCAAGTGCTGTGTTAAGGAGGAGTATGGTCGGAGCCGCCTCCGTGCCCTCCTTCTCGACGAGCGCACGGCATTCGGGGCAGAAGCAGGGCGTGAACCCGTCGCCCTGGGCGATCGGGAGGAAGCGCTTTTCGGGCTTGTCGCCAGGATTCTCCTTCTTGTAGCGCTCGACCATGGTTTTCGCGAGGGCGGCGGCAAGTTCCCTGTTTGTCCCGCAGATGCCCATCCCCCAGTCCTTCTCGCGCTTGCCGCCCTTGTTGAGGGCGAACCATTCAGGATGATCCTTGAAGTTTTTTTCTGCATCTATCCACTGGTAGAAGGTGTGTCCGCTGGTCAGGCTGTCGGTAGGCAGGCCGCCCGCCCTTATCTTGTAGAGCCATTTCTTGTCGGCCAGCGGATTGTAGACGTAGCCGCGGTACTGGAAGCCCGGCTCCTGCGTCTCGTCCAGATCCGGAAGCGAAAGTTCGGAGTTCGCTGGCACAACCTCGAATTCCGGCGTGTAGAACCTGACGCCGAGATGGTCTGTGAGAAGACCGTATACGCCGTAGAGCAGTCCGCGCTCGGTCGTGGAGCTGATCGTCAGGACGCCCTTTTCCGTCCTGAGATTGTAGGCCTGCGCGGCAGTCGCCTTGCCGCTGGCACCCTTGATCTTGTCGGAAATCTCCAATACTATCGCCGCAGGCGTCCGGCTTTCCCCCGACTTCTCGGTGATTCCTATTTCTGCTCCGGTTATATTCTTCAGATATTTGCGCAACTCCTCGGCCTGATCCTTGTGCCCGTTTGAAATTATCGTGCACTGCGCCTTGCCGCCGGCCGCCACTGGCGTTCCGGCGGACGCATCCGTAGCGAACCTGAAGACGAGTGCCGACAAGGCGAATAAAATCACTCTTCCGATCCGGGGAATGGATTTCTCTTGCATTGCATACCTCTTCCTTTGTAAAATAATCTATATTAATAATTATATTTAACTCGTATCGAAGGATAATTCAATATTGATATGCGATATGTTTTAGAAATTAATTATTATTATATATTATTCTTGTATTAGCTCCATTTTCATGGAGCTTTGAGCGCAGTTTTTTTGTGGTCTGGCCATTTCCGGCGAGGTTCGCCGCGGAAGTTGGAAAGCCGCCGATGGCCTATCTGAACAGCATCAGGACCGACAAGGCCGCCGAACTCCTCCTCGGCACGAAGATGCCCATAGGCGAGATCGCCTCACGGACGGGTTTTGTCTCGCTGCATTACTTCCATCCTTAATTGTTCACGGGCAATGAATAATTCAGGTTATAAGTCATCGTTGGACCTTCCTATCCTTCTCAAGCCGTTCCACCCATGATTGGACGAGTTTTTCGGCGATTGCGCGGCCGTGCTCGGCCGAAGCCTGCGGCGCGTCCTTCGCCCAGTATGGCATGGGCTTCATCCTTTTGAGTTCAGTGATGTCTACGCTTTCGGGGTAGAAGTACATCATCGCAGACGTCTCGTCCTTTCCTCCGTGCCCGCCGAAGCCCGGCGCGAACTCTGAGTCGGAGACGACGCGCATCGTCGCGAACCAGCGCGGTGCGAGGCCTTTGTTGTGGTCCCGGTACCATCCGGCGCCGGACTCCTCGCGGGCGAGCTCCATCGCGCTTTCCGTGGCGGCGCGCTGGTATGACAGCTGCGTGACGCCCTGCGGGCCCTGGTGGTGGCATATGACATAGACGCGATGCCAGCCCTGCCTGAAGAAGGCCTTGAGTATCGGTTTGACGAATCCGTACAGGGCGTCGCCTCCGATGTGGATTTCCCCGAGCTTCTCATCGGCGGCCCATTCGCCGGTGTAGCCGTAGAAGATCGTCGGCGCGATGACGCATTCGATCCTTCGTTCGATCTCGTGGGCCAGACCCTGGCAGATCAGCGCGTCCGTCCCGACCGGGTTCTGGTGTCCGTGGTATTCAATCACCCCGACAGGCACCAGCAGCGGAAGACGCTTCCTTATGGCCTCCTGGATCTGCCCCGGCCGCATCATTTCGTAGCGCATGGTTTTCTCCTTGCAATCCGACAAAGAATTCCGCCCTCCATCGAGTTTCCGACCGGCAAAACTGAGACCTCCGCAGTTCGACATTATCTCTGAAGCCTGCCTGTGAAACACGCGAACAAGACAGAAAATATGTTATCCATCCATAATGGAAAATGCCATAGTGCACAGAGTTTTTTGCGGAAATATTCCTGATGCTTGATTTTGACGGATTAGGCATTCTGATATGGGTGTCGTCCGAAGCGTAAACAACTGGAAACTGCAGTTTGAAATATGAAGAAGAACACAAGGAAGAATCTGGCGATCGTCGGGCTTGGCCTGCTGGGGACTTCGCTCGGGCTGGCCCTGAAGAAGTCGAAATGGCGCAGGCTCGGATGGTCGAGGAGCAAAGAGTCCAGGGACGTCGCGCTCAAGTCCGGCGCCGTGGACAGGATCTACGACGATCCCGCCCCCATGCTGCGGGAGGCGGACCTTTCAGTGGTCTGCCTGCCGGTGCCCAATATCGTGGCCTTCTGCCTCGAACACAAGGACTGCTTCAGAAAAGGCTCGGTCGTTACGGACGTCGGCAGCGTAAAGGAGGCCGTTGTGGGCAAGGTGGCCTCGGCGCTCGAAAAGGCGGGTGTCGACTTCGTGGGCAGCCATCCGATGGCCGGCTCGGAGAAGAGCGGCGCCGGCTCGGCCTACGCGAACCTGTACAACGGCGCGGTGGTCTTCCTTACCCCGGCCGAAGGCAACTCCGAAAGGGCCGTGAAGCTGATCAAGAGGCTCTGGGAGGACGCAGGCGCATCGCCGATCGGGATAGAGTGCCGCGAACACGATCTGCTGGTGGCGCACACAAGCCATCTGCCGCACATCGTCTCGTCGGCCCTCGCAAGGGCGGTCCTCGACCTGGAAAAGTCCCGGCAGAAGCTGCGCCAGCTCGGATGCGCCGGCGGCTTCCGCGACTGCACCAGGACGGCCTCGTCGTCGCCGCAGATGTGGCGCGAGATCATCGAGCACAACCGGACGGCCGTGCTCAAGGCGCTCGGCAGATTCGAAGAGACCTTGTCCGTATTCAGGAAGATGCTTGAGTCCAAGGAGTTCGACAAGGTGGAAAAGTTCCTGTCGGAAAACAAGGAACACCGCGACAGGTGGTACGAAACCTACATAAAACGCATCAAAAAGTCCTCAGGAGCTGTCAAAAATTAATCATGGCGGAAGGAAATGAAAAGCCCCTCCTCGACGGAATAGACTCCCCGGAAGATTTAAGGAGGCTCGGCATCCATGACAAGGAGCGGCTCGCCGGCGAAATCCGCGCGGAGCTTCTCGAAGTGATATCCCGGAACGGGGGCCACCTCGCGCCGAACCTCGGGGTCGTCGAGCTCACGATCGCGCTGCACAGCGTCTTCAGCATGCCCGATGACAAGATAATCTGGGATGTCGGGCACCAGGGCTACGTGCACAAGCTGCTCACCGGCCGCCGCCGTTTCTTCAAGACGCTCCGCCAGGACGGCGGCTGCGGCGGCTTCCTCAGCAGGGAAGAGTCGAAGTTCGACGTATTCGGCGCGGGGCACGCCGGAACCGCCGTCTCCGCCGCGCTCGGCTTCGCAGTAGCCCGCGACAGGAAGGGCGCGAAGAACAAGGTTGTAGCGGTCGTGGGCGACGGCTCGCTCAGCTGCGGCGTCACGCTCGAGGCTCTGAACCACGTCTCCGAAACGACGAAGGACTTCATCATCGTCGTCAACGACAACAAGATGTCGATCTCCCGCAACGTCGGGGCCATGGCGCAGCACCTCAACAGGATCATCACAGGAAAGGGCTACAACAAGTTCAAGACCGCGCTCAGGAACTGCATCATCTCCATACCGCGGATCGGCGAGCGACTCACGAAGATCATCGCAAGGATCGAGGAGGCCACGAAGAGCATAATCGTCCCCGGCGTGATCTTCGAGGAGCTCGGCATGCGCTACTTCGGCCCCGTGGACGGCCACGACATAAGGGAGCTCGAGAAGGTCTTCAACCTGGTCAGGGAGGCCGACCTCCGCCCCGCCATAGTCCACGTCTACACCGAGAAGGGGAGGGGTTACAGCCCTGCGGAGGCGGCGCCTGAAAAGTTCCACGGCCTCTCCAGCTTCGACCCCGACACCGGGCTCATGAACGGATCCTCGGAAGCGGCGACATTCTCGTCGGTCTTCGGAAAGGCGGCGCTGGATCTGGCTTCCAGGCATTCCGATGTCGTGGCCGTCGCCGCGGCGATGGCATACGCGACCGGCCTTTCGGAGTTCGCGAAGAAGTTTCCGGACCGATTCTTCGACGTCGGAATCGCCGAGGAGCACGCGGTTGTCTTCGCTGCAGGTATGGCGGCGGAGGGCTACAGGCCGATTGTCGCGATATATTCCACATTCCTGCAGAGGGCGCTGGATTACATCTTCCATGACGTCTGCCTGCAGAACCTGCCGGTCATATTCTGCTGCGACAGGGCCGGGGTAGTCGAGGACGGCCCGACGCACCACGGCATCCACGATCTGGGGTTCCTCAGGAGCATGCCCAACCTCTCGATTCTCTCGCCGAAGGACGGCTGTGAACTGCGCAGGATGCTGGCTGCGGCCTATTCCCACGCCGGCCCTGTTGTTATCAGATACCCGAAGGCGGTCTGCTCCGATTATGCGCCGGATCCCGTCTCTCCGGGCGTCGAGTGGGGCAGGGCCGAGAGGATCGGCGGCGGCGACGACCTATCGATATGGTCGCTGGGCCATGAGTTCGAGACCGCCGTCAAGGTGGCCGAGATCCTGCGCAGGGACGGTATTTCCGCGGGGATAGTCAACACCAGGTTCATCAGGCCGTTCGACGAGGCCCTGCTCAGGGAGGCCGCGGCCAAGATGCCCGTCGCAACGATCGAGAATTCGCAGATGAAGGGCGGCCTCGCGAGCTGCGTGGACGAAATCCTCGTCTCCGCACCGCACAGGCAGATCATGCATTTCGGCTGGGGCGACGGTATAATCCCCCACGGCACCGTCGCAGGCATCCGAAGGAGATTCCGCCTCACGCCGGAGGACATCGCGGAGGCGATAAAGGCCGGCCTCTCGCGGGGATAGGCGTAAAACCGTGCCGGAAAAACTCAAATACTATGCGTGGCCCTATGTCGTCCGGCTGCGCGAAGGCAATGAAAAGCCGTCCTTCGGCGAGGTAGCCTATTTCACGATCAGCTTCTCAATAGGAAGGATGTTCCACTGCTTCTCAACCTATATCATAGGAGCGTTCGCCGCGCGCGCGTTCCAGCCGGAAAGGACGCTGCCGGTATACTATGCGGTCATCGGCCTGGTGACCCCTGTTGCATTCGCGGCGTCCAGGGTGCAGGCGCTGACCATCGCCTTCGGGCGCGGGAAGGGGGAGAACGGGAAGCTTAGTCCCTTACGGTGCAACTTGGAAAACGTTTTTGTCAAAGTATGCCGCTTTCGCCGGAAGCGGCAGTGGCGACTTCGGCGAAGTCGCCATACTCAAGCTCCTGCGCGCCGTAAGGGCGCCTTTTTCCCGACAGGGAAAACCCTAGCTTCTTCATAGCCGCGAGCGGGCTTGTCCTCGGATTTCTCCCGCTCATCTTCCTGCTGCCGGGCGTCTGCGGCTGGTATTTCACGAACCTGCAGAAAATCCCCCCCGCCGACATGGGGCTGGTATGGGCAACAGGTGTCTCGCTGCTGATCCTTCCGCTCTTCGTCGCAATGCGCTCATACGCCGAGGGCTGGGCCGCGCTGCGGAAAAAGCCCGTGCCGGTGATCGCGGGGCAGGCCGTCTACCTCGCCGCAGTCGCCACGGTATCGTTCTTCGCGCTGAATTCGGGGCTCGGCGGCAATCTCATAGGTGCCGTATCCCTCTGCGCGGGAAACATCCTCTCCATGGCGGTCATATACCTGTCCATGGACGTCGAAATGAAAAATTCGCAGATGCCCATCGAAAAGGAGTCGGCCAGCCAGTATCCCGAAGCGGACGCCTGAAAGGCTTGAATTCACTTTTACCTTAGTTTTGAAGAGTTTTACTTGTTGCTATCTACACATGCAAACTCATGGCTTTTTCCTATGCTCTTCATCGTGGTGGACATTGCAAAGGGTAATAAGATTGTCAACGATATTGCCGCCTTTATCCTTGTGATGACGAACATGGTGCAGCTCAAGCATTTTTCTGGGATCATCACGACTTAGCATCGAGCGCTCCCATCCGCATTTCACACATTTGAATCCATCTCGCTGAAGAACGGCTACTCGCACAGCATCAGGGATAAAACGGTCATGCGCGTATGCTTGTTTGTCCTCCTCAAACCTGCTTGCATAAGCAGGCTACAGTCATTAAAATAAAGTCCGCCCATATTCGGATGTAGGCAACAACAGACGGAGGCTGCTGATGAGGACGAAAGACTTTTATGCAATTGTTCTGGCTATGCTTTTCATTGTTGGTGCTGGCATGCGTGCCTTCGCCCAGAACGTCGCGGTCAACGGCGACAATTCCGATCCCAATCCGAACGCAATGCTCGACGTGGCTTCGCCGTCCACCGGCGACGGCAGGGGGCTCCTGATCCCGCGGATGACACAGGCACAGAGGACGACGGCGGACGCCTCATTGGCCGGCGGCCTCCTCGACAACGGCGGAAAGCTAAGGAGCGGAACTGCCGCGCAGGGCCTTATCGTATACCAGACCGACGACCCCCAGGGCATCTACTACAACACCAGCACGACAAGCACTCCCAACTGGGTCTACCTCGGCAGCTCGGGGACATTCACCAACGTCACCATACAGGAGGGCGGCTATGTCATGATTGGAACGGTGAAGATGCTTCACAAGGGCAAGGACTCCATGCCCGGAAACTTCGTCGCCGGCGACGGCGGGGCTTACTTCAGCCATTCGACAGGCATAGACGGCTACTACAACACGCTGGTGGGTCTCGGCAGCGGCTACAAGATAACCGACGGAATATCAAACACATCTGTCGGATTCGATTCCATGGTCTCGGGCACCACCGGCGACTCGAACTCATCGCTCGGAAGCCAGGCGCTCTACACGAACACCCAGGGCTCGCACAACACCGCGGTCGGACAGAACGCGCTCTACAGCATGAACGGGGACTTCACCGCGAAGACCGCGTCATACAACACAGCCTTGGGCTCCCAGGCAGGCAAGCTGCTCACGACCGGCTCATACAACACCTTCATAGGATGGGGCGCCGACGTAACGGAGGCCGCAGGAACCATCTCCAACGCGACCGCCATCGGCTACAACGCCAAGGTCAACGCCAGCAACAAGGTCATCATCGGCAACAGCGCGGTCACAGCCATCGGCGGATACGTCAACTGGTTCAACTACTCCGACTCGAGGGAGAAGAAGGACGTATCGGACTGCCATGTCGGCCTGGAATTCGTCGAACGCCTGCGTCCCGTCAGCTTCCGCTACAACGGGCAGGACACCCTCCGCCAGGGGTTCGTCGCGCAGGAAGTCGAAAGGGCCTGCGACGAGCTCGGAATCGAATTCGGCGGCCTCGCGAAACCCCAGAACAAGGCCGACAGATACATGCTCTCGTATTCCGACTTCGTCGTCCCCCTCGTCAACGCCGTCAAGACCCTCAAGGCCGAGAACGACGGACTCAGGGCGGAAAACTCCGGACTGCGCGCCCGCCTGGAAAAGATCGAGGCGAAGCTGGGTATGCAATGATAAATTGTCCCATTATGCAATTACCTTATGTCGAATTGATGGGAAGAATCTGGGGATGGAGCTGAAAAAAGACTTCTACCGGCCGTCGTTGGCGCTGCTCACCGACCTCTACCAGCTCCCGCCAGCGTCACCGTATTTATGAACGCGTACACTGAGGCATAAATATTACCCCCCCCCCGAGATTCCACATCCAGCCGAAACCGGAAATGCCTCCTTTGAAATTCGGAAATGTCAGGCAGTGGCTCCTTAATATTGAATGTCAGTTGGAAATCCGGTTGAACTTGAACTTACGAAAACTATTGTCAGAGGAACATAACAAACGAGGAGAAACCATGCATGAAATGCTCTTCAACCGCATGGCCGCGGCCCTTCTGATATCGTTCATACTTATCGTGCCGCCGTCCCTTCAGGCGACGGACAACGGCATAAAAGCCTCGGTAGTAAAGATATATGCTGAAATAAGCCGTCCGGACTACATCCAGCCCTGGCAGAGCGTCCGTGATTCCAGCACCGGTTCCGGGGCGGTAATATCCGGAAACCGGATCCTTACGGTGGCCCACGTCGTGGCCGACGCCACGTTCATCATGGTCAGGAAGCAGGGCGACCCAAGGAAGTATCCTGCCAAGCTTGTCGCCGCGGGCCACCAGTGCGACCTCGCGGTCCTGAAAGTCGACGACGAGGACTTCTTCAAGGACACCCAGGCCCTGGAGATAGGGGAGCTGCCCTTCCTCCAGGACGAGATTGCCGTCCTCGGCTACCCGATGGGCGGCGACAACATATCCATAACCGAAGGCGTCGTCTCCAGGATCGAATACATTTACTACACGCACAGCGGAAGATTCCTGCTTTCGGTCCAGCTCGACGCCGCCATCAACCCCGGCAACAGCGGCGGCCCCGCCGTCAAGGACGGCAAGCTGGCAGGCATTGCGTTCGAGGTCGTCAGGGAAGGGCAGAGCATAGGCTACACAATCCCGCCGCCGGTCATAAAGCATTTCCTGGCGGACATCGCCGATGGAAAATTCGACGGATTCCCCGCGTTCGGATTCAACTTCACCCCGATGGAAAATCCGGCCATCAGAAAATGGGCGAAGATGAAGGACGGACAGTCAGGGATTCTGATCACAAAAGTCATTCCGACTGAAAAGAAATCTGACACGTTCAAGCTGAACGACGTCCTGATGGCGGTCGACGGCGTCCAGGTCGCCGACGACGGTTCAGTGCCCTTCAGGGACGGAGAACGCATATTCGTTTCTTATCTTATACTTGACAAGAACACCGGCGACACATGCAAGGTCAAGATACTCAGGGAAGGCAAGGAGCTTGACCTCGACTACCAGCTTTCCTCCGTCAACAGGCTTGTCCCCACAAGGAACTACGATGTCCGCCCCTCATACTTCATCGCCGGCGGCCTGCTGTTCATGCCCCTCTCCTGGAACCTGCTCGACAGCTGGGGCGACTGGAACAAGGCGCCGGACGAGCTTGTGAACCTCGCCAAGAACGGCGAGATAACAGAAGATCGCGACCAGGTCGTCATCATCTCCGAAGTCCTCGCGGACGACGTCAACATGGGATACCAGGAGATGGTCTTCAGCCCGGTCACCGCAGTGAACTCACAGAAGGTCAGGAACTTGAAGGATCTAGTCGCAAAAATCGAAGCGGTCAACACCGGATTCATTGAGATAGATCTGGAGAACAGGGACAAGATCGTCCTCGATGCCGAAAAGGCGAAAAAGGCGATGCCCGGAATCATAGAGAGATACCGCATCCCCGCGGACAGAAGCCAGGACCTCGGCGGGAACGGCAAGTAGCATCCAACCGAAGAAGGGTTGTCCTCCTGCAACTTGAACTTCTTTGTCGGTAACTTTGCCGGGAAATCTGAAATCAATACGGCGGCAGGAGCCGTCTGAAGCCGTGGGCGAGGACGACCGCCAGGAACAATAAATTCCTGGGCAAGATCCCCGGCAGGAAATATTTCACGGGGCCGGCGGACTTGCCGCATTCCGCAAGTTCCGCCATTCTGTCTGCGGCCATGCGCAGAATCCGGACGCTCCTCGGCCATTCCACGATACCCTCAACCCAGTCCTTGGGAATGCCGTTTTCTCCTGCCGACAGTCCGGCAAGTGCGCCGGCTATCGCTCCGGTGGTGTCGGTGTCTCCGCCGCAGTCAAGCAGGCTCGCGAGCGTCTTCTCGAAGTCGCCGAAATGCCTGTGCCATGCGAATAGCGCGGCCGGAACCGTATGATAGATGTATCCGGACACAGCCTTCCCGCAGCCGATGGCGGATGCGAACTCATGCACCTCTTTGCCGGACTGCAGGGCCTCCTCCATTGTCTCCATGACGCTTCGCCAGTCTGAATCATCCGACGAAATATCCCTCAACATGCGGCAGAAGGCGCCAATGTCAGGCTTTTCCGGCAAGTTGTCCCGGACAATCCATGCCGCGGTCCGTGCGACCGCCAGCGCGCCGGTCAGAGCCTTGGGATCCGTATGAGTAATGCAAGTCGAGACGCGGACGTAGGCGTCCAGATCCTCGGGCTTGGAAAAAAAGAACGCTCCTAGCGGCGCCGCGCGCATTGCCGGACCGTTCCCGGCCGAGAAGACTCCACTGTCCTTCGGATCAAAACCGATCCACAGACAGATGCAGGCGCGGGCCGTGGCCAATCCGACCCCCGCCGGCAGGGCCGCGAACCACCATTTCAGGCAGAGTCCGAGACGTCGCGCGAATCTTTCATGGGAGTCAGGATGCGCCAGAATGGATTGGACTACGAAGAGGCAGTGCTCGGTGTCGTCGCTTATCATGCCGCGCCCGAGAATGAAGAGCTGCCGCCGGCGGCCTTTGAACATCCTTCCTGCGCGCTCCTTTGAAATCCCTTCCGCCGGCAGGCCCAGCGAGTCGCCGACTGCCGTCCCCAGGATCATGCCCCGATATCTGTCATCCAGACTTGCCATTTTCAGTTGATGATCTGCTCTTCGACGGCGGCCTTGCCGCCTTCGCCTTGCCTGGCATTATATCGGACTTTCTTGACTTCAAGCGGAGCGCCCTCCGCATCTTTTTTCACGATCAGGCCGCCATCCGGGGAGAACTCCTCCGTCTTGTCCTTCCGCACGCGGATCCAGCCCGTCATCTTCCCGTCTTTGCCGTAGCGGTATTCGTCGCGCCAGTCCTTCGAAAGGCCAAGCATAGGATCAACATAGTTCTTGGATACCACCGGATCGGCGTAGTCGACCGACTGGATATTCCCTTTGGCGTCGTAGACCCGCTTTTCATTCCCCAGATAATGCACCGAGATGAATGCGGGCGCGGAATAATATCTGCTGTTTTCCACGAAGACTCCTATGTCGACCCTGTCGCTTTCAAGCTTCGACCCGGGAAGTACGGGCCTGCGCTCATGATATTTGATCTGCAGTTCGGCTACGGACCCTGCGCCGTTGAGCTTCTTGATCGATATCTTTTCAGGATCCCCGCGGAGGATGATCCAGTGGAACTTCAGATCCTGCCTGGCGGGATCCACGCTGCCTTCGGCGCTGACCACCATCCTGCGCGCAAACTTCACGGATCTTGCGATTCTCGCGATCGCGCACGGGGTGTCGAGCAGGTTCTCCCCGGGCATGACGTCAAAAAAGTCCACGCCGGGCTGCGGACGGTCCTCCTCCACGACCTTGAGCTGGACAAGCGGCGGAAGGCATTCCTTCTTCATCTCATGCGCCATGGTGACCATCTTCACAGGATCAAGCTGCGACCCGTCGAAGACCGTCGGATGGGCCTTGCCCTCCAAATATTCCCCTGGCTTCTGGACCATCTTGTTCGACGCGCGGAAAATCATCTGCAGCGCCGGCATGAGCCACCCCTTCGCAACCAGCTCCGCCTTGACTTCGGGCCTGAACGCGGCCATCGTCGCGCATACCGCGTCCATGAAGACCCTGTCCGAACCGCTCGACCCCTGCGAAATTATGTAGTAGGGGGTGTTCGCCGGAAGCACATCCCCGTAACCCCCGCCGTCGCCGTTCCTGCCCGGATCATGGTCCTGGTGCTCCGGATAGAAATACATCTGGTTGCTCATATACTGCATGTAAAGCAGGGGCGCTCTAGCACCTTCCGTGAGCGCAAGCCGCGGCATGCTACGCCATGCGGGAGACCCGACTACGGCCACGGACGCGTTGCCTATCGTCGGAGCGTTGTAGATAAACATGAGCTGGAGCCCGTTCGCCAGACGCTTGCTCTTGGGGACGTCCCCGAATTCGATCCTCGCCAGCTGAGGGAAGGATCCGTAGCTCATGTTCGAATGGTCTCCGTCATGGTTGTCGTAGAGGTCACCGTGGTTCCCTGCGGCAGTCCCCTCCGACTGCCAGCGCCGCAGAAGGTCGCCGGCCTCGCCGTAGCCGGAAGCAATGGGAGTGTCCTTCTTAAACTCCGGAAACTTGAAGAAGCTGCGGAAGATGCCGAACTGGAAGTCCCAGCCGGTGTTCTTCTCCGTGACCATCGCTATACCGTCGTTTATTTCGGCAGGCTCCGGGTTGTATTTCCATCCCGCGTTCGGATCGGGCTTGGCGAAGGCGGCCTTCTTCAAGAGCTTCTTGAAGTCCTCCCTTTTCCTTAGCGCGTCCAGATCCTTGTCCTTTTCCATGTGTGCCGTATTGTTGAAGCCAAGCGCGACCGCCTTTTCAAGATATTCCATGGCCTCGTCCTGCTTGTTCTGCAGCGCCAGCATGCATGCGAGATTGTAGCTGCTGTTCGGATCAAACGGGACGATCTGCAAGGCCTCCCTGCACCTCTGCTCGGCCTCAGCATGCCTGCCCGAGGCGACAAGAACGGCAATCTGCGCCTGCAGCATTGAATATTTCTGCAGCAGTTCAGGTATGTCGAAGACCCCCGGCTGAAGGGCGCTTACGGCCGGCTTCGCCGCAGCCGTCTGGCCGTAGACTCCGGCCAGCGCCATGAAGAGCAATGCCGACGCAAGAAGAATATTTTTCATTGAGTCCATTTTCACCTCGGTATGTTATGTTGAGGAAGCGACTGAAAACTGATAGGAAAACTGATAGGAATTTTGATTTTTTCCATACTCGAAGATAGTTCGGGAGATACTTGATTTCAAGACGATTTCAAGCCGGAATCCGTGGAAAAACCTCATGGCTGTCCGCAGAAGGTTCCCCTCCGAGCCCCGGCCGCCGGGGCTCGGAGGGGAGGTCTCCACCAGCATGGTAGAATGCCGGGAGAACCTGGGATTTTCAGGGCCGGAACTGCGTGTCAGGCTCTACCGCGCCGCGCCGGGAAATCAGAAGCTTGCCAGAAACTCCTAAATGGGGACATATACGGAATCCACGTGGCAATCATCCGCTGGAGGTGCCCTTTCCTCCGGCTCTATCCATATCCCGCAGTGCTTGAGTATCTTCTGGATTATGGCGGACTGATCCCTCTTCTCGATGAAGCTGATAATCCTCGTCCGTCCTCCGCACTTCGGGCACACCAAAGTATCTATTTTGCGCTTTTATTGTACTATCAAGAGAAGACAGGAGTAGACAGGAGGACCAGGGTTGTTTTCGCAACTCGTTGGTATTCAGGGAGATTGAGGCTAAAAAAATGGAGCCAATGGTCGGATTCGAACCGACGACCTGCTCATTACGAATGAGCTGCTCTACCGACTGAGCTACATTGGCGCGTTCGGCGTATAATACCCCTGCTGGTTCAAATTTCAAAATGCGTGCTTAAAAAGTGCCGAAAATAAGGGAGTCCGCCTGCCCCGGTGAGGTGAAATCTTTGGAACATGGCGCTCCATCTTATTCTGTCCCGAAGTTCCTTTGAAGGATTTGACTTTCCGTCGGGACGCATTAGGTTTTCGGACTGGTTCAGGACTTCAACAGCGAAAAGGTCGATTTATGAGCGCGGCGTTATTACCTCTGTTATATATAGTCATTTTCCCGGGGTTTCTGTTTCTGTCTTTGTTTTCGATGATGGCGGAATATGTCGACAGGAAGTTCCACGCGAAGCTGCAGAACCGTATCGGGCCTCCTTGGTTCCAGCCTTTCGCGGACTTTCTGAAGCTTGTATCGAAGGAGGACATCGTCCCCGAGCTCGCCGACACGACCATGTTCAAGTTCGCTCCGGTTGCGGCGCTTACGGCGACGGTCGCGGCCTTCATCTATGTTCCAGTATGGAAAACCACTGCGCCCTATTCTTTCGACGGAGATCTGATCGTCGTGCTATATCTGCTGACGATTCCGACGATGACGTTCTTCATCGGGGGCTGGTATTCGCGTTCGATGTACGCGATGATCGGCGCGGTGAGGTCCGTGATGCAGCTTTTCGCCTACGAGGTGCCGCTTTTCCTGAGCATACTGGCGCCGGCGCTGCTTGCGAACACCTGGTCGCTTTCGGGCATCGCCGAATTCTACTCGAAGAATCCGCTGCTCAGCCTCTGCAACGTCATAGGGTTCTGCATATCCATGGTGGCGATGCTGGGCAAGCTGGAGAAGGTTCCGTTCGACATCCCCGAGGCGGAGACCGAGATTGTTGCAGGCAGCTTCACGGAATACAGCGGCCGCCTCTATGCGTTGTTCAGGCTCACGCTCGGCATTGAGATGGTGGTCGGATGTTCGGTCATCGCCGCCGTATTCCTTCCTTTCGGGATGGGCTTCGGGCCGGTCGTGGGATTTGTCGCCTATCTTGTGAAGGTGATGGTTCTGGTCTGCATCATCTCCCTGCTCCGGACTGTGATGGCGCGCCTCCGCATCGACCAGATGATCAACTTCTGCTGGCAGATCGCCGCCCCGCTCGCGTTCGCCCAGCTCGTCATCAACCTCATCATCAAGGAAGGATTCCTCGGAAAATGATAAAGCCAGGCAAGATGATAAGCGAGGTGGTAGCGGCATTCTTCGAGAAGCCGTCGACGGTCCAGTATCCCTTCGTCAAGCCCGCCGTGCCGGACAAGTTCCGCGGCAGAATCGTGTTTGTTCCGGAAAAGTGCGTCGGCTGCAAGGCCTGCGTCCGCGACTGCCCAGCGAAGGCGATCGAGATCAACAAGGTCGCCGACAAGGCCTTCGACGCAGTAATCTATTCGGACAGATGCATCTTCTGCGCGCAGTGCGTGGATTCATGCCCTAAGGACGCGCTGATAGCCACCCCGGAGTTCGAGCTGGCCCAGATCGACAGGAAAAAGCTTACCACAGTATACCATGCCCAAATCAAGAAAGAGTCCGCCGAAAAGCCGCAGCCGACTCAGGAGCCAGCTCCGTAGAAGACTTGATTCAGCGGAATCGGTGGTTGTTCTTTCGGCCGGTTCGCGATTGCGCGGGGACGATTCCGCCGGCCATATCGCCGCGGAAAAGCTTGCCAGGCTGTTTAAGAAAACACCCCCGGCCTGTCCGGTGACTTTCATCGACGGCGACACCGCCCCCGAAAACTACACCGGTGCGATCAGGGCCTGCAAGGCTTCGCACCTTGTCTTCCTGGACGCCTCGGATTTCGGAAAGGAGCCGGGATTCTTGAAGATTGTCGGGAGCAGGGGGGGAATCAGCAACCCCACCTTCTCCACGCATAACCCTTCCATGAAGCTTCTGATCAGATATATTGAAAAGTCTATCGGAACCAAGGTGACTCTTGTCGGTATCCAGGCAGGAAGCACCGAATTCGGAACCGAACCTTCGAAGGATGTGGTCGAAGCCGCACACGAACTCGCCGAAATGCTGGCGGAAGCAATCCTAACCTGAATTATTCATAACCGGCGGCCGGTTATGGATAATTCAGTTCTGCGCATTTGCGCAACAGGCTGGATAAAAGATAAGGTGTATTCTTCTTTTTCTTCAAGCAGGGGGGATCAGACCTCGGGATTTATTTCATAAATAGCTTATAATCAATATGATAAGTTCCATAATGCAATTAAACGATTTGAAATGGCCCATATTTTGCAGCATATCGAGCCTTGGTAAAATCTCAACCAAGGAGATCGGTGATGGACAAGGGCAAGATTGTGTTTTCCCAGCTGATGGAGTGTCTTCCGCACTACGAGTTTCAGAAATGCGTGGAGAAATACAAGGGGGAATACAAGGTCAATAATTTTTCCTGCACGGATCAGTTTCTGAGCATGGCGTTCGCACAGTTGACTTACCGGGATAGCCTGAGGGACACCGTCACCAGCCTGGAGTCCGTTGGCAAAAGGCTCTATCACATGGGGATACGCACCAAGCCTACACGGAACAACCTCGCCCATGCGAACGCCGTGAGGGACCGGAGGATATTCCAGGAGTTCGCGCTCATTCTGGTGGAGAGGGCGATTCGGTTGTCTGGGGATCTTCCCCTCGATTCCGATATCGACTTGAGAGAGGCCGTCTACGCGCTTGTTGTCATTCTCAAGCGGCAATTGAGGCTGCCCCAGAGCCCTTGCACGATTCTCCAGGTGCTGAGCATTGTCATATTCGAGAAAGATGTTATCGCCCATATACTTACAAATAATGATTTAAAATCTCCCCTTGCGTCGGCGGTGGACATAACGGGGGAGCAGGTTGGCAATTTCCCTGCTGAATCCCCAGTCATGTTCACCGCCGGGATGAACCCGTCGGTGCCTCAATACAATTTCGCGACTATCAGTAACTGCGAATCTTGCAGGCGGCGCCAGCTTATCCGAAGCTGTAGTCGACCTTGATTTTCTTGAATCCGTTCAGCGCCGACTTTTCGGCCGCGAGGCAGACGCAGTGCGTCCGCCATGCGTCGTAGGCGTCCTGGATGTGCGGGCGGCCCTCGGCGCAGGACTTCAGGAAGGCAAGCCTGTTGCCTTCAATGTCGTGGAACGAGTCGCTCCCCTTGAAGGTTTCGATCCGGTCAAGCTCTACTCGTTTGCCATGCGTTCCTTTTGGATATTCCGCGAACTTCACAACCAGGAGCTTTTCGCCGATGCAGTCCAGGCGCATCGCGCCGGCGTCGCCGGTCACCACGAAGCACATGTCGTGCCCCAGCTCGTCGTATTTGTCGAGCGGGGCGGTGAACACACTCAGCGAGTGGGTCGTTGAGAGATGCCCTATCGCGCCGCCTTCGAAGAAGAAGTGCGAGAAGACGTTGTCTGGCATGTTTTCGGGATACTGCGTCAGGACGTTCGGCGTCTTGAAGCTCTGTACGTGCGTGATCTCGCCCATGATCCATCGGAAGAAGTCGACCTCGTGGCAAGGCTCCATGAAGTAGAGTCCGCCGCTCCTTGCCGGATCTGTCCGCCAGATCATGTTCCCTTCGGCGAGCCAGCCGCCGCGGTGGTGGATGAACTCGATGCCTTTCAGCCCTCCCAGTTCCCCTGACGCGGCTATCTCCTTCATCCTGCGGCAGGCGGAGGAGGCGCGCATCTCGAAGTCGATCGCAAGCTGCCTGCCGCTCTTGCGCTGTGCGGCCAGCATCCTGTCCATCTCGGAGCGGTTGACTCCCATGGGCTTCTCGCAGAAGACATGCTTGCCCTTCGACAGGAAGAGCTCCGACATCTCGCAGTGGAGCCAGTTCGGGGTGGAGATTACCACGGCGTCCAGCTCGGGCTCTTCCGCCATCTTCCGGTAGTCCGTGAAGGTCTTTACCTCAGGGTGCTTCGACGCATAACCGCGCAGCTTCTCCTCGTTCACATCGCATACGCTGTGAGCCCGGCAGAAGTCATTCACGTCGTGCGACAGCCAACCGATATATCCGACATTGATCCTCTTCATTCGTTGGAAACAACTCCTATTTTATTTTTGAATATCATAGCATCCATCCGCCCGCCCTCCTGTGATACGGCTCTACTTCACCGGCCAGAACCATGTAGTCTTAATATCGCCGAGATCCGCCTGCGCCTCGTGATGCGGAAGCACTGAAACGCCCATGACGGCGCCGTCGGAGAATGAAAGGCTGCAGCGGTTCCTCCCATGGATCGGATACGTATCGACCCACGGAGAGCTGTAACGCGCACCGGAGTTGGAATACCAAGTGCCTTCGTTACCGTCGTAGGAGTCGATCAGCACGACCTTGCCTGGCTTGACCGTCGCGTTCTTCTCGCCGATGAGATTGCTGTTGATCGCGTAGTTTGTCCAGCCCCCCCAGCCGCTGTCGGACTTGGCCTTGTTCGTCGGACAGAAATACGGATTGCCATCCTTGACAGTCCAGCCCTTGTGCGGGATATAGACCGCCCCCACAAAGACTGAGCCTCCGTTCTGGCCGGAGATGCAGCTGTACCACGCGGCGGTGGTAGCGGTGTTGAAGAGTGGCTTCGAGTTCGGAAAATAGCCGTCGAAGTCGTCGCAGTAGTTGAAAGTGCCGTGCGTCAGCGACTTAAGGTTGTTGAAGCAGCATATCTCCTTTGCCTTCTCCCTGGCGTTCCTGAGGGCGGGGAGAAGCATCGCCGCAAGGATGGCGATGATAGCTATCACAACCAGCAATTCGATTAACGTGAATGGTGAATGGCGAGTGGTGAATGGTGGACGACCAAAAAGTTTGTTCCTCATCCTCCCTGTCCTCCATCTCAGTTGATTTTTCTTGTCGACTCCCTCTCCACAAGTACAGGAGGAACCACAAAAGTTCCGCCTCTTTGAGAATCCGCCTGGCGCAGAACCTCTTCGACAATCAGGTTCTCCTGGATCGAAACTGAAGTGAGCGGGGGGGTCAGGCATTCGCTCCACGGCGTGTTGAAGGCACCGACGACCCCCAGATCCTTCGGTATCCACATGCCGAGCCTCTGGCAGGCCTTGTAGATGTCCAAGGCGAGGAAGTCATAAAAGCATATCACTCCTGCGTTCCTTCCCCATTTCGGAATCTCCTCGACGAGACGCTCGATGCTGTCGCTTCCTGACCTGCATGCAATCAGTCCGGGGCGTCCTCTCCTTTTCCCGCGAAATCCGGCAAGAGCCTCTTTCACGCCGGCAAGCTTCTGTTGCAGATGCGTAGGGTTAACGCAGTCGTCCGGTGCCGGAGCGTAGAAAACTATCCTTTCATATCCCTTTTCGAGCAGATGGGCGGCGCTCAGGAATCCGAGCTCGTGCCAGCCGGGGATTATGTAGGCGCCGGGATGCCGCCTCGGCCCCTCGAAATACGGGGCGAATATCAGGAACGGGAGAGTGCTCTGTTCAAGCACCTGATATGGAAACTCGTTGTTCGCCGCAATGATCATGATGTCCGGGCCTGAGGAGACGAGGCTCCGCCACTTCCCGAGCAGCAGCGAGGAATCCTCGGGGAAATTGACTATCCTGTAGTCGCGGTCGGCCAGACCTTTTACAAGAGGGCCGTATATTTTCTCCCACATGTGCCCGCTCGGCGACATGACCATGCAGGCCGTCTTTTCCTTCACGCAGCCCGTGGATGAGACGACAATAGTCCCGTTACCCTTGCCGCGCTTCACGTAGCCCTCCTCGGAAAGCTCGCGCAGGGCCCTCTCCACCGTGATCATGCTCGCGCCGAACTCGCGCGCCAGCGCCAAAGGCCTGATCTTGTCTCCGGTGCGCAGGACGTTCCTGCCGAGCCGGCCCTTCAGGTTCTCCTTGATCACCAGATATTTGGGCGCATGGGAAAGTATCTGCAACATCTCCATGGCGAATCGCCTCCGTCTTGCCCTTGAAATGATATAATAATATATGATTTGGAGGGGCTGTCAAGCGCGTAAAGCGGAATTCCAGCAGAAAATACGGGGCGGTCCGTAAATAGAGCCCGTCCACAAAAATGTTTATGTTTTTATAGACGGGCTCTAGCTGGCAAAGATGGGGATGAGGATAGCGACGCAGATCGCGACAAAGATTTTCAAGTTTCAGAGGAGGGACATATCCCCACGGTCAGTTCGCCCTTCCAATTTTTCCCCTTGCAGCTTTCGAGGATTTCCCTGGCATTTCCGCGCAGGATTTCCTCGTGCAGCTTGGTCGCCTCGCGGATCACGGCGATCCTGGTTTCCGGCCCGATGTTGTCGCAGATTTCCTGCAGCAGCCTGCCTATCCGGTGCGGCGATTCGAATAGGAACGCGGTCTTGCCGCCAACCGCGATCTCCTTGAGCATGGTGCTTCGGCGCCCCGGCTTGACCGGCAGGAAGCCGTAGAATGCGAACTTGTCCATTGGAAGGCCGGAAGCGACGGCCGCGAAAGTCAGCGCGGAAACGCCCGGGATGACAGTCGGCTCGATGCCGTTTTCAACCGCCTTCCTGACGATGAAATATCCCGGATCGGAGATCGATGGTGTTCCAGCATCCGACAGAAATGCGACGTTCGCGCCGCCGAGTATCTTGCCGATTATTTTCTCTGTTATCTTGTGCTCGTTGTAGGTGTGGCAGCTTATCACTGGCTTCTTGATTTCGAAATGGTTGAGGAGTATGAGTGCGCGGCGGGTGTCCTCCGCGACCACCAGGTCGCAGGCCCGCAGCGTCTCCAGCGCCCTCAGCGTGATGTCCGATAAATTCCCGATCGGCGTCGAGACGATGGAAAGCTTTCCGAGGGATTTGTTGTTTGCATACGATTCCATATCTTTCATCCCCCATCATGTTTACCACCGGGATGAACCTGCCGGTGGTTTTATTTAATTTCGAGACGATTAGTATAGTTCGCCATGTGATATTATTATATTCTGTTGACTTTAAAATATCTATTGTTGAGATTATACTCCTTATTGAAATACGTCATCATTATACTAATAATAGTAAGTTATTCATGCGCAACGGCAATAAAAATTCCGGCGGCGGACTGGAATATCCCGTCCGGCTTGTGAAGTTTTTGAGCGCCTGCGGTGTCGCGTCGAGGCGGAAATGCGAGGAAATCGTCAGGGACGGCGAAGTGACAGTAAACGGCCGAAAGGAGCTTGAGCCAGGCTCGTTTGTCAAAGACGGCGACATGGTGTGCAGGAACGGGATCCAGGTTCTTCCGTCCGCGAGATTGTATTATATAATGCTTAACAAGCCGCGGGGCTATGTATGCAGTTCTTCGGACAGGCATGCCGACAAGCTCGCAGTTGATCTAATCGGCATCAAGGATGCCAGGCTGTTCAGCGCCGGGCGTCTGGACAAGGACAGCGAGGGGCTGATAATCTTCACGAACGACGGAGGCTACGCCCAGCGGCTTGTCCATCCCCGGCACGAGGTGAGGAAGATATACAGAGTCGAATTGGAAAGACGGCTCAGCAGGACGGAGGAGAAGGGTGTCCTGCGCGGGATTGTGGACGGTGGGGAGGTGCTCAAGGCGCTCAAGGTTGAGCGGTCGGATGAGAACTGCTACCTCCTGACCTTGAACGAGGGGAAAAAGAGGGAGATAAGGCGGCTCATCTCCCATTTCGGGATAAAAATAAACCGCCTCATGCGTGTCAGCATAGGCGGTCTGAATCTCGGCGGCCTTGCGCCGGGCCGCTGGCGGCATCTTTCCGGAGAGGAAATCGCAGCCAGCCTTGAACCCGGCGGCGCTTGAACTTTTCAGATCAGGCGCAGCAGCAGCCCTTCTGCTTCTCGAGGTATTCGGCCTTCTTCCTTTCAAGGATGAGCCCGACCTGATCCTCGTCGATCGGGTAGTAGCCCTTCTGCTTCAGGTTCTCCAGGAGACCGAGCCATTTCTGGTGGTCCCACGAACCCTTGTTCTTCTTGACGAAGTTCGCCAGAAGCGCCGTCTTCTCAAGTTTTTTGAGATTGTCTTCCTTTGCTCCCATTGGAATACCTTTCCTTTTTGTTTGTTTGGTGAAGCATCCAGCGGTGGAATTTAACGGGGGCAAGCCGTTTGTCAAGCCCGGAATTGAAAAAACAGACATCCTGATCCGTGGAAAATAAAAAAGCAGTGAAATGCCGACCCCCGGGAAGTTATTTCAGTTCAGATTTCCGGTGCCCCTGCCTGAGAAGCCACATGGGCATTTCCCAGTCGTTTTCAAGCTTTTCATAGTGGACGGGGCAGGAAATCTGAAATTGTCGCTATTTTAGCAGCAAAACAGATGTCTTCTGCTTGTTTTCCGGGGCGAGGTCGATTCCTTTGCGGGCGAACTTAAGGGCGTCGTCGTATTTCTCATACCAGTCGCAGAGCAGGGCGGCCAGGAGGAAGATTTCCGCGGCGTTCTTCTTGCCTTCGTCCTTGTTCACCTCGCCGCCGGTGGCCTTGAGGCTGAACTGGGCGAAATAGTCAAGGAAGTCTATATACTGCTGCAGCGCCAGTTCGTCCCACCTGAAGGACTTCGCCTTTTTCTTGCTGACCTTGAGCACAACCACGCTGTCGTTGGCCATGGTTATGGTGCCGGAGAGAGTTTGTCCCTTGAGCAGCTTTACTCCCTTCTTATACTGGTTTCTGTGGAGGATCTGGCCTATGTAATCCTTAATCTGCCTGATGTTGTTGAAACGTTCGCCTTCGACCTTGCGCAAGCCCTCAGGGAGGCTGGCGATATATTTCTTGACGTTTTCCTCCTTGTCCTCGTCGAACACTGGGCAAGGGGGCCTGGGGCGGTTCTTGTAGCCCTCCTTAAGGGCTTTGAACTCGTCCGGCGTGATTTCCCCGATGTCCTTCACGCCGTCCGGGAGCTTTTCATTCAATATCCAGGCATAGCCGGCGGCAGGCTTGTCGGCACCGTCGGGTTTGGGCTGCTGGGCGGCCTTTGATGATGAGACGGACGCCTTCTTAAGGAGAGGCTCGAGGTCCTTGCCGAAAGGCCTGTCCGCCTCGCACCACTTGTACCAGGCGTCAAGCCTGCCTGCCCACTTGCTGATGTCCTCGGAAGGTTCGCTGCCGGTTTTGTAGTTCTTCTTGTAGTTGTCCAGGCACTGAAGCAGGACATGCTTCTGCGGAATATCTTTCTGGGACAGATACTTGACAAAGAATCCCAGAGAGGCCAGCGCCCAAAGCTGAGGGTCGTTTTTCGTCATGTCGAATGCCTGCTGCTCGCTCATGCTGACCTTGTTGGCCAGCATTTCAAGAATCTTGGCGGCCGGTACCAGAGTTTCATCGCCGGTCTTCTTCAGCCCCTCGGCTTTCGAAAGCGCTATCTTCTGGGCTTCGGCACCCCAACCGTTGAAGTAAAGGTCAAGCACCTGCGAGACGACCGAGTAGCGGTCGGTGTCAGTCTCGTCCTCGTCTTCCGCGGCAAGCGGCAAGGGAAGGAGCATCGCGGCGGAAATAAGAAAAATTGAATGTGACAAGCCGGGCAGGGAAAAGATCGCCTTCATTCCAGTCTCCTGTTAAAATTAACAATTTGAGCAAATATAACAATCAAGGGGGCATATTTCAACTCTAGGACTAGTGAAAAAATGAAAAAAAATCAAATTCCAAAGGAAAGCCGTTGTGCCAGCATCGCAGGGAGCCCCGCGTCCGATATTTTCTTCTGAGCCTTTTTGAACTCGTATTCCACCCTGAAGGTTCTTATGACGGCCGCATCATGGTCGAATATGATGAATGACGCTCTTGAATCGAAGTCCCTGGGCTGGCCTACCGAACCCGGATTGAGGAGATATTTGACGGAGCTGTTGGTTTCAAGGGGCTTGTCATGCTTGAGCATTTCCAGGTCTATCTTCCTCTTGCCGTATGTGAATACGAGCGGTATGTGCGTATGGCCGTAGAAGCAGAACCTGCAGTCCTGGAGGAAGAAGTGGAAGAGCGCGGAGTCTGTTCCCAGTATGTAGGGCCAGGAAGCCCCGTCCACTGCCTCGAGGGAGGAGTGGACGAAGGTAAGGCCGTCCATGTCCAGCTTGAACGGCAGATCATTGAGCCATTGGCGGTAGCTTTCAGGAAGCTGGCGCCTGGTCCACAAAATCGCCTCGCGGGCGAACTCATGCATCTTCGAGTCGTTGATCTCGGCGTTGACATAGTGGTCGTGGTTGCCCTTGATGCATTTGATGTTCTTCTCCCTTACGAAGTCGATGCACTCCACCGGAGAGGCGCCGTAGCCGATCACGTCGCCGAGGCAGAAGATGTTATCGCAGGACTGCTCCTTCAGCTTCTCATATACTGAAGTGAGAGCCTCGATGTTGCTGTGGATGTCCGCTATTATGCCAGTGAGCATGAGTTGTTGACGGCGCTTGAGACGGCAGGAGCAACCCGGCTCCGTGATTCCGGACAACCCGCCGTAATGATTCGGAACCGACCCCCCTGTCCTAGTTTTATCATAATCGGTTACATTATCTTTAAATCTATATCCTTACAAATTTTAAGTCAAATTTATTTGAAAATATTCTTTAAAAACACGGAACCTTAGCTTATATATATCTACAATCGAAGCCGCAGTCCGGCAGACGAGGCATTCCAAGGGGGCGGCGGCAGTATTTCACGGAAGATATGTCAGACCAGCAGAAGACAGCGCATACCTACGACGAGAGCAAGATAAAAACCCTCAGCTCCCTCGAGCACATACGTCTCCGTCCCGGCATGTATATAGGAAGGATGGGCGACGGCTCCCATGCCGACGACGGCATCTACATCCTCCTCAAGGAAGTCATAGACAACAGCGTCGACGAATACATAATGGGCGAAGGCCGCAGGATCGAGGTCACGGTCGGCGAGGGGGGTGACGTCACCGTCCGCGACTTCGGGCGCGGCATACCCCTCGGCAAGGTCGTGGACTGCGTCTCAGTCATAAACACCGGCGGCAAGTTCAACGACGACGTCTTCCAGTTCTCCGTCGGCCTCAACGGCGTCGGCACCAAGGCCGTCAACGCCCTCTCCGAACGCTTCATGGTCACGTCCTTCAGGGACGGCAGGATGAAGAAGGTCGAGTTCCAGCGCGGCCAGATTGTCTCCGAGAAGGAAGGGAAGACCGACGAGAAGAACGGGACGCTCGTTCAATTCGTCCCGGACACGCAGATGTTCCCCAAGTACCGCTTCGACATGGAGTTCGTAAAGAGGCGGCTCTGGATGTACGCCTTCCTCAACAGCGGGCTTTCGCTGCACCTCAACAACGAAAGGTTCTACTCCAAGGACGGCCTCCAGGATCTGGTCGAGACCGAGGTCGGAGAGGAGAAGCTCTACAAGATAATCACGTACAAGGAAAAGACGCTCGAGTTCGCCTTCACGCACACCGCCAACTACGGCGAAAACTACTTCTCCTTCGTCAACGGCCAGCACACCACCGACGGCGGCACGCACCTCTCGGGCTTCAAGGAGGGCATCCTCAAGGCGATCAACGAGTTCTCCGGCGAGAACTTCGAAGGATCCGACGTCCGCGACGGCATCGTCGGCGCGATCGCGATAAAGCTCAAGGAGCCCGTATTCGAGTCCCAGACCAAGAACAAGCTCGGCAACACCGACATAAGGAGCTGGGTCGTCAACACCGTCAAGCAGGCCGTCGAGAACTACCTGCACCGCAACAGGGACGAGGCCGAGATCATCCTGCAGAAGGTCCGCCTCAACGAGTCGGTCCGCAAGGACATACAGGCAGTCAAGAAGGGCGCCAAGGACAAGGCCAGGAAGATGGCGCTCAAGATACCCAACCTCAAGGACTGCAAGCACCACCTCAGCGACAATACCGCCAAGGGCAGGGAGTCCATGATATTCCTCACCGAGGGGCAGTCCGCGGCGGGCTCAATGGTCAGCTGCCGCGATGTCAACACCCAGGCGATCTTCTCGCTCAAGGGCAAACCCGTGAATTGCTTCGGCAAGAAGTTCGACCTCGTATTCCAGAACGAGGAGCTCTACTACATCATGCAGGCGCTCAACATAGAGGAGGACATGGAGAATCTCCGCTACGCCAAGGTGGTCATCTCCACCGACTCCGACGTGGACGGCCTCCACATACGGAACCTGCTCATAACCTTCTTCCTCACCTTCTTCGAGCAGCTCGTCCTCTCGGGCCACCTGTTCATACTGGAAACACCGCTATTCCGCGTGAGGAACAAGCAGAAGACCATCTACTGCTATGACGAGGACGAGAAGCAGAAGGCGGTCAAGGAACTCGGCGACAAGGCCCTGGAAATCACAAGATTCAAGGGTCTCGGCGAGATTTCCCCCTCGGAGTTCGGACAGTTCATAGGCCCCGACATCAGGCTCATAAATGTAACGGTGGACTACATGCGCGACGTCCCCGGGATGCTCGAGTTCTACATGGGCGCCAACACACCCGAACGCCGGGACTTCATATTGAACAACCTGGTATGACATGACCAAGCACGGAAAAGACAAGGACAAGGAAGAGAAGGCCCCCGGAAAGGTCGTCAAGGCCGAGGAGTCAGAAAGGAAGGAGCCGGCCCCGGCCGACAAGGGAGCCGGGGGCGGGCCGGACAACGGCGCCGAGGAAGGCGTCGCCCTTGCCGCAATCAAGGGCGCCAACACGCACCTGCGCAAGCTCATCAACACCAACTACCTCGAATACGCATCCTACGTCATAAAGGACAGGGCCATCCCCGACGTCAACGACGGCCTCAAGCCCGTCCAGCGCCGAATCCTCTGGTCGCTGCACGAGGCCGACGACGGCCGCTTCCACAAGGTTGCCAACATCATCGGCCACACGATGAAGTACCACCCCCACGGCGACGCCTCCATCTACGAGGCCCTCGTCGTCCTTGCCAACAAGGAATATTTCATCGACAGGCAGGGGAACTTCGGCAACATCTACACCGGCGACCCCGCCTCCGCCGCGCGCTACATCGAGTGCCGTCTCACGCCGCTGGCCAAGGAAGTGCTCTTCAACGACGACATCACTCAGTTCGTGGACTCCTACGACGGCAGGAACAGGGAGCCCGTCTTCTTCCCGTGCAAGATACCGGCCCTCCTGATGCTCGGATGCGACGGCATCGCCCCCGGCATGACCACCAAGATACTGCCCCACAACTTCAAGGAGCTGCTCGAGGCGCAGATCTCTTACCTCAAGGACGAGAAGTTCAAGCTCTATCCGGACTTCCTCCAGGGCGGACTCATGGACGTCTCCGAATACGACGACGGCAAGGGAAGGATCACCCTCCGCGCCAAGATCGAGATACAGGGCAGGAAACTCATCGTCCGCGAAATACCCGACACCACAACCACTGAAAGCCTCATAAAGTCCATCGAGGAGGCCGCCAACAAGAACAAGATCAAGATCGCCTCCATAAACGACTTCACCACCGAAAAGGTCGAGATCGAAATCACTCCGCAGCGCGGATACGAGCCCGAAAAGGCACTCAAAGCGCTATACGCATACACCGACTGCTCCGTCTGCATCACCTCCAACATCCTGGTCATCAAGGACAACCGCCCGGTGATGATGACGGTGTCCGAAATACTCCGCCACAACACAGACTGCCTAGTCGAATACCTCCGCGCCGAACTCCAGCTCGAACTCGGGAAGCTCCAGGAAAAGTTCCACGAGAAGACGCTGGAGCAGATATTCATCGAAAACAGGATATACAAGCGCATCGAGAAATGCAAGACCTACGATCTCGTACTCAAGGAGGTCCGCGACGGCCTTGACCCATTCAAGCACATGCTCAAGCGCGAGATCACCGACAAGGACATCGAAAAGCTCCTCGCCATCCCCATCAGGAGAATATCGCTCTTCGACATCAACAAGAACAAGGAGGATCTCGACAAGATCGCCCTCGACATCGAACAGGTCGAGAAAAACCTCAAGCGCATCAAGAGCTACACGATAAAATACATTTCGTCCCTTCTTGAGAAGTTCGCAGGCAAATATCCCCGCCGCACCGAGATCGAGACCTTCGAGAAGTTCGACAAGAAGGAGATCGCACTCAACAACATAAAGGTCGGATGGGACCGCAAGAACTGCCTCATCGGAACCTCGGTCAAGAGCGACGACACCGTCACATGCAACGAGTTCGACCGCCTCCTCTGCATCGAGAGGAACTGCACATACAAGGTCATCGCCATCCCGGACAAGGTCTTCGTCGGACGCCTCTTCTACTTCTGCAAATACGACAAGGCCACCGTGTTCAACGTCGTCTACCGCGACAAGGAGAACAACCTCTGCTACGCGAAAAGAACGCTGATCACCAAGTTCATCACCGACAAGGAATACCAGATCGCGCCGCCCGGCGCCAAGCTCGAAATCATCAACACCCGCGAAAACTACATCTACGAGTGCGTCTTCGAGCCCAAGGCGCACCAGAAGCAGAAGTCGGTCACCCTCGACTTCAGCAAGATCCCGTTCAGATCGCCCAAGTCCAAGGGCTTCAAGATCTCCACCAAGAACATCATCGACTTCAAGTTCCTCGGAACCGCCGAGGAGCTCCAGGGAACCCCCCTGCCGCCCGCAGTCGAAGGCCAGCCAGCCGACGCCCCGCATCCTGGCGAGCTACCCCTCGATGCCGAAGATGAAGACGCGAAGGAACCCGCCGACAATAAGGAAGAAAAGAAAGCACATGCGGCAAAGCATGAGCCGGCGGAGCTGAAAAAGGAGAAACTGCCTACTAAAGATGAAAAGAAGGAAGCTCCCCCAAAGACCGAAAAGGAAGAACGCACCGCAAAGGAGGAAGACAGACGAGAAAAGGAGGAAAGACCCGTCCCCAAAAAGCTCAGGCAGGAGCCTGCCTCCGCAAAAAAGGCCGATGATTCCAATGACAGAATCCGAAAGGGGAAAAAGCCCTCACGCAGCCCGAAGGACGACTCCGAACAGCTCGAACTGGACATCGTGAAGGAAGAGCCTCCTCGCAAAAATGAGGACAAGGCCTCAAAGGATAAGAAGTCCTCCTCGGCGAAAAGCGGAAAAACAGCAAAGCCTGCGGCCGACTTGAGGGACAAGAAGTCCAAGGATAAGGCGAAAGGCGGCAAGGGCGAGGATGACTGGGGCATCTCACAGCCCGAATTCGGATTCTGATTTCAGATTTCCAGGCCTGTTCCCGAATAACTCCGTGTCGTTGAAAGCCTCTAAACATATAACTGCGTTATTATGAGAGTGTTAATTAATAAAGCATATTTTCAACTGCGGCAATTAGGTTTAACCGTCCGTAATTGTCCTTCGCGTCCTAAATTTCCTCCCTGTCCTCGCCGCCATGCAAATGACTTTGATAAAAAATCTCTGTTCCTTTTCCTCGCATCCGCCTTTTTCCTGCTGGTTTCCATGACATCCTGCGACTCCGAGCGCGAACTCAACAACGCCAACCTCGTCAAGCTCAAGGAGGGCATGACCAAGGACGATGTCGTGGAAATCATGGGCGACCCACTGGAGAACGAGGCCTACAACAAGAAGGACCTCTGGTTCTACTACACCGGCGCCAAATGGTCCGACGGCAACAGGACCAGCGACGAGTGCACGCCGCTCGTCTTCGAGAACGACAAGCTCGTCGGCTGGGGCCAGGACTTCTACAAGCAGTACCGCCAGAAAAGCTGGTGAACATCCACTCCCCTGAAACTTGCCCATCTTTGTCGGTAACTTTGTCGTTATCTTTGTCGTCTTCCGGAGGGTTGAGCCAAGCTCAACCGCGGCTCAGCACGGCTTCGCCCTCCATCGAGTTTCTGAACGACAGAACTGCGAATCTCGCAGATGGCCACTCCCCTGAAACTCGCCTCAAGTAACGCAGACATTCCTGTCTGCGCAATCCGCAGGTAGGAATACCTGCGCTACTTCGAGTTT